>NZ_JZKH01000031.1 GCF_000961885.1 Streptomyces rubellomurinus
GATGCGGGACGCGAAGATCACGCAGATCTACGAGGGCACCAACCAGGTCCAGCGCATCGTGATGGCCCGCAACCTGCCGTAACGACCCCACGAACCGACACCCCGGCGGCCGGACCGGCGAACGGCCGGCCGCCGGGGCCGATGCCGCCGGTCGTCGGCGCGGGCCGATGCCGCGCGGCGGTGTTAAGTTGCCGGGAATGAGCGAGAAGGAAGAGCAGGACCAGCCCATGAACGACGGGCCCTCGAAGCCGGCGATGCGCGAGGCGCTGGTGGCCGCGGCCTTCGAGCTCTTCCTGGAGCGCGGCTTCGAGCAGACGACCGTCGACGACATCGTCTCGCTCGCCGGCGTCGGCCGGCGCTCCTTCTTCCGCTACTTCCCGGCGAAGGAGGACGTGGTCTTCCCCGACCACGAGCGCAGCCTCGCCGAGATGACGGAGTTCCTCGCCTCCGGCACCGGCGAGGAGGACCCGGTCAAGCACGCCTGCGACGCCGCCCGCCTGGTCCTGCGGATGTACGCCGAGCAGCCCTCCTTCTCCGTCCAGCGCTACCGCCTCACCCGCAAGGTGCCCGGCCTGCGGGCCTACGAGCTGTCGGTGGTCTGGCGCTACGAGCACACCCTCGCCGCCTACCTGCGCGGCCGCTTCGCCGACCGCCCGGACGGGCCGCTGCGCGCCGACGTGATCGCCGCCGCCGTGGTCTCCGCGCACAACCACGCCCTGCGCACCTGGCTGCGCTCGGGCGGCGAGAGCGACTGGGTGGCCGAGGTGGACGCGGCGATGGCCTTCGTCACCGAGACCTGGAGCGACCGCCCGGCCGAGCCCGCCGGGCCGGAGGGCGGGGCGCCGGACGACGACGTGGTGGTGCTGGTCGCCAGCCGCCGGGCCCCGCTGTGGCGGATGGTCCAGGGCATCGAGAGCGCCCTCGACGACCCCCGGCGGATCTAGGTCCGCTCCAGGTCTTCTGAACCGCCCCTCGGCACGGCCGTGTTGCGCCGTGTCAATCTCCTGTGTCGGTCAACCTCCTCGGGGGGACGGCAGGTGAACATCTCCCGATTCGGCCGTCCCGGCCGGCCTCGGTGCGCGATAAACGGAGGGACCCCCGCCCGGTCGGGCCGTCCCGGCCGACCGGTCGCCGACGCACCGAGGAACAGAGGCCCCACCCATGCCGATCAGCGACTACGGCGTGCTCGCCGCGAGCGCCGTCGACCGGCGCCGCGAGGGCGGCACCGACACCCCGCACTACCAGATCCACCTGCGCGACGAGCAGGGCACCGACTACCGCGCGGCGGTCAACGTGCTGTCCCAGCAGGCCCCGCCGGACCTGCGCTACTTCGCCTCCGAGGACTTCCGCCACCCCGTCACCGCCCTGCTGCCCAAGGCCGGCAGCGGCTGGACGGCGCTGCCCTCGCGGCCCGGCGCGGCGAGCCTGGACTTCGTCCGCGGGCACCTCTTCGACCCGGCCGCCATGCGGGTGCTGCCGCCGGACGGCCCGGGCCCGGACGACCTCGGGGACCAGCTCGACGCCCACGTCCGGCGGGCGATCGGGGACAGCTCCGCCGCGGTGTACGTGTTCGGGCAGCGCTTCGGCCCCGAACCCGGCGTCCCGGACAAGGTGTTCGGCTTCCTGCCCGGCAACGGCGTGCACGACGTCCACATGAACCAGGGCAACAGCGGCCGGTTCAAGGCGGACGACGGCGTCTACCAGGACGGCGCCCTGCTCATCCACTTCCCCGCCGAGAACCGCTGGGCGGCGGTCTTCCTCGCCTTCCAGTCCCAGTCCTGGCACACCGACGACCGCACCGGCCACGCCGGTTCCGCGTCCGTCCCGCACCAGCCCGGCGCCCCGCGGCCCACCACCCACCCCACCCACTGAACCCGGCCCGCTGAACCGGCAGTCGACACCGGGCCCCTCGGCTGAACCGGAGGGGCCCGCCCGACGTTGCGTCAAGGGGGCCTGGGCAGCGGGTTTGCCCTACCTGTCATGTTCTGGTCGGATGGTGGCGAAAGGGCTGGTGTGGGGCGGTTGTTGACGGACGAACAGAGTGCACGTCAACGATCCGCCGAGGCCGGGACGGGCCGAGAGAAGGGCTTCATCCGATGATATGATCACGGCGCTTGCCGGGGGGTGGGGCGGGTGCGAGACAACAAGATCGCAGGGACGGTCCGGGCGGTGAACCCGGTACGGACGGTCAGCCGGTCACCCCAGAATTGACGGTAATTCAGCAGCTGGCCGCCAGTCTCCTGAAGTGAGTCCTATGACGCATTCCCTACAGAACCCAGTGCTCTGGGCTCTCCTCGTCGTCCTCCTCGGTGCGATCGCCGTCATTGTCCTCCAGCGCAGGGCGGCAGCGTCGACCCGCCAGGAGTTCGACGGGCTGAGAGCCCATTACGCCGCGTTGGAGAGCGATTTCTCGCAATCCGTCGAGGCGGCCCACGTGCGCGCCGACGAGGAGACCAAGACGGTCCTCAAGTCCGCGATGCGCACCCTCCAGGGCCTCGCCGCGGAGCAGCAGTTGGTCGTCTCCCGACTGCAGAGCAAGTACGGCGACTCGGTCATCCTGGAGGACCTCCTGGAGATCGACCACACGAACTCGCAGTTCGGCCGGCGGGCCCAGTCCATCGCGGTGCTCTGCGACGGCTGGCTCGGGCGCCAGCGCGAGGTGGCGTCGATCTACGACGTGGTGCGCAGCGCGCAGGGCCGGGTGCGGCACTTCCGGCGGGTGGAGATCCTCTCCCAGGTCGACTTCGGCATCACCAGCCGCGCCGTCGAACCGGTCGCGCTGGCACTCGCCGAACTGCTCGACAATGCTACCAGTTACTCCAGCCCCGACACGGTCGTGGAAATCAACATCCGCACCGTTCCGAAGGGCATTTGCATCGTCGTCGACGACGCCGGAATCGGCATGAACGACGAGGAGCGCGCCCGGGCGGAAAAGCTTCTGACGAGTGATCGGGTTTCCGGTGTCTCCGCGCTCGGAAATCCGCCGCAATTCGGTTTCGCGGTGGTCGGCGTGCTCTGCGAGCGATTCGGCTTCGAGGTGTCCGTGGACTCCTCCTCGCCGTACGGCGGCGTCCGCGCGGTGCTCCTCCTGCCGCACGAACTCCTCACCGGCATGCCGGAGCTGAAGCCCGCGGCGCCGGCCCCGGCGGCCGCCGCCACCGGGCCCGCCGACCCGGCCCGGAACGGTTTCGAGACCAGCTCGGCCGTGCCCGCGACCGGCCCGGACGGCCTGCCCAAGCGCCGCCGCAAGCGCCCGATGGCCGTGGTGCCCAGCGCCCCGGCGACCGGCGCGCCCCAGGGCCCCGGCGGGCGGCAGGACTTCGCCCCGCAGGGCTACCCCACGCAGGGCTATGCCGAGCAGGCCCACCCCGAGCAGGGCTACCCCGCGCAGGCCTACGCCGCGCCGGCCTACCCCGGGCAGGGCTACGCAGCGCAGGGCCACGCGGCGCAGGGCTACGACACCCAGGGGCTCGGCGCTCCGGGCTCCGGTGCGCAGACCCGCTCCGGCGCCCGTTCCGGCGCGGAGACGGCGGCGATCATGGGTGCCTTCCAGCGAGGCACGCAGTCGGGTCGGGCGACGAATCCGAACGCCGCGGAAACGACGAGCAGCACACCTGCTGCAGGCAGTGAAGGACATGAGGTTCCGTGAACAACGATCTGTCATGGATGCTTGACAGTGCCTTGGAGATCCCCGGTGCCCTGCACGCCGTCCTGATATCCGCGGACGGCCTGCTGATGGCCCGGACGAAGGACTTCGACAAGGACGACGCGGACAGGGTCGCCGCCGGCATGAGCGGCGTGCAGTCGCTCAGCCGCTCGCTCGCCTTCTTCTGCAACGGCTCCAACCAGCAGTGGCGGCAGACCCTGGTCGAGTTCGACGGCGGCTGGGTCTTCCTGATCTCCGCGGGCGAGGGCGCCTACCTCGGCGTCTCCGCGTCCCCGGACGTCGACATGGCGGACATCACCTTCCGGATGCAGCAGCTCGTCGGCCAGCTGGGCAAGGCGCTGATGACGCCCCCGCGCGAGAATATCGGCGCGCGCCGATGACCACCCCGGACGAGCAGCCGTCCGAGGCGCCGCCGCTGGTGCGGCCGTACGTCATCACGAAGGGCCGCGGCCTGCCCGATGACGAGCAGTTGTCGCTGATCACCCTGGTGACGGCGGCGGACGACGAGCAGCGGCGGCCCACCCGCCGACTGACCCCGGAGGAACAGGGGCTGCTGGAGTTATGTGCCGCGGGCTACCTCACGGTGGCCGAACTCGCGGGACACACCCGGCTGCCCCTGGGGGTGGTGCGGATCCTGCTCTCGGGCCTGACGGAGGGCGGCTTCGTCATCGTCCGGCCGCCGGTCGAGCGTGCCTCCCTGGTGGATGCGCGAATCCTTGAGGAGGTGCTGAATGGACTCCAGGCCAAGTTTGGATGAGCGGGCCTACGTCCGCGGCGGGGAGACCCAGACTGCCGTCAAGATTCTGGTGGTCGGGCACTTCGCGGTGGGCAAGACGACCTTCATCGGGTCGATCTCCGAGATCACGCCGCTCTCCACCGAGGAGCGGATGACCCGGGCCGGCGAGGCGGTCGACGACCTCAAGGGCGTCAAGGGCAAGACCACCACGACCGTCGCGATGGACTTCGGGCGGCTGACCCTCAGCGACCGGGTCGTCCTCTACCTGTTCGGAACGCCCGGGCAGCTGCGTTTCGTGCAGATGTGGGAGGACATGGCCCGCGGCGCCCTCGGCGCGCTGGTGCTGGTCGACCCCGACCGGCTGGCGGACTCCTTCGCCGTGATCGACCTGATCGAGCAGTACGGGCTCGACTACGCGATCGCCGTCAACCGGTTCGACGGCACCCCGGTCTACGAGGAAGCGGCGCTGCGCGACGCCCTGGACCTCCTGGACGACACCCCCGTCGTCACCTGCGACGCCCGGGACGAGAAGTCCTCGGCCGACGCATTGATCACACTGGTCCGCCATCTGCTGGACCGTGCCAACTAGGAGCAGACATGGACGCTGAGTCCACCGCACTCGTGCCCCCGCCCGGGTGCCCCGCCCACGGCACCGGCGCCCGAATACCGCTGTACGGACCGGAGTTCGCGGCCGACCCGCACGCCTACTACGACTACATGCGGCAGTTCGGCGCGACCACGGCCGTCGAGCTCGCGCCGGGCGTCGAGGCGACCCTCGTCACGGACTACACCGCGGCGCTGCAGATGCTGCAGGACCCGGCCTCCTTCCGGAAGGACTCCCGCCGCTGGCGGGACCTCAAGGAGGGCCGCGTCCCCGCCGACAGCCCGGTCCTGCCGCTGCTGGCCTACCGGCCCAGCTGCATGTTCAGTGACGGCGTCGAGCACCTGCGGCTGCGTCAGGCCGTCACCGACAGCCTCGCCAGGGTGGACTCCCGCCGCCTCACCCAGCGCACCCAGCAGATCTCCGACTACCTGATCACCCAGTTCAGTTCGCGCGGCTCCGCCGACCTGGTCGGCGAGTACGCCAAGCAGCTCCCGCTGTTCGTGTTCACCGAACTCTTCGGCTGCCCCGCGGACATCGGCGACCGGGTGCTGTTCGGCATGTCCGGCATGTTCGACGGTGTCAACGCGGGCAAGGCGGCCGAGGTCCTGGTGCAGGCCACCGCCGACCTGGTGACCCTCAAGCGGACCAAGCCCGGCGACGACGTCACGTCCTGGCTGATGCAGCACGAGGCCGGCCTCAGCGACGAGGAGATGGCCCACCAGCTGGCGCTGCTGCTGGGCGCGGGCGCGGAGCCGCTGCGCAACCTGCTCGGCAACACCCTCCACCGGCTGCTCACCCACGACCAGTACGCCCACCGGGGCGGCCTGATCTCGGACGCCCTCGACGACACCCTGTGGGACAACCCGCCGCTGACCAACTTCCTCTGGCACTACCCCGCCGGCGACATGGAGTTCGCCGGGACGAAGCTCGGGACCGGCGAGCTGGTGATGGTCAGCATCGCGGCAGCCAACAACGACCGGGTGCTCACCGCCGCACGACAGTCGGGCAGCAACCGGGCGCACCTGTCGTTCGGCGCCGGCCCGCACGCCTGCCCGTCCAAGGAGATCGCCCGGCACATCATCGTGACGGCGGTCGAGAACCTGCTCAACCAGCTGCCGGACATCGAGCTGGCCGTCCCGTCGGACAGCCTCACCTGGCGCCCCGGCCCGTTCAGCCGGTCGCTGACGGCGCTGCCCACCCGGTTCACCTCGGTCCAGGCGGTGCAGCGGCCGACGACGCAGCAGTCCCGGCAGGAGAGCCCGGCCCGCGAGGAGTTCGTGGCCCCGCCCCGCAAGTCGGAGCGCGGAGGCCTGTGGAGCTCCTTCCTGTCCTGGCTGGCGAAATGACGAGCGGTAGACAGGCCTCCTGCGAGGCGGGGACGCTGGGCGCCCTCACGGCGGGCCAGCTGCAGCGGCTGTGCCGCGTCGCGGGCCTGGAGGCCCGCGACGCGGAGGGGTACGGGCAGGTCCTGCGCGAGTCGCTCGGTCTGGTGGCCGACCGGCCGCTGGACCTGCCGCCGCCGTACCGGACGTTCCTGTCCGACGACCACACGCCGGTGGAGTACTCGCTGTCCTTCCGGGCCGACGCGCCACCCACCCTGCGGGTGCTGCTGGAGCCGGGCTGCGGCGCGGCCGGGTGGGCGGAGAACGGCAAGATCGGGCTCGCCTTCGTCCGCGAGCTGGCCCGGCGCTGGGACTTCGACGCCAGCGGCCTGGACGAGGTGGAGGACCTGTTCTTCCCGTCCGAGCCGGCCGGGCCGCTGGCCCTGTGGTGCGCCCTGGAGCTGTGCTCCGGCGGCGTCCCCAAGGTCAAGGTGTACCTGAACCCCTCCGCGCGCGGCGCGGACCGGGCCGCCGAGACGCTCCGCGAGGCGCTGGAGCGGCTCGGCCATCGGCAGGCGTTCGCCTCGCTGCCGCCGGGTGACGGCTACCCCTTCCTCGCCATGGACCTCGGCGCCTGGGAGGCGCCCCGGCTCAAGGTGTACGTCCTGCACGCCGACCTCTCGGCCACCGAGGCGACCAGCCTGTCCCGGATGCACGCCGGGCCGACGCCGGACATGGTCCGCGAGTTCTTCGCCACCGTCGCCGGCTTCGGGCGGGAGGAGGGCGACGGCACCCGGCTCGCCGGGCTGCCCGCGCAGTCCCACCACGCCTTCACCGACGTCGACGACGACCGGCCGAGCGGGTTCACCCTGTACATACCGGTCCGCGACTACGCGCCGCACGACGGCGAGGCCCTGGCCCGGGGCGTGGCGCTGTGCCGGCAGCACGGCATCGACCCGGCGCCGCTCGCGCAGGCGCTGACCGCCGTCACCGACCGGCGGCTGGAGGACGGCGCGGGCCTGATCTCCTACCTGGCCGTCAACCACCAGCGGGGCAGCCGGCCGAGGGTGACGGCGTACATCTCCTCGGAGGCGTACGCCGTCCGTCCGCCCGCCGGCGGTCGCTGACACACCGAGGGGCGCCGCCGGCGGCGCCCCTCCGGCGTCGGGTCACACGGTGTGGGGCTCCCGCTGGAGTTCCCGCTGGTAGGGCACGACGTCGATCTGGACCGAGGCGCCGAGCCCGTGCCCGTAGCGCTCGGCAATGGACTCCAGGTAGGTGTCGATCTCCTGGCGCATGCCCTCGTAGGGCGGCAGCTCCGCCTCACCGGCGATCAGCCGCGCGACCCAGTCCGCCTGGGCCTCCAGGGAACGGGTCAGCGCGCCGACCGGGCGGATCAGGCCGACGAAGTACAGGCCGGGCCGCTCGGGCGCGACGATCCGCCGGTACAGCTCCACCCGGCCGCTCGGGCCGATCGGGCAGCCGTCCGCCAGGAACGGGTGGGCCATCCGGTAGCCGGTGCACCAGACGATGGCGTCCGCCTCGACCGTCGAGCCGTCGGCGAACCGGACCGACTCGCCGTCCAGGGCCGCGATCGCCGGCTTGGGGGTCACGGCGCCGTGGCGTATCCGGCTGAAGATCTCGTCGGAGACCGTCACGGCGGAGGAGAACAGCGGGTGGTCGGGCTCGGGGAGCCCGTAGTCCGACAGCCGCCCACGGGCGACGAGCAGGGCCTGCTCGATGTACTCGCGCCGCTCGGTCATCGACATCGCGGCGAACCAGGGGGCCTCCGCGATGATGTCGCAGGACATGCCGTACAGCTGCTTCGGGATGACGTGGAGCCCCCGGCGCACCGAGATGACGGTCTGCGCCGCGAAGCGGGACAGGTCCGCGGCGATGTCCACCGCGGACGGCCCCAGGCCCACCACGACCACCCGCCGGTCCTCGAACTCGCGGGCGTCGTGGTAGTCGATGGCGTGCAGCATGCGCCCGGTGAACGACCCGGCCCCGGCCGGCAGGGTGTCCGGCAGCAGCGGTTCGGCGTACGCCCCCGAGGCGACGATCACCCGCGCGAAGCGGCGGCAGAGCGTCTTCCCGTCGGAGCCCCGGCTGTCGACCAGCCAGGAGCCGTCCGAATCCTGGCGCACCGAAAGCACCTCGGTGCCGAATTCGATGTGCGGCAGCAGGCCCGCCCATTCGGCGAACGACCGCAGATAAGCGGCGACCTGGGTGTGCCGCGGATAGGCCGGATAGGAATCCGGCATCGGGAACGCGGCGAAGCCGGTCACTTCCTTCGCGGTGTTGATGTGCAGCGACCGATAACCGGGACCGCGCTCCCCGGCGCCGGGCTGCCGCCAGAGACCGCCGACCTCGGGCGCCCGCTCCAGGCCGACGAACCGGATTCCCCGACTCGCGAGGGCGTGTGCCGTCGCCAGCCCGGACGGCCCCGCACCGATGACGCACACCGGTGCCGTCCCGGGAGCGTCAGTGACGTACGGGCTGCTCAGGAAATCTCCCACGGGAACACCATCCGTCCTCTCCCCCCGGAATGATCGAAGCCCGCCGCGTACCGGCACTGAGCTGCGGAATCGGATGTCCCGGCCCGCCCGCTCCAGTGCCCGCCCGGTACCCGGCGAGCGATGCGGCCCCAGTAAACCGCAAGCGGTGCCGATCGAACAGTGATCGATTGCGATACGGAGAGTGTCCGGGCCGGAAACAGGCCGAGTCTGCTCGCCGGTTGGCTGGAATTCCTCACGGGTGCGGGTGGGAAAAACGAAAAGCGGGCCAGGAGAATCTCCTGACCCGCTTCTTCGGTGTCCGAGGGGGGACTTGAACCCCCACGCCCAATAAAGGGCACTAGCACCTCAAGCTAGCGCGTCTGCCATTCCGCCACCCGGACGGGGTGTCGTCCTCGCGGCTTTCGATCTCTCGTCCGTCGCGCTGACAGATGTAACTGTAGCAAAGATCGGCTTGAGCTCCCAAAACGGCCCCCGGGCCCCCACCCGGGAGGGGTGGCGCGGGGGCGCTTCCGTGGCGGTCGTGTGACCTGGGGGTTTCGGGGCCGGGGAAGGGGGTGGATGCGGAGCGGGGGCTGGGGGAGGATGGGCGGACGTGCTCGTACGGCCCGGGCGGAGGTCCTGGGGGTGGCGCGCTGGCGCGCCGGTGCGGGCCCAAGACGAGGAGTGACCGTGAGCGAGCGGAGCGAGTCGGCGGCGCCGAAGGTGACGGCTGAGTCGGAGGTCGCCGAGATCTGTCGCGACCTGATCCGGATCGACACCAGCAACTACGGTGACGGTTCCGGCCCGGGCGAGCGCAAGGCGGCCGAGTACGTGGCCGAGCAGCTGGCCGAGTTCGGGCTCGAACCGCAGATCTTCGAATCGGCCAAGGGGCGGGCCTCGACGGTGGTCCGGATCGAGGGCGAGGACCGCTCACGCCCCGGCCTGCTGATCCACGGCCACACCGACGTGGTGCCGGCCAACGCCGCGGACTGGACGTACGACCCCTTCGGCGGCGAGATCGCGGACGGCTGCGTCTGGGGGCGCGGCGCGGTCGACATGAAGGACATGGACGCGATGACCCTGGCGGTGGTCCGCGACCGGCTGCGCACCGGGCGCAAGCCCCCGCGCGACCTGGTGCTGGCCTTCCTCGCCGACGAGGAGGCCGGCGGCACCTACGGCGCGCGCTTCCTGGTGGACAAGCACCCGGAGCTGTTCGAGGGCGTGACCGAGGGCATCGGCGAGGTCGGCGGCTTCTCCTTCACCGTCAACGACCAGGCCCGGTTCTACCTGGTGGAGACGGCCGAGAAGGGCATGCACTGGATGCGCCTGACGGTCGAGGGCCGGGCCGGGCACGGCTCGATGGCGAACGACGACAACGCGATCACCGAGTTGTGCGAGGCGGTCGCCCGGCTCGGCCGCCACACCTTCCCGCTGCGGATCACCGACAGCGTCCGGGCCTTCCTGGACGAGCTGTCGGACGTGCTCGGGTACCGCCTGGACCCGGAGGACATGGACGAGGTGGTCCGCGTCCTCGGCGGCATCGCCAAGATGATCGGCACCACGTTCCGCAACACCGCCCAGCCGACCATGCTCGGCGCCGGCTACAAGGTGAACGTGATCCCCGGTCAGGCCACCGCGCACGTGGACGGGCGCTTCCTGCCCGGCTACGAGGAGGAGTTCCTGGCCGAGCTGGACAGCGTGCTCGGCCCGCGCGTCAAGCGGGAGAGCCTGCACTCGGACCGCGCGATCGAGACCTCCTTCGACGGTGCGCTGGTCGAGGCGATGCAGACCGCGCTGCGGGCGGAGGACCCGATCGCCCGCGCGGTGCCGTACTGCCTCTCCGGCGGGACGGACGCCAAGTCCTTCCAGGACCTGGGCATCCGCTGCTTCGGCTTCGCGCCGCTGCAGCTGCCGCCGGAACTGGACTTCGCCGGGATGTTCCACGGCGTGGACGAGCGGGTGCCGGTGGACGGGCTGAAGTTCGGCGTCCGGGTGCTGGACCGCTTCCTCGACGCCTGCTGATCGCGCGACGCCCACTGATCACGCGACTCGGTCGGCCCGCTCCCGGAGTGCCGGGGGCGGGCCGTTCGCATTGTCGGAGTGCCTGATGGTGGGACGGGGTGAGGGAGATCAACAGAAACGATTCTGCCCGAAGTTCCGGGCCGCTCATTCGTGCGAGGCCTCACCGTTGCGGGTGAATGGCAAATCTGTTCCGTACCCCGTTTGCCGCAGCGTCGTTCATTCCTGTGCAGCCCGCCGAACGGGTTGCGTTGTCCATACAGGAGGAATGATGAAGGTCAAGAAGATCGCCGCTGTCGCCGCCGCCACCGGTGGCCTGGTGCTCGCCGCCGCCGGTGCGGCCTCCGCCACCGGCGGTGCCGGTGCCGAGGGTGTGGCCGCCGGCTCCCCGGGCGTCGTGTCCGGCAACCAGATCCAGGTTCCGGTCCACGTCCCGCTGAACCTGTGCGGCAACACCGTCAGCGTGATCGGCGTGCTGAACCCGGCGTTCGGCAACCACTGCGCCAACTTCTGAGCCGGCTTCCGGGTCGCTGAGGCCTGTTGAGCGGACACACTCCAGCCCCCGGGCGGCGGACGCGCCGTGCCGGGGGCGTTCGCCTGTCCGGGGCCTGGCGGTTCCGTGCGAGTGCGGTGTTCGCTCGATCGGGTGAAGACGCTTCATTCGGCCCAACCTCCCCGTTGGCCCCTCGTTAACTCCTGTGCAGTCGAAGACCTTGCGTGATTTCCGGATATACGGAAATTCCGACTTTCCGACAGGTCATGTCAACCGACAGGCCGGTTCGCGAAGGGGACGAGCCAAGGTCGCCACGTCGTCTCGAAAACGTCAGGGGAAAACATGAGGAATGTAGCCAAGAAGGGGCTCCTCACGGCCGTGGCCACCGGCAGCGTGCTGGCCTCGACCGCCGGCTACGCCTACGCGGGCGCCGAGGCGCAAGGCACTGCGACGGGCTCGCCCGGCGTCGCCTCGGGGAACTCGGTCCAGGTGCCGGTCGAAGTACCGGTCAACGCCTGCGGCAACACCGTCGACGTGATCGGCGCGCTCAACCCGGCCTTCGCCAACCGCTGCGCCAACGCGAGCGGCGGCCGCCACGCCGCGCCGGCGCCCGCCCAGGGCGGCCAGCAGGGCGGCGGCTCCGGCCAGGGCTCCAGCACCGGTGGCAGCCGGACCACCACCGCCGGCTCCTCCGCCTCCGGCACCGCGGCGGGCTCGCCCGGTGTGCTCTCCGGCAACAGCGTCCAGGCCCCGGTGCACGTCCCGGTCAACGCCTGCGGCAACTCCGTGAACGTGGTCGGCGCCGGCAACCCGGCGTTCGGCAACAGCTGCGGCAACGTCGCCGCGCCCGCGCCGTCCCCGGCGCCGACCGACGACTGCCCCGAGGGCCACACCCCGCCCGCCACCACCCCGCCGTCGACCAGCCCGACCACCCCGGGCAGCGGGCGCGGCGGCGGACCGTCCGGCGGCGCCACGCCCAGCACCCCGGCCGCGCCGGTGAGCGCGGTCGGCGCCGACACCTCCGGCCCGACCGGCGGCACCCAGGCCGCCCCGGCCGCCGCCCGCACCGCCGGATCGAACACCGCCGTCGGCGGCCAGCTGGCCTCCACCGGCGCCGGCGACGTGGAACTGCTCGGCGCCGCCGGCCTCGCCCTGCTGCTGGGCGGCGGCGTGCTCTACCGCCGCACCCGCGCTGGCGCCCGCTGACAGGAGAGCGCCCGGTCCGCAACGCGACGCGCCCGCGGCCACCCGTTCACCGGGTGGCCGCGGGCGCGTGCGTGCTCGACGCCCCGACCGTCACCAGCTGCGGACCTGCCGGATGATCCTGCGCTTCAGCCGGACCGTCCGACTGCCGTCCGGGAACAGCCGCAGTCGGTCCAGCTCCCAGTGCCCGTACTCGGCGTGCTCGGTGAGCAGTTGGCGCGCCGCGTTGCGCGTGGTACCGCGCGGCATGCGCAGCGACTGGTACTCGTACTCCGGCTGCCGGACCGTCTTCGGTGGGGTCAAAACGCTCCTCCTGAGGATCAACTGCACGCAAGCCTACGGCCTGCCCCCGACAGCCGGTCCGGGTATTTCCGGCCGTCCTCCGGCGGGCCGGGGAGCGGCCGGGCGGCCCGGACCCGACCACCCGACTGACAGTTCATCAGTTCTGTTGCGCCTGTGGAGGGGATACCCCGATCCCGGCGCGCGAAGCGACATCCGGACGGCCCCGCACGGCCCGTCGTGCGCCCCCTCGCGCCGCCCCGGCGCCCTCCGGGTGCGGGGACAGAACGGACCGGATCGGACATCAGGGGGGAAGTTGCGGTGAAATCGCGGGTGTAGGCGACAACCGCTGTGCGTACTCGCGTCGTGGGGAGATAGCGTCTGCACCATGTCTGATGCCGCGCAGCCCACCATTGCCGAGGTACGCGCCGCCGCCGAGGCGGTCAAGGCCGCCATCGACCGTCATCTGGAAGCGGTGTCAAGCCCCAGCGCAGCGGATGATCCCGCTGTGTCCGCCGCCTACGAGCAGCTCGCGACGGCGGCCATCGCCTACGACCAACTCCTCTACGAGGTCTACGACGAGGTCACCCCCTTCGAGATCCCCGGGGACGAGGGGCCGGGTGGCTACCACGGCCCCGAACAGCCCGAGGCGATCAGCGTGTTGATCCGCCGCGACTACCACGTGGTCGACCCCGAGCGGCTGCGCGCCCAGGCGGAGCGGCTCGACGAGACGCTGACCCCGGGCGGGGCCGGCGGCGTCAACGCCGCGCTCGGCGTGCTGTTCGGCGAGTACGAGCCGGACGAGATCGCCGCCCGCAGCGAGGAGTTCGGCCTGGAGGAGGCGGACTCGACGCTGTGGGTCGCCGCGGCCGAGCCGACCGAGCCGGGGGAGTGGCTGCCCGAGCCCTTCGAGCACGCCGATCCGCAGCTGCTGATCTGCCGGTTCGACGTGAGCGAGGTCTACGACGACGAGGAGCCGGAGGACTGAGCTCGCACTGCTGAGCCAGGACAGCCCCCGGACGCGACGGGCGGGCCCCCGAGGAGGCGGGCCCGCCCGTCGCGCGCGTTCGGATCAGCCCTCCGGGACGGCGTTCTCGGCCAGGATCGCCCGGAGCCGGGTGGTGCGCGGCTGCGCCGGGCGCTCGGCGACGGCCTGGGCGAGCGCCGGGCCGGCCGCGTGCACCACCGACAAGTGCCGCTCGCCCCGGCCGAAGGCCGTGTACACCCACTGCCGGGTGAGCGCCGGGCCGGCGTCCTCCGGCAGCACGACCACCGCGCCGGGCCAGCGGCGGCCGAGCGCCTGGTGGACGGTCAGCGCCCAGCCGTGCCGCAGCCGGCCGGCCTCGGCCGGCGGGACGGTCCGGCGCGAGCCGTCCGCGTACTCCAGGTGCAGCCCGCTCGCGTCGCCGTCCAGCACCCGCGCCGCGCGGGTGACGCCGGGCGCGGGGGAGTCGACCACCCGGTCGCCCGGGTCGAAGCCGCCGAACCGGCCGGGGCCGGGGTTCAGCCGGGCCTTGGCGGCGGCGTTCAGCGCCCGCGTGCCGCCCGGGCCGCCGTGGCCCGGGGTGAGCAGCACCACCTGCTCGGCCGGGATGCCGAGTGCGCGCGGGATGGAGTCGGTGAGCAGCTGGATCGCCCGGTGGACGGCCTCGGCGCCGTCCTTGGCGGTCAGGAGGACCACCTCCTTGTCCGGCGCTTCGACCGGTTGCAGCTCGCCGACGCCGACCCCGGAGACCAGCTCGCCGATCGGGCCGAAGTCCGGGGTGCGGGAGGCGACCGCCGGGCAGGCCCTGGCGGCCAGCAGGTCGGCGAAGAACCGGCCGGGGCCGGGCGACCAGAGCTGGCCCGGGTCGCCGCTGAGGACGAGCCGGGTGCCGTCGGCGATCGACTCCAGCACGGTGGCGGCCAGTTCGACGTCCAGCAGGGGCGCGTCCAGGACGACGAGCAGGTCGAGCGCCAGCGTGCCGTCCGGGGCGCGGCCGGGGCCGGCGGAGCCGGACAGCAGCTCGGCGAGGGTGACCACCGGGGTGTCGGCGGCCCCGCCGAGCGCGGCGAAGGAGTCCCGGCCCTGGTCGGTCCAGGTGGCGGCCCAGGCCCGCAGGCCGAGGCCGGTGGCGGCGGCGACCAGCGCGGCCGGTTCGGCGCGGGCGGCCTCGCCGCCGGTGTGCAGCACCAGGGCGGCGTCGGCGACGGCCCGGATCAGGGCCTTGGCGGAGGAGGAGGGCGCGGCTTCGGCGGCGGCCCCCCAGGCGGCCGGGCCGGGGGCGGCGGGGGTGCCCTCCCGGTCGGACTCCTCCGACTCCTCCGGCTCCTCGGATCCCGCCGGCGCCTCGGCCGTGTCCTCGGTCGTGTCCTCGGCCGTGTCCTCGCCCGGGACGAAGGTGGCCATCAGCTGGAGCAGCTTCTCGGCGAGGCTGTCCTCGGCCATCGCCGGCCCCTCCAGCGCGAGCAGGGTCCGGGTCGGCGCCTCCTCCTCGTCGTCGCCCTGCGAGCCGTGGGCCTCGGCGCCGGTCAGCTCCTCCTGGAAGGACAGCACCTGCCCGTCCAGCACGGCGGCCGCGATCGCTCCGGCCGGGTCGGGCACCCGGAGCCGGCCGAGCTCGGCCGCCACCTCGGTGAGCTCCAGGGCCGAGTTCCCGCGGAAGGTCGCCTGGGCCAGCAGCCACACCACCAGCGCGCCGGCGCGGCGCGGGTCGTCGGGCCGGGCCTCGGCGCCGAGCAGGCCGCGGGCGAAGCCGTCCGCGTGCTCCGGGCGGACCCCGGGCAGGCCGAGCACCGCCCACGGGTCCTCGCGCAGCCGTTCGGCGGCGTCGTTCCCGAGGGCGGTCACGGCCGGTGCCGCGAGCTCGGCGGGGGCGCCGCCGGCGGCCAGCACCTCGGCGACGGCCCGGAGCGCGTCGCCGTCCGCCGGAGCGGGTGCGGCGGGCCGGGCCGGGGCGGGTGCGGCCGGCCGGGGCACGGCCGGGGCGGGCGCCGGCGCCTTCGGTGCCGCCGCCTCGGCGGCCTCGGCGGTCTCGCCGGCTTCAGCGGCTTCGTCGGCCTCCGGCGCGGCCGTCGGCTCCGGGAGGACGACCGGCGGGGGCGTGCCCGCCTTCTTGAACGGCGCCATCCCCCGGATCTGCTCCGCCAGCTGCGCGAATTTCGCCGCCTTCTCGGCGTCCCCGGGAGCGCCGCCGCCCGTCTCAGTCATCGTCGTCCGCTCCAAAGGTCACTCCACGTGCTCGACGGACCGGGCCTAGAGCTCGCTCCAGCCCTGGTCCGGGTAGCGGTGCACCGGGGACGAGATGTCGTCCAGCGCGCCGCGGATCTCATCCGGAAGCGTAAGCGCCTCCACCGACAGTGCCGCCTGCAGCTGGGTCACCGTCCGGGCCCCGACCAGGGCGCTCGCCACGCCGGGGCGGTCGCGGACCCAGGCGAGGGCGACGGCCAGCGGGCTGCTGGCGAGCCCGTCCGCGGCGGTGGCGACGGCGTCCACGATCCGCCGCGACCGCTCCCCGAGGTACGGCTGGACGAATCCGGCCAGGTACGGCGAGGCGCCGCGCGAGTCCTGCGGGACGCCGTGCCGGTACTTGCCGGTCAGCACCCCGCGCCCGAGCGGCGAGCCGGCCAGGATCCCGACCCCGGCGTCCAGTGCGGCGGGCAGCGCCTCGCGCTCGATGCCGCGCTGCAGCAGCGAGTACTCCAGCTGCGCCCCGGCGAGCGGCACCCGGCCGTGGTGGGCGCGCTGCCAGGTGGCCGCCCTGGCGAGCTGCCACCCGCTGAAGTCGCAGACCCCGACGTAGCGGGCGCGCCCGGAGGTGACGGCGATGTCGAGGGCGCTCAGCGTCTCCTCGACCGGGGTCGCCGGGTCGAAGGCGTGCACCTGCCACAGGTCCACGTAGTCGGTGCCGAGCCGGCGCAGCGAGGCGTCCAGGGCGGCGAGCAGGTGGCCGCGCGAGCCGTCGAAGCGGCGGGCGGACTCGGGGGCGCTGCCGGCCTTGGTGGCGATGACGAGTTCGGAGCGCGGGATCAGGCTGTCGGTGAGGCGGGAGAGCAGGTACTCGGCGCCGCCGTCCGCGTACACGTCGGCGGTGTCGACCAGGTCGCCGCCGGCGTCGACGAACTCCTTGAGCTGCTCGGCGGCCTCGTGCTCGTCCGTGTCGCGGCCCCAGGTCATGGTGCCGAGGCCGAGCCGGGAGACCTGCAGGCCGGTTCGGCCGAGGTGACGCTTTTCCATCGGACGGGCCCTCCACTGGCCTGTAAACGCGCAGGTGGGGAGAGCGCTCCCCACGTCGGCAGAGCGTAGCGGCCGGTGTACGGGCAGGAGCGGAGACCCGCAGAAGGATCACGGCGGCCACGCGGCGGCGGTGTGACCCACCCCACTACTACCCGTCAGTATCCGACCGGCCGGGACACGATTACCCTCACCCCAAATCCCCCGACTGGAAGGTTCGGCAGATGCGACTGGGTATCAACCTCGGCTACTGGGGACTGGGCATGGACGCCGACAACATCGCCGTCGCCCAGGAGGCGGACCGGCTCGGCTACTCGGTCTGCTGGGCCGCCGAGGCGTACGGCTCGGACGCCGCGACGGTGCTCAGCTTCGTCGCCGCCAGGACCGAGCGGATCGACGTCGGCTCGGCCATCTTCCAGATCCCGGCCCGCACCCCCGCCATGACCGCGATGACCGCCGCGACGCTCGACACCCTCTCCGGCGGCCGCTTCCGCCTCGGCCTCGGCGTCTCCGGCCCGCAGGTCTCCGAGGGCTGGTACGGCGTGAAGTTCGACAAGCCGCTGGCCCGCACCCGCGAGTACGTGGAGATCGTCCGCAAGGCGATGTCCCGGGAGCGTCTGGTCCACGAGGGCGCGCACTGGACGCTGCCGCTGCCCGGCGGCCCCGGCAAGCCGATCAAGCTGACCGTGCACCCGGTGCGCGAGCGGATCCCGCTGTACATCGCCGCGATCGGCCCGAAGAACCTGGAGCTGACCGGCGAGATCGCGGACGGCTGGCTCGGCATCTTCTTCTCGCCCGAGCATGCCGCGCTCTCCCTCGACCCGCTGGCGGCCGGCCGGGCCAGGGCCGGCGCGACGCTGGACGGCTTCGACCTCTGCCCGACCGTCAACCTCGCGGTCGGCGAGGACATCGAGGCCGGCGTCGACGGCCTGCGCTCGTACGCCGCGCTCTACATCGGCGGCATGGGCAGCAAGGAGAAGAACTTCTACAACCAGCTGACCCGGCGCATGGGTTACGAGCGGGCCGCCGACGAGATCCAGGAGAAGTACCTGGCCAAGGACTACGCCGGCGCCGCGGCCGCCGTCCCGCACGACCTGATCGACGCCACCTCGCTGATCGGCGACACCGCCCGGATCGCCGACCGGATGCAGGCCTACGCCGAGGCGGGCGTCAGCACGCTCACCCTGGCCCCGTCCGGGCCCACCCTGGACGAGCGGGTCCGGGCGCTGCGCACCGGCGTCGAGGCCCTGGAGCGCGCCGGCCTCGCGTAGCGCAGCCACCCCGGTCCGCAGTCGCCCCGGCCCGCGGCCGTCCGGCCGCGGACCGGGGCTCCCCGCCCGGCCCGCGGAGGCCGTAGGCTGAGCCCCATGCCCACCTTGCTGCTCGTTCGTCACGGCCGCTCGACCGCGAACACCGCCGGGATCCTGGCCGGTTGGACGCCCGGTGTGGACCTCGACGACACCGGGCGCGGGCAGGCGGCCGCGCTGGCCGGCCGGCTCGCCGGCATCCCGCTGGTCCAGGTGGTGAGCAGCCCGCTGGAGCGCTGCCGGCAGACGCTGGAGCCGCTGCTGGCCGCTCGGCCGGAGCTGGGCCCGGCGACCGAGGACGAGCGGCTGGGGGAGTGCCACTACGGCGAGTGGACCGGCCGGCCGCTGGCCGAGCTGGCGAAGGAGCCGCTCTGGCGCACCGTGCAGGACCACGCCGCCGCCGCGGCCTTCCCCGGCGGCGAGTCGCTGCGCGAGCTGAGCCACCGTACGGTGAGCGCCGTCCGCGAGTGGAACGCCAAGGTCGCCGCCGAGCACGGCGAGGACGCGGTCTGGATCGCCTGTTCGCACGGTGACGTGATCAAGGCGGTGGTGGCCGACGCGCTCGGCCTGCACCTGGACCACTTCCAGCGGATCAGCGTCGAGCCGTGCTCGGTCACCGCGATCCGCTACACCCCGCAGCGGCCCTTCGTGTTGCGGATGGGCGACACCGGCGACCTCGCCTCACTGGCGCCGAAGCCGCACGCCGCCCCGGCCGCGCCGGCCGGTGACGCCGTGGTGGGCGGCACCGCCTGAGGCGGCGGGTGCCAGGGCCGTTCCGGGGGCCGTTCGGGTCCCCGGGGACGGCCCGGAGGTCGTAGGGTGAGTCAGGGGCGCCCGTACGGCCCACCCCGCCCCCCGACGTCCGAACGACATCCGAACGACCCGGTGATCCGCGAGATCCCCGCGACCGACACGATCCGGAGCGAGAGCGTGCCCCGTCAGGTGTTCTTCTACGACCAGCCCGAGCGGTTCGTGGCCGGCACCGTCGGCCAGCCCGGCGCCCGGGCGTTCTACCTCCAGGCCAGCGCCCGCGGCCGGATCACCAGCGTGCTGCTGGAGAAGACCCAGGTCGCCGCGCTCGCCGAGCGGATCGAGGAGGTCCTGGACGAGGCGCTGCGGCGCAGCGGCGGCGACGCCGCCATCCCGGCCGCCGCCCCGAAGGACCTGCTCGACACCGCCCCGCTGGACCTGCCGCTGGAGCAGGAGTTCCGGGTCGGCACGATGGCGCTGGCCTGGGACAGCGCGGACGGCTGCCTGGTGGTCGAGGCGCAGGCGCTGATCGAGGAGGACGAGGAGGAGGAGGGCGCCGAGGCGATCTTCCGGGACGACGACACCGGCCCGGACATGCTGCGGGTGCGGCTGACCGGCGCGATGGCCCGGGTGTTCGCCAAGCGCGCGCTGGATCTGGTCGCGGCCGGCCGCAAGCCCTGCCCGTTCTGCAACCTGCCGCTCGACCCGGAGGGCCACCTGTGCCCGCGCGCGAACGGCTACCGGCGCTGAGCACCGACACCCCGCCGCAGGCGGACCCGGCGGCCGCGGCCGCCCTGGCCGCCGACGTGCCGGCCGCGCTCGACCTGCTGCGCCGGGGCGAACTGACCGTGCACGGCCGCCTCACCGAGGCCTCCAACGCCGCGCTGTACTGCACCGTCGAGCACGGGCCGCTCAGCGCGCAGGCCGTCTACAAGCCGGTGGCCGGCGAGCGCCCGCTGTGGGACTTCCCGGACGGCACGCTGGCCGGCCGCGAGGTCGCCGCGTACGAGGTGTCGGCCGCGACCGGCTGGGCGCTGATCCCGCCGACCGTGCTGCGCGAGGGCCCGCACGGGCCGGGCATGGTGCAGCTGTGGGTCGAGCCGGATCCGGGGGCCGAGCCGCTGCTCGCGCTGCAGGACCCGCGCGGCCCCGAGGAGGGCTGGCTGCCGATCGTCCGGGCCGAGGTGGAGGGCGGCCGCACCGCGCTGCTGGTGCACCACGACGACGGGCGGCTGCGCCGGCTCGCCGTGCTGGACGCGGTGCTGAACAACGCGGACCGCAAGGGCGGTCACCTGATCCCGGCCGCGGACGGCCGGGTGTACGGCATCGACCACGGCGTCACCTTCAACACCGAGGACAAGTTGCGCACCCTGCTGTGGGGTTGGGCGGGGGACCCGCTGCCCGCCGAGGCGCTGGAGGTGCTGGCCCGGCTGGCCGGGCAGTTGGAGGGCGAGCTGGCCGAGCGGCTGGCCCCGCACCTGACGGCGGCCGAACTGGACGCCACCCGGGCCCGGGTGGCCGCCCTGCGCGACTCGGGCCGGCACCCGCTGCCCTCCCGCGACTGGCCGGCGATCCCCTGGCCGCCGGTCTGATCCGCGCCCGGCGTCCGTGGTCTGGACCTGTCGCCGGAACAGGTCGCACACTGCTCCGATGGACGCGCGACGGACCACCCCCACCACCCCCGCCCCTCCCACCGCCACGCCCCGGGCCGCGCCGGACCTGCCGCTGCACCGCTTACAGGTCCCGCTGCCCCACCTGCTCCCCTTCGCCATCGGCAGCTTCGACACGATCGGCCCGCTCTCCCGCGCCGGCTTCCCCCACCGGCACTCCTTCTACGAGATCGTGCACGTCACCGGCGGGCGCGGCGCCCACGTCCTGGACCTGGTCCACCGGCCGCTGGCGCCACCGCAGTTGTGCGTGATCACGCCCGGCCAGGTGCACCACTGGGCGGACGGCGACGAACTCGCCGGCCGGGTGGTGCTGTTCAACGAGGACTTCCTGCTCGGCGACCCGCAGGACCTGGCCGCGCTGCGCGCCCTGGCCTCCCGCCCGGCCATCGACCTCGGCGAACACGCCGGGACGGTCGGCGCGTTGCTCGCCGACATGGAGCACGAGTACCGGACGCTGGCGCCCGGCTACCAGGGCGTGCTGCGGGCCAGCCTGCACATCCTGATCGTCCGGGCGCTGCGCGCCTGCGCGCCGGGCGAGCCGCCCGCGGTGGCCAGCCGGCCGGCCGAACTGGCCGCCGCCTTCACCCGGTTGATCGCCCGGCCGGGCGGGGTGCGGCACTCGGTGGCCTCCACGGCGCACGAACTCGGCGTCTCCCCGGGCCACTTGCAGAGCCTGGTGAAGCAGGCCACCGGGCACACCCCGGGCGGGCTGATCCGCCGGCAGCAGACGCTGGAGGCCAAACGGCTGCTGGCCTGTACGGATTTGACGATCCGTCAGGTCGCCCGGGAGGCAGGCTTCGCCGATCCGGCGTACTTCTGCCGCTTCTTCCGCCGGGAGACCGGGATGACGCCGGGGGAGTTCCGTTCGCGGGTCGACGGAAATCACCACGATCCCCGGATCATGTCCATCGCGGTCGCCCCGGACGGGCCGTAGGTTCGTACTCGGCCACCGGCCGATCCCCGACGCGCGCGGTCGGGTCGGCCGGTTCGGCCCTTGTCATGCCCCCACCATGGCAAGGGCCGCCCCCACTCCCGGCACCCCCACCCGTTCCGACACCCCCGAAGAGGAGAGGGCGCATGTCCGACGGCATGATCAGTCGCAAGACCGTCCTGAAGGCCGCCGCCGCGCTCGGGGCCGCGCCGCTGCTGATCGGCGGCGGGGTCGCACTCGCCCGCGACCAGGCCGGCGCCGGCCGCACTCCCGGCTTGACCCCGGAGTGCCACGACGGCGACGACCCCACCATCGAGCAGACCGAGGGGCCGTACTTCAAGCCCGACTCACCGCTGCGCAGCTCCATGGCCGGCGACGGCCCGGGCACCCGGCTGACCGTCAGCGGCTACGTCTTCGGCCGCGCCTGCTGGCCGATCCCCGGCGTGCTGCTGGACTTCTGGCAGGCCGACGACGGCGGCACCTACGACAACTCCGGCTACACCTTCCGCGGGCACCAGTTCAGCGACGCGAACGGCGCGTTCAGGCTGGACACCATCGTCCCCGGCCTCTACCCGGGCCGCACCCGGCACATCCACGTCAAACTGCAGGCCCCCGGCCGCCCGATCCTCACCACCCAGCTCTACTTCCCGGGCGAGCCGCGCAACAGCACCGACACCATCTACGACGCCCGGCTGCTG
The DNA here is from genome assembly GCF_000961885.1 of Streptomyces rubellomurinus. Taxonomy (GTDB): domain Bacteria; phylum Actinomycetota; class Actinomycetes; order Streptomycetales; family Streptomycetaceae; genus Kitasatospora; species Kitasatospora rubellomurina. The sequence goes on from NZ_JZKH01000031.1 coordinate 22,391, forward strand.
ATGAACGTCCGACAGAACGGCCCCGGCCGGGAGGGGACCTTCGACTTCGTCCTGGACGTGCCGCAGACCCCGGGCCCGACGCCCACGCCCACCGCGACGCCCACGCCCACCGCGACCCCGACCGGCGGCCCGACCACTCCGCCGAGCGGCAGCTGGGCCGCCGGCCGGTCGTACAATGCGGGCGACCGGGTCACCTACTCCGGCGTCTCCTACGTCTGCCTCCAGGCGCACACCGCCCTGGTGGGCTGGGAGCCGCCGAACGTGCCGGCCCTCTGGCGGCGGGTGTAGCGGCTCCGCCCGTCCACCCGGGGGAGCCGGGCGCCCGGTCGGCGGCAGGGCCGGCCGGGCGCTCACCCGTGCTCCCGGGGCCTGAACCGGCAGCGCGAGAACCGCTCACTACCAGTCGACAACCGGTCAGGCAACGACAGGAAGTGATTCCAGTCGATCTTTGTTACTGGTTAGGCTTTCAAATGTTCTCAAGGTTAAAGTCGATCCCATGCATGCCTGGCCCGCCTCCGAGGTTCCCGCCCTGCCTGGTCAGGGGCTCCCCCTCCGTATCTTCGACACCGCAGCGGGCACGGTCCGCGAGGTGGTGCCGCAGGACGGCACCGCCCGGATCTACGTCTGCGGCATCACGCCCTACGACGCGACCCACATGGGCCACGCCGCCACCTACAACGCGTTCGACCTGGTGCAGCGCGTCTGGAAGGACGCCGGCCACGACGTCCTGTACATCCAGAACGTCACCGACGTCGACGACCCCCTGCTGCAGCGCGCGGTCGAGACCGGCCAGGACTGGGTGGCCTTGGCCGAGCGCGAGACGGCCCTGTTCCGCGAGGACATGACCGCCCTGCGGCTGCTCCCCCCGGCGCACTACGTCGGCGCCGTCGAGTCGATCCCGTGGATCGTCCCGCTGGTCCAGAAGCTGCTGGCCTCCGGCGCCGCCTACAAGGTCGACGAGGACATCTACTTCTCCGTCGACGCCGACCCGCACTTCGGCGAGGTCTCCGGCCTCACCCGCGAGGCCATGCGCCCGGTCTTCGCCGAGCGCGGCGGCGACCCGGACCGCCCCGGCAAGCGCAACCCGCTCGACGCGCTGCTCTGGCTGGCCGCCCGCCCGGGCGAGCCCGCCTGGGACACCGAGCTCGGCCACGGCCGCCCCGGCTGGCACATCGAGTGCGTGGCCATCGCGCTGCAGTACCTGGGCATGTCCTTCGACCTCCAGGGCGGCGGCAGCGACCTGTCCTTCCCGCACCACGAGATGGGCGCCTCGCACGCCCAGGTCGCCACCGGCGGCCACCCGTACGCCAAGGCGTACGTGCACGCCGGCATGGTCGCCCTGGACGGCAAGAAGATGTCCAAGTCCCGCGGCAACCTGGTCTTCGTCTCCACCCTGCGCCGCGAGGGCGTCGACCCGGCGGCGATCCGCCTGGCGCTGCTCTCGCACCACTACCGCCAGGACTGGGAGTGGACCAAGGGCGTCCTGGACGAGGCCGTCGAGCGCCTCGCCCGCTGGCGCGCCGCCGTCTCCCGGCCGGACGGTCCGGCCGCCGAGCAGCTGCTCGCCGAGGTCCGCTCGGCGCTGGCGAACGACCTGGACGCGCCCGCCGCGCTGGCCGCCGTCGACCGCTGGGCGGCGCAGCAGGAGACCGAGGGCGGCACCGACATCGGCGCCCCCGGCCTGGTCACCCGCACCGTGGACGCCCTGCTCGGCGTCGCGCTGTAACCGACTCGTACGCAACGCCGAAGGGGCGTCAGGACAGCTGGTCCTGACGCCCCTTCGGCGTTCCCGCCCCGAAGTGCGGCGACTACTCCTCCTCGGCCCCGTCCGGGCTCTCCCGGGCCGGGCCCGGCGCCTCCGGCTCGGCCGGTCGTTCCGCCGTCGCGTGCCCGGCCACCGGCTTCTCGCCGGTCGGCCCGACGTTCTCCCGGCGGCGCAGGTAGCGCTCGAACTCGCGGGCGATGGCGTCGCCCGAGGCCTCCGGCAGCTCGGCGGTGTCCTGCGCCTCCTCCAGCTGCTGCACGTACTCGGCGACCTCGCTGTCCTCGGCGGCCAGCTGGTCCACACCGATCTGCCAGGCCCGGGCGTCCTCGCCGAGCTCGCCCGGCGGGATCCGCAGGTCCAGCAGGTCCTCCAGCTTGTTGACCAGCGCGAGGGTCGCCTTCGGGTTCGGCGGCTGCGACACGTAGTGCGGCACCGCCGCCCAGAGCGTCACGGCCGGCACCCCGGCGTGCGTGCAGGCCTCCTGCAGCACCCCGACGATCCCGGTCGGGCCCTCGTAGCGGCTCTCCTCCAGGTCCAGCCGGCGGGCCAGCTCCGGGTCGGAGGTGACGCCGCTGACCGGCACCGGGCGGCTGTGCGGAGTGTCCCCGAGCAGCGCGCCCAGGATCACCACCAGCTCGATGCCCAGCTCGTGCGCGAAGCCCAGCAGCTCGTTGCAGAACGAGCGCCAGCGCATGCTCGGCTCGATCCCGCGCACCAGCACGACGTCGCGGGTGGTCGGCTCGGTCACCCGGATCACCGAGAGCCTGGTGGTGGGCCAGGTGATCCGGCGGATGCCGCCGTCCAGCCAGATCGTCGGCCGGTTGACCTGGAAGTCGTAGTAGTCCTCAGCGTCCAGGGCGGCGATCACCTTGCCGCCCCAGGTCTCGTCCAGGTGGGCGAGTGCGGCGGAGGCGGCGTCGCCCGCGTCGTTCCAGCCCTCGAAGGCGCAGACCATCACCGGGTCGATCAACTCGGGAACATCTTCCAGCTCGATCACCCAGCGTCTCCCTCCGGTCGGTGGCCCCACCGGCGCCGCCCCGGCTGTCCTGCCGGGCCGCGACGGATCGGCCGCCGACGGTCGAACCTCTCGTCTCCCGTGGAACGCCTGGCTCCACGGTCCCTACCTGCCCAGCCTACGGGCTTTGATGCGCCCGGGGCCCCGGGCGTCCGGGCACCGGGACAGTCTGGGGGAGCGGGCCGCCCCGATCCAGCGGATATCGGGACGGGCCGGTCCGTCGGGCCGTCGGCCCGCGCACGGTGGCCGGCCGGTGACCCGGTGCGACGGGCGTGCCGCCCGGGCCCGGCGGCGCGATGATGAACGGGCGGGGGCCGGGCGGAAGGGGCCGGAGCGATGAGGCGATGGCTGTGGATCGGCGCGGGAACGGCGACGGTGACGGCGGCCGGCGCCGGGCTGCTGCTGGCGGATCGGGCCGGCCGGCGGCTGCCCGTCGAGCACGTCACCGAGGGCGGGCTGGAGCTGGCCCAGTCGCCCGGCGCGGTCTGGGAGGTGCTGACCGACATCGACCTGTACCCGGCCTGGCGCCCCGAGCTCACCCACGTCGAGCGGCTGCCCGCCGCGGCCGGCGGCCGCCCGCGCTGGCGCGAGTACGGCCGGCACGGCCACACCACGTACGAGGTGGTGGCGGACGAGGCGCCGCACCGGCTGGTGACCGGCATCGCGGACCCGGACCTGCCGTACGGCGGCACCTGGACCTTCCAGCTGGCCCCTGCGGGGGAGGGCTGCTCGCTGACCGTCACCGAGCGCGGCGAGGTCCGCAAGCCGCTGTACCGGGCCGTCTCGCACTACCTGACCGGCGAGGACGCCGGGGTGCACCGGTTCCTGGCCGCGCTGGCCCACCGGATGGCCGCGCCGGCCGAGGCCGCTTAGGGCTCGACCCAGCCGCGCCGGTAGTCCGCCCAGTTCTCGGGCGTCGCGGCGAAGTCCACGTACAGCGCGACGCCGAAGTTGCGCCGCCCCGGGTCCTGCCGGCCGAGGCCCAGCCGGACGCCGCGCACGGCCGCCGGGACCGTCTCGGCGTCGCCCCAGTGGCCCCACTTGTCGTCCCGGAAGAACGGCAGGCCCATCAGCAGGTCGACGTCCGGCGGGGTGGCCTCCAGCGCCAGCTCGGTCTGCAGCGCGACGTAGCCGCCGTACAGCGGTTCGGTGGGCATCGAGGTGTCATAGCTCATCACCGCGATCTGGTCGACCCGGCGGGCGGTCGCGCGGAAGTAGTCCTGGTCCCACCACTTGCCGTGGTCGGTGAGCAGGATGCCGGCGGTGTGCAGCCCGGGCACCGGGTCGATCTGCGGGACGGCCACCGACAGCAGGGCGCCGCGCGCGGCCGTCACCGGGCGGACCTGGTCCAGCAGGGCGAGCCAGCCGGCCGTGCCGGGGCGGATCGGTTCCATGTCGAAGTGCACGCCGTCGAAGCCCTGGTCCAGCACCTGCCGGGCGGCGGCGGTGACCCGCTCCCGGGTGGGGGCGTCGTCGAGGTCCAGGGCGTCCTTCTCCGGCTTGACCTCGTCGCCCAGCCAGCCCTGCACCCGTACGCCGGGCAGCACCCGGTGCGCGGCCTCGGTGAACCAGCGGGCCTTCGGGTGGACGGCGGGCGGCAGCGAGCCGTCGTGCTCCAGCGGGCCGGTGTGGACGTACAGGTCGCGGATGCCGGTGCCGGCCAGCTGCCGGGCGAGCGCCGCGACGTCGGCCTCGGTCTTGCGGCCGTCCACCCAGGCGTGGCCGAGCCAGACGGCGTCCTTGCCCCGGGTGCGGGCGTCGGCGGACGGTTCACCCGAGTAGTGCAGCCGGATCGCGGCGAACGCCGAGCCCAGCGTGGCGGCCGGGACGGCCGCCGCGACGACCAGGACCAGGAGCGTCCGGCGCCACCAGGACCAGGCGCGCCAGCGGTCGCGCACCGTACGGAACGGAGCCGCCAGAGCCCGGCCGACACGTCGCGGAACTGTCCGGAATCGGCTCACGCGGATGCTCCCCCCAAGCAGTCGAACGCTCAGCATACGGAATGCGGCGGCGCGGGCCTGGACAAGCCGGATACGCTGGCGACGTGCGCGCCCGATCAAGCGGGCCGCAAAGCCGACAGCCGTCGCACCAGGGAGAAGCCCCATGGCCACTGCAGCCGATCCGTCCATCACCCAGCAGAGCCGCGCGAACGCGCTGCGTGAAGCACTCGCCACCCGGGTGGTGGTGGCCGATGGTGCGATGGGCACCATGCTCCAGGCGCAGGATCCGACCATGGAGGACTTCCAGAACCTCGAGGGCTGCAACGAGGTCCTGAACATCACCCGGCCCGACATCGTCCGTTCCGTCCACGAGGCCTACTTCGGCGTCGGCGTGGACTGCGTGGAGACCAACACCTTCGGCGCCAACTTCTCGGCGCTCGGCGAGTACGAGATCTCGGAGCGCATCTTCGAGCTGTCCGAGGCCGGCGCCCGGATCGCCCGTGAGGTCGCGGACGGGCACGCCGCCGCGGACGGCCGCACCCGCTGGGTGCTCGGCTCGATCGGCCCCGGCACCAAGCTGCCGACCCTCGGCCACGCCCCGTACGAGGTCCTGCGGGACGGCTTCCAGCAGAACGCGGCCGGCCTGATCGCGGGCGGCGCCGACGCGCTGCTGGTCGAGACCAGCCAGGACCTGCTGCAGACCAAGGCCGCCATCCTCGGCTCCAAGCGTGCCCTCGCCGAGGCCGGGCTGGACCTGCCGGTGCTGGTGCAGGTGACGGTCGAGACCACCGGCACCATGCTGCTCGGCTCGGAGATCGGCGCCGCGCTCACCGCGCTGGAGCCGCTGGGCGTCGACTACATCGGCCTGAACTGCGCCACCGGCCCGGCCGAGATGAGCGAGCACCTGCGCTACCTGGCCAAGAACGCCCGGATCGGCCTGTCCTGCATGCCGAACGCGGGCCTGCCGGTGCTCGGCAAGGACGGCGCCCACTACCCGCTGTCCCCGGCCGAACTGGCCGACGCGCACGACGTGTTCACCCGCGAGTACGGCCTCTCGCTGGTCGGCGGCTGCTGCGGCACCACCCCCGAGCACCTGCGCCAGGTGGTCGAGCGCGTCCAGGGCCGCCCGATCTCCCCGCGCGACCCGCAGCCCGAGCCCGCGGCCGCCTCGCTGTACCAGGCGGTGCCGTTCCGTCAGGACACCTCGTACCTGGCGATCGGCGAGCGCACCAACGCCAACGGCTCGAAGAAGTTCCGCGAGTCGATGCTGGCCGGCGACTGGCAGGCCTGCGTGGAGATCGCCCGCGACCAGATCCGGGACGGCTCCCACCTGCTGGACCTGTGCGTCGACTACGTCGGCCGCGACGGCGTCGCCGACATGAAGGAGATCGCGGGCCGGCTGGCCACCGCCTCCACCCTGCCGATCGTGCTGGACTCCACCGAGCCGGACGTCCTGCGGGCCGGCCTGGAGGCCCTGGGCGGCCGCGCGGTGCTCAACTCGGTCAACTACGAGGACGGCAACGCCCCGGACTCCCGCTTCGGCCGGATCGCCTCGCTGGCCCGCGAACACGGCGCCGGCCTGATCGCGCTGACCATCGACGAGCAGGGCCAGGCCCGCACCGCCGACGCCAAGGTGGAGATCGCCGAGCGGCTCATCGCCGAACTCACCGCCGACTACGGCATCGACGAGGGCTCGATCCTGGTCGACTGCCTCACCTTCACCCTGGCCACCGGCCAGGAGGAGTCCCGCAAGGACGGCATCGAGACCATCGAGGCGATCCGCGAGCTCAAGCGCCGCCACCCGAAGGTGCAGACCACCCTCGGCCTGTCGAACATCTCCTTCGGCCTCAACCCGGCCGCCCGCGTGGTGCTCAACTCGGTCTTCCTGCACGAGTGCGTGGAGGCCGGCCTGGACTCGGCGATCGTGCACGCCTCCAAGATCCTGCCGATCTCCCGGATCCCCGAGGAGCAGCGCGAGGTCGCCCTCGACCTGATCCACGACCGCCGCCGGGACGGCTACGACCCGCTGCAGCGCCTGCTGGAGCTGTTCGCCAACGTCTCCAGCGCCGACGTCAAGGCCTCCAAGGCCGAGGAGCTGGCCGCCCTCCCGCTGGACGAGCGGCTGCAGCGCCGGATCATCGACGGCGAGCGCAACGGCCTGGAGGCCGACCTGGACGAGGCGCTGGCCGGGCGCCCCGCGCTGGAGATCATCAACGAGACCCTGCTGGCCGGCATGAAGGTGGTCGGCGAGCTCTTCGGCTCCGGCCAGATGCAGCTGCCGTTCGTGCTCCAGTCCGCCGAGGTGATGAAGACCGCGGTGGCCCACCTGGAGCCGCACATGGAGAAGTCCGACAGCGAGGGCAAGGGCACCATCGTGCTGGCCACCGTCAAGGGCGACGTCCACGACATCGGCAAGAACCTGGTCGACATCATCCTGTCCAACAACGGCTACAACGTGGTCAACCTGGGCATCAAGCAGCCGGTCTCGGCGATCCTGGACGCCGCCAAGGAGCACAACGCGGACGTGATCGGCATGTCCGGCCTGCTGGTGAAGTCCACCGTGATCATGAAGGAGAACCTGGAGGAGCTGAACCAGCGCAAGCTGGCGTCCAGTTACCCGGTGATCCTCGGCGGCGCGGCGCTCACCCGCGCCTACGTCGAGCAGGACCTGCACGAGATCTACGAGGGCGAGGTCCGCTACGCCCGGGACGCCTTCGAGGGCCTGCGGCTGATGGACGCGCTGATCGCGGTCAAGCGCGGCGTGCCCGGCGCGACCCTGCCGGAGCTGAAGCAGCGCCGGCACGCCCGGGCGGAGGTCCAGGAGCCGGAGCCCGAGGTCAACCTCGGCCAGATCCGCTCGGACGTCGCGGTCGACAACCGGGTCCCGACCCCGCCGTTCTGGGGCGACCGGATCGTCAAGGGCATCCCGTTCGCCGACTACGCCTCCTGGCTGGACGAGGACGCGCTGTTCAAGGGGCAGTGGGGCCTGAAGGCCGCCCGCTCCGGCGAGGGCCCGTCCTACGAGGAGCTGGTGGAGACCGAGGGCCGGCCGCGGCTGCGCGCCTGGCTGGACCGGCTGCAGACCGAGGGCTGGCTGGAGCCGGCCGTCGTCTACGGCTACTACCCGGCGAACTCCAAGGGCGACGACCTGGTCGTCTTCCACGAGGACGGCACCGAGCGCACCCGCTTCACCTTCCCCCGCCAGCGGCGCGGGCGCCGGCTCTGCCTGGCCGACTTCTTCCGCCCGGAGGAGTCCGGCGAGCGGGACGTCCTCGGCCTGCAGGTGGTCACCATGGGCAACCGGATCTCCGAGGCGGCCAACGAGCTGTTCGCCGGGAACTCCTACCGCGACTACCTGGAGCTGCACGGCCTGTCCGTCCAACTGGCCGAGGCGCTGGCCGAGTTCTGGCACGCCCGGGTCCGCTTCGAGCTGGGCTTCTCGGACGAGGACCCGCAGGACGTCAGGGACATGTTCGCGCTCAAGTACCGCGGCGCGCGCTTCTCGCTCGGCTACGGGGCCTGCCCCGAGCTGGAGGACCGCGCCAAGATCACCGAGCTGCTGAAGCCGGAGCGGATCGGCGTGGTGCTGTCCGAGGAGTTCCAGCTGCACCCGGAGCAGTCCACCGACGCGATCGTGATCCACCACCCGGAGGCGAAGTACTTCAACGCGCGGTAACCCGGCTGCCCCGTTCCGTTCGCTCTTTCCGGAGGCGGCGGGCGTATCCTTGATGATCCTGAACGGGCCGGTCCGCTCACCAGCGGGCCGGCCTGTGCCATCCCCGAGGTGCGCCGTGGCGCAGCGAGGGGCACTGCCGGAAGGACTCCCGCCATGACCACCATCTCCACCGCCACGCGCGTGCTCGACCACGGTGACCGGGGCCTGCAGGCGGTGCTGCTGGACATGGACGGGACGCTGGTGGACACCGAGGACTTCTGGTGGCAGGCCGAGGCCTCGCTCTTCGCCGAGCTGGGCCACCGGCTGGACGAGGCGGACCGCGCCCACGTGGTCGGCGGCCCGATGACCCGGGTGATGGAGTACCTGGTCGCCCGCACCGGGGCGGACATCTCCCCGGCCGACCTCGGCGTCCTGGTGAACGAGCGCTTCGTGGAGCTGCTGGCCGGCGGCGTGCCGCTCATGCCGGGCGCCGAGCGGCTGCTCAACACCCTTGACGCGCACGGGATCCCGGCCGCCCTGGTGTCCGCCTCGCACCGGCACGTGATCGACATCGTGCTGCGCTCGCTGGGCGCCGAGCACTTCGCCTTCAGCATCGGCGGGGACGAGGTGGCGCGCACCAAGCCCTTCCCGGACCCGTACCTGGAGGCGGCCCGCCGGCTGGGCGCCGAGCCGGCCCGCTGCGTGGTGGTCGAGGACACCCCGACCGGGGTGCGCGCGGGCGAGGCGGCCGGCTGCCAGGTGATCGCGGTGCCCTCGGTGGCGCCGATCGAGCCGGCGCCGGGGCGGCTGGTGGTCTCCTCGCTGGAGCAGGTGGACCTCGACCTGCTGCGGTCGCTGGTCACCGCGCGAGTGTGATTGTCATCTCATTGCGGGCGCGCCCTACTCGCCGGTAAGGGGCCCGGGCCTCCACGTCACGCACGGTGACCGGGGGAGAAAACGGTCATTGTCTGACAAGTCGTCGGGGCGGGCGCACTGCCCACAAGGGCCGTGTCCCAAACGTCATCTTCGCGGGTATCGGTCGTACATGTTCGATATGGCACGCTACTCGGGTTCGCCGCCGGCTCCGCCGGACCGCACCCAGAAGGAACACGTGCCCGTGAAGACTCCCGCCAGACGCCTGTCAGTTCTCGGCTGCGCCGGTCTGGTCGCCGTGACGGTGGCCGGCTGCGGATCGGTCACCGACGCCGTCAACGGCGACGGCGGCAGCAAGTCGATCACCATGGGCACCCGCGGCCTCACCAGCGTCCTGGACCCGGCCGGCGCCTACGACACCGGCTCGTGGCTGGTGCTCTCCAACACCTTCCAGTCGCTGCTCGCCTTCCCTCCCGCCGCCAGCGCCCCGACCCCGGACGCCGCCCAGTCCTGCGAGTTCGTCAGCGGTGACACCACCCAGTACCACTGCGTGCTCCGCCCCGGTCAGAAGTTCGCCAACGGCCACGCCCTCACCGCCGCCGACGTCGTGTTCTCGATCCAGCGGACCAAGAAGATCAAGGACCCGAACGGTCCGGGCGGCCTGCTGGACACGATCAAGTCGGTCGAGGCGAAGGGCGACAACGAGGTGGTCTTCCACCTCTCCGCACCCGACGCGACCCTGCCGGCCAAGCTGGCCACCCCGGCCGGCGCCATCGTCGACCACGAGGTCTACCCGGCCGACAAGCTGCTCGACAACGACAAGGTCGTCGGCTCCGGCCCGTACAAGCTCGACTCGGTCGAGACCATGACCCCCCAGGGCGGTAGCGCCAAGGTCCTCGCCAAGGTCGTGCTGACTCCCAACGGCAAGTACGCGGGCGACGCCAAGCTGCAGAACGACAAGTTCACCGTGCGGTACTTCGACAGCCCCACCGCGCTGAAGGACGAGTTGGACAAGGGCGGTGTCGACCTCACCGACAACAGCCTGGAGCCGAACACCGCCGCCCGGATCCTCGACGACCAGCAGAGCGGCAAGGGCGACCTGACCGTCGTCGAGGGCGAGAGCTCCGACACCAACTCGATCGCCTTCAACACCAAGGACGCCACCACCGGGAACCTCGCCGTCCGTCAGGCCGTGGCGCAGCTGGTCGACCGGAAGGCCCTCGCCCGCGACGTCTTCGCGCGCACCGTCCAGCCGCTGTACTCGATGGTCCCGACCGGCATCACCGGCCACAACACCGCCTTCTACGACAAGTACGGCGACCCCGACGTCGCCAAGGCCAAGGCGATCCTCGCCGCCGCCAAGGTCCCCCTGCCGGTCAAGCTCAACCTCGCCTCGGGGCGCTCGCGCACCGGCACCAACGAGATCGACACGCTGAAGCGCCAGTTGGAGACCGGCGGCCTGTTCCAGGTCACCGCCCAGGTGGAGAACGACTCGGCCGCCTACCAGAAGGGCCGGAGCGAGGGCAAGTACCAGGCGTACCTGGTCGGTTGGACCGCGGACTACCCGGACCCCGACAACTACATCGGGCCGCTGGTCACCGAGGACAGCGTCTACCGCACCGGGTGGGAGGACGACCGGATCAGTCAGAAGCTGCTGCCGGACGGCCTCAAGCAGGCCGACCGCGGCGCCACGAACGGGATCTACAACCAGGTCCAGGGCATCGTCGCGGAGAACGTGCCGCTGATCCCGATGTTCCAGACCAAGGCCTTCTTCGCGGCCAAGCCGTACGTCACCGGCGTCGAGTCGACCATCGACACCACCGGCGTCTTCCGCTTCTGGGAGATCGGCCGCAACAAGAAGAAGTAGCGCCCCGCGCACGGCGGCCCGCCGCCTCCCCCGAGCCCGGGGGAGGCGGCGGGCCGCTCGGCGTCCTACAGGGTGCCCGGGCGCACCAGCCCGCTCTCGTACGCGTACACCGCCGCCTGCACCCGGTCGCGCAGCTGGAGCTTGGTCAGCACGTGGCCCACGTGGGTCTTCACCGTGGTCTCGCTGACGAACAGCTCGGCCGCGATCTCCGCGTTCGACAGGCCGCGCGCCACCAGCTTCAGCACCTCCAACTCCCGCTCGGTCAGGGCCCCGAGGGCCTGCGGCGGGGCCTCCTCGCCGGACGGCAGCTTGGTGGCGTACATGTCCAGCAGTCGGCGGGTGATGCTCGGCGCCAGCATCGCCGCGCCGTCCGCGACCACCCGGATCGCCTGCACCAGCTCCTCCGCCGGGACGTCCTTCAGCAGGAAGCCGCTGGCGCCCGCGCGCAGCGCCTCCACCACGTACTCGTCCAGGTCGAAGGTGGTCAGCACCAGCACCTTGGCCGGGCCGTCGCGCCCCGGCCCGGCGATCCGGCGGGTCGCCTCGACGCCGTCCATCCGCGGCATCCGGATGTCCATCAGCACCACGTCGGGCTGCAGCGCCCGCACCTGGTCCAGCGCCTGCTGGCCGTCACCGGCCTCGCCGACCACCACCAGGTCGGACTCGGCCTCCAGGATCATCCGGAAACCGGTGCGCAGCAGCGGCTGGTCGTCGACCAGCAGCACTCGGATCGTCACTCGGACTCCTTGCTCATCGGATCCCCCGTGGGATCGTGCTCATTCCGACGTTCGGGCCTGCAGCGGCAGCGGGTACGGCGGCGGGGTGCCGCCGAACTCCGGGCAGCTGGCCTGGTGGTCGCACCAGTCGCAGAGCCGGTTGCGGGTCGCCGGGAAGTCCCCGGTGGCCACCGCGTGGCTGATCCGCTCCCAGAGCGCCTGCAGCTTGCGCTCCACCGCCAGCAGGTCGGCCTCGTCCGGGTCGTAGCTCACCACGTTCCCGCCGCCGCCGAGGTAGACCAGCTGCAGCCGCTTGGGGACCACGCCCTTCCACCGCCACACGACCAGCGCGTAGAACTTCATCTGGAACATCGCCTTGCCCTCGAAGTCCCGCGAGGGCGCCCGGCCGGTCTTGTAGTCCACCAGCCGGACCTCGCCGGTCGGGGCGACGTCGACCCGGTCGATGTAGCCGCGCAGCAGCAGCCCCGACTCCAGCGCCGTCTCCACGTACAGCTCGCGCTCCACCGGGTGCAGCCGGGTCGGGTCCTCCAGCGCGAACCACTGGCCGACCAGCTTCTCGGCGTCCGCCAGCCAGCGGGTCAGCGCCGCGCCGTCCGGGTCCTCCGGGAACAACCCGCCCAGCTCCGGCCGTTCCCCCAGCAGCCGCTCCCACTGGGGGCGCAGCAGGCCCAGCGCCCGCTCCGGCGTCCGCTCGGCCGCCGGGCTGTCGAACAGCCGCTCCAGCACCGCGTGCACCAGGGTGCCCCGGGTCGCGGCGGCGCTCGGCGGCTCCGGCAGCCGGTCGATCACCCTCAGCCGGTACAGCAGGGGGCAGGTCAGGAAGTCCCCCGCGCGGGACGGGGACAGGCCGGTCGGCGGCGCCGCCGGGCGGGGCGCGGCCCCGGCGGCGGCGGGGGTGTCGGTCTGCTGCATGCCTACGACCCTATTGCCCCTCGCTGCCATCCCGCTGCCACCCGACTGCCACGGCGGCCGCGCAGTGGGTATGAAGGGAGCGTGGGGCGCGGGGCGGCGCCGGGCCGCGATCACGTAGCGTGGGCGCACCGGGGCACGACGGGGGATGACGACCGAAGGGATCACGGTGAGCGACAGCAGGGGGCAGCAGACCTCCGACCAGCCACCGCGGGACGACCGCGGGCGCCCGGCGGGCGGCCCGCCGGAGCGGCCCGAACGCGGCGGCGGCATCCTGATGGGCCGCCCCTTCGGCGTGCCCGTCTACGTCACCCCCTCCTGGTTCGTCATCGCCGCGCTGATCACCTGGGTCTTCGGCGGCCAGCTCGGCGACGTCCTGCCCGACCTGGGCACCGCCCGCTACCTGGTCGCGTTCTTCTTCGCCGTCGCCTTCTACGCCTCCGTCCTGGTCCACGAACTCGCCCACACCCTCGTCGCGCTGCGCTACCGGCTCGGGGTCCGGCGGATCCAGCTGCAGTTCTTCGGCGGGGTGTCCGAGATCGAGAACGAGGCCACCTCGCCCTGGCGGGAGTTCTGGCTGGCCTTCGTCGGCCCGCTGCTCTCGCTGCTGCTCGGCGGGGTGTTCTACCTCGGGGTGCGGGCAGTGGAGCTGTCCACCGTCCCCGGGGTGCTGCTCACCGGGCTGATGGTCTCCAACCTGGTGGTCGCCGCCTTCAACCTGCTGCCCGGCCTGCCGCTGGACGGCGGCCGGATGCTGCGCGCCGTGGTCTGGGCGGCCACCGGCCGGCCGATGGCCGGCACCGTCGCCGCCGCCTGGGCCGGCCGGGCGCTGGCGATCGCCGTCCTGATCGGCCTGCCGCTGGTCAGCGCCGCGCGCAACGTCGAGCGCACCACCACCGACACCCTGGTGGACGCGGTGCTGGCCGCCGTCCTCGCCGCGATCATCTGGAACGGCGCCACCGGCAGCCTGCGCAACGCCCGGCTCAAGGAGGTGCTGCCCGGCCTGCGGCTGCGCGACCTCGCCCGCCGGGCCGTCGAGGTCACCGCCGACACCCCGCTCGGCGAGGCGCTGCGGCGCGCCCGCGAGGCCCAGGCCGGCGCGGTCGTCTTGGTGGACGGCCGGGGCGAGCCGATCGCCATCGTTCGCGAGTCCGCGGTACGGGCCGTACCGGAGCACCGCCGCCCCTGGGTCGCGGTCGGGGCGCTCTCCCGCGACCTCGAACCGGGGATGCGGCTGGACGCCGATCTCAGCGGCGAGGCCCTGCTGCGGGCCGTCCAGGCGACCCCGGCGGGGGAGTACCTGGTGGTCGAGGCGGACGGCCGGATGTACGGCGTCGCCGCGCTCACCGACATCGAGCAGCGCCTGACCGCCGCCGTCGCCGGGCACTGATCGGCCCCGGTCGGGAAGGGGGACGCACTTCCCGTAGGATTGCCCGCATGTCCGAACCGACCGGTGCCGCCCGCCGACGCGGGCCCTTCCAGGTCGGGGACCAGGTCCAGCTGACCGACCCCAAGGGTCGCCACTACACGTTCACGCTCCAGGCCGGGAACCAGTTCCACACCCACAAGGGTGCGTTCCCCCACGACGAGCTGATCGGCGCCCCCGAGGGCACGGTCGTGCGCACCACGGGGAACGTCCCGTACCTCGCGCTGCGCCCCCTGCTCCCCGACTACGTCCTGTCCATGCCGCGCGGCGCCGCCGTGATCTACCCCAAGGACGCGGGTCAGATCCTGGCGATGGCCGACATCTTCGCGGGTGCCCGCGTGGTCGAGGCCGGCGTCGGCTCGGGCGCGCTCAGCACGTACCTGCTGCGCGCCGTCGGCGAGCAGGGCATGCTCGCCTCCTACGAGCGCCGGCAGGACTTCGCCGACATCGCGCAGGGGAACGTCGAGCGCTACTTCGGCGGCCCGCACCCGGCGTGGAAGCTCACCGTGGGCGACCTCCAGGACAACCTGGTCGAGACCGACGTCGACCGCGTCATCCTCGACATGCTGGCCCCCTGGGAGTGCCTGGACGTCGCCGCCAAGGCGCTCGTCCCCGGCGGCCTGATCTGCTGCTACGTGGCCACCACCACGCAGATGTCGCGGACCGTCGAGGCGCTGCGCGAGCACGGCAGCTTCACCGAGCCGCAGGCCTGGGAGACCATGGTCCGCACCTGGCACCTGGAGGGCCTGGCCGTCCGCCCGGACCACCGGATGATCGGCCACACCGGCTTCCTGCTCACCGCCCGCCGCCTGGCGGACGGCGTCGAGCCGCCGCTGCGCCGCCGCCGTCCGGCCAAGGGCGCGTACGGCGAGGACTACGACAACGGGGCGCCGGAGCCCACCCTGCAGGAGCGCGCCGCGGCCCGCAAGGCCGCCCGCGAGAGCGGGACCGAGCAGCCCGACCTGGGCTGAGCACCTGTGCACGCGTGAGGGGTGGCACGAGCAAGAGCTCGCGCCACCCCTTCGCCGTTCACGCCACCCGCGTGTGGGACGATGCTCGCTCACCCACACCACTGGAGGGGACGCCTGGTGGAGACCGCGGTCAAGGCGACGGCTGGACAGCAGACCCCGCAGGGCCGGAACCGGCCCGGGCACGTGCGGACTTCCCCCTGGCACTGGGCCCTCGCCCTGGCCGGCTGCGGCGCGGTGGTCGCCGCCACCCTCGCCGCCGCCCCGGCGACCGGCACCCCGGCTCCCCTGCACCACACCGCGGCGGCCCTGCCGCCGAGTGCCGCACCCGACCCGGCGAAGGCCCAACTCCCGCTCGACTGCGGCCCGTTCCCGGTGAAGACGGTGCTGGCCGTGCCCGCCACGCTGGCCGACGGGCGGCCCGCCACGGTCGTCGCCGCACGCTGTGACGCCGTCAACGGCACCCCGCCGGACGCCGTCTACCTGCTCGGCTTCGGCGCCGACCACCGCCCGGCGGTGCTGGCCACCCTGCTCTCCGAGCGCGAAAACCTCACCGTGGGCCGGCTCGCGCTGCGTTCGGACGGCGCCATCACCGGCCACGCGCAGGGGTATTCGAGCGAGGACGTGCCGCGCTTCAGCCCGGACATCTCACTCGACCTCACCTGGAAGCAGAAGGGCGGCGGCTGGGAACGCTCCCAGTCCGCCGCCCCGACGACCCTCAGCTAGCGCTAGTCGGCGTCCGGCCCGTACACCTCGACCCGGTCCGAGACCCGGCGCACGTGGATGCACTCGCCCGGGCACTCCTTGGCCGAATCCACCACGTCCTGAAGGAGCGTCAGCGGCACCGGGGCGGTCTCCCCGGGCTGCTGGCGCAGTTCGTCGTCCGGGCCCTTCACGTAGGCCAGGCCGTCGATGTCCAGTTCGAAGACCTCTGGGGCGTACTGCACGCAGATGCCGTCACCGGTGCACAGGTCCTGGTCGATCCACACCTCCAGAGGCTCGGTCGCCACCGCGGTCCGCTCGGTCACCGACATCGTTCCCTGCCGTTTCTGTCCCGGGTCGCCCGCATTCCTGGGGCAATCCCGCCATTCGTACAACGATCGGAGCCGGCACTGCGGTCGCGATCGGATATCACTTCGCTCGACGATACATCTGGCCCGCTTTGGCCGGTGCGCGGTGGGTATCCCCTTAGCAGAGGGGAAGCACGCTGGGGCGAAGATCGGACACGCCCGTTCCATCTTTCTTGATCTAGGGGTTTACGGACCCCTGGTCCCAGGTAGGGTCTGGAAGCGTCCAGCTCCCCGGAGGAGGTGAGGACCGTGGCAGCCCACGATGACGACTACAACCGCAGCACCGGCAGGCCCGCTCGTGGTTCCGACGAGGCCGCTCAGGTCTCGTTCCTTGAGCAGGAAATCGCCGTGCTGCGCCGCAAGCTCGCCGACTCGCCGCGCAATTCGAGAATCCTCGAAGAGCGGATCGTCGAGCTCCAGACCAACCTGGCCGGCGTGACCGCCCAGAACGAACGGCTCGCCTCCACCCTGCGCGAGGCCCGCGACCAGATCGTGGCCCTCAAGGAGGAAGTGGACCGGCTGGCCCAGCCCCCGGCCGGGTTCGGCACCTTCCTCGAGGCGAACGAGGACGGCACCGCCGACATCTTCACCGGCGGGCGCAAGCTCCGCGTGAACGTCAGCCCCACCGTCGCCCTCGACGAGCTGCGGCGCGGCCAGGAAGTGATGCTCAACGAGGCCCTCAACATCGTGGACGCGATGGCCTTCGAGCGCATCGGCGAGATCGTCACCCTCAAGGAGGTCCTCGAGGACGGCGAGCGCGCCCTGGTCATCGGCCACACCGACGAGGAGCGGGTGGTGCGCCTCGCCGAACCGCTGCGCGAGGCCACCGTCAGGGCGGGGGACGCCCTGCTGCTGGAGCCCCGCTCCGGCTACGTGTACGAGGTGGTGCCGAAGTCCGAGGTCGAGGAGCTGGTCCTCGAGGAGGTCCCGGACATCGACTACCGGCAGATCGGCGGCCTGAGCAACCAGATCGAGCTGATCCGCGACGCGGTCGAGCTGCCGTACCTGCACGCCGACCTCTTCCGGGAGTACGAGCTGCGCCCGCCCAAGGGCGTGCTGCTCTACGGCCCGCCCGGCTGCGGCAAGACGCTGATCGCCAAGGCGGTCGCCAACTCGTTGGCCAAGAAGGTCGCCGAGGTGACCGGCCGCCCGCAGGGGAAGAGCTACTTCCTCAACATCAAGGGCCCCGAGCTGCTCAACAAGTACGTCGGCGAGACCGAGCGGCAGATCCGGCTGGTGTTCCAGCGGGCCCGGGAGAAGGCGAGCGAGGGCACGCCCGTCATCGTCTTCTTCGACGAGATGGAGTCGCTGTTCCGCACCCGCGGCTCCGGCGTCAGCTCGGACGTGGAGAACACCATCGTCCCGCAGCTGCTCGCCGAGATCGACGGCGTGGAGGGCCTGGAGAACGTCATCGTCATCGGCGCCTCGAACCGCGAGGACATGATCGACCCGGCGATCCTGCGGCCCGGCCGCCTGGACGTCAAGATCAAGATCGAGCGCCCGGACGCCGAGGCCGCGAAGGACATCTTCTCCAAGTACCTGAAGGACTCGCTGCCGTTCCACCCGGACGACCTGAAGGAGCACGACGGCTCGGTCGACACCACGGTGGCCGCGATGATCCAGTCGGTCGTGGAGCGGATGTACTCCGAGACGGAGGAGAACCGCTTCCTGGAGGTCACCTACGCCAATGGTGACAAGGAGGTCCTGTACTTCAAGGACTTCAACTCCGGCGCGATGATCCAGAACATCGTCGACCGCGCGAAGAAGATGGCCATCAAGGACTTCCTCGACCACGGCCAGCGCGGTCTGCGCGTCTCCCACCTGCTCGCCGCCTGCGTGGACGAGTTCAAGGAGAACGAGGACCTGCCCAACACCACCAACCCGGACGACTGGGCCCGCATCTCCGGCAAGAAGGGCGAGCGGATCGTCTTCATCCGCACGCTCGTCACCGGCAAGCAGGGCGCCGAGTCCGGCCGCTCGATCGACACCGTCGCCAACACGGGCCAGTACCTGTAAGGCACGCGGTGACCCGGGCCGGCAGCGGTCCCCGGAGCAGTACGCACACCGTCCGGCTGTGGCGCCTCGCGGCCCCGCAGCCGGACGGCGCGTCTCGGGGCCCGCCGTCCGGCGCCGGGTTCTAGGCTCGACCCACCGTTCGCGGGCAGAGGAGCGCCGGCGCCGGTGTTGTTCAGCGGGACGTCGGCGTGTTCCGTCCGTGGGGGCGGGACACCAGGCAAGGAGGGCCGCATGACCGTACGGCGCGTGATGGGCATCGAGACCGAGTACGGGATCTCCGTGCCCGGGCACCCCAACGCCAACGCCATGCTCACCTCGTCCCAGATCGTCAACGCGTACGCGGCGGCGATGCACCGGGCACGGCGGGCCCGCTGGGACTTCGAGGAGGAGAACCCGCTGCGCGACGCGCGGGGCTTCGACCTCGCGCGGGAGGTGGCGGACGCCAGCCAGCTGACCGACGAGGACATCGGCCTCGCCAACGTCATCCTGACCAACGGGGCCCGGTTCTACGTGGACCACGCGCACCCCGAGTACAGCTCGCCCGAGGTGACCAACCCGCGCGACGCCGTGCTCTGGGACAAGGCCGGCGAACGGATCATGGCGGCCGCCGCGCGGCGCGCGCTGGAGCTGCCCAACGGGCAGACCATCCACCTGTACAAGAACAACACCGACAACAAGGGCGCCTCCTACGGCACCCACGAGAACTACCTGATGAAGCGGGCGACGCCGTTCGCCGACATCGTCCGCCACCTCACCCCGTTCTTCGTCTCCCGCCAGGTGATGACCGGCGCCGGCCGGGTCGGCATCGGCCAGGACGGCTCGGCGCACGGCTTCCAGATCAGTCAGCGGGCGGACTACTTCGAGGTCGAGGTCGGCCTGGAGACCACCCTCAAGCGGCCGATCATCAACACCCGGGACGAGCCGCACGCGGACGCCGAGAAGTACCGCCGGCTGCACGTGATCATCGGGGACGCCAACCTCTCCGAGATCTCCACCTACCTCAAGCTGGGCACCACCTCGCTGGTCCTGTCGATGATCGAGGACTCCTTCATCGCCTCCGACCTCGCCGTCGACCAGCCGGTGCGCACCCTGCACCGGGTCTCCCACGACCCGGACCTCAAGCACCTGATCACCCTGCGCAACGGGCGCAAGCTCACCGCCGTCCAGCTCCAGCTGGAGTACTTCGAGCTGGCCCGCAAGTACGTCGAGGACCGCTTCGGCACCGACGCCGACGAGCAGACCGTGGACGTGCTGGCCCGCTGGGAGGACGTCCTCGGGCGGCTGGAGCGCGACCCGATGTCGCTCTCCCGGCAGCTGGACTGGATCGCCAAGCGGGAGATCCTGGAGGGCTACCGCAGCCGGGACGCCCTGGAGTGGGACAACCCGCGGCTGCACCTGGTCGACCTCCAGTACAGCGACGTACGGGCCGAGAAGGGCCTCTACAACCGCCTGGTGGCCCGCGGCCGCTTCGAGCGGCTGGTCACCGAGGAGGAGGTCGAGCGGGCCGTCACGCAGCCCCCGGAGGACACCCGGGCGTACTTCCGCGGGCGCTGCCTCGACCAGTACGCCGAGCACGTCGCGGCGGCCTCCTGGGACTCGGTGATCTTCGACCTGCCGGGCCGGGACTCGCTGCAGCGGGTGCCCACGCTGGAGCCGCTGCGCGGCACCCGCAACCACGTCAAGGAGCTGCTGGACCGCTGCCGCACCGCGGAGGACCTGCTCCGCGTCCTGGCCGGCGGGTAACTTTTCGATCACCACGGGTGAACGTCCGCCGAATGGGAATCATCCGGGGTGGCAGCGGGTGTTGGACAGGAAGCGCCACCGGTGAACCGGGAGCAGCAGTCGCACCTTGTGTATAGGGTCGGTGCAGCAGCACCGATCGAACCGTGCCAGACGAATCGAGCGGGGTGAGGGAAATGGCGAGCAAGGACACCGGCGGCGGCCAGCAGCGGGCGAACCGCTCCTCCGAGGAGGTCGAGGAACAGGCCGCGGAAACCCAGAATTCCGACGACCTCAAGGAGCGCCAGGAAAAGCTGAGCGACGACGTCGACGCGGTACTGGACGAAATCGACGAGGTGCTCGAGTCGAATGCGGAGGATTTCGTCCGCGGATTCGTTCAGAAGGGCGGGCAGTAGCCCCTCCCCGGAATTCCGGAATTCACGGTCGCGACCGTCGAACGCGGCCGGGCGGCGCCGTCCGCCCGGCCGTCCGGCACCGGCCCCTCCGAGCGTGGACGATGATCGTCGGCCGGTAGGGTGCGGGCAGCGTGCGCTTCAAGCTACCTGGAAGGAATCGTGTGGAAGCCAACACTCGCGGCACCGGGCGTCTACCGGCTGCCTTCCTGACCCCGGGGTCGTCCTCGTTCCTCGACTTCCTCGCCGAGCACAAGCCGGAGCTCCTGCCGGGCCACGGCGGGCTCCCCGCGGGCACCGTGGTCGAGGCCCCGCACGGGACCACGATCGTCGCCGCGGTCTTCGACGGCGGCGTGGTGATCGCGGGTGACCGCCGGGCGACGATGGGCAACGTGATCGCCCAGCGCGACATCGAGAAGGTGTTCCCGGCCGACGAGTACAGCGCGGTCGGCATCGCCGGCACCGCCGGCCTCGCGGTCGAGATGGTCCGGCTGTTCCAGCTGGAGCTGGAGCACTACGAGAAGATCGAGGGCACCACGCTCTCCCTGGAGGGCAAGGCCAACCGCCTCACCACCATGATCCGGGGCAACCTCGGCATGGCGATGCAGGGCCTGGCCGTCGTCCCGATGTTCGCCGGCTACGACCTCGACCGGGGCCGCGGCCGGATCTTCAACTACGACGTCACCGGCGGGCGTTCGGAGGAGCGGGGCTTCGCGGCCACCGGCTCCGGCTCGGTCTTCGCCCGCGGCTCCCTGAAGAAGCTCTACCGCGAGGACCTGACGGCCGAGCAGGCCGCCACCCTGGTCGTCCAGGCGCTGTACGACGCGGCCGACGACGACTCCGCCACCGGCGGCCCGGACCTCGCCCGCAAGATCTACCCGATCGTCTCGCTGATCACCGAGGACGGCTTCCGCCGGCTCACCGAGGCGGAGGTCGCCGAGATCGCCGTCGCCATCACGGACGAGCGCCTGGCCCGTCCGAACGGCCCGCAGGCCCCGCTGATCTAGCCATCACCTCACCAGGAAGGGACGACCGCCGGTGTCGACACCGTTCTACGTCTCGCCCCAGCAGGCCATGGCGGACCGCGCGGAGTACGCCCGCAAGGGCATCGCGCGCGGCCGCAGCGTGGTCGTGCTCACCTACGCCGACGGCATCGTCTTCGTCGCCGAGAACACCTCGCGGGCGCTGCACAAGGTCTCCGAGATCTACGACAAGATCGCCTTCGCGGCGGTCGGCCGCTACAACGAGTTCGAGAACCTGCGCATCGGCGGCGTCCGCTACGCCGACCTGCGCGGCTACTCCTACGACCGGGCCGACGTCACCGCCCGCGGGCTCGCCAACGTCTACGCCCAGACCCTGGGCACCATCTTCTCCTCGGTCGGCGAGAAGCCGTACGAGGTCGAGCTGATCGTGGCCGAGGTCGGCCGCGGCGTCGACCAGGACCAGATCTACCGGCTCACCCCGGACGGCTCGGTCGTCGACGAGAAGAACTACGTGGTGGTCGGCGGCAACGCCGACTCCATCGGCAACTACCTGGGCCAGCGCCACCGCGCGGGGCTGAGCCTGACCGAGGCGGTCAGGGTCGCCGTGGACTCGCTCGCCCGCGACCCCAACGGGGGCAGCCCGCGCACCCTCACGCCGGAGCAGCTGGAGGTGGCCGTCCTCGACCGCCAGCGGTTCCAGCAGCGCAAGTTCAAGCGGATCCTGGGCAACCAGCTCGGCCGGTTGCTCGACGGGGACCAGTCCGCCGAGGCGGACGACGAGGAGCCGGCGGCCACCCCGCCGGCCGGCGAGTAGTACGGCGGAGTCCCGTGCGGCGGCGCGACCGCCGTGCGGGACTCCGGTGCCCCTGCGGCGGCCCAGTCGTCGTGGAGGCGGTTTCGGACAGCTCCACAAGCAAAGGAGTGCTCATGGACCGCCGGATTTTCGGGCTGGAGAACGAGTACGGCGTGACCTGCACGTTCCGCGGGCAGCGACGGCTGTCGCCGGACGAGGTGGCGCGGTACCTGTTCCGCCGGGTCGTCTCCTGGGGCCGAAGCAGCAACGTCTTCCTGCGCAACGGCGCCCGGCTCTACCTCGACGTCGGCTCGCACCCCGAGTACGCCACCCCCGAGTGCGACGACGTCGTCGAGCTCGTGACCCACGACAAGGCCGGCGAGCGGATCCTCGAAGGCCTGCTGGTGGACGCCGAGCGGCGACTGCACGAGGAGGGCATCGCCGGCGACGTCTACCTCTTCAAGAACAACACCGACTCGGCCGGGAACTCCTACGGTTGCCACGAGAACTACCTGGTGGCCCGGCACGGCGAGTTCTCCCGGATCGCGGACGTGCTGATCCCGTTCCTGGTCACCCGGCAGCTGATCTGCGGCGCGGGCAAGGTGCTGCAGACCCCGCGCGGCGCGGTGTACTGCGTCAGCCAGCGGGCCGAGCACATCTGGGAGGGCGTCAGCTCCGCCACCACCCGCTCCCGCCCGATCATCAACACCCGGGACGAGCCGCACGCGGACGCCGAGCGCTACCGCCGGCTGCACGTGATCGTCGGCGACTCCAACATGTCCGAGACCACCACGCTGCTCAAGGTCGGCGCCACCGACCTGGTGCTGCGGCTGATCGAGGCCGGCGTGGTGATGCGCGATCTCACCCTGGAGAACCCGATCCGGGCGATCCGCGAGGTCAGCCACGACCTCACCGGCACCCACCAGGTGCGGCTCGCCAACGGCCGCGAGGCCAGCGCGCTGGACATCCAGGAGGAGTACTACAGCAAGGCCCTGGAGTTCGCCGACCGCAAGGGCCTCAACACCGGCACCGTCGCGCAGGTCCTCGACCTGTGGGGCCGCACCCTGGAGGCCGTCCGCACCGAGCGGCTGGACGGGGTGGCCACCGAGATCGACTGGATCATGAAGTACAAGCTCATCGAGCGCTACCGCGAGAAGCACCAGATGAGCATGTCCAACCCGCGGGTGGCGCAGATCGACCTCGCGTACCACGACATCCACCGCCGGCGCGGCCTGTTCTACCTGCTCCAGGGCAAGGGGCAGGCGCGGCGGGTGACCACCGACCTGAAGACCTTCGAGGCGAAGTCGGTGCCGCCGCAGACCACCCGGGCCCGGCTGCGCGGGGACTTCATCCGCCGGGCGCAGGAGCAGCGGCGGGACTTCACGGTGGACTGGGTGCACCTGAAGCTGAACGACCAGGCGCAGCGGACGGTGCTCTGCAAGGACCCGTTCCGTTCGGTGGACGAGCGGGTGGAGAAGCTGATCGCGGGGATGTAGCCCGCGCGTTCGTGATCAAGGTGCGGTCCGGCCCCGGTGGTGTCTACCGGGGCCGGACGCGTGCCGGGCATACGCTGTCCGTCGAGTCTGGAGAGCCGACTTCGATCGACAGTTAGGACCACCGTGCGCCGCACCGCCGGTTTGCTTCTCACCCTGCCGCTGCTGCTCGCGGTCGCCTGCAGCAGCTCGCCCAAGGCGGCCTCCCCGGCGACGCCGTCCGCGGCGAGCGCGCCCCCGACCGTGCCCGCTCCGGTCAACGAGGCGTCGCCGATGCCGACCCTGTCGGGCGGCGGGTTCGGGAGCAAGGCGACCATCACGATCCCCGAAGGCGCCCAGCCCGGCGGGCAGTTCGTGGTGAACACGGTGAGCGAGGGCGATCGCGCGGCGGTCGCCAAGGGCGACTGGGTGACGGTCAACTACACGGCGAAGGACTGGACCACCGGCAAGGACCTGCCCAGTTCGTACGACCCGAGCGGCAAGCCGCAGCTCTACCAGGCGGGCAGTGGGCAGCTGGTGCCGGCGCTCGACCAGAGCGTGATCGGCAAGAAGGTCGGCAGCCGGCTGCTGGTGGTGGCCCCGCCGGCCGCCGCCTTCGGCGACTCGGGCTCCGAGCAACTCGGGGTGGCCAAGGGCGACACCGTGGTGTTCGTGCTGGACATCGTGGAGAGCCTGCCGCAGGACTCCACGCTGACCGGGAACATGACCGAGCCGGCCGCGACCCTGCCGCAGGTCAAGGACAACGGCAAGGCGGCGACGACGATCACCGTCCCGACCGGGCAGGCCGCGCCGACCGACCTCCAGCAGGCGGTGCTGATCAAGGGCGAGGGCAAGCAGGTCAAGAGCGGGCAGACCCTGGTGGTGCAGTACACCGGGGTGCTGTGGAGCAACGGCCAGCAGTTCGACGCCTCCTGGACGCACGGCGGCGCGCAGGCCGTGCAGATCGGCACCGGCAGCGTGATCGAGGGCTGGGACAAGGGCCTGGTGGGGCAGGCCGTGGGCAGCCGGGTGCTGCTGGTGGTGCCGCCCGCGCAGGGGTACAAGGACCAGGCGCAGGGGGCGGTGCCGGCGAACTCCACGCTGGTCTTCGTGATCGACATTCTGGAAGCGGTCTAGGAACTCGGCCCGGGGATTCCGTACTCTTGGGCGGACGCTCGTACAACAACGACGCGTCCGTCCTCATCCTGAGCTGTCATACTGCCCCTCGCACTGTGGCAGGCGCCGCCCGGCGCGAAGGTCCGGGGCGGGCGGTGCGACGGCAGCCCGGCGCTCACCACGCCGGGTCCGGATCTGGAAGACCTCGTGGCGAGATGGATGGGGAGTCATGACTGAGAAGACGCCGAGCCCGGGCGGGGCCGGCACCGCCGACAGCTCTGCGGGTGACCCGGCCGCCTCGCGTCCCGGCGGCGCGGTCGCGGGCGATCGCGAGTCGATCGTCGTTCCGCCGTCGATCCTGGCGCAGCAGGCCGGCTGGGCGCAGCCCGGCGAGCGGCCGGCCGCGGCCGGTGGCGGGACCAGGACCGACGACGACACCCCGCAGATCTTCGCCTCCACGGTGCGCCGGGCCGAGCTCTCCGAGGCCGGCTACGACGAGAACCCGCCCGGTGTGGGCCGGCTCGGCGTGATCCTCGGCACGGTGCTGGCCGTGCTGCTGGCCGGCAGCGCGGTGACGCTCTACCTGGTGAACAAGGACGGCGGGTCCAAGGACAGCAGCCCCTCGGCCGCCAAGCCGGACGCGGTGAAGACCGCGCCGCCGACCCCCACCGCCGACCCGGTGCCGCCGATCAAGGACGACGCCAAGGTGCTGCCGACGATCACCGGCGACTTCGGCAAGAAGGCCGAGATCCAGGTGCCCGGCGACAAGTCGGACGGCTCCTTCGTGGTCAAGGTCCTCTCCGAGGGCAGCGGTGCCAAGGTGGAGAAGGGCAACTGGACCTCGGTGGACTACACCGCCAAGGACTGGACCACCGGCAAGGACATCCCGAGCTCGTACGACAACAGCGGCAAGCCGCAGATCTTCCAGGCCGGCTCGGACGCGCTGATCCCGGCGCTGGACCAGGCCGTGGTCGGGAAGAAGGCCGGCTCCCGGGTGCTGGTGGTGGCCCCGCCGGCCGCCGCGTTCGGCGCCCAGGGCAAGGCCGACATGTCGATCGGTGCCAAGGACGACCTGGTCTTCGTGATCGACATCCGCAACACCAACGCGCCCGACGCGGTGGTCAGCGGCACCGTCACCCCGCCGCCGGCGGACTTCCCGCAGGTCAAGGACAACGGCAAGAAGCCGGCCGAGATCACCCCGGTGGCCGGCGCCAAGGACCCGACCGAGCTGAGGAGCCACGTCCTGATCAAGGGCACCGGCCCGGCGGTGGAGAAGGGCGAGAAGGTCGTCGTCCAGTACACCGGCGCGCTGTTCAAGGACGGCAAGGTCTTCGACTCCTCGCTGAGCAAGGGCCAGGCGTTCTCCTTCCCGGTCGGCGGCGGCCAGGTCATCCAGGGCTGGGACCAGGGGCTGGCCGGCCAGACCGTGGGCAGCCGGGTCGAGCTGGTCATCCCGGCCGCGCTGGCCTACGGGGACAAGGGCCAGGGCGACATCCCGCCCGGCTCGACGCTGGTCTTCGTGGTGGACATCCTGGACGCCGGTCAGGGCTGATCCACTTTCGGGTGACAATGGTGTGCGTGTGACCTTCGGGTCCGGCCGCGTGGCCGGGCCCGGACGGGCGGCGGGCGCCCGTATCGTGGTCCGCCCCGACGAGGTCGGGGCGGACCGGGTGCGGGCGCCCGCCGCTTGGTCGTGTCTGGAATTGCGAACGTGAGAAGAGGGACCCAGTGACCGTGAACCTCAACGAGAAGCCCGAGATCGACTTCCCGATCGGTGACGCTCCGACCAAGCTGCAGATCCGCGACATCGTCGTGGGCGACGGCGAGGAGGCCAAGGAGGGCCAGGTCGTCAGCGTCCGCTACGTCGGCGTGACCTTCGAGACCGGCGAGGAGTTCGACGCGAGCTGGAACCGGAGCCCCAACGAGTTCCGCTTCCCGCTCGGCGCCGGCCGGGTCATCCAGGGCTGGGACAAGGGCGTCGTCGGCATGAAGGTCGGCGGCCGCCGCGAGCTGACCATCCCGTCGACGATGGCGTACGGCGCCCAGTCGCCGTCGCCGCTCATCCCGCCGCACTCGACCCTGATCTTCGTGGTCGACCTGCTGGCCGTCTGAGCCTGCTCCAGCCGTGGGCCGGACCCCTCCGGGGGCCCGGCCCACGGGCGTGTCCGGGGCCTCCGGGGACGCTGTTGCGGACGCGGCTTTTGCAGTGCGTACCGCTACCGGTACGGTCGGTCCCGCCGGGTGTGGATCGCCCGGTTGGCGCACCCCGCGCGCGGCGCGGCACACCGGAAGGGTCAGCGATGGCGATCGCCAAGGCAGAGCGGCTGATGAATCTCGCCCTGTGCCTGATGAACACCAGACGTCCGCTCTCCAAGAAGGAGCTGCGGGAATCCATCGAGGCGTACCGCGAGGCCTGGCAGCACAGCAGCGAGGACGCCTTCAACCGGATGTTCGAGCGGGACAAGGACGACCTGCGCGAGCTCGGCCTGGTGATCGACGTCGACGAGAACGCGCTGGACGGCGAGCTGGGCTACCTGGCCCGCGCGGACCGCAACCGGCTGCCCGAGATCGCGCTGGACGCCGAGGAGGCCGCCGCGCTGACCCTGGCCGCCCGGGTCTGGCAGCAGGCCAAGATGTCCGGCGCGGCCAGCGGCGCGCTGCAGAAGCTGCGCGCGGCCGGGGTGCCGTTCGCCGAGGCCGGCGGCCGTACCGCGCTGGAGCCGCGGATCCCCGCCCGGGAGGCCGCGTTCGAGCCGCTGCTCACCGCCGCCCGGGACCGCCGCCCGGTCACCTTCGAGTACCGCAAGGCCGGCGCGGCCGCCGTCGAGCAGCGCACCGTCGAGCCGTGGGCGCTGGAGTGCTGGCGCGGGCACTGGTACCTGGCCGGGTACGACCGCGACCGCGGCGACGCCCGGGTGTTCCGGCTCAGCCGGATCACCGGCAAGGTGCGGGCGAAGGGCGGCGCCTTCGCGCAGGCGGTGCCCGAGCACGTCGACGTCCGCGCCACCGTGGCCAAGTTCGCCGGGGAGGGGGCCACCGCGACGGCGACCGTGCGGGTCCGCCGGGGCGCGGGCTTCCCGCTGCGCACCAAGGCGCTGGCCAGCGAGCGGGTCGACGAGACCTGGGACGAGCTGGAGATCCCGTACGGCAACGGGCTGGGCGCCGACCTGGCGGAGTTCGGGCCGGACGTGCTGGTGCTCGGGCCGGAGGAGCTGCGGGCGGATGTGGTCGACCGACTGCGGGCGGTCGCGGGGATTGCTGAGGGAGAAGGCGCGTGAGCAACGCGATCGACCAGACGCGGCGGATGCTGTCGCTGGTGACCTACCTGCGGGAGCGGCCCGGGGCCGAGGTGGCCGAGGTGGCCCGCGCGTTCGGGATCTCCGAGCGCGAGCTGATCGGGGACCTCAACGTGCTGCCGATGTGCGGCACCAGCTTCCGCGGCGGCGACCTGCTCGACATCGACACCGACGGCGAGCGGATCTGGTGGCACAACGTGGACGACGTCGCCCAGCCGCTGCGGCTGGCCGCCGACGAGGCCACCGCGCTGCTGGTGGCCGCCCGCGCGGTGGCCGGGCTGCCCGGGCTGCGGGCCGGCGACCGCGAGGCGCTCACCCGGGCCGTCGCCAAGATCGAGAACGCGGCCGGGGAGAGCGCCGAGAGCAGCGCCCGGGTCGGCGTGACCTTCGAGGCGGAGAGCCACGTCTTCGCCGACATCGACCGCGCGCTCAGCGAGGGCCGGCGGCTCTGGCTGCGCTACTACTCGCACGGGCGCGGCGGGATGACCGAGCGGGAGGTCGACCCCATCCGGCTGCTCACCGAGGGGCACACCTACCTGGAGGCCTGGTGCCGCACCTCGGAGGACCACCGGATGTTCCGGCTCGACCGGGTCGCCGAGATCCGCGTGCTGGACGTCCCGGCCGACCCGCCCCGGCGTGAGCCGCGCGACCTGAGCGGCGGGCTGGTCAACCCGGCCGCGGACGACCCGGAGGTCGTCGTCGAGGTCTCCTCCGGCGGGCGCTGGGTGGCCGAGTACTACACCCACGACAAGGCCGAGGAACTGCCGGACGGCGGGCTGCGGATCACCCTGCGCAGCGCCGACCCCTCCCAGCTGCGCCCGCTGGCGCTGCGGCTGGGCCGGGACGGGCGGATCGTGTCGCCGCCCGAGCTGGCCGAGCAGGCGCGCTCGGCGGCGGCGGAGGCGCTGGCCGCGTACGGGGAGGGGCGGGTCTGAGCGGTGGAAGCCGGGACCAGATTCAAGGTGTACTGCTCCGAGTGCCGGGAGAAGGTGGAGCTCCCGGCCGAGGAGTTCCGGCTGACCCTGGGCCGCACCCCGGCCCAGGCGCACTACAGCTTCGGCTGCCCGCGCTGCGGGGCGGCGGTGCGCAAGCCGGCCGGGGAGAAGATCGTCGAGGCGCTGACCGAGGCGGGGGTGCGCACCATGCGGCTCGTCCCGGCGGAGGGGTAGCGCCTGCTCGGCGGGGGTGCGGGCGGCCCGTATAGGGTGGGGCGCATGTCCTGGATGCTGGTCGCCGCCGTCCTGCTCGCCACCGCGGGCCTGCTGGTCCTCGGGCTCCTCGCGATCCGGCTGTGGCTGGACGTGCGGGTGCTGGCCAAGGGCGTGGACGAGGCCTCGCGGGCGCTGACCGAGGCGGCGGGCGAGCTGGCCGACTCGGCCGCGGTGGCCGCCGCCCGATAGCACGGCCGGGGCATCCGCCGTACGGGGGCTGCTGCGCGGGTGTGAGGGCGGGTTACGCTCTCAGCTGGTCCCCGTGACGCCTGTCGGGGGCCGCCGTCCCGTTCGGGCGGCCGTCGTCGGGGCGTCATCCGCAGCGGTTACCATCCGCGCGGACGGCCCGCCGGGCCGCCATGACTGAAGGTGGTCGTGCATGCGCGTCTCGATGACCGCGATCGTGGTGGTCGTGGTGTTCGCCGTCGTGCTGTTCGGAGCCAAGCGGCTGCCCGAGCTGGCACGCTCGCTCGGACAGTCGCTGCGGATCCTGAAGAGCGAGGCCAAGGCGATGCGCACGGACGGCGAGGAGACGGCCGCGCCGCCGCCGGCGGGCGTCGAGGGCGGCGCCGGCGCGGGTGGTACGGCGTCGGGTGGCGGTCGGGTGATCCAGTCCGCGCCGGGCGCCACGGGCACCGCCCGTCCGGTGGCCGGGCCCGAGGGCGACCGCCCGCACTGAGCGCGGCGCCCGCACGTGACGTCCGCCGCGCGCGCGATGTCCGCGACCACGGAGGCCCGTCGACCGGCGGGCCTCTACGCACGATCTGAGGACCGGGGTTGAGCAAGCTCTCCAAGGCGTCGAAGGCGCCCAAGAATCCTGAGGGGCGGATGGCCCTCGCCGACCACCTGCGGGAACTGCGCAACCGGGTGATCAAGTCGGTCCTGGCGATCGTGGTGATCGCCATCGTCGCCCTGATCTTCCACAAGCAGATCGAGACGTTCCTGCTCAAGCCGCTGCCGCAGTGCAACACCCCGGAGGAGCAGGCGCACTACCACGGCAAGTGCGCGCAGGTCTCGAACATCGGTCTGACCTCAGGATTCACGTGGATGCTCCAGGTGGCGCTGACGACCGGTGTGGTGGGTGCGGTGCCGGTCTGGCTCTGGCAGGTGTGGGCGTTCGTGGCGCCCGGTCTGCACCGGCACGAGAAGAAGTACACCGTCATCTTCATGGCCTGCGGGGCGCCGCTGTTCCTGGCGGGCGTGGGCGTGGCCTTCCTGGTGCTGCCGACGACCGTCGAGGTCCTGGTCAGCTTCACCCCGGACAAGACCACGCCGATCCTGCCGCCGAACGACTACTTCGACGTCGCGACGCGGATGGTGCTGGTCTTCGGCCTGGCCTTCGAGTTCCCGCTGCTGCTCGTGATGATGAACATGGTCGGCATGGTCACCGGCAAGCGGCTGCTGGGCTGGTGGCGCGGGATGATCATGGCGATCACCGTGTTCGCGGCCTTCGCGATGCCGAGCGCCGACCCGGTGAGCATGCTGGCGCTGGCCGCGCCGATCTGGGGGCTGTACTTCATCGCGGTGGGCATCGCGCTGCTCAACGACCGGCGCAAGCGGCGCCGGAACCCGGACGCGGACCTGGACGACGAGGAGGCCTCGCACCTGGACCTCAGCGTGCAGGCGGTCGAGGGCGCGGAGGTGGTCCGGGCCTCCGGCGCGCCGGTGGCGAGCCCGGCGCCGGTGCCGGGCGCGCGCCGGGAGCAGATGGACGACATCACCTGAGCCGCCGGTAGGCGTTCCTGATCGTGGGCCCCGGTCCGCCGCTCGACGCGGCGGGCCGGGGTTCTTCGTGCTGGGGGTACTTCGCGCTGCGGGGTGCTTCGCGCGGCGGGGGCGGTCCGGGTGCGGGGCGCTCTTGGCACCGTCGATGGCATGTGACATATTACTGGCGTGCTGAAGAGCCAGAGACCCCCCTTGGACGCCGTCGTGGTCGGCGCCGGCGTCGTCGGCGCGGCCTGCGCCTACTACGCCGCCCGCGCCGGGCTCGCCGTCGCCGTCGTCGACCGCGGACCGGTGTCCGGCGGGACCACCGGCGCCGGCGAGGGCAACCTGCTGGTCTCCGACAAGGAGCCCGGGCCCGAACTCGACCTCGCCCTGCTGAGCACCCGGCTCTGGCGCGACCTCGCCGAGCAGCTCGGCCCCGAGGCCGAGTACGAGCCCAAGGGCGGCCTCGTCGTCGCCGCCACCGAGGCCGGGCAGGACGCGCTGCGCACCTTCGCCGCCGAGCAGGGCCACGCCGGGGTGACGGCCGAGGAGGTCCCCGGCGAGCGGCTGCGCGAGCTGGAACCGCACCTGGCCCCCGGGCTCGCCGGCGGCTTCCACTACCCGCAGGACGCCCAGGTCCAGCCCGCCCTCGCGGCCGCCCACCTGCTGCGCGAGGCCCGCCGGCTCGGCGCCGTGCTGATCACCGGCGAGGCCGTCACCTCCGTCGAGCGGGGGCCGGACGGCGCCGTGCGCGGCGTGCGCACGGCGCACCGCGAACTGCTCGCCCCCGCCGTCGTCAACGCGGCCGGGACGTGGGGCGGCGAGCTGGCCGCGCTGGCCGGCGTGCACCTGCCGGTGCTGCCCAGGCGCGGCTTCGTGCTGGTCACCGAGCCGCTGCCGCGGATCGTCCGGCACAAGGTCTACGCCGCCGACTACGTGGCCGACGTCGCCAGCGGCTCGGCCGCGCTGCAGACCTCCGCCGTGGTGGAGGGCACCCCCGGCGGGCCGGTGCTGATCGGCGCCAGCCGGGAGCGCGTCGGCTTCGACCGCACGATGTCCCAGGAGGTGCTGCGGCGGCTGGCCGGCCAGGCCGCGGCGCTGTTCCCGGTGCTGGAGGACGTCACCGTGATGCGGTTCTACCGGGGCTTCCGCCCGTACCTGCCGGACCACCTGCCGGCCATCGGCGAGGACCCCCGGGTGCCCGGGCTGTACCACGCCTGCGGGCACGAGGGGGCCGGCATCGGGCTGGCCCCGGCCACCGGGCTGCTGATCAGCGAGCAGCTGGCCGGGAAGCGGCCCGAGCTGGACCTCGCGCCGTTCCGGCCGGACCGGTTCCGCGAGGCCGCCTGAGGGGCCCCTGGCCCGGGGTGGTCCGGGTGCGCCCCCGGGTCCGTCCCGGGCCGTGCCGGAGGCGTTCCGCGGGCGTCGCGGAGGCGTCGTGGGGCCGCTTCGGAGGTGTCCCGGATCCGTGCTGGATCCGTGCTGAATCCGTGCTGGACCAGCGCTTGGTCCGTCAGTGTCGTCAGTGCTGTCAGTGCTGTCAGTGCTGTCAGTGCTGTCAGAGCCGTCAGATCATCAGATTGGAGAAGCCGCCGATGCGTCGCCGCACCCCCGCCGGGCTGGTCGGGGCCGAGCCCGGGCCCGCCCACCACATCGTGTTCGACGGCCGGGCCGTGCCCGCGCTGTCCGGGCAGTCGATCGCCGCCGCGCTCTGGGCGGACGGCGTGCTCGCCTGGCGCACCACCCGCTTCGGCGGGCGGCCGCGCGGGGTGTTCTGCGGCATCGGCGCCTGCTTCGACTGCCTGGCCACCGTCGACGGCCGGGCCAACCAGCGCACCTGCCTGGTGCCCGCCGAGCCGGGCACCGTCGTCACCACCCAGGAGGGCCACGGCCGTGCCGACCTCGCCGTATGAGTTCCTCGACCTGGTGGTGATCGGTGCCGGTCCGGGCGGGCTGGCCGGCGCCGTCACCGCCGCCGACCTCGGGAAGCGCTGTGTCCTGCTGGACGGCGGGCACAGCACGGGCGGGCAGTACTACCGGCACCCCGCGCCCGGCCTCGGCGCCGCCCGGCCCGACCGGCTGCACCACGGCTGGTCCGTCTACACCGGGCTGGCCGAGCGGCTGGCCGAGCACGAGCGGGCCGGACGGGTCGAGTTCCGGGGCGGCCACCACGTCTGGGCGCTGGAGCGCACCGACGAGGGCTTCACCGTGCACGCCACCCGCGGGCCGGACGCCGGGGACCGGGTCGCCGTCCGGGCGCGGGCGGTGCTGCTCGCCACCGGCGCGTACGAGCGGCAGCTGCCGTTCCCCGGCTGGACCCTGCCCGGGGTGGTCACCGCGGGCGGCGCGCAGGCCATGCTGAAGTCCGGGCTGGTGCTGCCCGGGCAGCGGATCGTGGTGGCCGGCAGCGGGCCGCTGCTGCTCGCGGCGGCGTCCTCGCTGGTCACCGCCGGGGCCCGGGTGCCGGCCGTGGTCGAGGCCACCGGCTACCTCGCGTACGCCCGGCGCCCGCACGTGGTGGCGGCCGTCCCCGCCAAGCTCGTGGAGGGCGCCGGGCACGGCACCGCGCTGCTGCGCCACCGGGTCCGGCCGCGGCTGCGCAGCGCCGTCGTCGAGGCGCACGGGACCGACCGGGTCACCGGCGTCACGGTGGCCCGGCTGGACGCCGACTGGCGGCCGAAGCCCGGCACCGAGCGGCGGATCGACTGCGACGCGATCGCGGTCGGCCACGGGCTGCTGCCGCAGATCGACCTGGCCACCGAACTCGGCGCGGACACCCTGGCCGGGCCGGACGGCGCCGTCGCGCTGGCCGTCGACGCGGGCATGCGCACCAGCGTGCCCGGCCTCTGGTCGGCGGGGGAGACCAACGGCGTCGGCGGCGCGGACCTCGCGATCGCCGAGGGCGAGCTGGCCGCGCACGACCTCGCCGGGGCCGAGCCGAAGCGGTCGCTGCGGCGCCGGCGGGCCCGGCTGCGGGCCTTCGCGGACCTGATGGCGGCCGCCCACCGGCCCGGACCGGGCTGGACGGGCTGGCTGCGCCCCGACACCGACGTGTGCCGGTGCGAGGAGGTGCCGGTCGCGAAGGTGCGGGAGGCGGTGGAGGAGCTGGGCGCGGGCGACCCGCGCACGGTGAAGCTGCTCACCCGGGCCGGGATGGGCTGGTGCCAGGGGCGGATGTGCGGGCCGGCGGTGGCCTGCCTGTCCGCCGGATCCGGCTCCGCCGCGTCGGAGTCCGGGGCCGGGGTCGGTGCCGCCGGTCCGGACCGGCGGCCGTTCGGATGCCCGGTGCCGCTCTCGCAGCTGGCAGCCGGGGAGCCCGACGCGTAAATCCTCCGGGTCGGGGGCTCTTGTCTCCGACCCTTCCCCACGAATAAAATGTCACACCTCACCAAGGAGAACACCGTGTCCCACACCCCACACGACACCACCCGCCCCTGGCGCGGCATCATGGTCGCCACCGCGATCCCGCTGCGCCCGGACCTCTCCGTCGACTACGACGCCTACGCCGAGCACGTCCGCTGGCTGATCGACTCGGGCTGCGACGGCGTCGTCCCCAACGGCTCGCTCGGCGAGTACCAGACCCTCACCGCCGAGGAGCGCGCCCGCGTCGTCGAGGTGGCGGTCGAGGCGGCCGGTGACGGCTCCCGGGTCATGCCCGGCGTCGCCGCATACGGCAGCGCCGAGTCCCGCCGCTGGGCCGAGCAGGCCGCCGAGGCCGGCGCCGGCTCCGTCCTGCTGCTGCCGCCCAACGCCTACCGGGCCGACCGGGACGCCGTGCGGGCCCACTACGCCGAGGTCGCGAAGGCCGGGCTGCCGATCGTCGCGTACAACAACCCGATCGACACCAAGGTCGACCTGGTGCCCTCCCTGCTCGCCGAACTGCACCGCGAGGGCTCGATCGTCGCGGTCAAGGAGTTCAGCGGGGACGTCCGGCGGGCGTACGAGCTCGCCGAGCTGGCGCCGGGGCTGGACCTGCTGATCGGCGCCGACGACGTGCTGCTGGAGCTCGCGCTGGCCGGTGCCGTCGGCTGGATCGCCGGGTACCCGAACGCGCTGCCGGAGGCCTCCGTCGAGCTGTACCGCGCCGCCGTCGCGCACGACCTGGAGACGGCGCTGCCGCTCTACAAGTCGCTGCACTCGCTGCTGCGTTGGGACTCCAAGACCGAGTTCGTCCAGGCCATCAAGCTCTCCATGGACATCGCCGGGCGCCCCGGCGGTCCGGTCCGCCCGCCGCGCCTGCCGCTGACGCCGGAGATCGAGGCCGCCGTCCGCGCCGCGACCGAGAAGGCGCTCGCCGAGGGCCTGGCCTGATCCCAGGACCGCTCCGACCGGCTGCGGGGGCAGCCGGGTCGGACCTCACCGACCGGCTGCGGCGGCGGCCGGACCGGACCCGAACGGCCGGCCGCGGGGGCGGCCCGGCCCGACCCAACCGACCCATCACCCCACGGGAGTTGTGCGTCATGCGCAGCCGTCATGTGTTCCACGCCGTCGACTCGCACACCGAGGGCATGCCGACCCGGGTCATCACCGGAGGGTTCGGTGTCATCCCCGGTGCCACCATGGCCGAGCGCCGGGTGCACTTCCAGCAGCACCTGGACCACTTCCGCACGCTGCTGATGTACGAGCCGCGCGGCCACGCCGCGATGAGCGGCGCCATCCTGCAGCCGCCCACCCGGCCCGACGCCGACTTCGGCGTGCTCTACATCGAGGTCTCCGGCCTGCTGCCGATGTGCGGGCACGGCACCATCGGGGTGGCCACGGTGCTGGTCGAGACCGGGATGGTGCCGGTGGTCGAGCCGGTGACGACCGTGCGTCTGGACACCCCCGCCGGGCTGGTGATCGCCGAGGTGCAGGTCGAGGACGGCGCGGCCAAGGCCGTGACCATCCGCAACGTGGCCTCCTACTCCGTCGCCCTGGACCGCAAGGTCGAGGTGCCGGGCTACGGCACGATCGGCTACGACCTCGCGTACGGCGGCAACTTCTACGCCATCCTGCCGCTCGCCGAGTTCGGGCTGCCGTTCGAGCGCGAGCGCAAGCAGGAGATCCTGGACGCCGGACTCGCGCTGATGGCCGCGATCAACGCCGGCCCGGACCGGCCCGTCCACCCGGAGAACCCGTCCATCCACAGCTGCCACCACGTCCAGCTGCTCGCCCCCGGCTCCACCGCCGAGCACTCCCGGCACGCGATGGCCATCCACCCCGGCTGGTTCGACCGCTCGCCGTGCGGCACCGGCACCTCGGCGCGGATGGCGCAGCTGCACGCCCGCGGCGAACTCCCGCTCGGGCGGGACTTCCGCAACGACTCCTTCATCGGGACGACCTTCACCGGGCGGCTCGTCGAGGAGACCGAGGTGGCCGGGCGGCCCGCCGTCGTGCCCACCGTCACCGGGCGGGCCTGGGTCACCGGGACGGCCCAGTACTTCCTCGACCCGAGCGACCCGTTCCCGGCGGGGTTCCTGCTCTGAGCCGCGCCGCATCCTCGAACGGCGCTGAACGACCTTTGAAGGGCTGGCAGTTGTGATCATCTCCTCGTACAACCCCGCCGATCCGAGCGACCTCGTGATCGCCGTCGAAGGGCTCGGCGCCGAGGCCGTGCGGGAGTCCGTCGCACGCGCCCGGACCGCGCAGCGCGACTGGCTCGCGGCCGGCGCGGGCGCCCGCTCGGCGGCGCTCGGCCGGATCGCCGACGCCGTCGACGCGCACGCCGACGAACTGGCCGCGCTGATCGTCCGCGAGGTCGGCAAGCCGCTCGCCGAGGCGCGCGGCGAGGTCGCCCGCACGGCGGCGATCTGGCGCTACTACGCGCAGGCGCCGTACGCGCCCGGCGGGGAGGTGCACGAGACCGCCGGCGGGCCCGGGCTGCTGCTCACCCGGCGCCGCCCGTACGGGGTGGCCGGGCTGATCACGCCGTGGAACTTCCCGCTGGCGATCCCGACCTGGAAGGCGGCGCCGGCG
The DNA here is from genome assembly GCF_000961885.1 of Streptomyces rubellomurinus. Classification (GTDB taxonomy): domain Bacteria; phylum Actinomycetota; class Actinomycetes; order Streptomycetales; family Streptomycetaceae; genus Kitasatospora; species Kitasatospora rubellomurina. The sequence goes on from NZ_JZKH01000031.1 coordinate 59,297, forward strand.
CTCGCGGTGGGCAACACGGTCGTTCTCAAGCCGGCGCCCGAGGCGACCGCGTGCGCGCTGCGGCTCGCGGAGCTGGCTGTTCAGACCGGGCTGCCGGCCGAGGCGTTCGCCGTGCTGCCGGGCGGGGCGGAGGAGGGCGAGGCCCTGGTGGCGAGCGCCGACGTGGTCTCCTTCACCGGCTCGACCGGCGTCGGCCGGGCCGTGGTGCGCGCCGCCACCGGGCGCGGCGTGCCGGTGCAGGCCGAACTCGGCGGGCTGAACGCCGCGTTGGTGCTGCCGGACGCGGACGTGGAGCTGGCGGCCGCGCACATCGCCGCCGCCATCGCCGGGTACGCCGGGCAGAAGTGCACCGCCACCAGCCGGGTGATCGCGGTCGGCGCCGCGTACGAGCCGCTGCGGGAGGCGCTGGTCAAGGCCCTGGCGGCGGTCGACGACGCGGTGTGCGGGCCGGTGATCAACGCCGCCGCGCGGGACCGGCTGACCGGCGCCGTCGCCACCGCCGTGGCGGCCGGGGCGCGCGTGCTCGCCGGCGGCGGGGTGCCCGAGCGGCCCGGCTGGTACGTCGAACCGACCCTGCTCGCCGACGTGCCGGCCGAACACCCGCTGGCCAGCGAGGAGTTCTTCGGCCCGATCGCCGTCCTGCACGCGGCCGCCGACCTCGACCAGGCCATCGCGCTCGCCAACGACACCCCGCACAGCCTCGCCACCTCCGTGCACACCCGCGGCCTGGACGCGGCCCTGGCCGCCGCCGACCGGCTGGACGCGGGCATGATCCGGGTCAACGCCCCCTCCAGCGGCGTCGACTTCCACCTGCCCTTCGGCGGCGCCAAGGGCGCGAGCCACGGTGAGCGCGAACAGGGCCGCGCGGCCCTGGAGTTCTACACCGCGAGCCGGACGATCAGCGTGCTGCCCGGCGGGGGTGCCTGATGTTCGTGCGCACCGTCGACTACCACACGGCCGGTGAGCCGTTCCGGATCGTGCTGGAAGGCCTGCCGCCGATCCCCGGCGACACCGTCGCCGAACGGCGGGCCATCGCGCTCGGCTCCGGCGGCACCGCGACCGCGCCCCGGCCCGGCGAACTGGACACCGTAAGGCGGCTGTTGGTTCAGGAACCGCGCGGGCACGCCGGGATGTACGGCGGGTTCCTGGTGCCGCCGGACGACGACGGGGCGCACCTGGGCGTGCTGTTCTGGCACAAGGACGGCTACTCGACGGCCTGCGGCCACGGCACCATCGCGCTCGGTGCCTGGGCCGTCGACTCCGGGCTGGTCGCGGCGCCGGCGGACGGTGTGGCGCCGGTGCGGATCGACGTGCCGTCCGGGCGGGTCACCGCGCTGGTGCACCGGGCCGGCGGCCGTACCGTGGGCGTCACCTTCCGGAACGTGCCCACCCGGGTCGCCGAGCTCAAGCTGCCGGTGGAGACCTCCCGGGGTGTGGTGGAGGTCGCCGTGGCGCACTCCGGGGCGTGCTACGCCTCGGTGCCTGCGGCCGCCCTCGGGCTCGCCGTCGAACCGGCGCAGCTGCCCGAACTCACCGCCGCGGGGCGGGAGATCAGGGCGGCGCTGGCCGGCTCGGCGGCGGTGGCGAACGCGGCGGACCCGCGGCTGTCCGGGGTCTACGGGGTGATCCTCCACGACGACCTGCCCGCGGCGGACGGCGGGGTGAACCAGCGGAACGTCACCGTCTTCGCGGACGGGCAGATCGACCGCTCGCCCTGCGGCTCCGGCACCTCCGCCCGGCTCGCCGTGCTCGCCGCCGAAGGGCGGCTCGCGCCGGGGGAGCGGCTGCGCCACGAGTCGATCATCGGGACGGTGTTCGACGGGCGGGTGCTCGCCGGGGGCGACCCGCTGGGCGCGGGCGTCGTCACCGAGGTCACCGGCACGGCGTACCGGACGGGCGAGCACGGGTTCGTCCTGGAGGCGGGGGACGAGCTGGCGGCGGGGTTCCTGCTGTGACGGCGACCGAGCTGCCCGGTACGGCGGTTGCGCCGCTCCAGTACGCCGTACCGGGCACCGGCGGGGTCGGGCCCGCCGAGGCGGTGGGGGCGATCGAGCGGGCGCTGCGGGACGGGTTCGACCCGGAGGCGGCGCCCGCCCGGTCGGCCGTACCGGTGCCGGCCGGGGAACTGCTGATGATGCCGGCCGCCGCCGGGCCGTACGCCGGCGTCAAGATCGCCGGGGTCGCGCCCGCCAACCCCGCGCGCGGCCTGCCCCGGATCACCGGCAGCTACCTGCTGCTCGACGGCCCCACCCTGCAGCCGCTCGCCCTGCTCGACGGCGCGGCGCTCACCGCGCTGCGCACCCCGGCCGTCACGGCGGCCGCGCTGCGGCGGCTGGCGGTGCCGGAGGCGGAGCACCTGGTGCTGTTCGGCTCCGGGCCGCAGGCGTACGGGCACCTGGACGCGCTGCTCGCCGTCCGGCCGCTGCGGCGGCTCACCGTGGTCGGGCGCGACGCGGGGCGGGCCGAGGAGCTGGCCGCGTACGGGCGGCGGCTCGGGCTGACGGCGTCGGCGGGTACGCCGGAGGCCGTCGGCTCGGCGGACGTGGTGGTGTGCTGCACCACCGCGCGCACGCCGCTGTTCGACGGTGCGGCGGTGCCCGGGCACGCGGCGGTGGCGGCGGTCGGCTCGCACGAGCCGGGGGCCCGGGAGGTGGACGAGCAGCTGGTCCGGCGGGCCGAACTGTACGTGGAGGCCCGGGCGGTGGCGGCCCGGGAGGCCGGGGACCTGCTGATGGCGGGCGTCGGCGGGCGGCAGCTGTGGAACCTCGCCGAGCTGGTGCGGGGCGACGCGGCGGTGCCGGAGGGGCGGCCGCGGTTCTTCAAGAGCGTCGGGATGGCCTGGGAGGACCTGGCGGTGGCGGCGGAGGTGTACCGGCGGGGGGCGGGTGCCGGGTCGCTGACGGGCGTGGTCTCCGGCTAGCTCGTCGGCTCGGTCCCGGGCTCGGTCCCGGGCTCGGTCCCGGGCTCGCCTTCTCCGGCTCAGTCGCCGGAGAAGGCGAGCCAACTGCCGGGCGTGGCCGAGCAGATGGCGAGCAGGTTGCGCAGGTCGCGGACGGCTGCTCGGTGCTCCTCGGTGGTGCAGCGGGCGAGCAGGGCGGTGGCCTCCTCGAAGGCGGCGCCCGCGTCCTGCTCGTTGAACAGGGTGTCGCCGTAGGGGTCGATCCGGCCGAGGCGGCGGTCGGCGGCCGGGCCGACGTGCTCCGCCAGCGCCGCGGCGAGGGCGGGGCCGTGGTCGGTGGACAGGTGCAGCATCCGGGCCGGGCCGGGGCGGCGGTGCTGCTTGGGGTGGCCGTCGAAGAGGGCGATCTCGATGCTCAACGTGCTGCTCCGGCGGATGGTCGGACGGTCTGGCGGGCTCGGGGCGCAGATCGTGTGCGGCCGGCCGTTGTGCGTGGCGGCCGGCCGCTGCCACGATGGCTGGCGCGGCGGCCGGACGGGGGGCCGGATCGTGGCCTCGGATCGTGGGTCCGGATCGTGGGCCGTTGCGTACGCACCGTAACGTGACATTGTACACTGGTGTTCTGCACCCACCCGGAGGAACACCATGGCCGACCTCAAACCCCGCACCCTGATCTCTGTCCAGGAGCGGCTTCGCGACCAGGTCGCCCACGCGCTCCGGGCGGCCCTGATCTCCGGCGAACTGCGCCCCGGCGTCGTCTACTCCGCGCCCGCCCTCGCCGCCGACTTCGGCGTCTCGGCGACCCCGGTGCGCGAGGCCATGCTCGACCTCGCCCGGGAGGGGCTGGTCGAGGCCGTCCGCAACAAGGGCTTCCGGGTCACCGAGCTCACCGAGCGCGACCTCGACGACTACACCGAGATCCGCGCGCTCATCGAGGTCCCGACCGTGGGCCGGGTCGCCCGCACGGCGAGCAAGGAGCAGCTGGAGCGGCTGCGGCCGCAGGCCGAGGCGATCGTGGCGGCCGCCCGCAAGCACGACCTCATCGGGTACCTGGAGGCGGACCGGCAGTTCCACCTCGACCTGCTGGGGCTCGCGGGCAACGCGCGGCTGGTGGACGTGGTCGGCGACCTGCGCAAGCGCTCCCGGCTGTACGGGCTCACCCGGCTCGACGAGCGCGGCGAGCTGGTCTCCTCGGCGCAGGAGCACCTGGAGCTGCTGGACCTGATGATCGCCGGCGACGCGGACGCGGCCGAGGCGTGCATGACGCGGCACCTGAGCCACGTGCGGTCGCTGTGGGCCGGCCAGGAGGAGGCGGCGGAGGACCGCACCAGCCTGCGCCTGCGCGCCCGGTAGGGGGCTAAACCACTCGTTCGGGTGAAGAGTGGGAATCGGGCGTCGGAAAGCGCTCGCGCTCTCCGATGATGCTCTCGACATCGGCAGTCAGGAGGAACTCCATGTCCGCCGCCGCAGTGGAAGAACCCTCCGAGCAGATGACGTTGCTCGAAGCCGCAGAGCTGGTCTCCGATCGACTCGTGGGGCACCGGGTCGAGATTCTTGGCGGTCAGATCACGGTGACGCCGCCTCCGGACGGGCCGCATGGCGAGATGCTCACGGACCTCATGATCCCGTTGTGGGCGGCGGGTCTCCATGGTGATTCATCCCGAGTGGTTCAAGGGATGGGCCTATGGTTGCCCGGCGGACCGTCCGACTATGCGATTCCGGATCTGTGTGTTGTTGATGCCGACTACCGAGAACACCTGATCGAACGCAATTGCTACGACCCAGTGGTCTTCCGTCTTGTCGTGGAAGTGACGTCGTCGAACTTCACGACTGACCTGAAGGTCAAGCCACCGCTGTACGCCGAGGCAGGAGTGCCCGGCTACGTCATTGTGGACCGAACGAATCAGCGCGTGATGGTGCTGACCGATCCCAAGGACGGCGAGTACCGGGTGCACGCCGTCCACCATCCCGGGCAGTCGTTCACTCTGCCCGAGTCGATCGGGGCATCGGTGACGCTGAAGGTGGACGACGTGCTGGCGGCCAAGAAGTAGCTCAGACCGTCGCCGGGATCGTCAGACGGCCGTCGTGGACCTCGGCGATCCGGTCGACGGCGGTCAGGTGGGTGCGGTCGTGGGTGACCAGCACCGTCGCGGTGGCGCGGCGGTGGGTGAGGTCGGTGATCAGGTCCAGGACGGCCGCGCCGCGTTCGTGGTCGAGGGCGCTGGTGGGCTCGTCCACCAGCAGCACGGTGGGGTCGTGCATCAGGGCCCGGGCGATGTTGACGCGCTGGCGCTGGCCGCCGGAGAGCTGGTGCGGGCGCCGCGCGGCCTGGTCGCGCAGGCCGACCGCGTCCAGCAGCTCCAGGGCGCGCGGGAGGGCGGTGCGCGGGGAGCGGCCGTCGAGGTGGGCCATCACCTGGAGCTGTTCGACCGCCGTCAGCGAGGGCAGCAGGTTGGCCTGCTGGAAGACGATGCCGATCCTGGTGCGGCGCAGCGCGGTGAGCTCGGCCGGGCGCAGGCCGGCCGTGTCGGTGCCGTCGATGACGACCCGGCCGGAGTCCGGGGTGATCAGGGTGGCGGCGACGGCGAGCAGGCTGGACTTGCCGGAGCCGGAGGGGCCGACCACGGCCGTCAGCGAGCCCTTGGGGACGGCCAGCGAGACCTCGTCCAGGGCGGTGAGCCGGCCGTCGCCGTCCGGGTAGGTCAGGGTGACGCGGTCGAGTTCCAGGGTCATCGGGCGCTCCCGAGGGCGGTCAGCGGGTCGACGGAGGTGATCCGGCGGATGGACAGGGCCGCGCCGACCGCGCCGAGGGCGATCATGACGGCGGCGGGCAGCAGCAGGGTCGGGGCGTCCAGGACGAACGGGACGGCGGAGCCGATCAGCGAGCCGGCACCGAGGGCGATCGCCGTGCCGATGGCCGTACCGAGGAGCAGCAGCAGGACGGCCTGGCCGAGTGCGTCGCGCAGCAGGTAGCGGGTGGAGGCGCCGAGGGCCTTCAGCACGGCGATGTCGCCGCTGCGCTGGATCGTCCAGACGGTGAAGAACGCGCCGATGACCAGGGCCGAGATGGCGAACAGGAAGCCGCGCATCAGCTGCAGGGAGCCGTTCTCGGAGGTGTAGGAGCCGATCGCGGCCAGGGCGTCGGCGCGGCCGCGGGTCACGGTGCCGTGGCGGGCGTCGGCGGCGGCCAGGTCGGCGCCCTGGGCGGTGTGCAGGGCGATGACGGTGGCGTGGCCGGCGCCGCCGGGGGCGAACTGCTGCCAGTCGGTGAAGCTGGTCCAGATCACCGGGGTGTGGCTGTACGCGGCGTCGCCGTCGACGGCGGCGACCCGTAGCCGGTGGCCGGCGAGGGTGAAGTCGGCGCCGGGGGTGAGGTCGCCCAGTTTCTCGGCGGCGGTCCTGGACAGCACGGCCTTCCCCGGGGCGATCAGGCCGCCCTGCGGGGCGAGGTCGGAGCCGTCCGGGACGCCGAAGGCGGAGAGGGCGGCGGTGCGCTGCCCGGCGGCGGCCTTGGTGGTGGTGATGCCGAGCGGCTGGGCGGAGGTGACGCCGGGCTCGCGGGCCCAGGCCTGCCACTGGTCGGGGGTGACCTGGGAGTCGGTGAAGTTGAGCTCCTGGCCCTCGGCGGGCCTGCCGAAGACCAGGTGGTCGGCGGGCAGGCCGCTGATCGCGGAGATGTTCTGCCGGCCGAGTCCGGCGGTCAGCCCGGACAGCATGCCGACCAGTACGGTGATCAGCACGATGACGGTTCCCATCAGGGCGAACCGCCCCTTGGCGAACCCCAGATCCCTCCAGGCGACGAACACGGTGAGCCTCTCCTGCGGTACGCGGTTGTCTACGCCTCCCACGGTCCCGGAGGAAGGGGCCCGTGGGCATCGCGCGGGGGATTGCCTCCGTGGCATCGAAGGGCCGAAGCCGAGTTCAACCTTTTGATTGATGCCGCACCGCCGGCGGGGAACCTAGGCTGGACGGATGGCGACCGAACGACCCCGCATCACCCCCGTCGCCCGCGTCCTCCAGGTCTGCCTGCACCTGCTCGTGGCGGGCCTGCTCGTCCTCGCCGTCGCCCGCGCCGCGCTCGGCCGGGACGGCGATCCGGCGGCGGTCGGCGCCGCGGCCTCCGCGATGGCCGTGGTGTACGCGGCCGGGCCCCGCCTCGCCGCGGTGCGCCGCTCGCGCCGGGCCGCCGCGCTGTGGCTGGCGCTGCTCGGCCTCACCTGGGCCGGGGTGCTGTTCGCCACCCAGGACGGCGTGTGGCTGGCGTTCCCGCTGTACTTCCTGGAGCTGCACCTGCTCGGGCGCCGCGGCGGGCCCGTCGCGGTCGGGCTGACGGCGCTGGCCGCGATCGTCGCCTGGGCCTGGCACCAGCACGGCTTCAGCCTCGCCGCCGCCATCGGGCCCGCGCTCGGCGCCGCCGTCGCCACCGCCACCGTGCTCGGCTACCAGGCGCTGTACCGGGAGAGCGAGGAGCGGCGCCGGCTCATCGACGAGCTCACCGCCGCCCGCGCCGACCTCGCCGCCGCGCACCACACCGCCGGGGTGCTGGCCGAGCGCGAACGCCTCGCCCGGGAGATCCACGACACCCTGGCGCAGAGCCTCAGCTCCATCCAGCTGCTGCTGCGCGCCGCCCAGCGGGCCCTGCCCGAGCGCACCGACGCCGCCGCCGGGTACGTCGAGCAGGCGCGGCAGGCCGCGCAGGACAACCTGGACGAGGCCCGGCGGTTCGTCCGGGCGCTCACCCCGCCGGCGCTGGACGGCGACCCGCTGCCCGTCGCGCTGGAGCGGCTGTGCGCCACCACGACCGCGCACAGCGGACTGCCCGTCCACCTGCACGTCTCCGGGGACCCGCTGCGGCTGCCGGTGCCGCAGGAGGTCGCGCTGCTGCGGATCGCGCAGTCGGCGCTCGGCAACACCGTCCGGCACGCGCGGGCCTCGCACGCCGAGGTGACGCTCAGCTACATGGAGGGGGAGGTGGCGCTGGACGTGTTCGACGACGGGGCCGGGTTCGACCCGGTGGCGGTCGCGGGCCGCACGGGCGGCGACGACGGCGGATTCGGGCTGCCCTCGATGCGGGCCCGGGCCCGGGCGTTCGGCGGCACGCTCACCGTCGAGTCGGCGCCCGGCGAGGGCACGGCCGTCGCGGTGCAGCTGCCGGTCGGCGCCGCTGCCCCGGTCGGCGCGGCTCCGGCCGGCCCGGCCCCGGAGGTGGCGCCGTGATCCGGCTGCTGATCGCCGACGACCACCCGGTGGTGCGGGCCGGGCTGCGGGCCGTCCTGGAGGGCGAGCCGGACTTCGCGATCGTCGCGGAGGCCGCCACCGCCGAGCGGGCCGTCGAACTGGCTGCTGCCGGCGGGGTGGACGTGGTGCTGATGGACCTCCAGTTCGGGCCCGGCTCGGCCATGAACGGCGCCCAGGCCACCGCCGCGATCACCGCCCCCACCGGGGCGCCGCGGGTCCTCGTCGTCACCACCTACGACACCGACGCCGACACCCTGCCCGCGCTGGAGGCCGGTGCCACCGGGTACTTGCTCAAGGACGCGCCGCCGGAGGAGCTGGCCCAGGCCGTCCGGGCCGCCGCGGCGGGCCGCTCCGCGCTCGCCCCCAGCGTCGCCGACCGGCTGCTGGAGCGGATGCGCACGCCGGCGGCCGCGCTCAGCGCCCGCGAGACGGAGGTGCTGGGCCTGGTCGCGGAAGGGCTCACCAACCAGCAGGTCAGCCAGCGGCTGCACCTCAGCCAGGCCACCGTGAAGTCCCATCTGGTGCACGTCTACACCAAGTTGGGCGTCGACTCGCGGACGGCGGCGATCCGGGAGGCGCGCCGCCGGGGGCTGATCCGCTGAGGCGTAGGCTGGGCCGGTCGGTACCCGCAGCCGTGTGAGGAGCCTCCCGATGGCCGTCCGTCTCGCCGAACTCGCCCTGCCCGTGATCGGCGCGCCGATGGCCGGCGGGGCCTCCACCCCGGAGCTGGCGGCGGCGGTGAACCGGGCCGGCGGACTGGGGTTCCTGGCCGCCGGGTACAAGAGCGCCCCGGCGATGGCCGAACAGATCGCGGCGGTACGGAAGTTGACCGACCGGCCGTACGGGGTGAACCTCTTCGTCCCCGCCCCGCCCGGGGACGCGGCGGCCGTCGCCGCCTACCGGGAGCGGCTGCGGCCCGAGGCCGAGCGGTGGCAGGTGGCACTGCCCGAGGAGATCGCGCCGGACCGGGACGACTGGGAGGCCAAGCTCGCGGCGCTGCTCGCCGACCCGGTGCCCGTCGTCTCCTACACCTTCGGGCTGCCCGGCCCGGCGCAGGCGGCGGCGCTGCGCGCGGCCGGGACGCTGCAGATCGGCACCGTCACCACCCCGGAGGAGGCCCGGGCGGCCGAGGCGGCCGGGATGGACGCGCTCTGCGTGCAGGGCCCGGAGGCCGGCGGCCACCGCGCCACCCACCGGGTGGCGGACCGGCCGGGCGAGCTCCCGCTGCTCCGACTGCTGCCCGCCGTACGGGCGGTGACGACGCTGCCGCTGATCGCCGCGGGCGGGCTCGGCGACGGGCCGGCGATCGTGGCGGCCCTGCGGGCGGGCGCGGCGGCGGTGCAGCTCGGCACCGCGCTGCTGCGGACGGACGAGTCCGGCGCCTCGGCCGCCCACCGGGCCGCGCTCGGCGAGCTCCCGGAGACGGTCGTCACCCGCGCCTTCACCGGCCGCCCGGCCCGCGGCCTGCGCAACCCCTTCATCGACCGCCACGGCCCGTACGCCCCGCCCGCCTACCCCGAGGTCCACCACCTCACCGCCCCCCTGCGCGCCGCCGCCACCCGCCGCGGCGACCTGCGAGCCATGCACCTCTGGGCCGGCACCGCCCACCACCTGGCCCGCACCGGCCCGGCGGAGCAGCTCGTCACGGACCTGTGGCGGGCGGCGCGGGAGTAGCGCGGAGGGGCGTGCGGTGCGGGGTGTGTTGTCCCCCGCAGGGGTGGATTGGGCGGGAAAGCGCGCGGTAACGTATAAGGGACAACTTAATTTGGTTCCATGTGGGAGATCACACTTATTGGTCCGGTGAACGAATGGTTCCTGGGCATCTCAGCTGACGATCCGCGTACCGCCCGCCAGGTCGCTGAAGCGATCAAGCTGCTCGCCAGGAGGGGGCCCTTGCTCGGGCGCCCGCTGGTGGACCGGGTCCACGGAAGCAAGTTGCACAACTTGAAGGAGCTTCGGCCCGGCTCCGCCGGGCGCTCGGAGATCCGGATGCTCTTCGTCTTCGACCCTGAACGAGCCGCGATCATCCTGGTCGCCGGAGACAAGAGCGGGGAGTGGTCCCGGTGGTACGACACCAACATTCCGCTGGCGGAAGCTCGTTACGAGCAGTACATCAACGAGAAGGACGAGGGAGCACGCGCATGAAGGGCCGTAGTTGGACCGAGGTGTGGGCCGAGGCCCAGCGGATCAACCCGTGGCTGGCTTCGCCGGAGGCGGAGGCCGAGGGGGCGCGTTTTCGGCAGGAGATGCTGGCGCGCGTCCGCGGCCATGAGCTGGCCGAACTGCGGAAGGCCGCCGACCTCACCCAGAAGGAGGTGGCCGGCCTCATGGGGGTGAGCCAGGCGCGGGTGTCGCAGATCGAGCACGGGCAGGTGGACAGCCTGGACAACCTGCGGGCGTACGCCGCCGCGATCGGTGGCGAGGTCGAGGTGTCCGTGCGGCAGGGGGAGCGGACGGTCAAGGTGGCCTGACCGTCCGCCCGATCGCCGGAATCAGCTCAGGAGGGTCGCCATCCAGGATTCGATGTCGGCGGCCGTCCTGGGCAGGGCGTTGGACATCAGGTGGGCGCCGTCCGGGGTGATCACCAGGTCGTCCTCGATGCGGATGCCGAGGCCGCGGAGTTCGAGGGGGAGGGTCTCGTCGTCGGGCTGGAGGTAGAGGCCGGGTTCGACGGTGAGGACCATGCCCGCTTCGAGGGTGGCGTCGAGGTAGCGGTCGGCGCGGGCCTGGGCGCAGTCGTGGTAGTCGAGGCCGAGCATGTGGCCGCTGCCGCAGAGGGTGTAGCGGCGGTAGAGGCCGTTGTCGTCGGCGAGGGCCTGTTCGGCGGGGAGGCGCAGGACGCCCCAGTCGGCGAGGCCTTCGGCGATGACGCGCATGGCGGCGCGGTGGAAGTCGCGGAAGCGGGCGCCGGGGCGCAGGGCGGCGATGCCGGCGCTCTGGGCGGCGAGGACGAGGTCGTAGGCCTGGCGCTGGACGGGGCTGAAGGTGCCGCTGAGCGGGAGGGTGCGGGTGATGTCGGCGGCGTAGAGGGTGTCGGTCTCGACGCCGGCGTCCAGCAGCAGGAGTGAACCCGGGTCGAGGGCACCGTCGTTGCGGATCCAGTGCAGGACGCAGGCGTGGGCGCCGGAGGCGGCGATGGTGGTGTAGCTGGTGCCGTTGCCCTCGGCGCGGGCGCGCAGGTCGAAGACGCCCTCGATCCAGCGTTCGCCGCGGGGGTGGCGGAGTGCTGTGGGCAGGGCGCGGACGACGTCCTGGAAGCCGGTGGTGGTGTGGTCGACGGCGAGCTGCAGCTGCTCGACCTCCCAGGTGTCCTTGACCAGGCGCAACTCGGAGAGGACGGCGGAGAGTTCGGCGTCGCGCAGGTCGGGGCGGGGGCGCCCGGTGGCGTCGTCGACCAGCGGGTCGGTGCCGGCCAGGACGCGGGTGGGCGGCTGCGGGCCGGCGAGCAGGGCGGGCAGCTCGTCGAGGTGGCGGGTGCGGATGCCGGTGAGCTGCGCCGCCTCGGCGAGGTCGGGCCGGCGGCCGACCCAGAACTCGCCGTAGCGGCGGTCGCGGTAGAACTCGCCGCCGTCGCGCGGGGACCGGGGGCGCAGGTACAGGACGGGCTCGTGGCCGGCGGGCCCGGCGGGTTCGAGGACGAGGACGTGGTCGGCCTGGTCCTCGCCGGTGAGGCCGGTGAGCCAGACGTACGCGCTGTGCGGGCGGAACCGGTAGTCGAGGTCGTTGCAGCGGACCTTGAGGCGCCCGGCGGGGACGATCAGGCGCTCGCCGGGGAAGGCTGCGGACAGCCGGTCGCGGCGGCCGGGGAAGCGGTCGTAGCCGGGGACGCGCTGGTCGGCGGGGAGCGGGGTCGGAGCCCAGCGGTGGCCCATGAAGGCGTCGAGGGCGGGGGAGACCGGCAGGTCGTGACTGCCGGTGTGGAGACCGGCCGGGGCGAGGGTCACGGTGAACTCCTGAGCGGGGCGGGGGAGATGGGGAGCACGGACACAGCTCGGTAACGGCGGCCGCCACCTCTTGTGCAGTGCAATTTCACATTACTATGTTACGGGTCACACAGCGCAGCGGCCAGATCCGGCCACCCACAGCGGAGTTGCTACATGACCAGGCGCACCCACGCCGCCCTCGCGGCGGCCCTCGCGGCGACCCTCACCCTCGGCCTCGGGGCCTGCAAGAACGACAAGAGCGACAGCGGCGGCGACGCGGCGCCCTCCAGTACGAAGGGGCCGGGCGCGGAGTCCGGCTCGATCATCGGCGGCACCCCGGCCAAGGGCGGGACGCTCGACATCCTGACCAACCAGGACTTCGCCCACCTCGACCCGGCCCGCAACTGGACCGTCCCGCACATGGACTTCGGCACCCGGCTGCTGTACCGCACCCTGACCACCTTCAAGTCCGAGCCGGGCGCCGCGGGCAGCGAGATCGTCCCCGACCTCGCCACCGACCTGGGCAAGTCCTCGGACGGCGGCAAGGTGTGGACCTTCACCCTGAAGGACGGCCTCAAGTACGAGGACGGCAGCCCGATCAAGTCCGCCGACATCAAGTACAACGTCGAGCGCTCGTTCTCCCCGGACCTCACCGGCGGCCCCGACTACGCCGTCCAGTACCTGGCCGACGGCGACAAGTACAAGGGCCCGCTCACCGGCGAGCACCTGGCCAGCATCGAGACGCCGGACGACCGGACGATCGTCTTCCACCTGAAGCGCCCGGTCGCCGAATTCTCCGACACCGTCACCCTGCCGACCTTCTCCCCGGTGCCGCAGTCCCAGGAGAAGGGCACCCAGTACGACTCCCGGCCGTTCTCCTCCGGTCCGTACAAGATCGAGAGCTACGACCGCGGCAAGCAGCTGGTGCTGGTCCGCAACACCAACTGGGACCAGGCCTCCGACACCGTCCGCAAGGCGTACCCGGACAAGATCGTCGTCACCGAGGGCATCAAGGGCGGCCAGGCCGACGACCGGATCATCGCGAGCGACGGCGCCGACGCCAACGCGATCAACATGCCCTGGATGCAGCACGAGTCCGTCGCCAAGGTGCTGCCCAAGGCGGACGTGCGGGAGCGGATGACCGCCGAGCGGACCGGCTGCACCGACATGCTGTACCTGAACACCGCCAAGGCGCCCTTCGACGACCCGAAGGTGCGCGAGGCGATGATGTGGGCGGTCGACCGCGAGGCCCAGGTGACGGCCTTCGGCGGCCCGGCGGTCACCGACGTGGCGACCTCCTTCCTCCCGCCGTCGCTGACCGGCGGGGAGAAGGCCGACCCGCTGAAGATCCCGGCCGCCGGGGACCCGGAGAAGGCCAAGGCGCTGCTCAAGGAGGCCGGCAAGACCGACCTCAAGGTCTCGCTGACCGTCTCGCTCGGCGACAAGACCCGCGCCGAGGCGATCCAGCAGTCGCTGTCCAAGGTCGGGGTGCAGGTCACCGTCAACACCGTGGACCCGTCCGCCTTCACCGACACCCTCGGCGACACCAAGAACGCCCCCGAGCTGACCATCAACGGCTGGTGTCCGGACTACCCGTCCGCCGCGACCTTCCTCCCGTTCCTGTTCGACGGACGGACCATCAAGGAGAAGGGCAACCAGGGCAACTACAGCCAGTTCCGTGACCAGGCCACGATGGACCGGATGGACCAGATCGCGGCCATGACGGACGTGAACGAGGCCAACAAGGCGTGGAAACAGCTGGACGAGGACCTGATGAAGAAGGCCCCGGCCGTCCCGCTGATGTGGCAGCGCCGCCCGCTGATGGTCGGCACCAACGTGGCCGGCGCGTTCGGCAACTCCGGCTTCGCCGGGATGATCGACCTGGCGACGGTCGGCCTCAAGGACCCGGCCAAGGGCAAGGGCTGATGAGCAGCGCTGACACCCCTTCGGGAGCCGAAGGCCGCGCCGGTGTCGAGAGTGACGAGCGACAAGCGAGCGCAGCGAGTGCCGGAGCGAGGAGCGTCGACACCGGGTCAGGAGCGGCCGGAGGCGAGCGAAGAGTAACTGAGCCCGCCGCCGTGGCCGACGCCGTGGCGGCGGGCCCCGCGAAGGCCGCCGGGCGCGGGCCGTGGCGGCTGGTCTGGGACCAGCTGTGGGCCAAGGGCTCGGCCCGGTTCGGCCTGGTCACGGTCGCCGTCCTGGTCCTGGCGGCCGCCCTGGCCGGCCCGCTGAGCTCGCTCGGCGGCTGGTCCCCCGAGGAGTTCGACAAGCGCGCCGTCGACGCCTACCTGGGCGGCACGCCCAAGGGCGACTTCGGCGGCATCAGCACCCGGCACTGGCTGGGCGTCGAGCCCACCACCGGCCGCGACCTGTTCGCCCGGGTGCTGCACGGCGGCCAGGTCTCGCTGCTGATCGCCTTCACCGCCACCGTCGTCGTCGTGGTCACCGGCACCCTGGCCGGCATCGCCGCGGGCTACTTCGGCGGCCGCACCGACTCCGTGCTGTCCCGGCTGATGGACCTCACGATGTCCTTCCCCTCGCTGATCTTCATGATCGCGATGATGTCGGTGGCCGAGGACGTCAACCGGATCCTGCTGATCACCCTGGTGATCGGCCTGTTCACCTGGCCGGGCATCGCCCGCGTCGTCCGCGGCCAGACCCTGTCGCTCAAGCACCGCGAGTACGTCGAGGCCGCGAAGGTCGGCGGCGCCCGCTCCTGGCGCATCCTCACCCGGGAGATCCTGCCGAACGTCTCCGGGCCGGTCATCGCGTACACCACGCTGCTGATCCCCGGCATGATCGCCACCGAGGCCGCGCTCAGCTACCTCGGCGTGGGCGTGCGGCCGCCGACCTCCTCCTGGGGGCAGATGATCGCCGAGAGCATCAAGTACTACGAGACCGACCCGACGTACTTCCTCATCCCGACGGTCTTCCTCTTCCTCGCCGTGCTCGCCTTCACCCTGCTCGGCGACGCGCTGCGGGACATCCTCGACCCCCGGGGAGGCCGGTCGTGATCCTCTACCTCGGCCGCCGCCTGGTCGGCGTGGCGGGCATCCTGCTCGCCATCTGCGCCATCACCTTCACCATCTTCTACCTGCTGCCCAACGACCCGGCCGCCGCGGCCTGCGGCAAGACCTGCAGCCCCGAACGGCTCGCCGACGTCAAGGCCGCGATGGGCCTGGACAAGTCCGTCTGGCAGCAGTTCGCCGACTACCTGACGGGCATCTTCGCCGGCCGCGACTACGGCACCGGCCCCAGCGCGGTGCACTGCGGCTTCCCCTGCCTCGGCTACTCCTACGAGTACTCGCTGCCGGTCTGGGACCTGCTCACCGACCGCCTGCCGGTCTCGATCTCGCTGGCCATCGGCTCGGCCGTGCTCTGGCTGCTCCTCGGCCTCGGCGCGGGCGTCACCTCGGCGCTGCGCAAGGGCGGCTTCACCGACCGGACCCTGATGGTGCTCTCGGTCGGCGCCGCCTCGCTGCCGGTCTACTTCACCTCGATCATGCTGATCTGGGGCGTCGTCAGGACGGCCGGCTGGCTGCCCTACCCCGCGTACCACGCGTTCACCGAGGACCCCGTCGAGTGGGCCTCCAACCTGCTGCTGCCCTGGATCGCGCTGGCCCT
Organism: Streptomyces rubellomurinus; assembly: GCF_000961885.1. Taxonomy (GTDB): domain Bacteria; phylum Actinomycetota; class Actinomycetes; order Streptomycetales; family Streptomycetaceae; genus Kitasatospora; species Kitasatospora rubellomurina. The sequence continues at coordinate 74,981 of NZ_JZKH01000031.1, forward strand.
GCTGTACGCGGCCATGTACGCGCGGCAGAGCCGCAACTCGATGATCGAGGCGATGGCCGAGCCGTACATCCGCACCGCCCGGGCCAAGGGCCTGCCGCCGCGCACCGTCACCGTCAAGCACGGGCTGCGCTCCGCGATGACGCCGATCCTCACCATCTTCGGCATGGACCTCGGCGGGCTGCTGGCCGGGGCCGTCATCACCGAGTCGATCTTCGGCCTGCCCGGCGTCGGCCGGCTCTTCTACGACGGCCTGGCCCGCTCGGACCAGCCCGTCATCCTCGGCGTCACCCTGCTCGCGGCGTTCTTCATCGTCGTGGCGAACCTGTTGGTCGACCTGCTGTACGCGTTCGTCGACCCGAGAGTGAGGTACTGATGACCCTCCTGGACGTCAAGGACCTCAGGGTCGCCTTCGACACCCCGCGCGGCACCGTCCGGGCCGTGGACGGCATCTCCTTCACCGTCGAGGCCGGGCGCACGCTCGGCCTGGTCGGCGAGTCCGGCAGCGGCAAGTCCGTCACCTCGCTGGCCGTCATGGGCCTGCACCGCGGCGCCGCCGTCAGCGGCTCGATCAAGCTGGACGGGCAGGAGCTGACCGGGCTCGGGGAGCGGGAACTGGGGGTCGTCCGCGGCCGCCGGATCGCGATGATCTTCCAGGACCCGCTGTCCAGCCTGCACCCCTTCTACACCGTCGGCGAGCAGATCGCCGAGCATTACCGGGTGCACTTCCGGGCGGGCCGCAAGGCGGGCCGGGCCAGGGCCGTCGAGATGCTGGCCGAGGTCGGCATCCCGGAGCCGGCCCGGCGGGTCGACGAGTACCCGCACCAGTTCTCCGGCGGCATGCGCCAGCGCGTCATGATCGCCATGGCGCTCGCCTGCGAACCCGAGCTGCTGATCGCCGACGAGCCCACCACCGCCCTCGACGTCACCGTCCAGGCGCAGATCCTCGACCTGATCGCCCGCATCCAGCAGGAGCGCGGCCTCGGTGTCGTCATGATCACCCACGACCTGGGCGTGGTCGCCCGGGTCGCCCACGAGGTCCTGGTCATGTACGGCGGCCGGGCGGCCGAACAGGCCCCGGTGGACCGGCTGTTCGCGCAGCCCGCGCACCCGTACACCCGCGGCCTGCTGGACTCGCTGCCCCGCCTCGACGACGCCGACGACGCGCCGCTGCGGGCCATCCCCGGCAGCCCGCCCTCGCTGATCGCCCCCGCCCCCGGCTGCTCCTTCGCGCCGCGCTGCGCCCGCACCATCGCGGCGTCCGCCGAGGAGCACGCCCGCTGCCTGGCCGAACGCCCGGCGCTCGATCCGCTCGGCACCGGCCACTGGGCCGCCTGCCACCTGCCGATGGTGCCGTCCTCGGGAAAGGCGCTCTGATGGGTGAACCACTGCTGTCCGTACGGGACTTGGTGAAGACCTTCCCGGGGCGGCGGAGCCGGGCCGGGCGGGCCGGGGCGCCGATCCGGGCCGTCGACGGGGTCAGCTTCGACCTCGGCGCGGGCGAGACCCTGGGGCTGGTCGGCGAGTCCGGCTGCGGCAAGTCCACCACCGGGCGGATGATCGTCCGGCTGCTCGACCCGACCTCGGGCACCGTCACCTTCGACGGCACCGAGATCGGCGGCCTCTCGCAGGCGCAACTGCGCCCGCACCGGCGGCACTTGCAGATGGTCTTCCAGGACCCGTACTCCTCGCTCAACCCCCGGCAGACGGTGGCCCGGATCATCTCCGAGCCGCTGCTGGTGCAGGGCACCGGCGCGGCGGACGCGCGGAAGCGGGCGGCGGAGCTGATGGAGCTGGTCGGGCTGATCCCCGAGCACCTCGACCGCTACCCGCACGAGTTCTCCGGCGGCCAGGCGCAGCGCATCGGCATCGCCCGGTCGCTGGCCACCTCGCCCCGGCTGGTGATCGCGGACGAGCCGGTGTCCGCGCTGGACGTCTCCATCCAGGCCCAGGTGGTCAACCTGATGGAGCAGTTGCAGCGCGAACTGGGCCTGGCGTACGTGTTCATCGCGCACGACCTCTCGGTGGTCAAGCGGGTCTGCGACCGGGTCGCGGTGATGTACCTCGGCCGGATCGTCGAGATCGGCGACAAGGCCGAGGTGTACGGGCGGCCCGCGCACCCGTACACCAAGGCCCTGCTGTCCGCCGTGCCGCTCCCGGACCCGGCGGCGGAACGGGCCCGGGAGCGGATCGTGCTGCTCGGCGACCCGCCGAGCCCGGCGAACCCGCCCGCCGGCTGCGGCTTCCACCCGCGCTGTCCGAAGGCGCAGGAGGTGTGCCGCACGGAGCGGCCGCTGCTGCGGATCGTCGGGGCGGGCGGTGCCGCGTCGGGTGGTGCCGCCGCGGGCGGGCGCCAGGCGGCCTGCCACTTCCCGGAGGAGTAGCGCCGGAGGAGTAGCAGGAGTTCAGACGCCCGGTCGGGCGCGGCGGGGAACCTCACGAGGGCCGCGTCCGACCGGGTTCCACCGTTTCCGGCGGCCGGTCACCGGGTGCTGTACTCCACGGTCACGCTGAGCACCACCAGCGCGCCGTACACCAGCGCCAGGGTGGGCCGGCCGGCCGCGTACAGGGCGAGCCCGGCCGAGCCGAGGACGAGCAGCTTGAGCACGATCGTCACGGCGGTCGGCTGCGGGAACCTCGGCCCGCCCGCGGCCAGGAACAGGCTCCAGAGGGCGATGGCCAGTGCGGGCGCGCCGAGGCCCAGCAGCAGCCGCAGGCCGAGGCCGGAGCCCGTCCTGAACCCCCAGTAGCCGAGCGCCGCGAGCATCGCGAGCTCCAGGGTGAAGGCGAGCGCCGCGTTGGCGCCGGTCAGCGGGGTGAAGTGCGTTCCCCCGGCCGGGTTCGGCCGCTTGATCTCCATGTGTGCCCCCGTGGTGTCGAGCTGCCCGGGCGGGGCGGCGGTCCTGCGGAGTGTCCCACTCCGGCCCGGGCGAGCTCAACGGATCAGCCCAGGTTCGCCCGCAGGAAGGCGAGTTCGGCCGTGACAACCTGCGCCTCCACGGCACCCGGGGTCATGTGGGTGACGCCCGGCAGCGGCAGCACGCTGTGCGGGCGGCCGGCCCGGGTGAGGGCCCGGGAGAGCAGCATGGTCTGCGCCGGGTGGACGTTGTCGTCGGCCAGCCCCTGGGTCAGCAGCAGCGGCCGCGTCAGGCCGGGGGCGTCGGGGATCAGGTCGTCGTCCGCGTAGCCCTCCGGGTCCTCCTGCGGCAGGCCGAGGTAGCGCTCGGTGTACGCGCCGCTGGCCAGGCGCCAGTCGGTGGGCGGGGCGCCCGCGCAGGCGGCGTGGAAGACGTCCGGGCGGCGCAGCACGCAGAGCGCGGCGAGCCAGCCGCCGAAGGACCAGCCGCGCACGCCGACCCGGCCGAGGTCGAGGTCGGGGTGGTCGGCGCCGAGGGCGCGCAGGGCGTCCACCTGGTCGTCCAGGACGACCCGGGAGAAGCCGCGGAAGACGGCCCGGGTGAAGGCGGGGGAGACGTTCGAGGTGCCGCGGTTGTCGGTGGTGACGACGGCGAAGCCCTGGTCGGCCCACCACTGGCGCTGCTGCCAGCGGCGCGGGTCGAGGGCCACGGACTGGTGGGTGGGGCCGCCGTAGACGTCCAGCAGGACGGGCAGGCGGCGGCCGGGGGTGTGCTCGCGGGGGTACACCACGGAGGTGGGCAGCGCGCGCTCGGTCACCCGGGCGAGCAGCGGCCGGACCACGTACGGGAGTTCGGGGCCGAGGTCGGTGATCGTCAGTTCCCGGCCGGCCCGGTGCAGGGTGCGCCGGTAGCCGGTGGGGTCGGCCGAGGTGAGCAGCAGGGTGTCGCCGGCGGCGAGGGCGGTGTGCACGCCCGGCCGCGGGGTGAGGAGTTCGGGGGTGCCGCCGTCCGGGTCGATCAGGTGGAGGTACTGGTCGGCCGGGTCGCCCTGGCCGGTCTCGCAGAGCAGTCGGCCGTGCAGCCGTCCGGCGACCCGGCGGATCTGCAGGCCGGCGGTGTCCAGCGGCTTTCCGTCCAGGGCGAGGCCGCGGGCCTGCGGGGTGTCGTGGGCGGTGAGCAGTCGGCCGTCGCCGAGCCGGGCGGGGGTGCCGGGCAGGGCGTCGACCCAGAACTCGTCGGTGGTGCGGGAGAGTTCGGTGGTCGCGCCGGTGGCCGGGTCGGCGCTGAGCAGGAGGACGCGCTGCTGGAGCCGGTCGGTCACGGTGAGCAGCAGCTCGTCGTCGCCGGCCCAGCCGGCGTCCACGAGGTACGGGAACTCGGCGGCGTCCCAGTGGAGTCGGACGCGGGAGCGGTCCAGGCCGAGGACCCAGAGCTGGACGTCCGCGTGGGGGCCGCCGGAGTGCGGGTAGGCGAGGTCGTCGGCGGGCTCGGCGGGCCGGGTCGGGTCGGCCAACTGCCAGCGGGGGAGCGCTGATTCGTCCACCCGGGCGGCGAGCAGCGCGCCGCCGTCCGGGCGCCACCAGTGGCCGCGGGAGCGGGACAGCTCCTCGGCGGCGGCGAACTCGGCGACGCCCCAGCGGGCGCCGTCGTCGGGGGAGAGCGGTTCGAGGCCGGGGGTGACGTAGAGGGCGTCCTCGCCGACGTAGGCGATCCGCTGGCCGGTGGCGTCCGGCCTCGGGTCGAACGCCGGTGCAGCGACGGGGAGTTCGTCGCTGGTGCCGGTGGCGGTGTCGGTGCGGAACAGGCGGCCGTCCAGGGTGAAGACGGCGACGGAGAGGTCGGCGGTGGCGGCGTAGCTGCCGATGCCGGCCGCGGTCAGCCGGACGCGTTCGCGCAACCTCCGTTCGAGCGGCGGGAGTTCGTCGCGGTCGCCGGTGCGGCCGGGCAGCAGCGCGGCCGGGTCGGCGACCAGCCGCTCCTCGCCGGTCTCGACGTCGAGGAGGTGCAGGCGGTCGAACGGATCCTCCGGACCGGTCGAGCGGAGCAGCAGCAGCCGGGTACCGTCCTCGGCGAGCGTGTACGCGCGCGGCGCGCCGAAGGTGAACCGGCCGGTACGGGCACTGAGGGCCAGGAAGGGGTCGGCAATGGTCATGGGCCGATCGTGGTGGCGGCGGGCGTTGACCGACCAGGGGTGTGTCATGTGAAATGTCACACATCGCGTGAGCTGTGTCAGAGCCGACGGAGCTGTCAGGGCTGTCGCAGCTGCCAGAGCTGTCGGAAACCGTTCAGGGAGGAAGCCGTGACGGACGACCTGGGGACCGCCGAGCCCCCGGCCCCGCTGCCCGCCGCCGAGGGCATGTTCACCCTCGTGCCCGGCGCCGCGCACCTCAACCACGGCTCCTTCGGTGCCGTGCCCGTCCCCGTGCAGCAGGAGTGCGAGCTGCTGCGGGCCGAGCAGGAGCAGGACCCGGACGGCTTCTTCTGGAACCTGCCGGACCGGGTCGCCCGGGCCCGGACCCGGATCGCCGCCGAACTCGCCGTCGCCCCGGACCTGCTGGCCCTGGTCGACAACGTCACCGAGGCCGCCGCCGTCGCCCTGGACAGCATCCCGCTCGCGCCCGGACACCGGATCCTGGTCACCGACCACGGCTACGGCGCCGTCACCCGGGCCGTCGCCCGCCGGGCCGCCGAGGCCGGCGCCGAACTGAGCGTCGTGGCGCTCCCGGTGGACGCCCCGGACGAGGCGGCCGTGCGCGCGGCGGTGCTCGACGCCGTGGACGAGCGGACCGCCGTCGCCGTCCTGGACCAGATCACCTCGCCCACCGCCCGGCTGCTCGCCACCCCCGCGCTGCTGGCCGACCTGCGCGACCGCGGCGTGACCACCGTCGTGGACGGCGCCCACGCGCCCGGCATGCTGCCCGACCCGGTCGACCCGGGCGCCGACTTCTGGTTCGGCAACCTGCACAAGTGGGCGTTCGCCCCGCGCGCCACCGGCCTGCTCGCCGTCCGCCCCGAGTGGACCGGCCGGATCCGCCCGCTCGCCCTCTCCTGGGAGCACGACCGGGGCTTCCCGGCGGCCGTCGAGTGGCGCGGGACCTGCGACTACACGCCGTGGCTGGCCGCGCCGACCGGCCACGCGCTGCTGCGCGGGCTCGGCCCGGCGGTGGCCGCGCACAACGGCGCGCTCGCCCGGTACGGCCGGCGGGTGCTGGTCGAGCGGGGCGGCCTGCGGCCGCTGCCCGCCTCGCCCGGGGTGTGGATGAGCGCGGTGCGGCTGCCCGCCGGGTGCGCCGAGACCGAGCCGCAGGCGCGGGCGCTGATGGCCGAGGTGTGGCAGCGGCTCGGTGCCCGGATCGCCGTCCGCCCGTGGGACGGCGGCGGGGTGCTGCGGGTCAGCGCCCAGCTGTACAACCGGGCGGCGGAGTACGAGCGGCTGGCGGACGGGCTGGCGGAGCTGCTGAAGGGTTAAAGGGTTAGCGGCAGCCCCTACGGGCCGTGCGTGGCGGGAGGAAGCGCTACGGCCCGTCCGGGGCGGCCGTCGCGCGCAGCTCGGCGAGCAGCACCGTCCGGTCGGCGAGCAGCCCGGTGAGGATGCGCCGGGCCGAGCGCAGCAGGTCGGCGACCTCCCCGCCGGCCAGCTCGTACACCACGATGCCGCCCTCCCGGGTGGCGGTGACGATGCCCGAGCGGCGCAGCACCGCGAGCTGCTGGGACAGGCTGGACGGCTCCACCTCCAGCGCGGCGAGCAGGCCGCGCACGGGCGTGGGCCCGGCCTGCAGCAGTTCCAGCACCCGGATCCGGACGGGATGGCCGAGCATCCGGAAGAACTCGGCCTTGGCCTGGTACAGCGCCACCGTCACGGTCGCCCCCCCTTCCCTGGTGTGCGAGGCCGGACGGCTCAGATCTCCAGCGAGGTCTCGATGAGCTTGAGCTGGTGGCGGGCCATCGCGAGGTTGGAGCGGCTGCGGTTGAGCGCCAGGAACAGGAACAGGCCGCGCCCGCCGGGCGTCGTGATCGGCCGGACCATGTGGTACTGGCTGGTGAGGCTGATCAGGATGTCCTCGATCTCGTTGTCGTGCAGGTTGAGCATCTCCATCGCCCGCATCTTGGCGCGGACCACGTCGGTGTTCCCGGCCGCGGCGACGTTGAGGTCCAGCTCGTTGCCGTCGCCGAGGCTGCCGAGGGCCATGCCGCTGCCGTAGTCGACCAGGGCGACGCCGATCGCGCCGTCGATCGTCATGGCCTGCTTGAGGGACGTCTCCAGGTCCGCCATCGTGGCTGTCCTCCCGTGAGTCGGTGGCTGTGGGGTAGCTGTGGCACCCGAAGGTAGGGAGCGATCGGGGGGTTTCCCAGGGAATGACCGGAGACGTCCGAAGCTGATCCGATCCCGATCACTTGAAGACATTTGCAACTATGGATTTGGGAGAGGAGTGATCCGGTGGCGTCTCCTCGTGCTCGTCCGGCCGTTCGTCCGGCTGCTCGTCCGGCCGCGGGTCCCGCTGCTCGTCCGGCCGTTCGTCCCGCGTCTCCCCGCACGGAAAAACGGTGCTATCGATGTCACTCCTCCCGGGTAACCTCTCGCTGAGATGCGAGATCACACCAACCACACCCGGACGGCGATGAACACCCCCGATCCCGAGCCCCAGGAAGACCGGGAGCTCAGCCCCGCCGAGGCGTACGCGGCCAGCCGTCGCCGGGCCAAGGAGCAGGCCGGCGCCCTGTACGGCTTCCAGCAGCTGTACGACTTCCCGCTGGACGACTTCCAGCTGGAGGCGTGCCAGGCGCTGGAGGCCGGCTCGGGCGTCCTGGTCGCCGCCCCCACCGGCTCCGGGAAGACCATCGTCGGCGAGTTCGCCGTGCACCTGGCCCTGCAGGCCGGCCGCAAGTGCTTCTACACGACGCCCATCAAGGCGCTCTCCAACCAGAAGTACGGCGACCTGGTCAAGCGCTACGGCGCCGCCAAGGTCGGCCTGCTCACCGGCGACAACACCGTCAACGGCGACGCCCCCGTGGTGGTCATGACCACCGAGGTGCTGCGCAACATGCTCTACGCGGGCTCCAGCACCCTCGACGGCCTCGGCTACGTCGTCATGGACGAGGTGCACTACCTCGCCGACCGCTTCCGCGGCGCCGTCTGGGAGGAGGTCATCATCCACCTCCCCGAGTCGGTCACCCTCGTCTCGCTCTCCGCGACCGTCTCCAACGCCGAGGAGTTCGGCGACTGGCTGGACACCGTCCGCGGCGGCACCAAGGTGATCGTCTCCGAGACCCGCCCGGTGCCGCTGTGGCAGCACGTGATGGCCGGCAACCGGATGTACGACCTGTTCGCCGACCCCGACCGCGACGGCCGGCCCAAGGCCGGCCCGCGCCACCCCGGCAAGCTGGTCAACCCGGAACTCGTCCGGCTCGCCCGCTCCGAGCTCGACCGCAACCCGCGCGACCGCTTCGGCCGCGGCCGGGGCCGCTCCATGCCCAACGGCCGTCCCGGCAAGGTCTGGACCCCGGGCCGGGTCGACGTCATCGACCGGCTCGACGCCGAGGGCCTGCTGCCCGCGATCACCTTCATCTTCAGCCGGGCCGGCTGCGAGGCGGCCGTCCAGCAGTGCCTCAGCTCCGGCCTGCGGCTCAACAAGGACGCCGACCGCGCCGTCGTCCGCGCCATCGTCGAGGAGCGCTGCGCCGACATCCCGGACGAGGACCTGCACGTCCTCGGCTACTTCGAGTGGCTGGACGGGCTGGAGCGCGGCATCGCCGCCCACCACGCCGGGATGCTGCCCCGGTTCAAGGAGGTCGTCGAGGAACTGTTCGTGAAGGGCCTGGTCAAGGCCGTCTTCGCGACCGAGACCCTGGCGCTGGGCATCAACATGCCCGCCCGCTCGGTGGTCATGGAGAAGCTCGTCAAGTGGAACGGCGAGACCCACGCCGACATCACCCCCGGCGAGTACACCCAGCTCACCGGCCGCGCCGGGCGCCGCGGCATCGACGTCGAGGGCCACGCCGTGGTGCTCTGGCAGCGCGGCCTCGACCCCGAGGCGCTGGCCGGGCTCGCGGGCACCCGTACGTACCCGCTGAAGTCCTCGTTCCGGCCGTCCTACAACATGGCCGTCAACCTGGTCTCCCAGTTCGGCCGGCACCGCTCGCGCGAACTCCTGGAGACTTCCTTCGCGCAGTTCCAGGCCGACCGCTCGGTCGTCGGCATCGCCCGCCAGGTGCAGCGCAACGAGGAAGGCCTGGACGGCTACCGCGAGTCCATGACCTGCCACCTCGGCGACTTCGACGAGTACATGGAGCTGCGCCGGCGGCTCAGGGACCGCGAGAACGAACTCGCCCGCGAAGGCACCAGCCAGCGCCGGGCCGCCGCCATCGAGTCCATCGAGCAGCTCAAGCCCGGCGACGTCATCCACGTCCCCACCGGCAAGTTCGCCGGCCTCGCCCTCGTCCTCGACCCGGGCCTGCCGCCGGTCAACCGCTCCGGCCGCGGCGGACCGCGCCACCCCGACTACCAGGACGGGCCGCGCCCGGTCGTGCTCACCGCCGAGCGGCAGGTCAAGCGGCTCGCGATGATCGACTTCCCGCACCCCGTCGCCGCGATCGAGCGCGTCCGCATCCCCAAGTCCTTCAACCCGCGCAGCCCGCAGTCGCGCCGCGACCTCGCCTCCGCGCTGCGCACCAAGGCCGGCCACCTCGAACCCGAGCGGTTCCGGCGCGGCCGCGCGGCCGCCGCCGACGACCCCGAGATCACCCGGCTGCGCACCGAACTGCGCCAGCACCCCTGCCACGGCTGCTCCGACCGCGAGGACCACGCCCGCTGGGCCGAGCGCTACCACCGGCTGCACCGCGACACCGAGCTGCTGGAACGCCGGATGCGCTCGCGCACCCACACCATCGCCCGCACCTTCGACCGGGTCTGCGGGCTGTTGACCGACCTCGGCTACCTGAGCGGCGACACCGTCACCGACGACGGCAAGCGGCTCGGCCGGCTCTACGGCGAACTCGACCTGCTCGCCTCCGAATGCATCCGCGAGGGTGTGTGGAGCGGCCTCGCCGCCGCCGAACTCGCCGCCTGTGCCTCGGCGTTGGTGTACGAGTCCCGGCAGTCCGACGACGCCGGCGCCCCGCGCGTGCCGGAAGGCGCGGCCAAGGAGGCGCTCGGCAAGATGGTCCGCATCTGGGGCCACCTCGACGCCCTCGAGGAACAGCACCGGATCAACACCGCCGAAGGCGTCGGCCAGCGCGAACCCGACCTCGGCTTCGCCTGGGCCGCCTACCGCTGGGCCCTCGGCCACAACCTCGACCAGGTCCTGCGCGACGCCGACATGCCGGCCGGCGACTTCGTCCGCTGGACCAAGCAGCTCATCGACGTCCTCGGCCAGATCCAGGACGCCGCCGGCGAGGACGCCGACCTCCGCAAGACCGCCCGCAAGGCCATCGACGGCCTCCGCCGCGGCATCATCGCCTACTCCTCCGTGGGCTAGCACGACCAGAGGGGGCCCCGCACGAGACCACTCGCGCGGGGCCCTTCCGCATGCGCGCAGCGGGTGGCCCTGATGAGGCCCAGGGGGGGTGGGGCAAGCCCCCCACCCCCCCCACGTACGCGGCTTCGGCTACGCCCCGCCGCGCTCCTCCTGCGCTCACACAGTGCCTCTGCTCCCTGCCGATGACAGGGGGCAGAGGGCAGAGGCGAAATCGTCTATGGCTTCCGGCGATCTTTACGTGTCGCTTCGACTGAGAGACAGGTATGTGGAAGGTCCGCGCCCCAGAAGACTGGGGCGCGGACCGAGGAAATGGGATGAGGCGCCGCTTCGGTTCCCACCGAAGCGGCGCCCATGCCGCGTAGGAAGTCGACCGGGTCGACTTCCTACGCATCCGCCCGGTCAGCGGGTGGCGAGGGCCTCCAGGACGCGTTCCAGGGAGGTGCCGAGGTTCCAGCGGGTGGTGAGGTATTCGAG
>NZ_JZKH01000301.1 GCF_000961885.1 Streptomyces rubellomurinus
ACCCCCGCCCCATCCCCGCCCACTGCGCGCCCTGCCCGGAGAACAACACCGCGGTCCTGCCCGCGACGACCTGGCCGCCGGTCACCGACCCCAGCCCCGCCAGCAGTTCGGCCCGTTCCGAGCCGATCACCACCGCCCGCCGCTCGAACCCTGCGCCGGTGGAAGCCAGCGACAACCCCACGTCCGCCAGGTCGAGTTCGCCCACCCGCGCGGCCAACCGCTCCGCCCGGGCCCGCAACGCGCCCTCCGACCGCGCCGACAGCACCCACGGCACCACCCCGGCCGGTTCCCCACCCAGGGCAAGAGCCACCTCCGGCGGCTCCTCCAGCACCACGTGCGCGTTCGTCCCGCTGATCCCGAACGCCGACACCCCGACCCGGCGCGGTTCGGAGCCTCGCCGCCACTCCACCGGCTCCGTCAGCAGCGCCACCGACCCCGCCGACCAGTCCACTTGGCGGCTCGGCTCGTCTACGTGCAGCGTGCGCGGCAGCACCCCGTGCCGCATCGCCATCACCATCTTGATCACACCCGCCACCCCCGCCGCCGCCTGCGCGTGCCCGAGGTTCGAC
>NZ_JZKH01000302.1 GCF_000961885.1 Streptomyces rubellomurinus
CTGCCCACCCGCCCAGCGCAACCGCTGCACCACCGCCGCCACCCGACCGGCCCCCGTCACCGAAGAAGCGATCACTCAGCACCTGGCCACCCTCGGACACCCCGACCTGCCCCACCACTGGGACCCCGGCACCCGAACCCTCACCATCCCCGCACCCGTCGACCGCAGGGTGTGCCTGAACACCGCCCAGCGCTTCCAGATCACCGTCCACGGCCAACGCCGCGACGGCGACCCCTACTGGACCAGCCGCTTCAACGGCAGCCCCACCCTCACCGTCCCCTCAATGCCGGCCAACCCCACGTAGTCACCCTCCGAGAGACCCCACCACCCCACCAGAGTCCGTGATTCGGTGCCCGGCCGGGCAGGCCGGGCGCCGGACAGCTCGACGAACCCGGCGCCGCGCCGACAGGCGGCGGGTGGGGGGCGGGCCCGGGGTCAGGCGCGGGTGGTGCGGCGTGGATCCAGGTGAAGAAGGCGTCGGCGACCTGGTCGCGCTGGGGCTGGGGCAGGTGGGTGAAGCCGCCGTGGGCGGTGCTCCATTCGTTGAGGACGGG
>NZ_JZKH01000303.1 GCF_000961885.1 Streptomyces rubellomurinus
TGGCGGAGGAGTTCGCCGACCTGACGCCCGGCCGTGCGTCCGTTCCCTTCTACTCCACCGTTTTGGGTCGGGTGCTGGAAGGGCCGGAGCTGGACGGTGCGTACTGGTGCCGGAACCTGCGGGAGCCGGTCCGCTTCGACCGGGCGCTGGAGCAGCTGCTCGGCGACGGCCGCAACGTGTTCATCGAGGTCAGCGCCCACCCGGTGCTGTCCATGCCGCTGACGGACGGCAGCGCCGAACACGGCGGCGTGGTCGTCGGCTCGCTCGCTCGCAACGAGGGCGGCATCGGCCAACTCCTCAAGTCCCTCGGCCAGTTGCACGTCCAGGGCGTCGACATCGACTGGACGAAGGTCCTCGGCGAGGGCGGCTCTCCGGTCGCCGAGCTGCCGACCTACGCGTTCCAGCGCGAGTACTTCTGGACGGAGGCCACCGCGGCCTCCGCCGACGCTGGCTCGATGGGCCTGGAGGCGTCCGCTCACCCCTGGCTGGGCGCCGCGACTGCTCTGGCCGAGGGCGAGGGCCACCTGTTCACCGGCCGATTGGCGCCGAACGGC
>NZ_JZKH01000304.1 GCF_000961885.1 Streptomyces rubellomurinus
GCCCGCGCCCTTCGGCGCCCCGGTCAACTGCTCGACCTTCGTGCCGTCGTCGTTCACCAGGTGCCACACACCGCTGGCGTCGTCGCGCACGATCGGGCCCGAGTGACCGGCGAGTGCGAGCGAGGCGTTCTGGCCGCCCCAGCACTCGTCGCCGGAGCCCGTGATCCCGTCCTTGTCACAGGACTTGTAGGAACGCTCGATGAACCCGGGCTCGTAGTTCCAGCCGTCACCCACCCACGAGGGCTGCGCGTTGGACGCGGAGGTCTTGCCGTCCACGTCCGCCGAGTTGTAGCTCAGCTCGACGGACGGCGCCGCGCCACCCAGGGCCGGCGGCACCGAGATCGGGTAACTGTACGAGAAACTCCCGGCGTTGGAGCCGCCCGACCAGGCGGCGGACGGGGACAGTGAAGTCGCCGTGTAGTTCCCCAGCGGGCCGGACGGTGAAGGTGCCGCGGCCAGCACCGTCGAGCCGCCGCCCGAGGTGTCGGTGACCGACGCCGGGCTCGCCGCGCCCGTGAACGACGCCTTCACCGCGCCGCTCCCGCCC
>NZ_JZKH01000305.1 GCF_000961885.1 Streptomyces rubellomurinus
CTGCCTCTCGGTCGAACTGGAGTCCCCGGACGGCCACAACGACACGATGATGGACCCGGAGCAGCGCATCTGGGGCTTCGAGACCAACTTCGGCGGCCTCGCCGAGCTCGCGCTGGTGAAGACCAACCAGCTCCTGCCCAAGCCCAAGCACCTCACCTGGGAGGAGGCCGCCTCCCCGGGCCTGGTCAACTCCACCGCCTACCGCCAGCTGGTCAGCCGCAACGGCGCCGGCATGAAGCAGGGCGACAACGTGCTGATCTGGGGCGCCAGCGGCGGCCTCGGCTCGTACGCCACCCAGTACGCGCTGGCCGGCGGGGCGACCCCGATCTGCGTGGTCTCCAACGACCAGAAGGCCGAGATCTGCCGCGCCATGGGCGCCGAGGCGATCATCGACCGCTCCGCCGAGGGCTACAAGTTCTGGAAGGACGAGCACACCCAGGACCCGCGTGAGTGGAAGCGCCTCGGCGCCAAGATCCGCGAGTTCACCGGCGGCGAGGACGTCGACATCGTCTTCGAGCACCCGGGCCGGGAGACCTTCGGCGCCTCG
>NZ_JZKH01000306.1 GCF_000961885.1 Streptomyces rubellomurinus
GGGCGGGAGCGGCGCGGTGAAGGCGTCGTTCACGGGCGCGGCGAGCCCGGCGTCGGTCACCGACACCTCGGGCGGCGGCTCGACGGTGCTGGCCGCGGCGCCTTCGCCGTCCGGCCCGCTCGGGAACTACACGGCGACCTCGCTGTCCCCGTCGTCGGCGTGGTCCTCCGGGTCCAACACCGGTGGATTCTCGTACAGTTACCCGATCTCGGTGCCGCCGTCGCTGGGCGGCGCCGCACCGTCGGTGGCGCTCAGCTACAGCTCGGCCGAGGTGGACGGGAAGACCTCCGCGTCGAACGCGCAGCCCTCGTGGGTGGGTGACGGCTGGGGCTACGAGCCCGGGTTCATCGAGCGCGGCTACCGGTCCTGCGACAAGGACGGGATCACGGGCTCGGGTGACGTGTGCTGGGCCGGGCAGAGCGCGACCATCGCGTTCGGCGGCCGCTCCGGCCCGATCGTGCGCGACGACGCCAGCGGTGTGTGGCACCTGGTGAACGACGACGGCACGAAGGTCGAGCAGTTGACCGGGGCGCCGAAGGGCGCGGGC
>NZ_JZKH01000307.1 GCF_000961885.1 Streptomyces rubellomurinus
CGAGGCGCCGAAGGTCTCCCGGCCCGGGTGCTCGAAGACGATGTCGACGTCCTCGCCGCCGGTGAACTCGCGGATCTTGGCGCCGAGGCGCTTCCACTCGCGCGGGTCCTGGTTGTTCTCGTCCTTCCAGAACTTGTAGCCCTCGGCGGAGCGGTCGATGATCGCCTCGGCGCCCATGGCCCGGCAGATCTCGGCCTTCTGGTCGCTGGAGACCACGCAGATCGGGGTGGCGCCGCCGGCCAGCGCGTACTGGGTGGCGTACGAGCCGAGGCCGCCGCTGGCGCCCCAGATCAGCACGTTGTCGCCTTGCTTCATGCCGGCACCGTTGCGCGAGACCAGCTGGCGGTACGCGGTGGAGTTGACCAGGCCCGGGGAGGCGGCCTCCTCCCAGGTGAGGTGCTTGGGCTTGGGCAGCAGCTGGTTGGTCTTCACCAGCGCGAGCTGGGCCAGGCCGCCGAAGTTGGTCTCGAAGCCCCAGATGCGCTGCTCCGGGTCCATCATCGTGTCGTTGTGGCCGTCCGGGGACTCCAGTTCGACCGAGAGGCAG
>NZ_JZKH01000308.1 GCF_000961885.1 Streptomyces rubellomurinus
CGCAGACGCCAACAACAGGCCCGGACCAGCCATTACAAGAGACGAGGCCACAGCCCGAGAGCTGAAGCCTCGTCACGGTAAGCACCGTTGCAGTACTAGCACTCACGTTCCAGCTCTGCCTCTTTTTCGAGGTAGTGACTGCTGGTGAGTGTTTCCAGAGCTACCGCGCCTGAAGCCGACGAGTTGCTGATCGACGCCCGGATGAGCCCGGCGACCAAGAAGAAGCCCAAGGTCAGGCTCGTCAGACCCGTCTACCGTGGCGGCCCGTACAGCACTCTCGGTGTGAAGAACCCCCGGGGCGGCAAGAATCGGGCGACCAAGGGTACGGAACGCAACCACATGCCCGCGTGGAAGGCCACCAAGGACGCGCAGGCGGTGGGTGGTAGGACCGCCAAGATCACGCAGGCGCTGAATGTGGTCTCGCGCTACACCGCCCCCCGCCGTCGAGATGGACATCGCCGACCACAAGAAGACCGGAAGTTGGGGTACGGCTGGCAAGGGCTGGCGAGCGGACCAGACGAGGCTGCTGGTGCAGGGCAAG
>NZ_JZKH01000309.1 GCF_000961885.1 Streptomyces rubellomurinus
GGTCGCCCTGGACTCCCGGGCGAGCGCGAGCAGGCCGTCGTGCACCTCCGGCGGGACGGTGAACCGGAGGCTCGCGCCCCGGTAGCTCGCGGCCGCCGGTCGCTGCCGGTCGGTCGGAATGTTCAACTCTTCCGGGGCGTCCGCGAGTTCGGCCTTCCAGAACGCGAGCTGCCGGGAGATGACGCTGTCCGGGTCGCCCTCCTCGCCGAGCAGCCCCTGCTGCCACAGCGCGTAGTCGGCGTACTGCACCGCCAGCGGCTTCCACTGCGGCGCCTCGCCACGCACCCGCGCCGCGTAGGCCGTCGCCAGGTCGGCACTCAGTGGCGCCAACGACCAGCCGTCACCGGCGATGTGGTGGATCGTCAGCAGCAGGGCGTGGTCCTCCTCGCCCAGCACGAACAGCTCGGCCCGCAGCGGGATCTCGGACTCCAGCGCGAAACCCACCGCCGCGGCCGCCGACAGCGCGCCCTCCACCTCGCCCGCCGTCACCTCGCGCACGGCCAGCTCCGGCGCCACACCTTCGAGCACCCGCTGGTACG
>NZ_JZKH01000310.1 GCF_000961885.1 Streptomyces rubellomurinus
CTGGCGCGGGGTGATCACCAGACCGGCCTTGCGGGCGCGGCTGACCAGCTGGATGGAGACGATGCTGTCGCCGCCGAGGTCGAAGAAGCTGTCGTGGACACCCACCGCCGCCAGGCCGAGGAGCTCGGCGAACAGGCCGCAGAGCACCTCCTCGCGCCCGTCGCGGGCGTCGCCGCCGGTGCCGGCGGGGTGGAAGTCCGGGGCGGGCAGCGCCTTGCGGTCCAGCTTGCCGTTCGGGGTCATCGGCAGGGTGTCGATCACCACGACGGCGGCCGGGACCATGTAGTCGGGCAGCGCCTCGCCGACGCCGGCGCGCAGTCCGGCCGGGTCGAGCCCGGCGTCGTCCCGGGGGACGACGTAGGCGACGAGCTGGCGGGCGCCGGGCTGGTCCTCGCGGACCAGGACGGCGGCCTGGCCGACGCCGGGCTGCCCGGCCAGGGCCGCCTCGACCTCGCCCAGCTCGATCCGGAAGCCGCGCAGCTGGACCTGGTGGTCCGCCCGGCCGGCGTACCGGAGCTGGCCGTCCGCACCCCAG
>NZ_JZKH01000032.1 GCF_000961885.1 Streptomyces rubellomurinus
GGTGCCGGGGCGGGTGCCCCGGCGCAGCCGGGCGCGGGCGGCGGCGCTCCCCGCGATGCCTGCCCGCCGCTCTCCCCCGCGACCGCTCCCGGTACTCGGCACCGTCGAGGCCTCCGGCTCTGGTCGGGATCGGCGCCGCCGGCTGGGGGGCGGCTCACCGATGGTGACGAATTGGGCCGAATAGTGACATACCCAGCGGGGCCCAGGCTATCCCGGGTCCCGCGTCCTCTTGTCCGATTGACCGACCCGGGCGGTCTGCGCGTCGCCGGGCCGCCGGGTGCCGTTCGCCGTCGCGGTCGTCAGGGGTGCAGCAGGGGGGCGACGTGCGGCAGGACCTCGCGGTCGTGGCCGATCCAGTCGACGGCGTCCAGTTCGTCCGGGCCCAGCCAGCGCAGCTCGTCGTGCTCCTGGAGCGGGCGCGGCTCGCCGGCCAGCAGCTCGGCGGTCCAGAACCGCAGCTCCAGGCCGGGGCGCACGGTCCACGCGCCGGGCAGCCGGCTCAGCGCCCGGGCCCGTACGCCCAGCTCCTCCAGCAGCTCGCGCTCCAGCGCCTGCGCCTCGGTCTCGCCCGGCTCGGCCTTGCCGCCGGGGAACTCCCAGCGCCCGGCCACCGCCGCGGGCGTGCTGCGCCGGGCGGCCAGCACCCGGCCCTGGTGGACCAGCGCGCCGCCGACGACGATCCGGGGGGCGGGGGGCTGCTCGGGGGCTTCGTCCATGCCCCGAACCCTACGGTCTCAGCTGTCGGCGCCTTCCGCGTCCGCCTCCACCCAGTAGAGCTGCTTGTGGCCGCGGGCCTCGAACTCGGCGGCCAGGCGCTCCGCTTCGGCCCGTTCGAGCCCCTCGGCGACCAGGAAGCGGTTGCCGTTGTCGTCCTGCCGCATCACGCGGTGGCTGCCCATGGCGCCAGCGTACGGGCCCCGGCCCGCGGTGGGAGTCGGGGCCCGTACGGCCCCGGCCCGCGTGGGGGTCGGGCCGGGGCCGCGCCCGTGACCCTACGCCCGGCGAGCTACCGGCAGGTACGGATGGTGTTAACGCTGAGTAACCCTGGGGCGGGGCGGCGGGCCCGCGTCAGACCCGCAGGTCGGGCACCTGCTCGCCGGTGGACAGGCCCAGCCCGCGCCGGATCTCCGCGTTGAGCGCCATCGACTTCACCTGCAGCCCCTCGGCCCGGCGGATGTCGCCGGGCAGGTCGGTGCCGGAGGCCGCGTCGCTCCAGGCGCCGGCCGCCTGCTCCTTGGCCG
This sequence comes from Streptomyces rubellomurinus, assembly GCF_000961885.1. Taxonomy (GTDB): domain Bacteria; phylum Actinomycetota; class Actinomycetes; order Streptomycetales; family Streptomycetaceae; genus Kitasatospora; species Kitasatospora rubellomurina. The sequence continues at coordinate 1,242 of NZ_JZKH01000032.1, forward strand.
CGGCCAGCTTGGCGACCTTCGGGGCGACCTCGGCCGGCCAGGCCACCGAGGGCTTGTCCAGCGCGGTGGCCTCGGCCCGGCAGGCGTTGGCCATCCGCCGGGCCCAGTCCCGGTACTCGGCGGGGGCGGCGGACGGGTCCTTCGACGGCTGGTCGGCGGTGGCCCGGTTGAAGCCGCGGGCGGCCTCCAGGTAGGCCAGCTGGGCGGCGGTCAGACTGCGCCGGTCGGTGCGGACCGTCCCCACGTGCTGCTCGTCGCGGTCCTCGAAGGCGCAGGTGACGCGCCGGTCGCCGCGGCCCCAGGTGGTCCGGGTCGGGTAGAGGTAGACGTCGTCCATGCCGTCCGGCACGGCCCACTGGTCGAGCGCGTACTCGTCGAGCACCGGGCGGCACAGCTCGGCGGCGCGGGAGCGGAGCACCGTCTCGCCCGGGAAGGACGAGCCGTCCGCCGTGGGGAAGTCGGTGCCGCCGGCCACCTCGCCGTGGTGCGGCTCCGCGCAGGGCACCCGGCGCACCCAGTACACCGTGTCGTCGCCGCCCGGGTTGGCCACGACGCCGTCGCCGGTGTCGTTGTAGCAGTCCCCGGCCTTCAGCTCGGACCAGTGCACGGCGCCGGCCGGAGCCTTCCCGCCGCCGCTGCGGGCGAGGTCGTCGTCGTGCCGCGGGCTGAAGTCCCCGGCGCCCAGGACGAGCGACATGACCACCGTGCCGACCGCGCCGAGCACCACGCCCGCCACGGCCATGCCGAAGCCGTGCTCCCGGCGGCGCTTGATCTGGGTCAGCGCGACGATGCCGAGGACCAGCGCCACCGGCGCGGCCAGCACCAGGCCGGTCACCAGCGCGGCCACCGCGAGGCCGTTGGTCGGCGCGGGGGAGGGGGCGGCCGGCGGGTACGGGTACGGGTACGGGTACGGGTTGCCGTGCGGCGCGGGCGGGTGCGGAGCCGGCTGGAGGCCGGACACGGCCGAGGGCGGCACCGAGGCCCAGCCTCCGGCGGGCAGCGGCGGGGGCGGCGGCTGCGGCGGGGCGGCGGAGGGGAAGGGGGCGGCGGCCTGCGGCGGGGCGGGGGGTGCCTCGGGGGTCCCGGGGGCCTCGGGCTGGGCGGGCGCCTCGGGCTCCGAGGCGGACTCGGGCTCCGCCGGGGCCTTCAGGAGGTCGATCCGCGGGTCGCGTTCCTCCCGCGCCGAGGCCGACTCGGGCGCCGGACCGCGTTCCTGCTCGCGTTCCGTCGCGGCTTCCCCGGCGGGCGACTCCGGCCCCGGCTCCGGCAGCTCGGACTTCGACACCTTGGACTCCCCCACCCCGCCGCGACGGGCATCGGCTCCGGCAGTTCGACTCATCGGCCGCTCCGCACCAGCCGGTCGGACGGACCCGAACCGGCCCGGATTCGAGCGGCCGCGCGACTCTATCCGATCATTCCGACGATCCGCCGCGCCATTTCCGGCGGTCGCCCACCCGGCCTCCCCGGCCGATCACCCGCGCGCCAGGATCTCGCCGTGCAGCATGGCGAACCAGCCGTCCCCGGCGGCGCTCCACTCCCGCCAGCCGGCCGCGATCCGCTCCAGCTCCGCCCGGTCGGCGAAGCCCCGTTCCACCGCCGTCCGTCCGAACGCGGTGCCGGTGACCCGGTCCGCCCACATCCCGCCCCACCAGTCGCGCCGCTCGGGCGTCGCGAAGGTCCAGGTGGTGGCACTCGCGGTCACCTCGGCGAAGCCGGCGGCGCGGGCCCAGGACAGCAGCCGCCGGCCGGCATCCGGTTCACCGCCGTTGGCCCGGGCGACCTGCCGGTACAGCTCCAACCAGCGCCCCAGCTCGGGCACTTCGGGGTACCAGGTCATCGACGCGTAGTCGACGTCACGGACCGCGACCACCCCGCCGGGCGCCGTCACCCGGCGCAGCTCGCGCAGCGCGGCCACCGGGTCGGCCACGTGCTGCAGCGTCTGGTGGGCGTGCACCACGTCGAACTCACCGTCCCGGTACGGCAGTCGGTGGACGTCCGCGCACTCGAAGGCGACGTTCGCGAGCCCGCGCCCGGCGACGTGCTCGGCGGCCCGGGCCAGCACCTCGGCGGAGGCGTCCACGGCCACCACCCGCCCCTGCGGGCCGACCAGCTCGGCCAGGTCCGCGGTGATCGTGCCGGGTCCGCAGCCGACGTCCAACAGGGCCTGCCCGGGCCGCAGTTCGGGCAGCAGGTAGCCGGCCGAGTCGGCGGCGGTGCGGGAACGGTGCGAGCGCAGCACCGCCTCCTGGTGGCCGTGGGTGTAGACGGCGGCGGCGGGCTTCGGTGCGGTCATGCGGTCCCCCTGCTGGGTGCTCGGCGTCCGGCTCGACGGCTTCTCGGGCCGTTCCGACGCTAGCCCACGTTCCACATCACGAGAAGATTCGTCTCACATTCCGACCGAGCGGCAACCGCCCGGCACCCGCCCGCCGTACCGTGGACCCACCCGAGAGAACGGTCCCGCCCATGCCCGGCCAGCGCCCCTTCGTCCTGCTCAGCGCCGCCATGTCGCTCGACGGCCACCTCGACGACGCCTCCCCCGACCGCCTGCTGCTCTCCAACGCCGCCGACTTCGACCGGGTCGACGAGGAGCGCGCGGCCGCCGACGCGATCCTGGTCGGCGGCAACACCCTGCGCACCGACAACCCCCGCCTGCTCGTCAACTCCCCGGCGCGGCGGGCCGCCCGGCTCGCCGCGGGCCGCCCCGAGCACCCGCTGAAGGTGACGCTCAGCGCGAGCGGCGCGCTCGACGCCGGCCTGCGGTTCTGGCACACCGGCGGCGCCAAGCTCGTCTACAGCACCGACGCCGGGGCGGCGGCGCTGCGCCCCCGGCTGGACGGACTGGCCGAGGTGGCCGCGCTCGGCCCGGCGGTCGACCTCGGCGCGGTGCTGGACGACCTGGGCGCGCGCGGCGTGCGCCGGCTGATGGTCGAGGGCGGCGGCGGGGTGCACACCCAGTTCCTCGCCCGGGGCCTCGCGGACGAGCTGCACCTGGCCGTCGCCCCGCTGCTGGTCGGGCAGGCCGGGGCGCCGAGGTTCGTCGGCCCGGCGGCGTTCCCGGGCGGCCCGACCCGGCGGATGCGGCTGCTGGAGGCACGTACCGTGGGCGACGTCGTCCTGCTCAGGTACGCCCCGAAGGAGCCCGCCCCGTGACCAGCCCCGCCGCCGACCTCGCCCACCTGCGCCGGGCCGTCGAGCTCTCCCGCCGCTGCCCGCCCTCCACCACGGCCTTCTCGGTCGGCGCGGTGATCGTCGGCGCGGACGGCACGGTGCTGGCCGAGGGCTTCAGCCGGGAGACGGACCCGCACGACCACGCCGAGGAGGCGGCCCTGGCCAAGCTCCCGGCCGGCGACCCGCAGCTGCGCGGCGCGACCGTCTACAGCAGCCTGGAGCCCTGCGGCCGGCGCGCCTCACGGCCGCGGCCGTGCGCCCGGCTGCTGATCGCGGCCGGTGTGCCGCGGGTGGTGGTCGCCTGGCGGGAGCCGGACCTGTTCGTCACCGACTGCCAGGGCGCCGCGCTGCTGACGGCGGCCGGGGTCGAGGTGGTGGAGCTGCCGGAGCTGGCGGAGGAGGCCCGGGCGGTCAACGCCCACCTGCTCGGATGATCTTTTGTATCATTTAGATACAAAAGACTCGTCTTCTGCCGCCGAGGCCCCCAAGGAGCCACCCATGCCCGCCGCCACCCCCATCCGGCTGACCACCCGCGCCCTCCTCCTCGACATGGACGGCACCCTGGTCAACTCCGACGCCGTGGTCGAGCGCTGCTGGAGCGCCTGGGCCGTGCGGCACGGCCTCGACCCCGTCGCGGCACTGGAGGTCGTCCACGGCCGCCAGGGCCACGCGACCATGGCCGCCCTCCTCCCGGACCGCCCGATGGAGGTCAACCTCGCCGAGAACGAGCGGATGCTCGCCGAGGAGCGCGCCGACACCGAGGGCGTCGTCCCCGTCCCGGGCGCGCCCGCCTTCCTCGCCGCCCTGGCCGGCCTGCCGCACGCCCTGGTCACCTCCGCCGACCTGGCGCTCGCCCGCATCCGGATGGCCGCCGCCGGCCTCCCGCTGCCGCCGGTCCTGGTCACCGCCGAATCCGTGGGCGCCAGCAAGCCCGACCCCGAGGGCTTCCTCAAGGGCGCCGCCACCCTCGGCTTCGCCCCCGCCGACTGCCTCGCCCTGGAGGACTCCGGCGCCGGCATCGCCGCCGCCCGCGCCGCCGGCATCCCCGTCCTCGGCATCGGCCCCCGCGCCGTCCCCCACCACCCGGACGCCCACACCCCCACCCTCGACACCGTCACCGTCACCCCCCACCCGGACGGCACCCTGACGCTCACCCTCCACCCCTGACGGGCGAGCGCTCAGTAGTGGTAGCGGGCGGCCAGGACGATGATCTCGTCGTGGCCAACGAGGTAGACGAGGCGGTGCTCGTCGTCGATGCGCCGCGACCAGGCGCCGGGCAGGTGGTACTTCAGCGGCTCGGGCTTCCCGATCCCCGTGAACGGGTCACGGAGGGTGTCCTCGATGAGCTTGTTGAGCCGCGCGAGCATCTTGCGGTCGTGCTTGAGCCAGGACGTGTAGTCCTCCCAGCCCTGCTCCTCGAAGACCAGCCTCACGCGTCGGCCTGCCCGGCGTCGGCGGCATCGGGGTCGATCAGCGCACGCTCGGCGAGGTTGGTCCGGCCCAGGGCGTTCTCGTAGGCCTTCAGCAGCCGGCGCGCGTTGGCGGGCGAGCGCAGCAGGTACGAGCCCTCGCGCAGGGCCGCGTAGTCCTCGGCGGACATCAGCACGGCGTTCCCGTGCCTGGAGACGATCTCGATCGCGTCGTGGTCCTCGTTGACCTGCTTGATCAGCGGGAACAGATCCCTGCGGGCCTCGCTCGCGGTGATGGACATGAGGCATCTCCCTCCACAAGTGGTACCGGATAACGTACCACTCCGGGTCGCGGTCGAACCGGAACGCCGTCGAGGGGCCGGACTCCGGTGGAGTCCGGCCCCTCGACGAGGCACTGCCGTCAGGCCGCTCAGACGTTGAAGCGGAACTCCACGACGTCGCCGTCCTGCATGATGTATTCCTTGCCCTCGATGCGGGCCTTGCCCTTGGCGCGGGCCTCGGCGGTGGAGCCGGTCTCGACCAGGTCGGTGAAGGCGATGACCTCGGCCTTGATGAAGCCCTTCTGGAAGTCGGTGTGGATGACACCGGCGGCCTCGGGGGCGGTGGCGCCCTTCTTGATGGTCCAGGCGCGGGCTTCCTTGGGGCCGGCCGTGAGGTAGGTCTGCAGGCCGAGGGTGTCGAAGCCGACCCGGGCGAGGGTGGCGAGGCCGGGCTCGTCCTGGCCCATGGACTGGAGGAGCTCGAGGGCCTCGGCGTCGTCCAGCTCGATCAGCTCGGACTCGATCTTGGCATTGAGGAAGATCGCCTCGGCCGGGGCGACCAGCTCGCGCTGGGCGTTCTTGAAGTCCTCGTCGGCCAGCTCGGCCTCGTCCACGTTGAAGACGTAGAGGAAGGGCTTGGCGGTGAGGAGGTGGAGCTCGCGGATCGGGGTGGTGTCGAAACCGGCCTCGAAGAGGGTCTTGCCGGTCTCCAGGACGGCCTGCGCGGCCTCGGCGGCGGCCAGGACGGGGGCGGTGTCCTTCTTGAGGCGCGCCTCCTTCTGGAGCCGGGGCAGGACCTTCTCGATGGTCTGGAGGTCGGCCAGGATCAGCTCGGTGTGGATGGTGTCGATGTCGTCCTTGGGCGACACCTTGCCGTCCACGTGCACCACGTCGGGGTCGGTGAAGGCCCGCACGACCTGGCAGATCGCGTCCGACTCGCGGATGTTCGCGAGGAACTTGTTGCCCAGGCCCTCGCCCTCGCTGGCACCGCGCACGATGCCGGCGATGTCGACGAAGTCGACGGTGGCCGGGAGGATGCGCTGCGAGCCGAAGATCTCGGCGAGCTTGGTCAGCCGCTCGTCCGGGACGCCGACGACGCCGACGTTCGGCTCGATGGTGGCGAACGGGTAGTTGGCCGCCAGCACGTCGTTCTTGGTCAGGGCGTTGAACAGGGTCGACTTGCCGACGTTCGGCAGGCCGACGATTCCGATCGTGAGCGACATGAAGCGCAGTCCCGTGGGCTTGGAGGAGTTGGGTCGGCACCGTACGGGCCGACCCCCAAGTCTACGGGCAGCCCCAAGCCGCGCTCACGCCTCGGTCGACGCCGCCCGCGGCTCCAGGAACTCCAGCCGGTTGCCCAGCTTGTCCGCGGCGTAGAAGCGGCGGTGGTCGGGCAGGTTGTCGTCCCAGGTCACCTCGTGGCCGTGCGCGGTGAGGCGGGCGGCGAGGGCGTCCAGGGAGCGGACCAGGATGCCGGGGTGGCCCTTGACGGACGGGCGGAAGTCGGGGGTGACGCCGAGGTGGACCTCGACGCCGTCGCCGCGCCCCGCCGAATCAGGGCTGGCAGCAGCCGCCGCGCGCCGCGAGCACCGGCGGCTTCGCCAGCTCGGTCATGCCGAGGACGCCGACCCAGAAGGCCCGGCACTCGTCCTCGGCGCCGGCCGGGATGTCGAGCTGGAAGTGGTCCAGGCGTTCGAAGGCGAAGTCCGCGGTCTCGGTGGTCATGACGGCCCCCCGTACGGTCGTGCGGTCATCCGATGATCATGGTGTGTCGACTCGGCCGGGCAGGTCAGCCCCCCGAATGACGATCACAGGAGTACGCCTTCCGGAGACACGGATCAAGACCTGAACGGTCCATTACACAGTGTGGCGATGATCGGACCGTACGTTGGGCGGGTGGAGCAGAGCACCCGTACCCAGCCGCCAGGGCCCAGACGTCGTCCGCGCAGCGGCGCGGCAGGGGCCTCCGTCCCCGGTCCCGGCCGGGCTCCCGAGGGAGCCCCCGCCGCCGCCGCCTCCCGGCTGCGCCCGGTGGCCGGCCAGCCCGCCGCCCGCCCGGCCACCCCCCGGCTGCGGCTGCGCCTGCCGCTGCGCGGACGCGGCGACGCCGCGCTGTACGGGCGGCGGCGGACCGGGCGGCCGACCCGGCTGACGGCGGTCGGCACCGGCGTGGTCGCGGTGCTGGCCACGCTCGCCGTCGCGGGCGTGGACCGGCTGCTGTTCGACGGCCTCGGCTGGCTGTTCGGGGTCGGCTACCTGGTGGTCTGCTTCCAGCTGGCCGTCCGGGTCCGCTACGCCGACCTGCTGGCCGCGCCGATCAGCGGGCCGATCGCCTTCGCGGCGGCGCTGCTGCTGCTCGCGCCCGTCAACTCCTCGGGTGTCACCGCCCAGGTGGTGGCGCTGGCGACCGGGCTGGCGCTGCGGGCCGGCTGGCTGTTCTCCGGCACCGGGCTGGCCGCGCTGATCGTGCTGGCCCGCTTCGTCGCCCAGCGCCGGATCCACCGCGCGCGGTAGCGGGCCCTCAGCGGTAGCGGGCCCTCAGTCGGCAGCCCGGGCCGCCGCCATGGCGGCCCCGACGATGCCCGCGTCGTTGCGCAGCTCGGCCGGCACCACCCGCGCCTCGCGCTCGCGCAGCCGCGGCAGGAACTTCTCGTGCTTGCGGCTCACCCCGCCGCCGATCACGATCAGCTGCGGCGAGAAGAGCATCTCCACCAGGTCCAGGTACTCGTCGACCCGCCCGGCCCACTGCTCCCAGCTCAGCCCGTGGCGCTCCTTGGCGGCCGAGGAGGCCCGGCGCTCGGCGTCCTTGCCGCGCAGTTCCAGGTGGCCGAGCTCGGTGTTGGGCACCAGCGCGCCGTCGACGAAGAGCGCGCTGCCGATGCCGGTGCCGAAGGTGAGCACCAGGACGACGCCCTGCTCGCCCCGCCCGGCGCCGTGCGCGGTCTCGGCGATCCCGGCCGCGTCGGCGTCGTTGAGGACGGTCGCGGGCAGGTCCAGCGCCTCGCGGAACAGGCCCGCGGCGTCCAGGCCGATCCAGCCCTTGTCCACGTTGGCCGCCGTCCTGGTGCGGCCGCCGACGACGACGCCGGGGAAGGTCAGCCCGACCGGGCCCTGGTGGTCGAAGTGGCGCACCACCTCGCGGACGGCCGCGACGACGGCCTCGGGCGCGGACGGCTGCGGGGTGAGCACCTTGTACCGCTCCTCGGCGAGCGCGCCCCGGGCGAGGTCGACCGGGGCGCCCTTGATCCCCGAACCGCCGATGTCCACGCCGAATACCGCCGTCATCACGACCACCCTCCGCGACCCGTGCACCCGTCTGTCCACAGCCTGTGCACAAAACTACGAGAGCCGGAGCGGGCCCGCACAGCGAAAAACCCGGTGCCCGTACGGACACCGGGTTCCTCGGCGGCGGTCTACAGCTTGCCCGCGGCCTCGGCGCGCAGGTCGCGGCGCAGTTCCTTGGGCAGCGAGAAGGTCAGGTGCTCCTCGGCGGTCTTGACCGTCTCGACGGTGTCGTAGCCGCGCGCGGCCAGCCACTCCAGCACGCCGTCGACCAGGATCTCCGGCACCGAGGCGCCGCTGGTCAGGCCGACCGTGGTGACGCCCTCCAGCCACTCCTCCCGGATCTCCTCGGCGAAGTCCACCAGGTGGGCGGCCTTGGCGCCGTACTCCAGGCCGACCTCGACCAGGCGGACGGAGTTGGAGGAGTTCTTCGAGCCGACCACGATCAGCAGGTCGGTCTCCTCGGCCAGCTGCTTGACGGCGACCTGGCGGTTCTGGGTGGCGTAGCAGATGTCGTCGCTGGGCGGGCTGACCAGCGCCGGGAAGCGCTTCTTCAGCTCGCCGACGGTGGCCATGGTCTCGTCCACGGACAGCGTGGTCTGGGACAGCCAGACGACCTTGGACTCGTCCCGGACCTTCACCTGCGCGACGTCCTCGGCGCCGTCCACCAGGTGGATGCGGTCCGGGGCCTCGCCCATGGTGCCGATGACCTCCTCGTGGCCCTCGTGGCCGACGAGCAGGATGTCGAAGCCCTCGTCGGCGAAGCGCACGGCCTCCTTGTGCACCTTGGTGACCAGCGGGCAGGTGGCGTCGATGGTGGCGAGCTTGCCGGCCTTCGCCTCGTCGTGGACGGACGGCGCGACACCGTGCGCGGAGAAGACCACGATCGAGCCCTCGGGCACCTCTTCCGTCTCGTCGACGAAGATCGCGCCCTGCTTCTCCAGGGTCTGCACCACGTACTTGTTGTGGACGATCTGCTTGCGGACGTAGATCGGGGCCCCGTACTGCTCCAGGGCCTTCTCGACGGCGATCACGGCGCGGTCGACGCCCGCGCAGTAGCCCCGGGGGGCGGCGAGCAGGACACGGCGCTGCGCGGAATTCGACATGGCTCCATCGTACGGGCGGCGGCGGGCCGCGCCGGTCGCGGCGCCGGGCGGCACCGACTGGCGGAACTTCCCGGGCGGAACCGGTCACCGGTGATCGAATCTGGTGTCCATGAGCGTGTCCACGAGCGCGACGAACGAGCAGCCGGGCCCGAGCGGCCTGCGCCGCAGCCTGGGCGTGCGCGACCTGATGGTCTACGGGCTGTTGTTCATCGCCCCGATGGCCCCGGTCGGCGTGTTCGGCGTGCTGGACGCCCGGAGCCACGGCGCCGTCGCCGCGGTCTACCTGGCCGCGACGGTGGCGATGGGACTGACCGCCTACTCGTACGCGCAGATGGTGCGCGCGGTGCCGCAGACCGGCTCGGTGTTCGCCTACGCCCGGGCGGGGCTGGGCGAGGGGGCGGGCTTCCTCGCCGGGTGGATGGCGATGCTCGACTACGTCCTGATCCCCGCGGTGGCCTACCTGTTCGCCGGGATCGCGCTGCACTCGCTGGTGCCGGACGTGTCGCGCTGGCTGTGGACGGCGCTCGCGGTGCTCGTCACCACGGCGCTCAACCTGGTCGGGGTGCGCACGGCGGCGGTGGTCGGCTTCGCGGTGCTGGCGCTGGAGATCGCGGTGCTGCTGGTGTTCACGGCCGCCGCCGTGGTGGCGCTGGCCCAGGGCGGCGCGCGGCGCGGCTGGGACACCCCGTTCACCGCGGTCGGCGGCTTCTCGCTCACCGCGGTGGTCTCGGCGGTGTCCGTCGCGGTGCTCTCCTACCTGGGCTTCGACGCGATCGCCACCTTCGTCGAGGAGGCGGTCGGCGCCTCGGCGGCGGTGGCGAAGGCGGTGCTGTGGTGCCTGGCGCTGGCCGGGGTGCTGTTCGTCGCGCAGACCTACCTGGCGGCGCTGCTGGCGCCGACGGCGCCGCAGCGGCTGGCCGCCGACCCCGCCGCGCAGGGCTCGGCCTTCTACGACACGGTGGAGAGCGGGATCGGGCACTGGCTGCACGTGCTGGTGGCGGCGAGCAAGGCGATCGGCGCGGCGTTCGCGGCGCTGGCCGGGCAGGCGGCGGCCGGGCGGCTGGTCTACGCGATGGCCCGGGACGGGCGGCTGCCGCGCGCGCTCGGCGCGATCGACCCGGCCAGCGCGGTGCCGCGCCGGGCGCTGCTGGCGGCCGCGGCGGTCACCATGGCCGCGGCGGTCTGGGCGGCCGAGCGGGACGACGGGCTGGACCGGCTCACCTCGGTGGTGAACGTGGGCGCGCTGGCCGCCTTCGCGCTGCTGCACGCCTCGGTGGTCGGCTGGTACACGGTGCGGCACGGCTCCCGGGACCGGCTGCGGCACCTGGCCGTGCCGGTGCTGGGCATCGCGGTGATCGGCGCGGTCGTGTACGAGGCCTCGACCACGGCGCAGCTGGTCGGGCTGGCCTGGCTGGCGGTCGGCCTGGTGGTGCTCGGCGCCCAGGGGACGGGGCCGGTCGGCCGGCGGCGGTAGTCGGCGGCGGTAGCCGACAGCCACCGGGCGTCCCACCGGCGCCAGCCGGGCGTCCCACCGGTGTCGGCGCGCGCCGCTAGCCTCGTACGCATGGCCAACTCCAGCTCCCCCGAAGCCCCGCTCCCGGTCGGCAAGGTCTCCGCGCTGATCGGCGGCTGGATCGACCGGCTCGGCGCGGTGTGGGTGGAGGGGCAGATCACCCAGCTCAGCCGGCGGCCCGGGGCGGGCGTGGTGTTCCTGACCCTGCGCGACCCGCAGGCGGACGTGTCGCTCACGGTGACCTGCTTCCGCTCGGTGTTCGACCAGGTCGCCGACGTCGTGCAGGAGGGCGCGCGGGTCGTCGTGCACGCCAAGCCGGAGTGGTACGCGGCGCGCGGGCAGCTGTCGCTGCGGGCCGCGGAGATCCGGCCGGTGGGCCTGGGCGAGCTGCTGGCCCGGCTGGAGCAGCTGAAGCGGCGGCTCGCCGCGGAGGGGCTGTTCGCGGAGGGGCGCAAGCAGCGGCTGCCGTTCCTGCCGCAGTGCGTCGGGCTGGTCACCGGGCGGGGCTCGGCGGCCGAGCGGGACGTGCTGGAGAACGCCCGGCGGCGCTGGCCGGCCGTCCGGTTCGAGGTGCGCAACGTCCCGGTGCAGGGGGTGAGCGCGGTGGAGCGGGTGAGCGCGGCCGTCCGGGAGCTGGACGAGCACCCCGAGGTGGACGTGATCATCGTGGCGCGGGGCGGCGGCAGCGTCGAGGACCTGCTGCCGTTCTCGGACGAGGGGCTGGTGCGGCTGGTCGCGGCCGCCCGTACGCCGGTGGTCAGCGCGATCGGGCACGAGCCGGACCAGCCGCTGCTGGACTTCGTCGCCGACCTGCGGGCCTCGACGCCGACCGATGCCGCCAAGCGGGTGGTCCCGGACGTCGGCGAGGAGCTGGCCAAGGTCCGCCAGCTGCGCGACCGCGCCCGCCGGCACGTGCGGGCCCGGGTCGAGCGCGAGCAGCACGGGCTGGACGGGCTGCGCAGCCGCCCGTCCGTGGCCGCCCCGCACCGGATGCTGGACGGGCGCCACCAGGAGGTCGAGGGCTTGCTGGAGCGGGCCCGGCGCACTCTGCGGCACCGGCTGGACCACGCGCAGAGCGACCTGGGGCACACCCTGGCCCGGGTGGTCGCGCTCTCCCCGGCGGCCACGCTGGAGCGCGGCTACGCGGTGCTGCAGCGGGCGGACGGCTCGGTGGTGACGGACCCGGCGCAGGTCGCGGCCGGGGAGGGGCTGCACGCCCGGGTGGCGGGCGGCGGCTTCGACGTGGCCGTGGCCGCGGCCGCCGACCGGGCCGCCAACCAGCGGGAGCGCTGAACAGGAACGCTCAGAAGGAGCGCTGGCGGGACAGCGCGATGGAGTGCTCGCCGAAGCCGAGGCTGCGGTAGAGCGCCTCGCCGCCGCTGGTGGCGTGCAGGTCGATCCGGCCGACCCGGCGGCCGTCGAACCAGTCCAGCAGCGCCTCGGTGCAGGCCCGGCCGTAGCCGCGCAGCCGGTGGCCGGGGTCGGTGCAGATGTTGAAGACGAAGCCGAACCGCCCCTCCGGGTTGCCGGGTGCGGGCAGCCGCTCCTCCAGCGTGCCGACCGCGCAGGCGGCGAGCCGGCCGGGCCGCTCCGGGTCGTCGACCACGAACGACGGCATGGTCAGCCGCTCGGCGGGGACGGCCAGGCGCTCGCGCAGGATCCGCTCGGCGGTGGCCTGCCAGGGCCCGGGCCCGGCCAGGGCGGCCATGCCGGGCATCGCCTCGAACATCAGGTTGCGCAGCCGCACCAGCTCGGCGGCGTCGGCGGGGACGGCGGGTCGGACCTCGGTCATGCGGCGGAGGCTAGCGCCGGGGCCGAGCGGGTGCACCCGAGTTTCGCGGCGCGGGCCCGCCGCGGTCGGCGCGCGGCCGCCCCTGTCGGCGCCAGCCCCTACGCTGGCACGCATGGCAGAGCAGCAGGAGCAGCAGGGCGCGGCGGCGCCGACCCCGGACGACGCGCTGGGCTACGAGCACGCCCGGGACGCGCTGGTGGAGGTCGTCCGGCAGCTGGAGAACGGCGGGACGTCCCTTGAGGAGTCGCTGGCTCTGTGGGAGCGTGGCGAGCAGCTGGCGAAGGTCTGCCAGCGCTGGCTGGACGGCGCCCGGGCCCGCCTGGACGCCGCACTGGCCGCCGAGGAGGGCGCAGAGCCGGGCGAGATGTGACGCGCGTCACACTCGCTTGGGGAATCGTTGAATCTTCACCTATGTTGGACGGTGTGATCGGCCGCGCCGGTCAACCCGTGACCACCCCTCCCGCATGAGGTGCAGAAGCATGACCACCGACGCCCTGGTTCTCGACGCCGCCGCCCAGGACCTGCTGTTCCGCGAGGCCCACACCGCCAACACCTTCACCGACGAGCCGGTCTCCGAGGAGCAGGTCAAGGCGATCTACGACCTGATCAAGTACGGCCCGACCGCCTTCAACCAGACGCCGCTGCGCATCGTCCTGGTCCGCTCGGCCGAGGGCCGCGAGCGCCTCGTCCAGCACATGTCGGACGGCAACAAGGCCAAGACCGCGGCCGCCCCGCTGGTCGCCATCCTCGCCGCGGACAACGAGTTCCACGAGGAGCTGCCGACCCTGTTCCCGCACTTCCCGCAGGCCAAGGACGTCTTCTTCTCGGAGCGCGCCGTCCGCGAGGGCGCCGCCGCGCTGAACGCCTCGCTGCAGGCCGCCTACTTCATCATCGGCATCCGCGCCGCCGGCCTGGCCGCCGGCCCGATGACCGGCTTCGACGCCGAGGGCATCAACAAGGAGTTCTTCGGCGACGGCGACCACTCGGTGCTGACCGTGGTCAACATCGGCAAGCCGGCCGAGGACGCCTTCTACCCGCGCTCCCCGCGCCTGTCCTACGACGAGGTCGTCACCACCGTCTGACGCGCCCCGCGCACGCGAAAGGGCCCGCACCGGTTCGTCCGGGTGCGGGCCCTTCGGCGTGCTCGGGAGCGCCGGGCCTACTTGAGCGCCTGCGCCAGGACGGCCAGCTCCTCGTAGGAGGCGGTGCCGGTGAGCACCGTCGCCCCGGTGCCGTCGTGGACGGCCAGCGCGCGGGCCTTCTCGCCCTGCACCCGGTCCCAGGTGCGGCCGGCCACCTGCTCGCTGCCGTCCGGCGTGCCGCCCGCGACCTTGTCGGCCAGCAGCGCGTCGCGCGGGACGTCGCTCTGCTCGACCGCCGCGTACTGGCCGGAGGGCGTCACGAAGCCCAGGTGCCAGGCGTTGCCCTTGCCGTTGCTGATCGCGGCCGGCTGGTAGCTGACGGAGGTGGCGCGCCACTGGTCGGGCAGCCCCTCCGGGGACAGCAGCTGGTACGGCGCGGCGCGCTTCGCCGAGGCCGCCTCCACCCGGTACTGGACCGGGTGCACCGGGTCCTTGCCCGCGTCGTGCGGCAGGAACAGGTACCCGACCCCGACGACGAAACCGACCGCCAGCATCGACAGGACCATGTCCCGCACGCTCTGCCGACCCCTCATGCCCTTGCTCTCTCCAGCCACCCCCACATGGTGACCCATCCCCACACCGGCGCCGCCACCAGGGGGTCCACGTCCGGGTGAAGGCGGACGAAGCGGCCGATTCCGCACCCCGAGGGGGACCCGCGCCACAGACAGTCATCTCGTGGGCAGATACGATCGCAGGACCCTCACCACGGCGTTCGACCAGGCAGTAGTCGGGCGCTCACTGGCCGTCGCGTACAGAGAGGTAACGACGATGACCACGCAGTACCCGCACCACCTTCCCAGTGCCCTGGAGGTCGCGCCGGAGGCTCCGGACCGCAACCTCGCGCTCGAACTCGTCCGCGTCACCGAGGCGGCCGCGATGGCCGCCGGCCGGTGGGTCGGCCGCGGCGACAAGAACGGAGCGGACGGCGCCGCCGTGAAGGCGATGCGCACGCTCGTCTCGACCGTCTCGATGAACGGCGTGGTCGTCATCGGCGAGGGCGAGAAGGACGAGGCGCCGATGCTCTACAACGGCGAGCGGGTCGGCGACGGCACCGGCGCCGAGTGCGACGTCGCGGTGGACCCGGTGGACGGCACCACGCTGACCGCCAAGGGCATGAACAACGCGGTGGCCGTGCTGGCCGTCGCCGACCGCGGCACCATGTTCGACCCCAGCGCCGTGTTCTACATGGACAAGCTGGTCGCCGGCCCGGAGGCCGCCGAGTTCGTCGACATCACCGCCCCGGCGGCCGTCAACATCCGCCGGGTCGCCAAGGCCAAGGGCAGCGCCGTCGAGGACGTCACCGTCGTCGTCCTCGACCGCCCGCGCCACGACGGCCTGGTCCGGGAGATCCGCGAGGCGGGCGCCCGGATCAAGTTCATCTCGGACGGCGACGTGGCGGGCGCCATCATGGCCGCCCGCGAGGGCACCGGCGTCGACCTGCTGATGGGCGTCGGCGGCACCCCCGAGGGCATCATCGCCGCCTGCGCGATGAAGTGCATGGGCGGCGTGATCCAGGGCCGGCTGTGGCCCAAGGACGACGCCGAGCGGCAGAAGGCCATCGACGCCGGCCACGACCTCGACCGGGTGCTCACCACCGACGACCTGGTCAGCGGCGAGAACGTGTTCTTCGTCGCCACCGGCATCACCGACGGCGAGCTGCTGCGCGGCGTGCACTACCGCTCCGAGACGGCCACCACCAGCTCGCTGGTGATGCGCTCCAAGAGCGGCACGATCCGCGAGATCCACTCCACCCACAAGCTGTCGAAGCTGCGGGCCTACAGCGCGATCGACTTCGACCGCGCCAACTGAGGCCCGGGAGGACGCGGTTCGCGGCCCCGGCGGAATCCCCCTCCGCCGGGGCCGCGGCACGTCCGCGGGTCGGGGCCGGGTCTCCGGCCCGGCCTCACCCGGCTATCCGGCTGCGCGCGGCCGCCGACACCCGGGCCGCCTCCCGCAGCTCCGCGTCCCGGCGGCGGCGCCGGGCCAGCACCACCCGCCGCTCGGCGGCCGTCAGCCCGCCCCACACGCCGTACGGCTCCGGCTGGGCCAGCGCGTGCTCGCGGCACTCCAGCAGCACCGGGCAGCGGGCACAGACCCGCTTGGCCTGCTCCTCCCGCGCCAGCCGCGCCGCCGTGGGCTCCTTCGACGGCGCGAAGAACAGCCCCACCTCGTCCCGGCGGCACGCCGCACCGGTGTGCCAGGGGTTGTCCTCGCCGGCCCCGGCACCCGCGGAGGCGCCCGCCGCACCGCCCGGCGCACCGGCCGCCGTACTGCCCGGCGACGACGGCTGGGGCGGGACCTCGCGGGGGCGCTCCAGCAGCCGCGCGGCGGTGACTGGCGAGGTGGTGCGGGACTCGATCGGATGCAGCACGGCCGTACTCCTGACGAGGCTCTCGGACACGGGGGCACGCTCCCCTGCCCGGCTGCGAGCCCCCGCTGTCCAACCCTCGGGTCGGCCGCCGGGCCGCCTCCGGTGCGCAGCCGTACGAGAAGCGATGTGCGGAAGGACCTACCCCGCCCGACCCCGATTCATGCACCCTGCACGCAATCGGCTACGGAGTGCACCCACGGCAACGCCGAACGCCCGACCGGGAGTTGACCCCGGCCGGGCGCTGTTTCCAGCCAACATGCGCTATTCCGAGCCGAGTTGCTTGCGCACCCACTCGGTGATCTTCTTGCCGCGGCGCGGCTTGGCCTCGCAACCGCCGAACACCGCAACGCCCTTGACCCGGACCACCGGCGCGTACGGGTCCGCCGCGGTCTGCTCCTTGACGTCGAACCCGCCGAAGATGCCGACCCCGCCGCCGTGCAGGCTGACGTTCTCCGGCACCCGGATGTCGACCCCGCCGAACAGCGCCGTCACCTCGATCTCCACCTCGGGGGACTCGAACACCGCGTCGGTGAGGTCGATCTCCACCCCGCCGAACGCCGCGAACGCCCGCAGGTGCGAACCCACCCGCCAGCGGCCCTTGCGGGACGCGCCGCCGAAGATCGCCACCATCGACGGCGCCTCGTGGCGCGCGGGCGGCAGCCGGGGCCCCGGGCGGGGCGCCGACGCCGGGGCGGCCTGCTTCTCGAAGGAGAGCGGCCGGTGGGTGGGCAGGTCCCGGGTGAGCGGCGCCAGCTCGCCGAAGGTCTTGGCGCGGTACGCGGCCTCGATCCGCTCCGCGTGCTCCTCGGCGTCCAGCCGGCCCTCGGCGTAGGCGTCCCGCAGCAGTTCGGCGACCCGCTCGCGGTCGGCGTCGGAGACCCGCAGGTCCGCCTCCGCCACCGGGGCGTGCGGAGCCGGGGTCTGCGGGGCCGGGGCCTGCGGAGCCGGGGCCTGCGGGAGCGGCGGCTCGGGCCGGGATTCGGGCTTGGTCAGCGGTACGGGCGCCGGCACCGACGGCTGCCCCGGATCGTCCTGCGGCGGCGAGTTGTCCACGGGCCAAGCCTAGTCGCTCGCACTCCTGCCCGAGTGAGCCCGGTCACGCAAGGCCGACCTGTCCGCATGCGCGCGAACGACGGGTCCTACCCTGGATGGTGCTTCGCCGACGCAGCCGGATCACTGGAAACCTAAGGACCGCCCCCATGGCTCCCACGCCAGACTTCGAGTACAGCGACCTGCTCCCCCTGGGCGCTGACCCGACCCCGTACCGCAAGCTCACCTCCGAAGGCGTCTCCACCTTCGAGGCCGGCGGCCGCACCTTCCTCCAGGTCGAGCCCGAGGCGCTGCGCCTGCTCACCGCCGAGGCGATGCACGACATCTCGCACTACCTGCGCCCCGCCCACCTCGCCCAGCTGCGCCGCATCCTGGACGACCCGGAGGCCAGCCCCAACGACCGCTTCGTCGCGCTCGACCTGCTGAAGAACGTCAACATCTCGGCCGGCGGCATCCTCCCGATGTGCCAGGACACCGGCACCGCGATCGTGATGGGCAAGCGCGGCCAGAACGTGCTCACCTCCGGTGCGGACGAGGCGTCGATCGCGCGCGGCGCGTACGACGCGTACACCAAGCTCAACCTGCGCTACTCCCAGATGGCCCCGGTGACCATGTGGGACGAGAAGAACACCGGCAACAACCTGCCGGCCCAGATCGAGCTGTACGCCACCGACGGCGACGCCTACAAGTTCCTGTTCATGGCCAAGGGTGGCGGCTCCGCCAACAAGTCGTACCTGTACCAGGAGACCAAGGCCATCCTGAACGAGGCGAGCATGCTCTCGTTCCTGGAGCAGAAGATCCGCTCCCTCGGCACCGCCGCCTGCCCGCCGTACCACCTGGCCATCGTGATCGGCGGCACCAGCGCCGAGTACGCCCTCAAGACCGCCAAGTACGCCTCCGCGCACTACCTGGACAACCTGCCGACCTCGGGCGACGCCAAGACCGGCCACGGCTTCCGCGACCTGGAGCTGGAGGCCAAGGTCACCGAGCTGACCCAGAAGATCGGCATCGGCGCCCAGTTCGGCGGCAAGTACTTCTGCCACGACGTCCGCGTCGTCCGGCTGCCGCGCCACGGCGCCTCGCTGCCGGTCGCCATGGCCGTCTCCTGCTCCGCCGACCGCCAGGCGCTCGGCAAGATCACCGCCGAGGGCGTCTTCCTGGAGCAACTGGAGACCGACCCGGCCAAGTACCTGCCGGACACCACCGACGAACACCTCGACGACGACGTGGTGCGCATCGACCTCGACCAGCCGATGTCCGCGATCCGCGCCGAGCTGTCCAAGTACCCGGTCAAGACCCGGCTCTCGCTCACCGGCACCCTGGTCGTCGCCCGCGACATCGCCCACGCCAAGATCAAGGAGCGCCTGGACGCCGGCGAGGGCATGCCCAAGTACCTCCAGGACCACCCGGTCTACTACGCGGGCCCGGCCAAGACCCCCGAGGGCTACGCCTCCGGCTCCTTCGGCCCCACCACGGCCGGCCGGATGGACTCCTACGTCGACCAGTTCCAGGCCGCCGGCGGCTCCATGGTCATGCTCGCCAAGGGCAACCGCAGCAAGCAGGTCACCGACGCCTGCGCCCAGCACGGCGGCTTCTACCTCGGCTCCATCGGCGGCCCGGCCGCCCGCCTCGCCCAGGACTGCATCAAGAAGGTCGAGGTCCTGGAGTACGCCGAGCTCGGCATGGAGGCCGTCTGGCGCATCGAGGTCGAGGACTTCCCGGCCTTCATCGTCGTCGACGACAAGGGCAACGACTTCTTCCGCGAGACCACCGAGGGCCCGCTGATCACCAACCTGCGCGTCCGCTCCAAGGAGTAACCCGCACGCCCCACGCGCCCCACGACCGCCCCGGCCGCCCCTGCGGCCGGGGCGGTTTCTCGTCTCGAGGACGCCGCTCGTGGGTAATGTGGATAAAGCAGGTGGATCACCCACATCACCCATGGAGGTGCCTGATGAGCATGACCAATGTCGATGTCGATGACGCCGTCCTTGCGGAGGCCATGCGGTTGATGGGGGCGACGACGAAGAAGGACACCATCAACAATGCCCTCGCCGACTACGTCAACCGCCTGAAGAGACTGGAAGCCCTGGAGAAGCTGTCCCACCGAGCCGCCGCCGGCGAGTTCGAGCCGACGATGCGGGTGTACGAGGCCCGCAAGCGGGCACAGCGCGAGGAAGCCGAATGATCGACAGCTTCCTGATCGACACCTCGGCCTACGTCCGGCTGATGTCGGATCGAGGGCTTCGGTCGCAGTGGCGGGGGCACATCGAGTCCGGTCTGATCAGGATCAGCAAGTCGACCCGCACCGAGATCCTCTTCTCCGCCAGGAACTCGGCCCACCGGGACGACTTGGAGGACGAGCTGGCGGCGCTGTTCGGCCCGGCCGTCAGCGCTCCGAAGGCGATCTGGGACTGGATCGACACCGCTCAGTACAAGCTCACCCAGAAGGGCCAGCACCGTGCGGCCGGGCTGGCCGACCTGCTCCTGGCCGGAACCGCCGTCCACCACGACATGACCGTGCTTCACCTCGACGACGACTTCGCCACCGTGGCCCGGGTGGTCACCGAATTCCGAGAACGAGATATCCGCCGGTCGACCGCAGGCTGACCGGCGCCGCAGCACTCAGGCGTCGAAGTCGTACTCCAGGACGTAGGAGGCGGCGTCGAGGATCATCTCGTTGAGCTCGACGACCTGGCCCTCGTCGGCGAAGGCGGTGCGGCAGATCAGGATGACCGGGGTGCCGGCGGACAGGTCGAGGCGGGCGGACTCCTCCGCGCTGGGCATCCGGGAGCGGACCTCCTCGCGGAAGTGGACGGGCTTCGCCCCGATCTCCGCCAGCCGGGCGTAGGTGCCGCCCGGGCCGGTGTCCTCGCGGGTGATCGCCGTCCCGGCGACCAGCAGGGCCGGCAAGTACGAGGTGGAGAGCAGCACCGGCTTGCCGTCCAGCACGAAGCGGCGGTGCCGCACGCACATCGGCGCGCCCGGGTCCACCCCCAGCACACGCGCCACGTGCTCGGGCGCGCCGCGCTCGGAGACGGACACCTGGTCGACCACCAGGGTGCGGTTGTCGATGTCCGCCGACCATATCGACCGCCCCGACCCCCACTGCCCCTGCGCCAGCCGCTGGATGCCGCGCCGGCGCAGCGGCCGGAAGTCCCGGACGAACACCCCGGCCCCGCGTCGCGCCTCGGCGATGCCCTCGCTCTGCAGCACGCCGAGCGCCTGCCGGGCGGTCATCCGGGCGACGCCGTACTCGTCCATGAGGTCGTTCTCGCCGGGGAGGCGGTCCCCCGCGCGGTAGCGGCCGGCGTCGATCGCCGCCTTCAGCGTGTCGGCGATCCGCTGGTACTTGGGCTGTTTCTCGCCGCTGCTGCCGCTCATCGCCGCTCCCTCTCCCTCGGGTGAATCCTAGGCGCGCCTCCGGTCGCTTGATAAGGAGATACGACCGTTGACATCTCTAGAGATATTAGCTTCTCTAGAGATGCTGGGTAGTCGCCGAGCAGCAGGCACGCACACGCACGGACAGCGACCAGGACGCGCCCCCACCGGCCGCGCGCCCGCACCAGAGCAAGGAGCAGCGCGATGAGCACCCGTCAGCGCAACGCCCCGGCCTACCGGCCGCAGGTGGGTGAACTCGTCCTCGACCGGCGATCCGGTCGCACCGGCATCTACATGGACACCATCGGCGGCGAGCACTACCTCCGCCCCGAGGGCGGCGGCCGCGAATGGGCCGTCGAACCGGACCACGTCTCCCCGGCGGGCGGGCCGCAGGGCTCAACCGAATGAGATCAATCCGGTAATCTGGCAAAAACCAGGCAAACTACAGCATTTCGGGCTGATCAATCGCCCGATGAATCCGGAATTCCGGAACGATCCACCGACACCGCCGGGCACGTTACGGATAACCACGGTCACCATGCGTGCACCGCGGACGGGATTCGGCCACCCGGCGGGCACGCCCCGGGCACGCTTTCTCCGAATTGGCGCGGCCATTACGAAAGCGCCCCCGCGCCCGGACGGGGGCGCAGGGGCGCTCGGGCGCACCTCTTTACGGGCAGCCGGAGACGACGCTCTCCGGCTCGTAGGTCTTGCCCGGCTCGTCGCCGACGGGCTTGGCGGGCCCCTCCACGTGCTCGGCCTCATCGCCGAAGGCGCCGTTCTCGAAGGCGTCCTTCCGGTCCGCATCCGGCGCACTGTACTCGGTCGGGTTCGAGGTCGCTGCCACCGCGCCCTCGACAGCCTGGCCGGCTTCCACAGCGGCAGCCGGGGCCGGGGTCGGCGCCGCGTTCTCGGGCGTCGACGGCACCGGGGTCTCGCTCTGGTTGTTGGCCATTGGGCGGCCGCCTTTCAGTCATCAATTGTGTTGAGCCCGACCTGCTTGGCGCGGGCGCGGGGACAGTATCGTAGGGTTGATTAAATGTCCGATAAACAGCGTGCGGCTTGCGGGGCCGTCCGGCAGAGTCGGGCGTCCGCCTAAGCTGAAGCACCGCGGCGGACCGCCGAGCGCCCTTTCACGAGATCGACACCACAGGCCATCGGGGGACTTCATGGAGTTTCGGGAGACGCCGCAGGCATCTGCGTTGCGCTTCCAGGTCCTGGGTCCGGTCCAGGCATGGCTCGACGGGAAACCGCTCTCGCTCGGATCCCCCCAGCAGCAGGCCGTGCTGACCACCCTCCTGCTGCAGTCCGGTCGCCCGGTCACCACGCAGGACCTCGTCGACGCACTGTGGGGCGACCGTCCGCCGACCCAGGCCGTGGCCGCGCTGCGTACCTACGTCTCCCGGCTGCGCTCCGTCATCGACCCCCGTCGGGAGATCCGCAGGCCCTCCGAGGTGCTGGTCTCCATCGCGGACGGCTACGCGCTGCGCATCCCGAACGACGCCCTGGACCTGACGGTCTTCGAGCGGCTGTCCGCCGACGCCGCGGCCGCCCGGACCTCCGGAGACCGGCACGAGGCGCACCGACTCCTCGCCGAGGCTCTCCAGCTGTTCAGCGGCCGTCCGCTCACCGGCGTCCCCGGCCCCTATGCCGACGCCCAGCGGGCGCGGCTGGCCGAACGCCAGGTGGCCGCCTCCGAGGAGCTCTGCGCCGCCGCCCTCGACATCGGCCTGCACGCCGAAGTCGTCGGGGAACTCAACAACCTGACGGCCGAGCACCCGCTGCGCGAGCGCCCGCGCGAGCTGCTGATGCTGGCGCTGTACCGCTGCGGGCGCCAAGCCGAAGCGCTCGGCGTCTACACCGACACCCGCAAGCTGCTGATCGACGAACTCGGAGTCGAGCCGGGCGCCGGCCTGTCCACGATGCACACGCGCATCCTCGCCGCCGACCCGAAGCTCGTCCTCCCGGCCGCCCCCGCGCCCGTCCTACGGGAGGACGGCCCGACAGCGCCGCCGGTCCCCGCTCAACTTCCCGCCGACGTACTGGACTTCAGCGGCCGAGCGGAGCTCGTGGACGACCTCTCGGCGGTCCTCCAGAACGCCACCGGCCAGGCCGTGGTGGTGACCTCGCTGGCCGGGATCGGGGGCGTCGGCAAGACCACCCTCGCCGTCCACGTCGCCCACCGCGTCCGGTCGGAGTTCCCGGACGGCCAGCTGTACGTCGACCTGCGAGGGGCGGGCACCTCGCCGGCCGATCCGGTGGTCGTCCTGGGCGACTTCCTGCACTCGCTCGGCGTCACCGAGAGCCCCGACTCGCTCGACCAGCGCGCGGCCCTCTACCGCTCGCAGCTGGCCGGCCGCCGGATGCTCATCCTGCTGGACAACGCGCGGGACGCCGAACAGATCAGGCCGCTCATCCCCGGCGTCTCCGGCTGTGCCGTGCTGGCCACCAGCCGCTCCCGGCTGGCCGGCATCCCCGGAGCGCAGCTCTTCGACGTGGAGGAGCTGACGCCGGAGGAAGCGCTGGCGCTGTTCTCGGCCATCGTCGGGGAACAGCGGGTCGCCGCCGAGCTGGAGGCGGCCATGCAGGTGGTCACCGCGTGTGGCTTCCTGCCGCTGGCGGTCCGCATCGCTGCCGCTCGTCTGGCCAGCCGCCCGCGCTGGAGCGTCTCGGACCTGGCCCGTCGGTTAGCCGATCAGCGACGACGCCTGGACGAACTCCAGCTCGGCAACCTCGCCGTGGAGACCACCATCGGACTTGGTTACGGACAGTTGTCCGCAGCCGAGGCCCGCGCCTTTCGACTGCTCGCCCTGATCGACTCCCCCGACATTCCGCTCGCGGCAGCCGCGGCGCTCCTCGGTGTCGACGAGCTCGCCGCCGAGGACCTCACCGAGGCGCTGGTCGAGGCGAACATGCTTGAGTGCTTCACCCCTGGCCGCTACCGCTACCACGACCTGCTCCGGCTCTACGCCCAGCGGCAGAACGAACGGATCGGGGACACCGAGGTACAGGAACAGGCGGTGCTGCGTCTGCTCGATCTGCTGATCCCGACCTTGCGCAACGCGGCCCAGGTCATCGAGCCGGACGACCCACTGCCCGAGCTACTGACCACCTCTGTTTCGCCCGGGCTCGATCTGCCGACGAGCCAGGCCGCGCAGGCCTGGCTCCACGCCGAGGGCGCCTTGCTGCTCAGCGCGTTCGAGGCTGCCGCCGGCGGCCCCAGAGCTCTGCAACGAGCAGCCGTCGACCTGGTCAACTACCTCTTCAGCATCGACCCGGACCCGACCTGCGGACCGCGCCTGCTCCGGATCCTGGAGGCCATCGGTCACGACTCGGAGCCGCACGACGACTCGGCCGTGTGCGCCCGCGCGTACTTCGCGCTCGGCACTCTCCAGTCCGTCACCAGTGATTTCCACGGCGCCGAGGTCTCGCTGCGTCGGAGCCTCGACCACCAGGCACCGGACGATCCGTCCGTCCTGCTGCTGGCCACGGCCAACACGCTGGGCTGGATCCTGAGCCTCGGCACCCGGCTGGCCGAGGCGCTGTCGTTCCTCGAACAGGCCCGAGCCACCAGCCGGGCCGTCGGCAGCCCGACCGCCGAGGCCCGGATCGTCGGCAACATCGCCCGGGTCCAGCACCGCCTCGGCATGACCGGGACGGCGATCCGGTCGGCCAGCGACGGCGTGGCTGCGGCGCGGGAGTCGAAGAACGGCCCGCTGCTCGCCCAGACCCTCTACCAGCTCGGCGTGGTGCTCCCCGGCGCCCAGGCCGTCCCCCACCTCCGAGAGGCCCATCAGCTCTACCAGTCCCAGCAGAACCCCCTCTGGGAGGGCTACACCCTCGCCCGGCTCGCCTCCGCCCTACTCGCCGCTGGTCAGCACGCCGACGCGGCCGAAGCAGCGGGCGGCTCCTTGGCGATCGGCCAGGAGATGGACTCCGCCTACTGCCAGGGCCTGGCCAACGCCGCGCTCGGCGAGGCACTGCTCGCCCTCGCCCAGCCGGCGCGTGGGCTCGCGTGTCTCACCGAGGCGCACGCGATCTTCGTCCGGCTCGGTGTGCCCGAGGCCTCCCCTGTGGCAGACCTCATCTCCCGACAGCACACCGAGCCTCCTCTTCCCCTCCCCTAGCGCCCTGAGGCCTCCGCCCCCCAGCGGAACACCTCCCCCGATCCGCGCGTCGGCGCTCCCGCAGCCCCCCGGCTGCGGGAGCGCCCTCAACGCTTCCCCGGCGCTGGGTCCACTGTGCACCGGCGCGATTGACGTTCGATAAACGCCGCCTCGTCCGTCCACGGACCGGGTGTTTCCGCAGGTCGGGTGCGCCACCCCCGGCGCGCCATGCGGCGTGCGGGGCCAAACGTGCTCCCCTGGCCCGCACCGTCGTGCTTCCGCAAGCCCGCCCACATCGGCCCAAGCATGACGAGTTGGCCGGAAAGGGACCCCACGGCGCAGTGATCACGCATATTCTCGGATGCCAGTACACACACGAGTGTCTGCCGGCAGCGTGTCGAAGTACGGTCCGTCCGTTGGTGCGGGGAGCCCTGGGCGCCCCGGCCCACCAGGCGGGACAGTGCGGGCGGAGGCCACGGGTGGAAGGGTGCCTCTCATCGTGACGACCGGACGGATATCCGATGCGTTCCCCCTCGGTGAGGACGCGTGGGACGGCGAGCCCGACGGCTGCCCCGACGACGGCCCGGAGGTGCGGCACCGCCGCGCGGCCAGGGCGCTGCAGGCCGTCGCGTTCGACACCATCGGAGCCCGGTACGGCGAGGCGTTCCCCGCCAAGGACGGGCAGCTGGCCTGCGGGCGCCGGCTGCTGGCGGAGCTGGAGCCGGGGGCCCGGGTGCTGGACGTGGGCTGCGGCACCGGGGAGCCGACGGTCCGACAGCTGGCGGACGGCGGGCTGCGGGTGACCGGGGTGGACCTGTCGGACGTGATGCTGTCGCTGGCCCGCCGGGCCCGGTACGCGGGCGAGCATCCGCCGTCGTTCCATCGGATCGACCTCTACGATCTGGCCACCGAGCGCGCGTCCCGGGTGTGGGGTTCCCCGGAGCTGGGGCCGGCGGGGGCCGGCCGGTTCGCCGCCGTGACGGCGTTCTTCTCGCTGATCCTGCTGCCGCAGGACGAGATCCCGACCGTACTGGGCCGGTTGCGCGGGCTGTTGCGGCCGGGCGGGCTGCTGGTCCTCGGTATGGTCGAGGCGGATCTGGATCACGTTCCGCTTCCGTTCCTTGGCAGAGAGCTGCGGATCAGTGGGTATCTGAGGGAGGATCTGGAGCGGGTTCTGGTCACGGCGGGGTTCGCGGTCGAGGAGTGCTCGGGGCACCCGTACGCACCGGCCAGCACCTCGCTGCCGCCGGAGGAACAGCTGTTCCTGTGCTGTCGACGCGTCGGCTGAGCGCCCCCGAAGAGACCCGCACGAGACGCACCTAGACGCACCTAGACGCACCGAGACGCACCGAACCGAGCCCACCGACCACCCCGATTCCAGGACAGGCAGCCCGTGCGCGACCAGCTCAAGACCGAGGCGGAGCAGCCGTCCGCCGTCCCGGGCCCGCGCCGTCGGCTCCCGGCCCAGAAGGCCCCCGAGGCCCCCGAGGCCCCCGCCGCCGAGCGGCCCGAGCGGCCCGCGCCCGACCGCGCCGAGACACCGGCCCGTGCCGAGGTGGCGGACCGCCTCGCCTACCTCGACTCCGCCACCCGCCGGATCAACAGCGCCCTCGACCTGGCCGCCACCCTGCGCAACATCGGCCGGGTGCTCGTCCCGACCCTCGCCGACGCCGCCGTGATCCACCTGCGCGACCCGCTGCCGAACGTCGAGCGCGAGCCCGGCTTCCCCGACGAGCTGCGCATCCACCACAGCACCGGCACCCGGATCGGCCGCCAGGGCCGCCGGGGCGGCCTGGACGACCGGAACCGCTCCCGGTACGGCTCGCGCTCGACCGCCGATCCCGGCCCGGCCGTCCCGGTGACCCGCGGCGGCGCGATCGCGCACACCCTGCTGAGCCGCCGCCCGGCCGAACCGGCCGTCCTCGGCACGCCCGCCGCCGAGCGCACCGCGACGCTGCTGCGCGAGCTGTACGGCACCCGCGGCCCGTCCCGGCTGGCCGCCGGCACCTCGGTGCTCGCGCTGCCGCTGCGCGGCCGCAAGGCCGTCCTCGGGCTGCTGGTGCTGATCCGCCGGCCCCCTGAACGCACCGGCCGCCCGCCCTTCGACGCGACGGACACCGCGACGGCCGCCCACCTGGCGACCCAGGCGGGGCTGGCGGTGGACACCGCGCTGCGGTACGCCCGCGAGTGGGAGATAGCCAACGAGCTCCAGCGCAGCATGCTGCCGTTGCGCCTGCCGCAGCCGCACGGCGTCCGGCTCGCGCAGCGCTACCTGCCGGGCGAGCGCGGCGCGCAGGTAGGCGGGGACTGGTACGACGCCGTGCCGCTGCCGGGCAACCGGGTCGCCCTGATCGTCGGAGACGTGATGGGCCACTCGCTCACCTCGGCCGCCATCATGGGCCAACTGCGCACCAGCGCCCAGACCCTGGCCGCGCTCGACCTGCCGCCGCACGAGGTGCTGTACCACCTGGACGAGCAGGCGCAGCGGCTGGGCCGCGAGCAGCACCTGGCGACCTGCGTGTACGCGGTGTACGACCCGATCGCGAACCGGGTGGTGCTGGCCAACGCCGGGCACGTCCCGCCGGTGCTGGTCCGCCCGGGCGGGAAGGCCGAGTTGGTGGAGCTGGACTCCGGGGCGCCGATCGGGGTCGGCGGGGTGGACTTCAACTCGGTGGAGCTGCCGGCGCCGCCCGGCTCGGCGCTGCTGCTGTTCACCGACGGCCTGGTGGAGACCCGCAACCGGCCGATCAGCGACGGTCTGGAGCTGCTGCGGGCCCGGATCTCGGGCGCCCGCTGGCAGTCGCCCGAGCAGCTGTGCCAGGAGGCGCTGCGGATCCTGCCGCCGGGCGACCGGGGCGACGACATCGCGCTGCTCGGCGCCTGCTTCGACGGCATCCCGGCGGGGGACGTCGCGCACTGGTACCTGCAGCCGCGCAACGAGACGCCGGGCCGGGCCCGCCGGCTGGCCGCGCACACGCTGCGGCGCTGGGGGCTGGAGGAGTTGAGCGAGGCGACCGAGCTGATGGTGAGCGAGCTGGTGACGAACGCCGTCCAGCACGCGACCCGGCCGATCACGCTGAGCCTGGTGCGCACGACGCGGCTGCGCTGCGAGGTCGGCGACGACAGCCCGCTGCTGCCGCGCCCGCGCCGTACCGGGCCGGAGGACGAACGCGGGCGCGGGCTGCAGATAGTGGCGCGGTGCGCGGAGCGCTGGGGGGCGACCCGGCTGGGCACCGGCAAGGTGGTCTGGTTCGAGCAGCGCCTGCCGAAGAACTGACCCGGTGCCCGGCCGGGGGGGGCGTCACACCCCGGCGGGCTCCTTCGCCTCGCGCTTCTCCTCGGCGAGGCGGGCCATCAGCTCCTCGCCCTCCATGTCGACCTTCGGCACGACCTTCCCGAGCGACCTGGGGAACCACCAGGCCGCCCTGCCGAACAGCGCCATCGCGGCGGGCACCAGCGCCATCCGCACCACGAAGGCGTCCACCAGCACGCCGACCGCGAGCGCGAAGCCGATCGGCTGGACGATCGGGTCGTCGCCGAGGACGAAGGCGCCGAACACCGACACCATGATCAGCGCGGCCGCCGTCACCACCCGGGCGCCGCCCTTGACGCCGCCGACGACCGCCTCGCGCGGGGCCTTGCCGTGCACGTGCTGCTCCTTCATCCCGGAGACCAGGAACAGCTCGTAGTCCATCGCCAGCCCGAACAGCACGCCGATCAGCAGGATCGGCACGAAGCTGACCACCGGCCCGACCTTCGGCACGTCGATGAACCCGTCCAGCCAGCCCCACTGGTAGACGGCGACGACGGCCCCGAGCGAGGCCGCGATGCTGAGCAGGAAGCCGAGCACGGCCTTGAGCGGCACCAGGATCGAGCGGAAGGCCAGCGCGAGCAGCACCAGCGCGATGCCGGCGATCACCGCGACGAACGGCGGCAGGGCCTGGTCGAGCTTGGTGGAGACGTCGATGTTGGCGGCGGTGGTGCCGGTGACGGCGACGCTCGCGCCGGTCGCGGACCTGAGCGCGGCGCGCTGGTCGCGGATCTCGTTGACCAGCGCCCTGGTGTCCGCGTGGTCGGGGCCGGTGGTCGGGATGACGGGCACCAGGGCCGTCCCGCTCGCCCGGTCGACGGTCGGCGGCAGCAGCGTCCTGACGCCCTCCAGGGTCTGCAGCCGGCCCGCGACGGTCTGGACGGCCTGCTCGGGGTTCGGCGCGTCGTGGGCGTCGACGACGACCACCAGCGGCGCGTTGAAGCCCGGCCCGAAGCTGTCGCTGACCAGGTCGTAGGCCTTGCGGGCGTCCGTCCCGACGGCCTGTGAGCCGCCGCCCGGCAGCCCGAGGTCCAGGCTCGCGGCGGGTGCGGCGAGGACGCCCAGCCCGGTCAGGCCGAGGAGCAGGACGGGCAGCGGGCGGCGGACCACGAAGCGGGCCCAGCGCTCGCCCATGGTGGTCCCGCCGTTGGCGGCCGGGGCTCGCTTCCAAAGCGGGAGCCGGTCGATGCCGCGGCCGACGAAGCCGAGCACCGCGGGCAGCAGGGTGATGGCGACCAGCACGGCCACCACGACCGCGCCGGAGGCGGCCAGGCCCATCACGGTGAGGAACGGAACGCCGGCGACGGCGAGCCCGGCGAGCGCGACGACCACGGTCAGGCCGGCGAAGACGACGGCGCTGCCGGCCGTCGCGGTGGCGCGGGCGGCGGCCTCCTCGGGCTCCAGTCCCTCGTCCAGGTGGCGGCGGTGGCGGAACAGGATGAAGAGCGCGTAGTCGATGCCGACCGCCAGGCCGACCATCAGCGCCAGCACCGGCGCGGTGGTGATGATCTCGAACGAGCCGGTGAGCGCGAGCAGCCCGGCCATGGCCACGCCGACGCCGGCCAGCGCGGTGAGCAGCGGCAGCCCGGCGGCGACCAGGGTGCCCAGGGTGATGACCAGCACCGCCCCGGCGACCACCACGCCGATCGACTCGCTGCCGCCCTCGACCTTCGCCATCCTGTTGTACGCGTCGCCGCCGAAGGCGACGTCCAGCCCGGCCGCGCGGGCCGGTTCGGCGGCGGCCCGGACGGCCTCGCGCTGCTGGTCGGTGACCTCGGCGAGCTTGTGGTCGAAGGAGACCAGGGCGATCGCGACCCGCCCGTCCGGGGAGACCGCGCCGGTGGCGTACGGGTCGGGCACCGCGGCGACGCCCGGGACGTGGGCGATCCGCTCGACGGACGCGCCGACCGCCTTGGCCGCGTCCGGTGCGGCGATGCCGCCGCCGGCGGGGGCGGCGAAGACGACCTGCGCGGAGCCGTGGCCCTGCGCCGGGAAGGTGTCCTTGATCCGGTCCAGGGTGGCCTGCGCCTCGGTGCCGGGCACCTTGAACTCGTCGCTGGTCTTCCCGGCGAAGGCGCCCGCGGCCCCGCAGACGGCGATCAGCACGGCGATCCAGACGGCCAGCACGGCGCGCCTTCGCCGGAAGCAGTAGCGGCCCAGTCGGTACAGGTACGTGGCCATGGGTGACCCCTCGCGGTCGTCGAGCAGGCGGGTGCCTGGCAGCGTCGCGCACCACCGTACGCCCAACTTTGTCAGGTGACAAAGTCGGCCGACGAGACCGAATGACCGGATCGGTTGACACGGTTGCCCGACCGTGGCGATACCCTGACGGAATGGCTCATGTCCCCGCCTCCGAACGCCGCCCGCAGCTGGTCCAGGCCGCCCTCGACCTGATGGCCAGGGAGGGCGTCGCGGCCGGCAGCACCCGCGCGATCGCGGCCGAGCTGGGCGTGGCGCAGGCGACGGTGCACTACACCTTCGGCACCAAGAAGGACCTCTACCGAGCCGTGGTCGAGCAGCTGACCGCCGAGTTCATCGGCAACGTCCGCGCCGCCGACCCGGGCGACGGCCCGTTCGGCGAGCAGATCCGGGCACTGGTCCACGCCCTGTGGGAGAACTCGACCAGGGGGGACGGGCACTGCGAACTGCTCAGCGAGTTCGCGGCGCTGGCGATGCGCGACCCGGACCTGCAGGAGATCATGTCGGCGATGCAGCGCGAGATCGAGGGCACCGCCGCCGAGATGCTCACCGCGCTGGCCGAGGCGCACGGCATCCGGCTCGCCCTGCCCGCACGGGAGGTCGCCGTCTTCTTCCTGGCCGGCTTCGACGGCCTGACGGACCGCCACCTGGCGCAGCGCACCCCCGGCGAGCCGGCCGACCCGGACACCCTGCGGGGCCTGGAGGTGCTGATCGCGACCGCGGTCGGGCTCTGCCTGGGCGCCCCCGCGATCAGCTGACGATCAGTCGACGATCCGCACCGGCAGCTCGGCCAGCACCTCGCGCAGCGCCGCCGCGAAGCGCTCGTACTCGGCGCTGCGGGCCGAGCCCGGCCGGGTCGCCAGGCCGATCCGGCGGCCGGGCGCGGGCTCCGCGAAGCGGACGGCGGCCAGCCGGTCGGCGCGCCCGGCCTCGACGTCCAGCGCGGTGGCGGGCAGCAGGGTCACCCCGAGGCCCCCGGCGACCAGCTGGACCAGGGTGGACAGCCCGGCCGCGCGGGTGGTGGAGCCGGCCGGGTCGGCGCCGACCTCGCGGCAGATGTCCAGCGCCTGGTCGCGCAGGCAGTGGCCCTCCTCCAGCAGCAGCACCTCCAGGTCGAGCAGCACGTCGCGCGGGACGTCGATCCGCCCGGCGAGCGGGTGCCCGGGCGGGGTGACCAGCACGAAGTCCTCGTCGAACAGCGGGATGTCGCGGGTCGGCGAGGCCCCGCCGGCCGGCAGCGCGAGCAGCAGCACGTCGAGCCGCCCGGCGGCCAGGCCCTCCAGCAGCGAGGGGGTGCGCTCCTCGTGGACGTGCAGCTCCAGCTCGGGGAAGCGGTCGCGGACCAGCCGGAGCACGGTGGGCAGCAGGTACGGTGCGACGGTCGGGATGACGCCCAGGTGCAGCGGCCCGGTGAACGGGCGGCGGGCGGCCTCGACCTCCTCGGTGAGGGCCTGCAGCGAGGCCAGCACCCGGCGGGCGTGCGCGTGCACCCGCTCCCCCAGGGGGGTCACGATCACCTTGCGCGTCGTACGCTCGACCAGTTGCGCGCCGAGGGCCTCCTCCAGCGCGGCGACGGCCCCGGACAGCGCGGGCTGGCTCGTCCCGGTGGCCGCGGCGGCCTCCCGGAAGTGCCGGTGCTCGGCCACCGCGACGAAGGCCCGGAGCTGGGCGACGGTGGGGGTGCGGGGGGCGCGGACTGTGGCACTCGCCACAGTCGCCTCGGGCTTGCCGCCCTCGCCGCGGCGGGAGCCGGGCCGGGACGTGCGCGGTTCATTACTGATAACAATCTCCGATCAGACACATCCAGGGTAGCTATTTCCCCGATCAGTCCACCATGTGGAATGGTGGACGGCGTCCGGAATCCGGACAAAACTCCCCGCAGTCTCACTTCAGGAGAAGCGAACGTGCTCACGATCGGTGACAAGTTCCCCGAGTTCGACCTCAAGGCCTGTGTCGACCTGGACGCCGCGAACGCCTTCGCCGACATCAACCACAAGTCCTACGAGGGCAAGTGGAAGATCGTCTTCTTCTGGCCGATGGACTTCACCTTCGTCTGCCCGACCGAGATCGCCGCGTTCGGCAAGCTGAACGACGAGTTCGCCGACCGCGACGCCCAGATCCTCGGCGTCTCCGGCGACTCCGAGTTCGTGCACCACGCCTGGCGCAAGGACCACAAGGACCTGCGCGACCTGCCCTTCCCGATGCTGGCCGACGTCAAGCACGACCTGATGCGCGCCTGCGGCGTCGAGGGCGAGGACGGCACCGCACAGCGCGCCGTGTTCATCGTCGACCCGAACAACGAGATCCAGTTCGTCATGGTGACCGCCGGCTCCGTCGGCCGTAACCCCAAGGAGGTCCTGCGGGTGCTGGACGCCCTGCAGACCGACGAGCTGTGCCCGTGCAACTGGAACAAGGGCGAGGACACCCTCGACGCCCAGGCCCTGCTGGCGGGCTGACCCATGGCTCTCGACGACCTGAAGGCCGCCCTCCCGGACTACGCCAAGGACCTCAAGCTCAACCTGGGCTCGGTCATCGGCAACTCCGACCTCCCCGCCCAGCAGCTCTGGGGCACCGTGCTGTCCTGCGCGATGGCCACCCGCAGCCCCCGCGTGCTGCGCGAGCTGGAGCCCGAGGCCAAGGCCAACCTGTCCCCGGAGGCGTACAACGCCGCCAAGGGCGCGGCCGCGATCATGGGGATGAACAACGTCTACTACCGGACGCTGCACCTGCTCTCCGACAAGGAGTACAGCACGATGCGGGCCGGTCTGCGGATGAACATCATCGGCACCCCCGGCGTCGAGAAGGTCGACTTCGAGCTCTGGTGCTTCGCGGTCTCGGCCATCAACGGCTGCGGCCAGTGCCTGGACTCGCACGAGGGCGTCCTGCGCAAGGCCGGTGTCGAGCGCGAGGTCATCCAGGCCTCGATGAAGATCGCCGCCGTGCTCCAGGCCGTGGCCGGGGTCCTCGACTCCGAGGCCGCGCTCGCCTCCGTCGACGCCTGAGGCACCGCGCCACCCGCACCACCCCGCACCACAGCGACGGGCCCCGCCCCGGACACCACGTCCGGCGCGGGGCCCGTCCGCGTGCGCGGGCCCGGCCGGTCAGTCCGCGGCCGGGGCCGGCTCGGCGGGACGGACGGGAGCGGGCGCGGGCGCGGGCGCGGGCCGGGTGTGGGTCGGGTGGGCCTGCGGCTGGGCGGCGGCGGTGCGCTCGGCCGCCTCGCGGGCGGCCTCCATCGCGGTGAAGACGGCCTGGCCGGCCTCGTTGCGCCGGCGCAGGTGGGCGATCACGGTGTTGGTGACGGCGATCAGCGGGACGGCGACCACCGCGCCGCCGATGCCGCCGATGATGCCGCCGGCCGCGACGCCGAGCACCACGCCGAGCGGGTGGACCCGGACGGCCCGGCCGAGGATCAGCGGCTGCAGGATGTGGCTCTCCACCTGCATCACCACGATCAGCACCACCAGCACCATCAGCGCCGTCCACGGCCCCTGGGTGACCAGCCCGATCAGCACCGCGACGGTGCCGGTGATCAGCGCGCCGACCAGCGGGACGAACGCGCCCAGGAAGATGAGCACGGCCATCGGCAGCGCCAGCGGCACGCCGAGGAAGTCGACCCCGATGCCGATGCAGACCGCGTCGATGAAGGCCACGCAGACGGTGCCGCGCACGTACGCGGTGAGGGTCGCCCAGGCCTTCGGCCCGGCCCCGGCCATCGCGAACCGGGAGTGCCGGGGCAGGCCGCGCAGCGCCCAGTTCCAGATCTTCGCCCCGTCGTAGAGGAAGAAGAAGGTGGTGAAGAAGGTCATCATCAGCGCGGTCAGGACCTCGACGGCGATCTGCGCGCCGGTGATCGAGACCGAGGTGAGCCGGTCGGTGTTGCTGGTGATCGCCCCGGTGATCTGGTTGGCGAAGTCGGTGATCTGCTGGTGGGTCAGGTGCAGCGGGCCGTCGATCAGCCAGTCCCGCATCTGGTCGACACCGGTCTTCACCTTGGTGGTGACGGTGTCCACGTTGTCGGTCACCTGCCACACCACGAACCAGCCGACCAGGCCGATCCCGGCCAGGCCGCTCAGGAACGTCCCGCCGGCGGCCAGCGAGCGCGGCACCCCGTGCCGTCGCAGCCAGGAGACCGAGGGCTCCAGCAGCGCGGCGATCAGCAGCGAGGCCAGCACCGAGAAGGCGACCAGCCGCAGCATGTCGACGACGTAGAAGACGACGTAGAGCGCGGCGCCGAGCAGCAGCAGCCGCCAGGTGGACTCGGCGGCCACCCGCAGCCCCCAGGGCACCGCCTCGGCGGGGGTGGCGGGCCGGCCCGGGTGGTACTCGCGGCCGAGCGTCGCCTGGGCGGGCGGCGCCGGCGCGGGGGCCGGTGAGGCCTGGGCAGCCTGGGCGGCCAGTGAGGCCGGGGTGGCCTGGGTCGCCGGCACGGGTGCCGGGAGCGCGGCCGGGGCCGCCACGGCGGCCGGGCCGTGGTCGGCGCGCGGCTCGGGGAGCTCGGCCGGGACGGCGGCCGCTCCGGCCGGTTCGGGGACGGCGGGGTCGTGCGGATCGGCCGCCATCGCGGCGCGTCGGCGCCGTTCGATCACGGCGGCCGCACTCGCCACCACGGCCATGCCCTTGGCCACGGCCTTGAAGGCCTTTCCGCCCCGCGCCATCCTGCTACCCGCCGCTTCCCTGCCGCTTCCGCCGTGTCCGGCGCTCCGCCGTGGGTCGCGCCACGGCCGTCAGGGATGACGCTACCCGGCGACGGCCCGGCGAGTCCGCCCCGCCGCGGGGTTCGGTTCGACCGGACCATCGGACAACGAGGACCAATCCCAATGTTTCGCATGGTTTCGGACACCGGGCGGTGGGGAGGAGTCGGAACGGGACCAGCGCCGCGCGGCAGGGCCGCGGGCCGCGTCCCGGCAGAAGCCAACCGCCGGCGGACCGGCCGGTGCGGGGAGCACCAGGACCCCTTCCCGCGCCCCGCGTCCGCACCCAGGACCGCACCGCCCGCGAGCGCCCCGGTCAGCGCAGCCCGGGCGGCGCGGCCCGCCCCGTCCGGCGGGACCGCGCTCGGGGAACGGGCCCGAAAACGGGAACGGCCCCCGGCCGCTCGTCGACGGGACGACGAGCGGCCCGGGGGCCGTCGAGGGCGCGGACGGACCGCGGGCCCTCCTAGTACCAGCTGTGGGCCTGCCAGAACGACCACGCGCCGCAGGGGCTGCCGTAGCGGTCGTTCATGTAGCCGAGGCCCCACTTGATCTGGGTCGCCGGGTTGGTGCGCCAGTCGGCACCCGCCGAGGCCATCTTCGAGCCGGGCAGCGACTGGACCAGGCCGTACGCGCCGGAGCTCTTGTTGGTGGCGGTGTAGTCCCAGCCGCTCTCGCGCTTCACGATCTGGCTGAAGCACTGGAACTGGGTGTCGTTGCCGATGATCTGCCGGGCGATGTCCTGGACCGAGCCGGGGCTGACCGAGACGGCCGGCGCGCTGTCGGTGGCGGTCATCGCCGAGCGGGCCTTGGACCGGTTGGCGGCCTCGGCCTTGCGGGCGTCGTCGGCGGCCTTGGCGTCCGCGTCGGCCTTCGCCTGCGCGTCGGCCTTCGCCTGGGCGTCCGCGGCGGCCTTCTGGCGCGCGGCCTCGTCGGCGGCCTTCTGCTCGGCGGCGGCCTTGGCGGCCGCGTCGGCGGAGGCGCGCTGGGCGGACGCCTGCTGGCCGATGTTGTCGCTGACGGTCTGCGCCTGGGTGCCAGAGGGGACTTCGGCAAGCAGGGTCGCACCGGCGACGTCGACCGTCTGCGTCGTCTTGCCCTCGCTGCCCGAGGCCACACCCACGACGGCACCGACAGCGGTGACGGCGGTGGCGGAGGCCACAGCAACTCCCCGGACCGAGATCCGAGTCACATGGTTTCCTTCCAGCGTCGCCCACGCGTGACCGTGCGGGCGCAAGTTGCCCCTTGGCACGGACCTCCGCACGGTGCTCTGGTCACGGGAGGTGCTGGCCCGGCGTCCGGCCGAGGTGAGGCGACCGGGCGTTGAGATCGGGCGGCGTACGGCTCATCGGTCTTCAATTGTGCGTCCACCGACCGGAGTTGGCGGACCTTCCGGGACCGGACTTCCGGGCTCCGGAAGCCCTGTCGCGCCGTACGCGGGGCCTGACAGAACCCTCACCATGCCGCAAGGGGCACGGTCGACGCAATTCCCGCCCGCGTGGCGCACGTCACACCCAAGGGTGAAAAGCGGCGGGGCCCGCTCCGTCAGGAACGGGCCCCGCTACGGCAGTTGACCGTATTGTCCTACTATGCCCCGGTCAGAGGCGGATCACGGGTGGATGTCCTCCAGCATCTCCGTGACCAGCGCCGCGATCGGCGAACGCTCGGACCGGGTGAGGGTGATGTGGGCGAACAGTGGATGCCCCTTCAGCTTCTCCACCACCGCCACCACCCCGTCGTACCGGCCCACCCGGAGGTTGTCCCGCTGCGCGACGTCGTGGGTGAGCACCACCCGCGAGCCCTGCCCGATCCGGGACAGCACCGTCAGCAGGACGTTGCGCTCCAGCGACTGGGCCTCGTCCACGATCACGAAGGCGTCGTGCAGCGAGCGCCCCCGGATGTGGGTCAGCGGCAGCACCTCCAGCATCCCCCGGGAGATGACCTCCTCGATCACGTCCGGGGTGGTGACGGCGGAGAGCGTGTCGAAGACCGCCTGGGCCCAGGGGCCCATCTTGTCCGCCTCGCTGCCCGGAAGGTAGCCGAGCTCCTGCCCGCCGACCGCGTACAGCGGCCGGAAGACCATCACCTTGCGATGCTGCCCCCGCTCCAGCACCGCTTCCAGCCCCGCGCACAGCGCCAGCGCGGACTTGCCCGTGCCGGCCCGGCCGCCCATCGAGACGATGCCGACCTCCGGGTCCAGCAGGAGGTCCAGCGCGACCCGCTGCTCGGCGCTGCGCCCGCGCAGGCCGAACGCCTCCCGCTCGCCGCGGACCAGCCGCACCCGCCCGTCGCCGGTGACCCGGCCGAGCGCCCGGCCGCGCTCCGAGGTGAGCACCAGGCCGGTGTGGACGGGGAGTTCGGCGGCGCCGTCGACGTCCACCGGGACGTCGTGGCCGCCCGCGAACAGCGCGTCCACCTGGTCGGCCGGGACGTGCAGCTCGGTCATGCCCGTCCAGCCGGACGTGATCGCCAGCTCGGCCCGGTACTCCTCGGCGAGCAGGCCGACCGAACTGGCCTTGATCCGCAGCGGGAGGTCCTTGGACACGACGGTGACGTCGTAGCCCTCGGCCTGCAGGTTGCGGGCGACCGCCAGGATCCGGGTGTCCGCCTCGCTGGCGCCGGACCGGTAGCCGGCCGGCAGTATCGACAGGTCGGAGTGGTTGAGCTCGACCCGGATCGTGCCGCCCAGCTCGCCGACCGGGATCGGCTCGTCGAGCCGGCCGTACCGGATGCGGTAGTCGTCGAGCAGGCGGAGCGCCTGACGGGCGAAGTAGCCCAGCTCCGGGTGGTGCCGTTTGGCCTCCAGCTCGGTGACGACCACCACCGGGAGGACGACCTCGTGCTCCTCGAAGCGGGTCATGGCGAGCGGGTCCGCCAGGAGCACGCTGGTGTCGAGAACGTACGTGCGCCGGTCTGGTGTCCGGCGGCTCTTGGAACTGACCACTAGGCCTCCAGAGCGGATGACCCTGCGTCATCCGCGGCATGCCGGCCCCCGCTGCCCCGGTGGCCTCGGGGCCGGACTGACTGGAGTATTCCCAGGCGAGCGGCGGTGCATTCGCGCCCCCGGCGAACTGACGGATCATTGCCGGTGAACGTTTGGCCTCGCGCGGGGCCCGGGTACGCCAGCCCTACGGCGGTCACTTCACCGTGGGACGGCATGGGGGCCCAGACCCCAGGGAGCCGCGGGACTAGAGGCCCAGTCGGCGGTGCCGCTGCTCGTACGCCCGCAGCGCGCGCAGGAAGTCGACCTTCCGGAAGGCCGGCCAGTACGCCTCGCAGAAGTAGAACTCGCTGTGCGCGCTCTGCCAGAGCAGGAAGCCGGACAGCCGCTGCTCGCCCGAGGTGCGGATGATGAGGTCCGGGTCGGGCTGGTTGCGGGTGTAGAGGTGCTCCGCGATGTGCTCGACGGTCAGGACCTCGGCCAGCTCCTCGATCGAGGTGCCGCGCCCGGCCTGCTCCTGGAGCAGCGAGCGGACGGCGTCGGCGATCTCGTGCCGGCCGCCGTAGCCGACCGCGACGTTGACCGTGATGCCCTCGATGTCGGCGGTCCGCTCGGCGGCGCTCTTGAGCACGCCGGCGGTGTGCTCGGGCAGCAGGTCCAGCGCGCCGACCGGGTTGACCCGCCAGCGGCGGGCGGCGGCCAGGCCGGCCACGGCCTCCTCGATGATGCCGAGCAGCGGGACCAGCTCCTCGGCCGGGCGGTCCAGGTTGTCGGTGGAGAGCATCCACAGGGTGACGACCTTGACGTGCGTCTCGTCGCACCAGCCGAGGAACTCGCTGATCTTGTCGGCGCCGCGCTGGTGGCCGTACGCGGTGGAACCGCCGGTGGCCTTGGCCCAGCGGCGGTTGCCGTCCAGGATCACGCCGATGTGGTGCGGGGTGCGTGCGAGGTGGACCTCGACCCGGCGGCCGTAGAGGCCGTACATCCCGCCCAGCAGGGTGCGCAGCCCCGGCGTCCGTTCGGCCACATCGCGCAGACCCATGGTTCCCGGCCCCTCTTTTTCCTCGTTCAGCTGGTGCTTCTCAGCCCCCGGCGCAGCCTACTCCGGCGCGCAGGCGGGCGGTAAAGCCGCAGGTAGCGGTCTGGTCACGGTCCTGTACGGAGTCTGTCCCGGCGGCGTGTCGGCCGCCTGCGGGGGAAAGGCGCCGGCCGGCCGCCGTGGCGCGGACACGGAACGGTCTCCGATTCCTTAAGGAATCCGTAAGCAGGCCGTCCGATGCTTGACGGCCGCTATTGGTCTAGTCCAGCTTGTCACCCAGGACGCAGCGGGTACCGCTCGCCCCCCATGTCTCGCACCGGACCTCCCCTCCCCCACACGCGGCCGCCGCGCCCCCCACCGCGGCGGCCGCTCCTCCCCCAGGAGCGTCGCACCATGGCCCGTACGCCGAACCAGCCCGCCCACAAGCGCCGGCGCAGCCCCCTCCCGGCCGTCGCGGCCGGCGCCACCGCCCTCGCCCTGGCCGGCGGCGGCCTGGCCCTGTTCGCCGGCGGCGCCAGCGCGGCGGCCGGGAACCTGGTCGCCAACGGCGGCTTCGAGAACGGGCTGGGCGGCTGGAGCTGTACCGGCGCCGCGAGCGCCGTCTCCTCGCCGACGCACTCCGGCGCCGGCGCGCTGCAGGCCACCCCGGGCGCGGGCGACACCGCCGAGTGCGCCCAGACCATCAGCGTGCTGCCCAACACCAGCTACACGCTGAGCGCCTGGGTCCAGGGACCGTACGTCTACCTCGGCGCGCGCGGCACCGGCGGCACCGACCCGTCGACCTGGTCGAACCAGAACAGCTGGAACCAGCTGTCCACCACCTTCACCACCGGGGCGAGCGCCACCAGCGTCACCGTCTACCTGCACGGCTGGTACGGGCAGAGCGCCTACCTGGCCGACGACGTCGCGCTGGCCGGCCCCGGCGGCACGTCGACGCCCTCGCCGACCGCCACCCCCACCCAGACGCCGACCGCCTCGCCGACCGCCACCGCCACGCCGACCCGGACCGCGACCCCCACCCCCACGGCGACGCCCACCCAGACCGCGACCCCCACCCCCACGGCGACGCCCACGGCCACCCCGACCGCCACCACCCCGCCGGCCACCGGCCTGCCCGCGCACGCCGTCACCGGCTACTGGCAGAACTTCGACAACGGCTCGACCCCGCAGCGCCTCGCCGACGTCCAGAGCGCGTACGACATCATCGCGGTCTCCTTCGCCGACGCCGTGCCGACCCGGACCGGCGCGATCAGCTTCACCCTCGACCCGGGCCTGTCCAAGGCGCTCGGCGGCTACACCGACGCGCAGTTCCGCGCCGACATCAAGGCCAAGCAGGCGGCCGGCAAGAAGGTGATCCTCTCGATCGGCGGCCAGAACGGCGCGATCACCGTGGGCGACGCGACGGCCGGGGCGAACTTCGCCGACAGCGCATACGCGATCATCAAGGACTACGGCTTCGACGGCATCGACGTCGACCTGGAGAACGGCGTCCAGGCCGGCCCGCTCGGCGACGCGCTGCACGCCCTGCAGGCCAAGGTCGGCCCCGGCTTCGTGCTGACCATGGCGCCCGAGACGATCGGGATGTACAGCACCGCCGGCGCGTACTTCCAACTGGCGCTGAACACCAAGGACATCCTGACCGTCGTCAACACCCAGTTCTACAACTCGGGCGGCATGAACGGCTGCGACGGCAAGGTCTACAACCAGGGCACCGTCGACTTCATCACCTCGCAGGTCTGCACCCACATCCAGGGCGGCCTGCGGCCCGACCAGGTCGGCATCGGCGTCCCGGCCTCCGCCAAGGCGGCCGGCGGCGGCTACGTCGACCCGTCCGTGGTGAACAACGCGCTGAACTGCCTGGCCACCGGCGCCAACTGCGGCAGCTTCGTGCCGCCGGCCAAGTGGCCGACCATCCGCGGCGCGATGACCTGGTCGACCAACTGGGACGCCAACAACGGCAACGCGTTCTCGAACGCGGTCGGCCCGTTCGTGCACAAGATGCCGTAGTGCCGGACAGCCCCTGAGGACCCAACCCCCTCCGGCGTGCCGCTCCTTGAGGGTGGGGCCCGCGCGCCGGCGGCCGGGCCCGCCGTACCCACCCGGTACGGCGGGCCTTTCCGCGTCCTCCCGCCGGGCGGCGCTCAGCGCCCCAGCACGGCGGCCAGCGCGCCGAGCAGCAGGAACGGGCCCACCGCGAGGTCCAGTCCGCGCACCGGGCGGCGGCGGGCCAGCGCCGCGACGGCCCGCACGACGCCCCAGAGGCCGGCCAGCAGCACCGCGGCGCACAGCCCGCCGAGCACCGTCCGCCAGCCGTACCAGCCGAGCAGCCCGCCCAGGGCGAGCCCGAGCGGGGAGTCGCCGGGGCCCAACGCGCCCAGCCAGACGGCCAGTTCGAGCACGCCCCCGACCGCGAGGGCGGCCAGCAGGCAGCGCAGCAGCGTCGCCCCGGGCTGCTGGGCGGACAGCGCGGCGGGCACCAGCAGGCCGGCCGTCCCGCCGAGCAGCGGCGTGGTCAGCCGGTACGGCAGCCGGCGCACCCGGGCGTCGACGAAGCCGAGCACCACCCCGAGCGCCGCGGCCCAGGCCAGCGCCGGGGTCACCACCAGCAGCCCGTCCGCCGCGTACGCCACGGCGACGGCGACGGCCACCGTGACCGGCTCCACCGTCCAGGGGCCGGCGCCCAGCCGCTCCCGGCAGCCCGGGCAGCGCCCGGTCGGCGGCAGCAGGCGCACCGGGCGCCCGCACGACGGGCAGGCCTCGCACCAGGGCTCGCCCTCCGGCACCGCGAACCGGGCGATCAGCCCGCGCAGCGGCACGGCCGCCAGGAGACCGACCAGCACCGCCGCGACCACGACCGGGACCACCGGCGCACCCCCTCCTCGTCCGACACCGGCCACATCCTCCCGCGTGCGGCGGTGTGCCGTCCGTCTCGTTCCACCCGGCCGCGCGCCGCCACCCCTCGTGTACGGGGGCAATCCGGACATGGGACTGCCGGTTCGGAAGGCCCCCCGCCACCCCGGCCTGCCGATCCAAGGGAGCCTCCCGGGCCCCGGGAAGCACCCCCGCGGAGCCCCGCCGAAGGGCCCGCCGTACCCCTAAAGTAGGCAGGCATGCAGGTCATCCAATCCAGCAAGCTCGCCAACGTCTGCTACGACATCCGCGGCCCGGTGCTCGACGAGGCGATGCGGCTGGAGGACCAGGGCCACCGCATCCTCAAGCTCAACACCGGCAACCCGGCCACCTTCGGGTTCGAGGCGCCGCCGGAGATCCTCCAGGACATCCTGCGCAACCTCGCCACCGCGCACGGCTACGGCGACTCCAAGGGCCTGCTCTCGGCGCGCCGCGCCGTCGTCATGCACTACGAGGACCGCGGCCTGCACGGCCTCTCCGTCGACGACGTCTTCCTGGGCAACGGCGTCTCCGAACTGATCCAGTTGGCCATGACCGCGCTGCTGGACGACGGCGACGAGGTGCTCGTCCCCGCGCCGGACTACCCGCTGTGGACGGCCTCGGTCTCGCTGGCCGGCGGCACCGCCGTGCACTACCGCTGCGACGAGCAGTCCGAGTGGTACCCGGACCTCGCCGACATCGAGGCCAAGGTCACCGACCGCACCCGCGCCATCGTGGTGATCAACCCGAACAACCCGACCGGCGCGGTCTACCCGCGCGAGGTGCTGGAGGGCATCGTCGAGATCGCCCGCCGGCACCAGCTGGTGGTCTACGCGGACGAGATCTACGACAAGATCCTCTACGACGACGTCGAGCACGTCCCGCTGGCCACCCTGGCACCGGACCTCTTCTGCGTCACCTTCAAC
Organism: Streptomyces rubellomurinus; assembly: GCF_000961885.1. Lineage (GTDB taxonomy): Bacteria > Actinomycetota > Actinomycetes > Streptomycetales > Streptomycetaceae > Kitasatospora > Kitasatospora rubellomurina. The sequence continues at coordinate 43,838 of NZ_JZKH01000032.1, forward strand.
GGCCTGTCCAAGGCGTACCGGGTCGCGGGCTTCCGCTCCGGCTGGATGGTGCTCTCCGGCGACCGGTCCCGGGCCCGCAGCTACATCGAGGGCCTGACCGTGCTCGCCTCGATGCGGCTGTGCGCCAACATGCCGGCCCAGCACGCGGTGGCCGCCGCGCTCGGCGGCCGGCAGTCGATCAAGGACCTGGTCCTGCCCGGCGGCCGGCTACTGGCCTCGCGCGACGCCGCGTACGAGCTGCTGAACCAGATCCCGGGCGTCAGCTGCGTCAAGCCGAAGGGCGCGCTGTACGCGTTCCCCCGGCTGGATCCGAAGGTCCACAAGATCAAGGACGACGCCCGGATGGTGCTCGACCTGCTGCGCTCCCAGCGCATCCTGCTGGTCCAGGGCACCGGCTTCAACTGGCCCGAGCCGGACCACTTCCGGCTGGTCACGCTGCCCCGGGCGGAGGAGATCACCGAGGCGGTGACCCGGATCGGCGACTTCCTCGGCGGCTACACCCAGCCGTAGGAAGTAAAAGGGGAAAGCACTACGGCCGGAGTCCCGGCCCGGGCGGTCTCCTTGGTCGGGGAAAGACCGTCCGGCGGAACTCCGGCCGTCCTGTCGCTCGGCGGGCGCGCGGTTCGTGCCGCGCGCCCGCCTCCGCTCGGCCGAGGCTCAGGCTCAGCCGAGGCGCGCGACCAGGTTCCGGTACTCGTCCCACAGCTCCTTCGGCGTGTGCTCGCCGAACAGCTCCAGGTGGGCCGGCACGAGCGCGGCCTCCTGGCGCCAGATGTCGGCGTCCACGGTGAAGAGCAGGTCGAGGTCCTCCTCGGACAGCTTCAGGTCGCCGAGGTCGAAGCCCTCGACGGTCGGCAGCACGCCGATCGGGGTCTCGACGCCCTCGCCGGTGCCCTCCAGGCGCTCGACGATCCACTTGAGCACGCGGCTGTTCTCGCCGTAGCCGGGCCAGACGAACTTGCCCTCGGCGTTCTTGCGGAACCAGTTGACGTAGTAGATCTTCGGCAGCTTGGCGGCGTCCGCCTGGGCGCCGACCTTCAGCCAGTGGGCGAAGTAGTCGCCCATGTTGTAGCCGCAGAACGGCAGCATCGCGAACGGGTCGCGGCGCAGCTCGCCCACGGTGCCCTCGGCGGCGGCGGTCTTCTCGGAGGCGATGTTGGCGCCGAGGAAGACGCCGTGCTGCCAGTCGAAGGACTCGGTCACCAGCGGGACGGCGGTGGCGCGGCGGCCGCCGAACAGGATCGCCGAGATCGGCACGCCCGCCGGGTCCTCCCACTCCGGGGCGATGGTCGGGCACTGCGCGGCCGGGACGGCGAAGCGGGCGTTCGGGTGGGCGGCCGGGGTGCCGGACTCCGGGGTCCAGTCGTTGCCGCGCCAGTCGGTGAGGTGCGCCGGGGGCTCCTCGGTCAGGCCCTCCCACCACACGTCGCCGTCGTCGGTGAGGGCGACGTTGGTGAAGACGGTGTTGCCCCAGAGGGTGTCGATGGCGTTGGCGTTGGTGTCCACGCCGGTGCCGGGGGCGACGCCGAAGAAGCCGGCCTCGGGGTTGATGGCGTACAGGCGGCCGTCCGCGCCGAAGCGCATCCAGGCGATGTCGTCGCCGATCGTCTCGACCTTCCAGCCCGGAACGGTGGGCTGGAGCATGGCGAGGTTGGTCTTGCCGCAGGCCGAGGGGAAGGCGGCCGCGACGTACTTCGGCTGCGACTCGCCCGAGGGGCCGGCCGGCGGGGTGAGCTTCAGGATCAGCATGTGCTCGGCCAGCCAGCCCTCGTCGCGGGCCATGGTCGAGGCGATGCGCAGCGCGTAGCACTTCTTGCCGAGCAGGGCGTTGCCGCCGTAGCCGGAGCCGAAGGACCAGATCTCACGGGTCTCCGGGAAGTGCGAGATGTACTTGGTGGTGTTGCACGGCCACGGCACGTCCGCCTGGCCCTCGGCGAGCGGGGCGCCGACGGTGTGCACGGCCTTGACGAAGTCGCCGTCCTCGCCGAGCTGGTCCAGCACGGCCTGGCCCATGCGGGTCATCACGCGCATGGAGACGGCGACGTAGGCGGAGTCGGTGATCTCGACGCCGTACGCGGCCAGCGGGGAGCCGACCGGGCCCATCGAGAAGGGCACGACGTACATGGTGCGGCCCTTCATGGCGCCGCGGAACAGGCCCTCGGTGCCCTGGAAGAGCTCCCGCATCTCGGCGGGGGCCTTCCAGTTGTTGGTGGGGCCGGCGTCCTTCTCCTGCTCGGAGCAGATGAACGTGCGGTCCTCCACGCGCGCCACGTCCGTCGGGTCCGAGGCGGCGTAGTAGGAGTTGGGGCGCTTCTCCTCGTTGAGCTTCTTGAAGGTGCCCTGAGCGACCAGCAGGTCCGCGAGGCGCTGGTACTCCTCGTCGGAGCCGTCGCACCACTCGATGCGGTCCGGCTGGGTCAGCTCGGCGATCTCGCTCACCCAAGCGAGCAGCTGCTTGTGGCGGGTGGGCGCGGATGCGCTGAGAGCAGAGATCTCGTACGACACGATCGCTCCGTTTCACGCCATCTCGTCGAAGAGGCGGCGTAGCGGGGGTCTGAGGGTGCTTGCAGCGTAGCCCCGGGTGTTCGAGCTGAATGCGGCAGCTCGGCGATATTGACGCATCTTTTACTACAGTCAGTACTATTACCAGCCAGTAACAGCTCGTCGACGTCCGGCCCGGAGTGCGCGGCGCCACACTTCGAACACTCCAAAACGTCCAAGAGTGACTATCACCACTTCACTACGCGCCAGTAACCTACGGAGGCGTAGGTAACGGGTAGCATGCAGCGCATGACTGCTGCTGCGCTCGGGGAGAGCCCCGCGGAGGATCCGACCCGAACCGGCCCCGCGGAGGGCGGCCTCCCGGACACCGGGGAGGGCAAGCCGAAGTGGCGCGGCTGGCTGCACGCCGGGATGTTCCCCGCCACCGTCGCCGCCGGGATCGTGCTGATCTGCCTGGCCGACTCACCGCGCGCCAAGGCCGCCTGCGCGGTCTACTCGGTCAGCGCCTGGCTGCTGTTCGGGGTCAGCGCGGTCTACCACCGCTTCACCTGGGGGCCGCGCGGCGACGCGATCCTGCGCCGCCTGGACCACGCGAACATCTTCCTGATCATCGCGGGCACCTACACCCCGTTCACCATCCTGCTGCTGCAGGGCGGCAGCCGGCAGGTGCTGCTCTGGGCGGTCTGGGGCGGGGCGCTCGCCGGGATCGCGTTCCGGGTGTTCTGGGTCGGCGCGCCGCGCTGGCTGTACACGCCGGTGTACCTCGCGCTGGGCTGGGCCGCCGCCTTCTTCCTGCCGGACTTCCTGCACACCGGGGGCGTCGCGGTGCTGGTGCTGATGATCGTCGGCGGGGTGCTCTACAGCGTCGGCGGCGTGGTGTACGGCCTCAAGCGCCCCAACCCCTCACCGCGCTGGTTCGGCTTCCACGAGGTGTTCCACGCCTTCACCCTCGGCGCCTTCATCGTGCAGTACGTCGGCGTCTCACTGGTGGCGTACAGCACGGCCGGCTGAACCCGGCGTCCCACGACGGGCGGTCGCGCGGTCCACGGACCGGGCGGCCGCCCGTTCGGCCGTCCAGGGCCGCTCGTACGGGGCCCGGCCCTGCGGGCGGTGCGGGTACGGCGGGCGGGCGGCCTCGCCGAGCCCGGGCAGCGGCTCCGCCGGGGGCGCCGACTCCGGACGCGGCTCCGGCCGCTCGACCCGGCCGGCCCGGCCGCGCGCCTGGCGGGCGTCCAGCGCCTCGCGGGCCCGGCGGCAGCGCTCGCAGTGCGCGGCGTCCGGGGTGCCCCGGCGCGGGCGGTGACCGGACTCCGGCGCCGGCGACCGGTGCAGCGCGCGCCAGCGGCGGGCGACGTAGACCATCAGCAGCAGGGTCTCGACCCCGGCGACCGTCAGGACCAGCAGGGCGCCGTTGATCAGATAGGCCGCGACCACGGCCAGCGCGGAGGCCACCACCACCGCCCCGCCCCACACCTGGGCGCTCGCCCGCACCTCGTCACTGTCGGCCACTTCGGCTCCCCTTTCCCGGCGCCGGGCTCGTGGTCGGCCCTGGCCGCCCCACCCCTTCTCCGCTCTCGGCACGCGTCGGCCAGCACTGACCGATTGCCACATGGTATCTACCGTCCGTCACTCCAGGCTGCCCCGAGGCGGCGAACGACAGATCAACGTTGCGTCAATTCCGTGTGCGGAAGCAGCACTTCCAGGACACATCACCGTATGCGATCGAATCGTCACGAGTCCACGCATTGACGGCCGGGACCTTTTGGGAGTTACTCTCATTTGACAGAGACTCCTATGTCTCCTCCCTCGACTCCCGCCGGAGGTCAGTCGTGTCCACCGCACCCCCCGCAGCCGAGAACGCCGCCGAAACCGCCGCCGAAACCGCGCCCGGGAACGCCGCCGGCGCCGAGGCGAACCCGCGCCGGCGGCTGGCCCTGGTCGCCGTCGCCCTGAGCGTCCTGGTGATCAGCTTCGACATGACGATCCTCAACGTCGCCCTGCCCACCATGGCCGCCCAGCTGCACGCCACCACCGGGCAGCAGCAGTGGATCGTCGACGCCTACACCGTGGTCTTCGCCGCCGCCATGCTCCCGGCCGGGCTGCTCGGCGACCGGTTCGGCCGCCGCCGCACCCTCACCACCGGCCTCGCCCTGTTCGGCCTGGCCTCGATGGTCGGCATGGTCACCACGTCCCCCGGCACGCTGATCGCCGCCCGCGCCGCGATGGGCCTGGCCGGCGCGCTCGTCATGCCGATGTCCCTGGCCGTCATCCCCGGCCTCTTCCCGGCCGCCGAGCAGCGCCGGGCCACCTCGGTGCTCGCCGCCTCGCTCGCCGCCGGCGCCCCGCTCGGACCGCTGATCGGCGGCTTCCTGCTCCAGCACTTCTGGTGGGGCTCGGTGTTCGCGATCAACGTCCCGCTCACCGCGATCGGCATCGCCGCCTGCGTCCTGCTGCTGCCGGAGACCCGCAACCCCGCCGCACCCCGGATCGACCTGCTCGGCACGCTGCTCGCCGCCGCCGGGCTCAGCGCCCTCACCTACGGGATCATCGAGGGCGCCGACCGCGGCTGGAGCGACCCGCTGGTGCTCGGCACGCTCGCCGGCTCGGTGCTCGCCCTCGCCGCGCTCGTCCGGCGCAGCCACCGGCAGAGCGACCCGATGCTCGACCTCGCGCTGCTCGCCGACCCCTCCTACCGCTGGTCCGCCATCGCCGCCACGCTGATCTCGGTCGTCCTGTTCGGCGCCTTCTTCGTCCTGCCCCTCTACTTCCAGAGCGTGCTCGGCACCGACGCCCTCGGCTCCGGGCTGCGGCTGATGCCGATGATGCTCGGCCTGATGGTCGCCGCCAGGCTCACCGAGCGGCTGGTAGTGCGGCTCGGCACCCGCGCGGTGGTCGCGACCGGGCTGGCCCTGCTCGCCGCCGCCCTCCTCTTCGGCAGCCGGACCGGCCCCGCGGACGGGTACGGGCGGGCCGCGGTCTGGCTCGGCGTGCTCGGCTTCGGGATGGGCCTGTCGCTGATCACCGCCCAGGCCTCCGCCCTGGCCACCCTGCCGCCCGCCCGGGCCGGGGTCGGCTCCGGGCTGCTGCAGACCCTGCGGCAGGTCGGCGGCGCGATCGGCGTCGCCGCCTTCGGCAGCCTGCTCGCCGGCGCCTACCGGGGCGCGCTGGACACCGGCGCGCTGCCCGCCGAGGCGGCGCGGCAGGCCGGGAAGTCGGTGGTCGCCGCCGACGCCGTCGCCGCCCGGAGCGAGGGCGGGGCCGCGCTCAGCGCCTCCGCGCACGCGGCGTACGTGCACGGGATGGCGCTGGTGCTGCTGGTCGCCGGGATCGTCGCGGTGCTCTCGGCGGTGCTGATCGCGGCCCGGATGCCGGCGGGCGGGCCGCCGGCCCAGGAGGCCGGGGCGGGAATCGAGCCCGGGGCGGGAGTCGAGCCCGCCGCCGTCGAAGATCGCCGATAATCGGGTCATGAACGCCACGCAGCCGACCGCGGCCCTCCCGGACGCCCCGACCAACCCGGTCCAGGCCCTGCTGGAGGCGCCGCTGTCGCTGCGCGAACGCAAGAAGCTGAAGACCCGGCAGACCATCCGGCGCGAGGCGTACCGCCTGTTCGCCGAGCAGGGTTACGAGAGCACCACGGTGGAGCAGATCGCCGCCGCCGCCGAGGTCTCCCCCTCCACCTTCTTCCGCTACTTCGCCACCAAGGACGACCTCGTCCTCACCGACGAGTACGACCCGGCGATGATCGCCGCCCTGCTGGCGCGCCCCGCCGACGAGCCCTTCCTCACCTCCTGCCGGGAGGCGCTCATCGGGCTGATCCGCCAACTGCTCCAGCACGAGCGGCAGGAACTGCTCATCCGGATGCGGCTGGTCACCGAGGTGCCCGCGCTCCGCGCCGGGCTGCACCGGGCCGACCACAGCCCGGCGGCGCTCTACCTGGCCATCCTGCTGCGGCGGGCCGGCGTCGAGGAGCCCAGCTACGACATGCGGATCACCGCCGCCGCGATCGGCGCCGCGTCCACCGAGGCCGTGCTGTGCTGGGCGGCGGGCGGCGGCGAGCAGGACATCGCGGAGCTGGTCGACCACGCCTTCGCGCTGCTGGAGAGCGGCTTCGCCGGGGTGTGACGGTGGGCGGACGCGGTGCGGGGCCCGGCTCCTTCGCCGGGCCCCGCCGTCCCGCCAGGTCCGCTAGCTGCGGCGGGACCGGCGCCGCAGCGCCGCGCCCGTGCCGGCCAGCGCGGTGGCGCCCAGGGCCGCGGCCGCCGTCACCGCGGGCAGCGCCGAGCCGCCGCCCGCCGCCGGGGCGGCCGCCGCCTCCACCTGGTAGCCGCCGCCCTCGCCGGACCGGTCGTACGCCGAGCCGGGCAGCTTGTCGCCGTACCGCTGGTGCACCAGCTGCTGGTACCGGGCCAGCGACACCCCGTCCGTGCCGACCGAGCGCCGGGCCTCGTCGTCCAGCGGGAGCACCCGGCCGTCGCGCAGCACGTACCAGGCGTTGATCTGCGGCTCGCGGAAGGCCGTGCCGCCACCGCCGCTCGCCGCCTTCGCCGCGTAGTCGCTCTCGTCGCCGCCGGAGGCGATGTTCACGACCCGCCAGCCGTCGCCCTGCCGGACCGTCCAGACCGAGGCGCTCTGCCCGTCCGCCGCGGTCACCTTGCTGGCCGTGAACTCGGCCTTCGCCACCGGCGCACCGGCGGTGCCGGCCACGAAGCCGGCGTCCAGGGTGTACACCGGCACGGTGTCCCCGGTCAGCCGGGGCGCCGACGCGGCCGCCGCCTTCACCTCCTCGGCCGCGCCGATGGTCAGCTGCTGGGTCGGCGGGACGCCCTTGCGGGCGAAGAACCGGCCGACCTGGTCGAGCACCGCCGGGTCCTGCACCGCGCCGCGCGCCCGGGCCAGGTCGGCGGCGGGCACCGGCGCCGGGGCGGCGGTCGCGGGGGCGGCGGTCCGGGGGTCGTCGTCGGCCTGCGCGGCCGGGGCGAGCGCCAGGCCGAGGCCGGCCGCGAGGAGGACGGCGACGGCGGCCCGGCGGATGCTGTTCAGCTCGGTCATGGTCGCCACCTCACGCGCCGATCCGGTAGAGGGAGTGGGTCCACGAGAACGTGTCGTTGTTCACGTAGTACGAGTAGTCCGCCCAGTTGTAGCGGTAGTTGGACGGCCACGGGTCGCCCCAGTAGATCCAGTTGTTGCCGGTGTCGTAGCCGTAGACGACGTGCATGTGCCCGCCGCCCGAGCTCCACTGGATGCGCGTCTCGATCGGCCGGTTCGCGTTCACCTCGGTCTGCACGGTGGAGTAGCGCAGGTAGCCGGTGACGTACGAGCCTGGGTTGATGCCGACCCAGTCCAGGCCGTTCTGCACATCGGCCAGCGTGGCCTGGCTGTTGGGGCAGCCGGAGTCGATCGAGCGGCCGAACGCGGCGTTGCAGAACTGGTTCTGGCTGTAGTTGTAGCCGAACCAGGTGGCGATCGTGTTGCCGCTCGCCGCCCAGCACCAGTTGGTCTGCTGTTGCTGCTGCATGGTGATGTTGAGCTTCTTGAAGGTGCCGGCCAGGTCGGCCGTGCTGCCGGGCGCGGCGGCCTGACGGACCTTCGCCGGGGCCCGGTCGGCGGCCGACGCGTGGGGGGCGTCGGCGGCGACGGCCGGGGCGGCCACCGCCGCGGTGAGCGCCGGGCCCAGCACGCCGAGGGCGAGCAGGGCGACCGCGCGGCGCAGCCGTGTCCGGGGAACGGGTGTTGCTGGCATGGGGGATGCCTCCTTGCACGAGCGGAGCGAGGTGCTGTGGGGGGGCGCGGTCCGGATCGCGCCATGAGCATCGCGCCGTTGTCGGAGGATGGTCAACGGGTGCCGCGGGTACCGGTGTTGGGGTGTGAACGGGCGGCAACAGGTGTGAACGCCGCCCGGCGAAGCCGCTGGTGGGGCGCCCGGACCAGTGACAAACAGCCGTCCGGATGTGAATATTCACGGTCAAAAGCCGGTCTGCCCGCGCCGCGCCCCCAGGAGGCAGCCATCCGCCGCAGCGACCCCGCCGACCTCGCCGCCGCCCTGCGCTCCGGCCCGTTCCACCTCGCCCTGCGCACCGCCATCGCCGCCCGCGGCCTCACCCTGCACCGCGTCCGCCGCCATCTCGCCCTGCGCGGCGTCAACGTCGGCCTCACCAGCCTCAGTTACTGGCAGCAGGGCCGCCGCCGCCCGGAACGCCCCGAGTCCCTGCGCGCCGTCGCCGCCCTCGAGGACGTCCTCGACCTGCCCGAGCACTCCCTCACCCGGCTGCTCGGCCCGCGCCGCGCGGCCGCCGACCCGGCCGGCCCGCCCGTGCGCCCGTACCGCGACCTGATCGCCCCGGCCGCCGCCGTCGACGACCTGCTCGCCACCATCTCCGGCCCGCGCGACACCGGCCTGCACACCATCACCCACATCGAACGCATCCGGATCGGCCCCGACCGCCGCCTCACCCGCCGCGACTCCCAGCACGCCCTGCGCGCCCACCGCGACGGCATCGACCGCTACCTCGCCCTCTACCAGGGCGACCCGGGCAGCGACATCGGCCTGGTCGGCGTCCGCGCCGAGGAGAACTGCCGCCCCGGCCGGATCCGCCGCGACCGGGCCCACCACCTGCTCCTCGCCGAGCTCCTGCTCGACCGGCGCCTGCGCGCCGGCGACACCCACCTGCTCGGCTACGGCTTCGACGACGCCCCCGCCCCCGAGCCCAGCGACGAGTACGTCCGCGGCTTCAACTCCGGCGCCGGCCAGTACGTCCTGCAGGTCACCTTCCACCCCGCCGCCCTGCCCGTGCGCTGCCAGCGCTTCGCGCTCCACTCGCCCGGCGAGGACCCGTACGAGACCGAGGAGTTGACCCTCGACGGGCACCACTGCGTGCACCTGGTGGCGACGGCGCTGCGGCCGTGCCTGCTGGGGGTCCGGTGGGACTGGGAGTGAGGCCGCGCTACGCCGGGGCGAAGTCCAGGACCAGGATGTCCTCCACCGGCCGGTAGCCGATCTGCCGGTAGACGGAGTTGCTGGTCGGGTTGGCGACGTCGGTGTACAGCAGCACCTCCTCGGCGCCCTCGGTGAGGGCGTGGGCGGAGGCGGCGGCGGTGACGGCGCCGGCGTAGCCGCGCCGCCGGTGCTCGGCCGGGGTGTAGACCGGGCCGACCCGGGACATGCCGGCGATGATCGGGCTGGTGCCGGCCAGGGCGACGGGCCGGCCGCCGTCCTCCCAGAGGTGGACGCCGCCGGCGGCGATCTTCTCGTCCACCGCCCGTGGCACGTCGGGCAGGACGACCTCGACCTCGGCCAGGAAGTCCCGGTACCAGCGGACCACCAGCTCCCGGTCGGCCGGTGCGGCGAGCCGGTGGCGCCCGGCCGGTGGGCGCGGCGGGTCGGTCAGCCGGCCGAGCCGGTACAGCCGCTCCTGGACGCGGACGGACGGCGTGGTGCCGGTGGCGGCCGTCCAGGCACCGCTGAAGGCGCGGACCGCGCCGGTGGCCCCGCTGACCCCGGCCACCTCGGTGAACCCGCTCCCGGCCGCCGCGAGTTCGACGGCGAGCTCGGCGGCCGCCCGCTCCGGCATCCGGGAGAGCCGGGGGTCGAACGGCGGGGTCTGCAGGAAGGCGCCCTCGACCGGGCCGTCCGGCGCCGCCCGCCACCAGCCGAAGACGGGCGGCCCGCCGAACACGTCCAGCCCGGCCTCGGCGAGCCGGTGGGAGATGGTGAGCAGCACGGTGTTCTCGGCCGGGTGGGCGGCCAGGAAGGCCCCGGCCTCGGCGCGGAACGCGTCCAGGGAGGTGGTGAGGGTCCAGGTCATGGCCCATCCTCGCCCCGGCGCACCGGCTCCCGCCAGCAGTTATTCGGCGTCCGGCCGCCCGACGACCACGCCCAGCCGCTCGGCGAGCGCCGCCGGATCGGTGGTCGGCACCTCGCAGGCGAAGTGCCGGCAGACGTAGGCGGCGGGCGCGCCGCCGACCAGCGGCCGGTCGGCCAGCAGCGGCACCTCGGGCTCCGCCGCCCCGGCGGGCTCGCCGACCGCGAGCACCGCCCCCGGGGCCGTCCCGAGCAGCGCCGCCCGGCGCAGCGCGGCGGTGGCCGGGTGGTCGGCGGGGCCGACGACGGCGATCTCGCGCGGCCCGTCCAGCAGCGCCTCGGCGACGGCGAGCCCCCAGCCGATGAAGCGGGGCGCCCGCGCGGCGAGCGCGCCGACGATGCCGAGGGCCCGCTCGGCGGCGGTGCGGTGCCGGTCGGAGCCGGTGTACGCGGCGTAGCCGAGCAGCGCGCCGGCGGCGGCGGTCCAGCCGGACGGGGTGGCGTTGTCGGTCGGGTCCTGCGGGCGGCGGATGAGCTCCTCGGCGTCGTCGGCGGTGTCGTAGAGGGCGCCGGAGACCTCGTCGGTGAAGTGCTTGAGCACGGTGTCGAGCAGCCCGCCGGCCAGCTGCAGCCAGGCGGCGTCGCCGGTGACGGCGTACAGCGCGAGGAAGCCCTCGGCGGTGTCGGCGTAGTCCTCCAGGACGCCCGCGTTGTCGCCGGCCCGGCCGTCGCGGGAGGTGCGCAGCAGCCGCCCGTCCGGGGTGAGGTGGACGGCGAGCAGCAGGTCGGCGGCGCGTTCGGCGGCCTCGACGAGGTCGGGCCGCTCCAGCAGGGCGCCGGCCTCGGCGAGGGCGGCGATGGCGAGGCCGTTCCAGGCGGCGACCACCTTGTCGTCGCGGGCGGGTGCGGGCCGGTCCGCCCGGGCCCGCAGCATCCGCTCGCGGATCTCCTCGTACTGGGCGAAGTCCTCGGGTTCGTCGAGGAGTTGGAGCACGGAGGTGCCGTGCTCGAAGGTGCCGTCCGCGGTCACCGTGAACAGCCGGGCGGCGGTGGCGGCGTCGGCGGGCCCGAGCAGGTCGACCAACTGGCCGGGCTCCCACACGTAGTAGGCCCCTTCGGCGGTGGCGCCGGTCTCCTCGTCCAGGCTGTCGGCGTCCAGCGCGGAGGCGAACGCGCCTTCGGGCGTGCGGAGTTCGCGCAGCAGGAAGTCCGCGGTGGACAGCGCCACCCGGCGGGCGAGCGGGGAGCCGGTGGCCCGCCACAGGTGCAGGTAGGCGCGCAGCAGCAGCGCGTTGTCGGACAGCATCTTCTCGAAGTGCGGCACCACCCAGCCGGCGTCCACCGCGTACCGGGCGAAGCCGCCGCCGAGCTGGTCGTGGAGGCCGCCGCGGGCCATCGCCTCGCCGGTGCGGACGGCCATCTCCAGCGCCGCCTCCGAGCCGGTGCGGGCGTGGTGGCGCAGCAGGAACTCGACCGTCATGGCCGGCGGGAACTTGGGCGCGCCGCCGAAGCCGCCGTGGCGCTGGTCGAAGTCCCGGCTGAGCCCGACGAGCGCCTGGTGCAGGTCGGCGTCCGCGGGCGGGTGGTGCGCGCCCGCCGAGTAGACGGACGCCCGTTCGGCCAGGTCGGCCCGGATCCGCCCGGCGACCTCGGCGACCTCCTCCCGCCGGTCCCGCCAGGCGGCGTCCACGCCCTCCAGCACCTGCCGGAAGGACGGCATCCCGTGCCGGGGCCGCGGCGGGAAGTAGGTGCCGAAGTAGAACGGCTCCTTGCCGGGCGTGAGGAACACCGTCATCGGCCAGCCGCCCTGCCCGGTGGCCGCCTGCACGGCCTCCATGTACACGGCGTCGACGTCCGGCCGCTCCTCGCGGTCCACCTTGACGGCGACGAACCGCTCGTTCAGGTACTCCGCGAGCCCGGCGTCCTCGAAGCTCTCGTGCGCCATCACGTGGCACCAGTGGCAGGCGGCGTAGCCCACGCTCAGCAGGACCGGCACGCCCCGCCGTTCGGCCTCCGCGAAGGCCTCGGGCCCCCACGGCCACCAGTCGACCGGGTTGTCGGCGTGCTGCTGCAGGTACGGCGAGGTCGCGTCCGCGAGACGGTTCGGCATGCCCCCATCCTCGCGCATCGGCGTCCCGGTCAGGGCGTGTCGCGCGAGTCCGGTCCCGGCCCGGCGAATTGTCGGTTCATCGACTCGGTGCGGGGAGCGCGGCGCCGGTGAGGGCGAGGGCCGCGTCGAGCAGCGCGGAGGTCAGGGTGGGGAGCTGCTCGGGGGACTCGCGCAGCAGGAACAGCCAGGCGAAGACGGGGCCGACGAGCAGGGCGTTGAGGGCGGCCGGGTCGGGGCGGACGGCGAGTTCGCCGCGCGCGGTCGCGCGGTCCAGGATCTCGGCGAGGGTCTGGCGCTGGAACCCGAGGTACCGCTCGACGAACCGGTCCCGCAGGGCGGGGTCGGCGTGGACGTCGGCCAGCAGGCCGGGGACCGTCCCGCCCGGCGGGGAGGCCATGGTGTCCGCGATCTCGGCGATCACGGCGGCCAGGTCGGCGCGGAGCGAGCCGCGGTCGGGCGCCACGGCCAGGAACTTGTCGGGCAGCAGGACGTCGAAGATCATCTCCTGCTTCGTGGCGTGGCGGCGGTAGATCGCGGCCTTGCCGACGCCGGCCCGCGCGGCCACTTCGGCCATCGTGAGCCGCGTGTACCCCACCTCGGTCAGCAGCTCTCGGACGGCGGAGGCGATGGCCTCGTCGACGCGGCTGTCACGGGGGCGGCCCCCCTGGGTGCGAGCTTGCTTCCGAACAGACATAGGTGCAACATACAGAACCAGGAGTATCGAAACCAGTAGTTCCAAAACTGCTGGTTCCGTATCCACCGGTGCGACCGCGAACCGACGCACCACCCCAGCCGACTGGGCACGAAGGCTCGGAAAGGTTTGACCGATGCGAATCCCGAAAGCGGCCCACACCGCGCAGCCGTGGCGGATCCACGAGTTCACCCGCGACTTCCGGATCGACGACGTGTGGTCCTTCCGCACGCCCGACGCCGGGCCCGAGGACTTCCCGGTGATGGTCGCGGCGCTGAAGAAGGCCTACGACACCCGCCCGGCCCCGGCCGCGGTCAACTTCCTCTTCGCGGTGCGCTGGAAGCTCGGCGAGATCTTCAACTGGGACACCCCGGGAGAGGGCTTCGGCGGACGGGTGCCCTCGCTGACCAGCCGCCTCCCGGAGGAGCTCGCCCGGACCAAGAGCGACATGATCCCCGCCACGGACCCGTTCAGCGAGGTGTACCAGACCGACACCGAGGCGGCCCGCGAGCTGGGCAACTTCACCGTCCACACGATCATGCACCTGGGCTGGGTGCAGACGAAGGACGGCCAGTACGAGCTGCGCATGGCGGCGCTGGTCAAGCCCAACGGGCTGTTCGGGAAGGCCTACATGGCCTTCATCCTCCCGTTCCGGTACCTCGTCATCTACCCGGCGCTGACCCGCTCGTGGGAGAAGGCCTGGATGGACTTCGGCCGCCCGAACCGCAAGGCCCTGCAGGACGAGCGGGGAGAGTCCGCCGACCGGGACTGACCCGGACCGGGGCCTCCCGGGCCCGTCGCCGGCCGCCGCCACCGCCCTCGGTGTCGGCGGCCGGCGCGTTTCGTTTCCCGGTACCGCACGATCATCCGGCGCCGGCGGTTCGACGCGCGGGCGATGTCGACAGGTTTCTGCCACGGTGAAGTGCCCCGCGGCCGCCGCACGAAGATCCTCACGCGAACTCCGCACGCGGCGTCGCCCTCCCGCCACGCACCGGACACCGCACGGCCGAACGCGCTCAGCCTTCCGGCCATGAACGCCTTCGCGAATTCGGCCCTACCAAATGAAGCGGCCGCATATTCGCCCCCGACTGTCAGGTTCGGGACGCGCGAGTGTCCGAAGTTGGCAGGTTCTGGCCATAGTCAGTCACACATCTATCGAAATCTGCTAGATCTTGTGTCTGCCGTCTCGACCAGCGAAGACCGGCATTCGGGGATGGGGGAAGTGCCTCGGCCATCGGCCCATTAGGCACCGGATCTTGTACATCAGCACCGGGGGCGCGGTCAATGACGACTACTTCGCCCTCATAGCGGCGCGTTCCCGAAATGAACCCCACGCAGGGCCGAACGCCGTTGAGTTCATCGAAACCGAGTTTCATTGAGGTGCGAGGGAAAGCATGACGACGGAGACTGACGAGCAGCAGGAGAAGCTTCTCCGGTACCTCAAGAAGTCCGTAATCGAACTCAACGAGACGCGGGCCCTCCTACGGGAAACGGAAGAGCGCGCGACCGAGCCGCTCGCGGTGGTCGGCATGAGCTGCCGCTACGCCGGCGCGGATTCCCCGGACGAACTCTGGGACGTGGTCGCCGAGGGCCGGGACGCGATATCCGGATTCCCGCTCGACCGCGGCTGGAACCTCGAGCGGCTCTACGACCCGGACCCGGACCGGCTCGGCGCCAGCTACACCCGCGCGGGCGGCTTCGTCCCCAGCGCCACGGCCTTCGACGCCGACTTCTTCGGGATCAGCCCGCGCGAGGCGCTGTCCATGGACCCGCAGCAGCGGCTGCTGCTGGAGCTGTCCTGGGAGGCGTTCGAGGACGCCGGCATCGACCCGGCCTCGCTGCGCGGCAGCGACACCGGCGTCTACACCGGCGTCGGCCCGTCCGACTACGCGGCCGTACCGGCCGGCGCGGCGCCGCAGATCGAGGGCCTGCGGCTGACCGGCGGCACGACCAGCGTGGTGTCGGGCCGGGTCGCCTACACCTTCGGCCTGGAGGGGCCGGCGCTGTCCGTGGACACCGCGTGCTCCTCCTCGCTGGTGGCCCTGCACCTGGCCGCGCAGGGCCTGCGCACCGGGGAGTGCTCGCTGGCCCTGGTCGGCGGCGTGACGGTGCTGGCCGGGCCGACCCTGTTCGTGGACTTCAGCCGGCAGCGCGGCCTGGCGCCGGACGGCCGGTGCAAGCCCTACGCGGCCGCCGCCGACGGCACCGGCTTCTCCGACGGCGCCGGCGTGGTCGTGCTGGAGCGGCTGTCGGACGCGCGGCGCAACGGCCACCGGGTGCTGGCCGTACTGCGCGGCAGCGCCGTCAACCAGGACGGCGCCAGCAACGGCCTGACCGCCCCCAACGGCCCCTCGCAGGAACGCGTGATCCGCCAGGCGCTGGCCAACGCCGGGGTGTCGGCGGCGGACGTCGACGCGGTCGAGGGCCACGGCACGGGCACCCAGCTGGGCGACCCGATCGAGGCCCAGGCCCTGCTGGCCACCTACGGCCAGGAGCGCGAGCACGGCCCGCTGTGGCTGGGCTCGATCAAGTCGAACATCGGGCACGCCTCCGCCGGCGCCGGCATGGCCGGCGTGATCAAGATGGTGCAGGCGCTGCGCCACGAGGCGCTGCCCGCCACCCTGCACGTGGACAAGCCCTCGCCGCACGTGGACTGGGAGTCCGGCGGCGTCGAGCTGCTGACCGAGATGCGGGCGTGGAAGGCCGGCGAGCGGCCGCGCCGGGCCGGGGTGTCCGCGTTCGGCGTCGGCGGCACCAACGCCCACGTGATCCTGGAGGAGGCGCCGGCCGAGGAGCCCGCCGACTCCGCCGAGGCCGTCGAGCCGACCCCGGTCACCGAGCTGCCGACGGTGCCGGTCCTGGTGTCCGGTCGCGGCGCGGCGGCCCTGCGGGCCCAGGCCGAGCGGCTGCGGGCCGGCATCCTGGCCCGCCCCGAACTCACCGTCGCCGAGGTCGGGTTCTCCTCCGCGACGACCCGGGCGCACCTCGACCAGCGGGCCGTCGTCCTGGCGTCCGACCGCGAGACGCTGCTGTCCCGGCTGGCCGAGCTGGCCACCGGCGAGTCGTCGACCGCCGCGGCCGAGGGCCGGGTGCTCACCGCCGGCGCCCTGCCGGTGTTCGTGTTCCCGGGGCAGGGCGCGCAGTGGGAGGGGATGGCGGTCGAACTGCTGGACTCCTCCCCGGTGTTCGCCCGCGAGATCGCGGCGTGCGGGGACGCCCTGGCCGAGTTCGTCGACTGGCGGCTGGAGGACGTGCTGCGCGGCGCCGAGGCCGCGCCCACGTTCGACCGGGTCGACGTGGTGCAGCCCGCCCTGTGGGCCGTGATGGTGTCGCTCGCGGCGCTGTGGCGCTCCTACGGCGTCGAGCCGATGGCCGTGGTCGGCCACTCGCAGGGCGAGATCGCCGCAGCCGTGGTGGCCGGCGGGCTGTCGCTGGCCGACGGCGCCCGGGTGGCCGCGCTGCGGTCGCGGGCCATCGCCGAGCGGCTCGCCGGGCGCGGCGGCATGGTGTCCGTCCAGGCGACGGTCGGGCGGGTCGAGGAGCTGATCGCCCCGTCCGAGGGCCGGGCGTCGATCGCCGCGGTGAACGGCCCGTCCGC
This sequence comes from Streptomyces rubellomurinus, assembly GCF_000961885.1. Lineage (GTDB taxonomy): Bacteria > Actinomycetota > Actinomycetes > Streptomycetales > Streptomycetaceae > Kitasatospora > Kitasatospora rubellomurina. The sequence goes on from NZ_JZKH01000032.1 coordinate 60,537, forward strand.
CGTGGTGGTCTCCGGAGAGCCGGGCGCCCTGGACGACCTGATCGCGGCCTGCGAGCGCGAGCAGGTGTGGGCCCGGCGGATCGCCGTGGACTACGCCTCGCACTCGGCGCAGGTGGAGAGCATCGAGGACGAACTGGCGAAGGTGCTGGGCCCGGTGGCCCCGGTGCCGGGCTCGGTCCCGTTCTACTCCACGGCGGTGGGCGACTTCGTCGACACCACCGTGCTCGACGGCGGGTACTGGTACCGGAACCTGCGCGGGCGGGTCGGCTTCGAACCGGCCATCCGGGCGCTGATCGACAACGGCGCCGGCTGCTTCCTGGAGATGTCGCCGCACCCGGTGCTGGCCATCGCGGTGGAGAACACCGTCGCCGACCACGGCGCCGACGCCCGGGTGGGCGTCGTCGGGTCGCTGCGGCGGGACGAGGGCGGTTTCGAGCGGTTCGCCTCCTCGCTGGCCGAGGCCCACGTCGCCGGTGTGTCCGTCGACTGGTCGGCGGTCTTCGCGGGCACCGGCGCGCGCGCCGTGCCGCTGCCGACCTACGCCTTCCAGCACCACCGGTACTGGCTGACCACGGGCACCGGCGGCGCGGACGCCGCGGCCCTCGGGATGCGCCCGGTGGACCACCCCGTCCTCGGCGCGGCCGCGCGGGTCGGGGACCGGGACGAGTGGGTCTACACCGGCCGGATCTCCCCCGACGCGCAGCCGTGGATCCGCGACCACGTGGTCTTCGGCATCTCCATCGCCCCCGGCACCGCCCTGGTGGAACTGGCGCTGGCGGCGGGTACCGGGGTCGGCTTCGGCACCCTGGACGAGGCCGTGCTGGAGGCGCCGCTCGTCCTCGACGACGAGGCGGGCTGCCGGATCCAGGTGACCGTCGGCGCCCCGGAGGAGGACGGGCGCCGCGAGGTCGCGGTGTACTCGACCCCGGACGCCGGACCGGACGACGAGGCCCCCGAGCCGGTCTGCCACGTGCGCGGCTGGCTGAGCGACGAGCCCGCCGCGCCCGCGCCGCGCCCGGCGCAGTGGCCGCCGGCGGGTGCCGAGCCGATCGCGGTGGACACCCTCTACGACCGGATGGCGCTCGCCGGGCTCGACTACGGCCCGCTGTTCAAGGGCATCCGGGCCGCCTGGCGGGTCGGGACCGAGATCTGCACCGAGGTGGCGCTGCCCGACGACGCCGACGACGCGGGCTTCGTGCTGCACCCGGCCCTGCTCGACGCCGCGCTGCAGGGCGCGCTGGTCGACAAGGACCCGAACGCCGCGGTGGAGATGCCGTTCACCTGGACCGGGGTGCGCTCCGGCCGCCGGGTGCGCTCGGCCCGGGTGCGGATCACCACGTCCGCCGAGACCGGCCTGCACGTCGAGCTGTCCGACGAGGCCGGCGAGCCGGTGCTGAGCATCGGCGGCCTGGTGTACCGGACGGTCGACGCGGCGCAGCTCGAAGCGGTGCGCGGCGGCGGGCCCGACTCGCTGTACGGCGTCGAGTGGGTGCCCGTCCCGCTGGGGCAGGCCGAACCGGCGGGCCTGGTCCGCGTGGGCTGGGACGGCGCGGACGGCTTCGCCGACCTGGCCGCGGTGGAGCGGGCGGTCGCCGAGGGCACGGGAGCCCCGGACGCCGTCCTGGTCCGGATCGCGCCGGCGAGCGCCGACGCTCCGCCCGCGGCGGCCCGCGAGAGCGCCGAGCGGATGCTCGCCACGCTGCAGCGCTGGCTGGCCAGTGCCGAGCTGGACGGGACCCGGCTGGTCGCGGTCACCCGCGGCGCGGTGGCGCTCGACGGCGAGACGCCGGACATCGCCCAGGCCTCGGCCTGGGGTCTCGCGCGCAGCGTCCAGACCGAGCACCCGGGCCGGATCGTGCTCGTCGACCTCGACGACGACCGGGCCGACGTGCCGTGGGACGCCCTGCTGGCCGCCGACGAGCCGCAGTTGGCCGTCCGGGCCGGCCAGGTGTCGGCGCCGCGACTGGCCCGCGTGCCCGCGGTCGCCGAGGACCCGCTGCGCGGGCTCGACCCGGACGGCACCGTGCTGGTCACCGGCGGCACCGGCGGCCTGGGCGTGGTGTTCGCCCGTCACCTGGCGGCCGTGCACCGCGTCCGCAACCTGGTGCTGGTCAGCCGGCGCGGCCCCGCCGCGGACGGCGCCGCCGAGCTGGCGGCCGAACTGACCGAGCTCGGCGCGCGGGTGCGGATCGAGGCCTGCGACATCGGCGACCGGGACCAGGTCACCGCGCTGCTGGACTCGCTGGAGGCCCCGCTCACCGCGGTCGTGCACTCCGCCGGTGTGCTCGCGGACGGCGTGATCGAGTCGGTGACCCCGGAGCAGCTCGCCGAGGTCATGCGGCCGAAGGTCGACGCGGCCTGGCTGCTGCACGAACTGACCGCGGACGCGAAGCTGTCGGCGTTCGTGCTGTTCTCCTCGGGCGCCTCGCTGTTCGGCAACCCGGGGCAGGCCTGCTACGCCGCCGCGAACGGCGGTCTCGACGCGATGGCCCAGCGGCTGCGGGCGGACGGCGTGCCGGCCACCTCGCTGGCCTGGGGTCTGTGGGGCGACGGCGCCGGCATGGCCGGCCGCCTCGACAGCACCAACGTGGCCCGCATCGAGGACGCCGGCGTGGCCCTGCTGCCGGTCGACCGCGGCCTGGCGCTGTTCGACTACTCGCTGCGGCTCGACGCCGGGCTGCTGGCCCCCGTCCAGCTGGACATGGCCGCGCTGCGGGCCCAGGCCCGGACCGGCTCGCTGCCCGCGCTGCTGCGCGGACTCGTCCGGGTGCCGGCCAAGACCGCCGAGGCGGCGGGCGGTTCGCTCGCGCAGCGGCTGGCCGGGGTGGCCGAGGAGGACCGCGAGCAGCTGGTCCTGGAGCTGGTGCAGGGGCAGGTCTCGGCCGTGCTCGGCCACGAGTCGGCGGCCGCGATCGAGCCCGAGCGGGCGTTCAAGGACATGGGCTTCGACTCGCTGGCCAGCGTCGGCCTGCGGAACCGGCTCAACAAGATCACCGGCCTGCGGCTGCCCGCCACCCTGGTCTTCGACCACCCGAACGCGGCGGCGGTCACCCGGTACCTGCTGGAGTCCGTCGAGCCCGAGGCCGCGACCGGCGGCCGGGCCGACGACGACACCGCCGAGATCCGCGCGGTGCTCGCCTCGATCCCGGTCGAGCGGCTGCGCCAGGCCGGGCTGCTGGACACCTTGTTCGATCTGGCGCGCGGCGACGTGCCCGAGGAGGAGACCGAGGACGGTGACGCCGAGTCGGTCGACGACCTCGACGCGGAAGCACTGATCCGGATGGCCCGAGGGGACCGGTAGGACACCATGACTGCGAAGACGAACGAGCTGGTCGACGCCCTGCGGATGTCGATCAAGGACAACGAGCAACTCCGCAAGGAGAACCGGCAGCTGCGCACCCGCGCGTCCGAGCCGCTGGCGATCGTCGGGATGAGCTGCCGCTTCGGCGGCGGCGCGACCACCCCGGAGCTCCTGTGGGAGCTGCTGGCGCAGGGCCGCGACGCCCTGGTGCCGCTGCCCGAGGACCGCGGCTGGCAGGTCGACCGCCTCTACCACCCGGACCCGGACCACCCCGGCACCACGTACGCGAAGACCGGCGGATTCGTCGACGGGGTCGCGGACTTCGACGCCGACTTCTTCGGCATCGGCCCGCGCGAGGCGCTGGCGATGGACCCGGCCGCGCGACTCATCCTGGAGGGCGCGTGGGAGGCGTTCGAGCACGCCGGCATCGACCCGACGTCGCTGCGCGGCACCGACACCGGCGTCTTCTGCGGCGCCATCAGCTCCGAGTACGGCGCCACCATGCCGCCCGAGCTGGGCGGGTACCGGCTGGGCATCCTGACCAGCGTGCTGGCCGGGCGGATCTCGTACCTGCTGGGGCTGGAGGGCCCCGCGGTCACGGTGGACACCGCCTGCTCCTCCTCGCTGGTGGCGCTGCACCAGGCCGCGCAGGCGCTGCGCGCCGGTGAGTGCTCGATGGCGCTGGTCGGCGGCGTGACCGTGCTGTCCAGCCCGACCCTGCTGGTCGAGTTCAGCCGCCAGCGCGGGCTGGCCCCGGACGGCCGCTGCAAGGCGTACGCCGAGGAGGCGGACGGCACCGGCTTCGCCGACGGCTGCGGCCTCATCGTGCTGGAGCGGCTCTCCGACGCCCGGCGCAACGGGCACACCGTGCTGGCCGTCGTGCGCGGCAGCGCCGTCAACCAGGACGGCGCCAGCAACGGGCTGACGGCCCCGAGCGGCCCGGCCCAGGAGCGGGTGATCCGGGCGGCGCTGGCCACCTCGGGCCTGTCCCCGGCGGACGTGGACGCCGTGGAGGGCCACGGCACCGGAACGGAGCTCGGCGACCCAATCGAGGCGCACGCGCTGCTGCGCACCTACGGCCGGGAGCGGACCGACGGCCCGCTGTGGCTGGGGTCGATCAAGTCGAACATCGGGCACACCTCGGCGGCCGCCGGCATCGCCGGTGTGATCAAGATGGTGCTGGCGATGCGGCACGAGACGCTGCCCGCCACCCTGCACGCGGACACCCCGTCCTCGAACGTGGACTGGGAGAGCGGCCAGGTCGCCCTGCTGTCGCGCCCGCGGCCGTGGCGGCCGGGCGACCGGCCGCGGCGCGCGGGCGTCTCGTCCTTCGGGGTGAGCGGCACCAACGTGCACGTCATCCTGGAGGAGGCACCCTCGGCGTCCGAGCGGTCCGCCGACGCCGAGGCCGCGCCGCGCCCCGCGGGCATCGTGCCGGTCCTGCTGTCCGGCCGCACCGAGGCGGCGCTGCGGGCGCAGGCCGGACGGCTGCGCGAACACCTCGTGCAGCGGCCGGAGTTGACGCCGGCGGACATCGGCCTCTCGATGGCGACCACGCGCGCGCTGCTGGAGCGGCGCGCGGTGGTCCCGGCCGCCGACCGGGACGGGCTGGCGGCCGCGCTGGCCGCCCTGGCCGCCGGGGAGCCGGGAGCGGCCGAGGGCCGGGCCGTCGCCGGGAAGACGGCGGTGCTGTTCACCGGCCAGGGCTCCCAGCGGGCCCGGATGGGCTTCGACCTGGCGCGGGCGTACCCGGTGTTCGCCGCCGCGCTGGACGAGGTGTGCGCCGCGGCGGACCCGCTGCTCGGCCGGTCGCTGCGCGCGCTGCTGAACGCGGAGCCCGACTCCGCCGAGGCCGCGCTGCTGAACGCCACCGAGTACACGCAGGTGGCGCTGTTCGCCGTCGAGGTCGCGCTGTACCGGCTGGTCGAGTCGTTCGGGGTGCGCCCGGACTTCCTGATCGGGCACTCGGTGGGCGAGATCGCCGCGGCGCACGTCGCCGGGGTGCTCTCGCTGGCGGACGCCGCCGCCCTGGTGGTGGCGCGCGGCCGGCTGATGGGGGCGCTGCCCGGGGGCGGCGCGATGGTGGCCGTCCAGGCCACCGAGGAGGAGGTCCTCGCGACGCTGGGCGGCTACCAGGGCCGGCTGGAGATCGCCGCGGTGAACGGCCCGCGGGCGGTGGTGGTGTCCGGTGACGCCGACGCCGCCGAGGAGTGGCTGCCGGGCTTCGCGGACCGGAAGACCTCGCGACTGAAGGTGTCGCACGCCTTCCACTCGCCCCGGATGGAACCGATGCTGGCGGAGTTCGCCGCCGTCGCCCGGAAGTTGACGTTCAGCAAGCCGAAGCTCGCGGTCGTGTCGAACGTGACCGGCGAGCGGGTGACCGACGAGCTCACCGACCCGATGTACTGGGTGAAGCACGTCCGCCGCGCGGTGCGGTTCGCCGACGGCGTGCGGACCCTGTACCGGTCGGGCGTCCGGCGGTTCCTGGAGCTCGGCCCGGACGCGGTGCTGACCGCGATGGCCGGGCAGACCCTCGACGGCGCCGACGACGCCGTCCTGCTGCCGGCGCTGCGCGCGCGGCAGGACGAGGCCGAGACCTTCGCCCGCTTCCTCGGCGGGGCGCGGATCGCCGGCGTCGACGTCGACTGGGCGGCCTACTACGCCGGAACCGGGGCGGCCCGGGTGGACCTGCCGACGTACGCGTTCCAGCGCGAGCGGTTCTGGCTGGCGCCCGGCACCGGCTCGGCCGACGCGGCCGCGGCCGGCCAGGTCGGGGTGGACCACGCCGTCCTCACCGCCGCGGTGCCGGTGGCCGACCGCGACGAATGGGTGTTCACCGGGCGCGTCGCGGCCGGCACGCAGCCGTGGATCGCCGACCACGTCGTGCTCGGGGCGCTGGTGCTCCCCGGGACGGCGCTGGTCGACCTGGCGGTGACGGCCGGCACGGCGATCGGCTGCCCGGTGCTGGAGGAGCTGGAGATCGGCACGCAGCTGGTCCTCGGCGACGAGCCGCGCCTGGTCCAGGTGACCGTCGGCGCCGCCGATGCCGAGGGCCGCCGCGAGCTCGCCGTCTACTCGCGCGCCACCGCCTCGACCACCGCCGCCGACACCGCCGACGACCGCCCGGAGGCGGTCTGCCACGCGCGCGGCCGGCTCGGCGGCGCGGCGGCGACGCCGGTGCCCTTCGACGCGCAGTGGCCGCCGGCGGACGCCGAGCCCGTGCCCGTCGACGACCTGTACGCGCGCCTCGCGGAGGCCGGGCTCGACCTCGGCCCGCTGTTCCAGGGCGTGCAGGCCCTCTGGCGCCGGGGCTCGGAGGTCTTCGCCGAGATCGCCCTGCCCGACGACATCGACGGCACCGGCTACGGGCTCCACCCCGGGCTGTTCGACGCGGCGCTCCAGGGCGGCCTGCTCGACGTCGAGCCGGGCGCCGCCCCGAACCTGCCGGTCTCCTGGGCGAACGTGTCCTTCGGGACGGCCACCGCGGCCCGCGCCCGGGTCCGGGTCGTCACGGCGGACTCGGTGCTGCGGGTGGACGCGGTGGACCTCGACGGCGAGCCGCTGCTGTCGGTCGGCCGGGTCGGCTACCGCCCGGCGCCCGGACTCGACGGCGCGCTGCGGTCCGGCGCGGACACCCTGTTCGAGCCGGTCTGGACGCCGGTGGACGCGCAACCGTCCGCCGCGGCGCGGATCGCCGTCCTGGGCGAACTGGACGCCCCCGGCGAGAAGTTCGCCGATCTCGGCGCCCTGAAGGCGGCGCTGGCCGCCGGCGCGCAGCCGCCCACCCTGGTGCTGGCCCCGGTCCTGGCGGACGGCACCGAGGCCTCCGTCACCGGCGGGGTGCGGGAGCTGGCCGCGCGGACGATCGACACGCTGCGCGGCTGGCTGTCGAGCCCCCTGTCGGCCGACGCGCGACTGGTGCTGGTGACCCGCGGCGCGGTCGCGGCCGGCGGCGTGCTGCCCGACCCCGCGGCGGCGGCGGTCTGGGGCGCGGCCCGGGTCGCCCGGACGGAACACCCGGACACGGTGCTGCTCGTCGACCTCGACGAGCGGGGCCCGGCCGACTGGACCGTGCTCGGCGAGCTGGACGAGCCCGAACTGGCCGTCCGCGAGGGCGCGTTGCTCGCGCCCCGGCTCGCCCCCGCCGCCCCGGCCGAGGCCGCGGCGGTGCCCGACCCGGCCGGGACGGTCCTGGTCGCGTGCGGCCCGGGCGGTGCCGGCCCGGCGGTCGCCCGCCGGCTGGCCGAGCGGTACGGCGCCGGGCGGCTGCTGCTGGCCACCTTCGGCGGCCCCGACGAGGCCGTCGACGCGCTGGTCGCCGACCTGGCCGGCGCGGGCGCCCGCGCGGTGGCCTGTGACACCGTCGACGACCTCGCCGACGCGCTGTCCGCCCTGGACGGCCCGCTGAGCGCGGTCGTCCACGCCCCCGGGGCCGTCGCGGACGGCACCCTGGAGACGCACGACGGCGAGCAGCTCGACCGGGCCGTCGACGCGCGGCTCGACACCGCGCTGCGGCTGCGCGAGCTGACCGCCGGGCACGGCCCGGCCGCGTTCGCGCTGGTCTGCTCCGAGGCCGGGCTCCTCGGCACCGCCGGGAAGCTCGCCACCGCCGCCGCCGACGCGGCCCTGGACGCCCTCGGCCACCGGTGGCGCGCCGAGGGCCTGCCGGTGACCGCGCTGGCCTGGGACGCCTCCCCGGACGCCGCCGAACCGACCGAGCCCGCACGGCAGTTGGTGGACCGTCTGGGCGCGGCCGCGCCCGCCCTGCTCACGCCGCTCCGGCTGGACCTCGCCGAGCTGCGGGCCCGCGCCCAGCAGGGCACGCTGGCCCCGCTGCTGCGCGGACTGGTCCGCACGCCCGCCCGCCGCGGCCGGGCCGGCGGCTCGCTGGCGCGCACGCTCGCCCAGACCCCCGAGGCGGACCGCGTGCGGGTCGTGCTCGACCTGGTGCGCGCGCAGGTCGCCGCCGTCCTCGGGCACGACACCCACACCGCGATCGACCCCGAGCGCCCGTTCAAGGACGTCGGCCTCGACTCCATGGGCGCCGTCGAGCTGCGCAACCGGCTGACCCGGGTCACCGGCCTGCGGCTGTCGGCGACCATGGTCTTCGACCACCCGACCCCGGCGGCGATCGCCCGGCTGATCGTCGGCGAGCTCGCCGAGGCCTCCGACACCCCGCGCCCGGTGGTGCGCTCGCGCCGCGGCGCGGTCGACGAGCCGCTGGCGATCGTCGGGATGAGCTGCCGGTACCCCGGCGGGGTGAACTCGCCGGACGACCTGTGGCAGCTGGTGGCCGCCGGCGGGAACGGCATGGTCGGATTCCCGACCGACCGCGACTGGAACATCGACGAGCTGTACCACCCGGACCCCGAGCACCCCGGCACCACGTACGCCCGGATCGGCGGGTTCGTGAAGGGCGCGGGCGACTTCGATGCCGGCTTCTTCGGCATCGGCCCGCACGAGGCCCGGGCCATGGACCCCCAGCAGCGCTGGCTGCTGGAGGGCGCGTGGGAGGCGTTCGAGAACGCCGGCATCGACCCGACCTCGCTGCGCGGCACCGACACCGGTGTGTACTGCGGTGCGGTCAACCCGGACTACGGCGTCGGCATGCCGCCGGAGCTGGAGCAGTTCCACATGACCGGCGTGATGTCGAGCGTGCTGTCCGGCCGGATCTCGTACACCCTCGGCCTGGAGGGCCCGGCGGTCACCGTCGACACGGCCTGCTCCGCGTCCCTGGTGGCGCTGCACCTGGCCATGCAGGCGCTGCGGGCGGGCGAGTGCTCGCTCGCCCTGGCCGGCGGCGTGACCGTGATGGCCACCCCGACCGCCCTGTCCGACACCGCGCGCATCCACGGCCTGTCCCCGGACGGCCTGTGCAAGGCGTTCTCGGCGACCGCGGACGGCACGTCCTTCTCGGACGGCATGGGCCTGCTCGTGCTGGAACGGCTCTCGGACGCCCGCCGCAACGGCCACCAGGTGCTGGCCGTGCTGCGCGGCAGCGCGATCAACCAGGACGGCGCCAGCAACGGCCTGACCGCGCCGAACGGCCCCTCCCAGGAGCGGGTGATCCGGGCGGCCCTGGCCGCCTCGGACCTGGAGCCGGCGCAGGTGGACGCGGTCGAGGCGCACGGCACCGGCACCTCGCTGGGCGACCCGATCGAGGCGCACGCGCTGCTGGCCACCTACGGCCAGGACCGCACCCGGGGCCCGCTGTGGCTGGGCTCGCTCAAGTCGAACATCGGGCACTCCGGCCCCGCGGCCGGCGTCGGCGGCGTCATCAAGATGGTCCAGGCGCTGCGGCACGAGACGCTGCCGCGCACGCTGCACGTGACCGAGCCGTCCCCGCACATCGACTGGGAGGCCGGCGAGGTCGAACTGCTGCTCACCGAGCGGCCCTGGAAGAGCGACGGCGAGCCGCGCCGGGCCGGCATCTCGGCCTTCGGTCTGAGCGGCACCAACGCCCACGTGATCCTGGAGGAGGCCCCGGCGCCGGATCCGGTCGCGCCGGTCACCGGCGAGCGGCCGCCCGCCGTCCCGGTGCTGCTCTCGGCCCGTACCCGGCCCGCGCTGCGGGCGCAGGCCGAGCGGCTGCACGCCGCGCTGCTCGCCGACCCGGGCCTCGACCCGGTCGACGTCGCCTTCTCGACGGCGACGACCCGCGCGGCCCTGCCGCGGCGGGCCGCGGTCGCGGCCCGGGACCGGGACGAACTGCTCGACGGGCTGGCGGCGCTGGCCGGCGACGGGGCGGCCGAGCACACCGTCGACGGCCGGGTGCTGGACGGCAAGACGGTGTTCGTCTTCCCCGGCCACGGCTCGCACTGGACCGGGATGGCGGTGCGGCTGCTGGACACCGCGCCGGTGTTCGCGGAGCAGATCGCGGCCTGCGCGAAGGCGCTCGAACCGCACGTGGACTGGAACCTGGAGGACGTGCTGCGCGGCGCGCCGGGCGCGCCGTCGCTGGAGGCGGTCGACGGGGCCGTCCCGTGGAACGTGCTGCAGCCGACGATGTTCTCGGTGATGGTCTCGCTGGCCGCGCTGTGGCGGGCCCACGGCGTGGAGCCGGACGTGATCGTCGGCCACTCGCAGGGCGAGGTCGCCGCCGCCTACACGGCCGGCGCGCTGTCCCTGGAGGACGCCGTCCTGATCGTGGTGATGCGCAACCGGCTCGCGAGCGAGCTGCTGCCGAACGACGAGGGGCTGCTCTGGATCGGCGCCTCGGACGCCGAGGTCGCCCGGCGGGTCGCCGCCCACGGCGGCCGGGCCGAGGTCGCCGTGGTGAACAGCCCGGTCTCCGTGGTGCTCGCCGGTGACGGCGACGTCCTGGAGCTGGTGCGGGCCGAGTGCGAGCGCGACGGCGTGCGGACCCGCGCGCTCGGCTCGGGCTTCGCCTCGCACACCACCGCGGTCGAGGCGATGGAGAGCGAGCTGGTGGCGTCCCTGGCGTCGGTGGCGCCCCGGGCGAGCCGGGTCCCGTTCTACTCCACGGCGGTCGACGGGTTCGTCGACACCACCGGCCTGGACGCGGCCTACTGGTACCGCAACGTCCGCAACCAGGTCGGCTTCGAGGCCGCGGTCTGCGCGCTGATCGACGACGGCGCGACGCGCTTCGTGGAGGTCTCGCCGCACCCGGTGCTGTCGACCGCGATCGAGCAGACCGCCACCGCCCACGACGCCGAGGGCCGGGTCGCCACGGTGGCGACGATCGGCACGCTCCGGCGCGACGAGGGCGGCCTGGACCGCTTCGCGCTGTCGCTGGCCGAGGCGCACACGGCCGGCATCGAGGTGGACTGGGACGCCTTCTACGCCGGGACCGGCGCCACCCGGGTGCCGCTGCCGACCTACGCGTTCCAGCACAAGCGGTACTGGCTGGCGCCGGGCGTGTCCGGACCGGCGGCCCAGGGCGCGGCCCAGCCAGCCGAGCAGCACGACGAGGACGCGGACGACCGCGGCGGCGCGCTGGTGCGGCAGTTGGCCGCGGTGCCCGCGCAGGAGCGCGAGGCTCTGGCGCAGCGGGTGGTCCGGGCGCAGGTCGCGGCCGTTCTCGGGCACGAGTCCGGCGACGCGGTCGAGGTCGACCAGGGCTTCTGGGAGATGGGGTTCAACTCGGTCGGCGTGGTCCGGCTGTGCAACCGCCTGAACCGGGTGACCGGCGTGCAGGTGGCGTCGACCGTGGTCTTCGAGCACCCCGACGCCGTGGGCCTGGCCCGCTGGCTCGTCCGGCACCTGGCGGACGAGGTGGCGGCGGCCGAGGCCGACCCCCGGTCCGGAGAGTCCGGCGGGTCCGGCGGGTCGGGCGAGTCCGGCCGGCCGCCCGCACCGGCCGCACCGGCCGGTTCCGCCACCGGCGGGACCCCGGCCGTCCGTTCCGACCAGGAGGGCCGCGGCACCTTCACCGCGCTGGTCCGCCACGCCCACGCCGGGGGCGAGCTCGGCCGGGCGATGAGCTGGCTGATGGAGGCCTCCCGGTTCCGCCCCGCCTTCACCTCGCCGCAGGAGCTGCCGCAGGGCAGCGGACGCGTGGTGCGGCTCGCCAAGGGCGATCCGGCGCAGCCGGCCGTCGTCTGCGTGCCGTCGTTCGCGGTCGGCTCGGGCCCGCACCTGTTCCTGGCGCTCGCCCAGGGCCTGCGCGGCCGGGACGTGTACTCCTGCTCGCTGCCCGGCTTCCGCGAGGACGAGCCGCTGCCCGGGGCCTGGGACACCGTCATCGGGATGCTCGCGGACGGGATCCGGCAGGCCGTCGGCGACGCCGAGGTGGTGCTCGTCGGGTACTCCATCGGCGGCGCCGTCGCGCACGCGCTGGCCGCCGAGCTCGAGCGCACCGGTCGGGCCGCGGCGGGCCTGGTGCTGCTCGACTCGCCGGACCCGAAGGCCGTCGTCGAGGACGGCGGCGCCGCGTTCGAGTCGAGCATGGACGCGCTGCTCAACGGCGGTCGCGACCTCGCCTTCGACGACTCCGGCTGGCTGGCGATGGGCGCCTACCTGCGCCTGCTGGCGGAGCGCGAGGACACCGGCATCGAGACCCCGCGGCTGTACGTGCGGGCCGGCGACACGCACTCCTGGCCCGCGTGGGACCTCGGCGGCGACCTGCTGCGGCTCGACGCCGGTCACTTCGACCTGATCAACGACCCGAAGTGCGCCCAGGCCGTCGAGATGTGGGTCCGGGGCGGATTCTCTGCCGACTCAGCTGTGTACGACAAGGAGAAGTGATGAACCCCGACGCGAACGACGTGGCGGCCGAGCACGGCGGCGGCCGCTGCCCGGTCGACCACACCGCGAAGCCGGCGGAGACGACGGTGATCCCGTCCTCGCAGGTGCCCGGGCCGAGCCTGGGCCAGCGCGAGCAGCTCGCCCAGTGGGCCCAGAACCGCACCGCGTTCCTGAACGAGTGCAAGCGGCTGTACGGCTCCAAGTTCAAGCTGGGCTTCGTGCCGGGCGTCGAGTTCTTCATCCTCACCGACCCGGACGAGGTGAAGGCCGTCTTCCAGGCGCCGCGCACCAGCCTGCACTGCGGCACCTCGAACGGCGCGCTGGAGAAGTTCTTCGGCCACACCGGGCTCGCCTTCCTCGACGAGGGCGAGCACCTGGCCCGCCGCAAGGCGCTCACCCGCAGCTTCAAGGGCGCCGCCTTCAACCGGATCACCGAAGCGGTGGAGCAGATCACGGTGGACGCGGTCGCGCAGTGGCCGCGCGACGAGGACGTCGACATGCACCCGCTGGTGCACCGCTGGGCGATGAACGTCATCCGCGAGGTCGTGTTCGGCCGAGTGGTCCCGAGCAACTGGCCCCAGCTGCTCGACGGGCTGATGGACCTGCTGGAGATCAACACCTACCCCACCGCGATGATCATGTTCGACCGGTGGTCGCCGGCGAAGAAGCGGCTGATGAAGCGGCGCCCCGGCACCGGCGTCAAGGACTTCTGGCGCAACCGCCCCCGGGTCGACGCGCTGATCGCCGAGGCGGTGGCCGAGCGCCTTGAGGTCGGCGAGCTCGGCAACGACATGCTGTCGGTCCTGCTCGGCATCACCCACGAGGACGGCACGACGCTGTCCGGCGTGGAGCTGCGCGACGAGATCATGACGATGTTCGTCGCCGGCACCGTGACGACCGTGTCCGCGGTCTGCTGGTCGATCGAGCACTTCTCCCGGGACCCGGAGCGGCTCGCCAAGCTGCGGGCCGAGATCGCCGAGGGGTCCTCGGAGTACCTCACCGCCGCCGCGCACGAGGTGCTGCGCAAGAACCCGCCGCTGCCGAACAACCTGGCCCGCCAGGTCATGGAGCCGATCGTGATCGGCAACGTGCGCTACGAGCCCGGCCAACTGCTGGTCCCCAGCGCCGAGTTGATGAACAACGACCCGGAGCGCTACCCCGAGCCGGACGAGTTCCGCCCGGAGCGGTTCCTCGGCGTGCAGCCGGGCCAGTACACCTGGATCCCGTTCGGCGGCGGGCACACCCGCTGCATGGGCGACCAGATCGCGATCCACGAGATCAGGACCATGCTGCGCGAGCTGGTGACCAACGTCGACTTCGAGCGGGTCGAGGAGGACCCGGCGAAGGCGGTCCCGCGCGGCCCCGTCGTGGTGCCCCAGCGCGGTCCGCGGATGGTGCTGCGCCCCCGGACCGCGGTGGCGGCCGGGCACTGACCGCGGATACCCACAGAACCGAGGAGATACCCTTGTCCGTCCCCTTCACGACCGGCGTGCACCAGCTCGCGCCGCAGACCTTCGCCTACCTGCAGGGCAGTTGTGCCACCGGCTTCGGCAACGCGGGCCTGGTGCACAGCGGCGAAGAGGCGCTGCTCGTCGACACCCTGTTCTCCGTCCCGCAGACCCGGGACATGCTGTCCGCCATCGCCCGGGCGGTGCCCACCGTCGACATCTGCTGGGTCGTCAACACCCACCACGACGGCGACCACTGGTGGGGCAACCAGCTCGTCGGCGACGCCATGATCGTGTCCTCCACGGCCGCCGCGCGGGCGATGCGCCACGCCGGCCCGGAGACCACCTCCCCGCTGCTGGCCCCCGACGCCGACCCCCGGCTGCGCAAGCACCTGGAGCCGTTCGACTTCTCCGGCATCACCCCGACCTACCCGACGATCACCTTCAACGGCGAGCTCGAACTGACCGTGGGCCAGCGGGTCGTGCGACTGATCGAGGCCGGCCCGGCGCACACCGTCGGCGACGTCATCGTCCACGTCCCCGACACGAAGGTCGTGTACGCCGGCGACCTGCTCATGTTCGGCACCCACGGGGTCATCCACTCCGGGCCGATCGACAACTGCATCCGCGCCTGCGACACGATCATCGAGCTCGACCCCGAGTTCGTCGTCCCCGGCCACGGCCCGGTCGGCGGCAAGCAGGACGTCGTCCGGATCCGCGAGCAGCTGGAGCAGCTGAAGCTCCAGGCCACCGCCGCCCACCAGCAGGGCAAGTCCGCGCTGGAGGCCGCCCGCGAGTTCGACCTCACCGGGTTCGAGGGCCTGGAGAACGCCGAGCGCCTGGTCCTCAACATCGGTGCCGTCTACCGCGAGCTCAACGGCGACGGCACGCCGGGACCGCTGGAGTGCCTGCACCACATGGTGGAGCTGGAGGAATCCCCGAAGGCCGAGGTGACGGCGTGACGACCCGGAGCACCGCGCCCCGGATGGCGCTCGCCCCCGCCGAGCAGCTCCGTCCGCTGCTCGGCATGCCCGCCGAGGTCCAGACCGACCCGGACGGCCCGCTGGCGCACATGGTCGGCAATCCGGTGCCCAACGTCCTGGGCGTGATCGGCAACCACCCGGCGCTGCTGACCGGGATGAACCCGATGCTCTCCGCGCTCGGCCAGGGCAAGCTGCCGCTGCGCGACCGGGAGCTGATGGTGCTGCGGGTCGGCTACCTCCTGCAGTCCCGCTACGAGTGGGCCCACCACGTGGCCATCGGCTCCAAGGCCGGCATCTCCGAGGAGGAGATCGCCCGCGTCCCGGCCGGCCCGGACGCCGCCGGCTGGTCCGCGCACGACGCCGCCCTGCTGCGGGCGGTCGACGAGCTGCGCGGCCCGGACGCCGCACTGTCCGACCGGACGTGGCAGCAGCTGTCGTCCGCGTACGACAACGAGCAGCTGCTGGAAGTGCTGGCGCTCATCGGCGCGTACTCGATGCTCGCCTACATCCTGAAGTCCTGCGACGTCCCGCTCGAGGACTGGTTCACCGACCCCGCCGACCTCCCCAGACCCTGAGACTCCGCCGACCGGTTCCGTGCCCCCGCACGGAACCGGGGCGGTACGGCCGCCGCGCGCCGCACCGCACCGATCAGTGGAAGTGATTCTCAGGGAGGGCAAGGAAGATGACCCAGTTCGGGGGACCCGTGCGGGAAGAGACCATCGGAACCGACTTCTTCGACGATCCGCACAAGTACTACCGTCGCTGGCGCGCCAAGGGCCCCGTCCTGCGGGTCCGTCGGCCCAACGGTCTGCCGCACTGGCTGATCATCGGCTACGACGAGGCCCGGACCGCGCTCGCGGACCCTCGGATGCGCAAGAACGTCACCGATCTGTACGAGATCCTGCGCCGCGTCGCCCCGGACGGGCGCGGCGCCGGCGCCTCGGAACTGCTCAACTCGCACATGCTGAACAGCGACGCGCCCGAGCACACCCGGCTGCGCAAGCTCGTCGGCCGGGAGTTCACCGGCCGACGGGTCGCCGCCCTGCGGCCGCGCATCGAGCACATCACCAAGGGCCTGCTCGACCAGCTGGAGGGCCGGGAGCAGGTCGACCTGATCGAGGCGCTGGCGGCGCCGCTGCCGGTCGTGGTGATCTGCGAGCTGCTCGGCGTGCCGTTCGACGACCGGGAGAAGTTCCAGGAGTGGTCCAGGATCCTGCTGGACGCCGACCCGGACCTCGACATGGCCGCCGTCTCGCAGCAGATGACCGACTACCTGACCGCGCTGCTGGAGGCCAAGCGGGCCGCCCCCGGTGACGACCTGCTGTCCGGGCTGATCGCCGACAGCGAGGACGGCGACCGGCTCAGCACGGACGAGCTGATCGGGATGGCCTTCCTGCTGCTGGTCGCCGGGCACGAGACGTCGCTGCACCTGATCGCCAACGGCGTCTACATGATGCTGCGGGACCGCGAGGCGATGGACGCGCTGCGGGCCCACCCGGACCGGATCCCCGCCGCGACCGAGGAGGTGCTGCGCCGCTTCGGGCCGGTCGGCTGGGCGACGATGCGGTACACCAGCGAGGCCGTGAGCCTCGGCGGCGTCACCATCCCGGCCGGCGAGCTGGTGTGCGTCTCGCTCGACGCCGCCAACCACGACCCCGAGTACAACGAGGACCCGCCCCGGCTGCACGAGGTGGACGAGAGCCCCAAGCACCTGGCCTTCGGGCACGGCATCCACTTCTGCCTCGGCGCCCCGCTGGGCCGACTGGAGGCGAACGTCGCGTTCACCCAGCTGCTGCAGCGGTTCGGTGACCTGCGACTGGCCGATCCCGACTACTTCCCGGATTGGCGGATCGGCTTCATGCGCGGTTTCGGCTCCCTGCCGGTGCGCCTGAAGTGAGCGCGAGAGACCAGCAAGCACTGCACTGAGCCAGCAAGCACTGCACTGAGGAAGACGTCATGACTGAAGCGATCCACAAGCAACGACTGTTCGAACTGGCCTTCGGCCACATGGCCATGCAGACGGTGTCCACCGCGGCCCGGCTGGGCGTGGCCGACGTGCTCGGCGACGGCGAGCGGACCGGCGCCGAGCTGGCCGCCGAGCTCGGCACGGACCCGGCGGTCACCACCCAGCTGTGCAGTGCGCTCGCCGCGTTCGGGGTCCTGGCCCAGGCGGAATCCGGCGCGTTCCGGCTCACCGAGGTCGGCGCCCTGCTGCGGACCGACCGCCCCGACTCGCTGAATTCCTTCACCCGGATGTTCACCGATCCGGCGATCCAGGCGGCCTGGCGCGAGCTCGACACCGCCGTCCGCACCGGCGGCTCCACCTTCGGCGCCGTCTTCGGGCAGCCGTTCTTCGCGTACGTCGCGGGCGACCCGGAACTGTCGCAGCACTTCCCCGCCACCCTGCGGCAGAGCGCCCTGCAGACCGCGGAGGCGCTGCCGCGGCACTACGACTTCGGCGCTTTCAAGACCGTCGCCGACATCGCCGGCGGGAACGGCGCGCTGCTCGCCGCCGTCCTCACCGCCAATCCCGGTCTGCGCGGCATCGTGCACGACGCCGCCCCCGCGGTCGCCCCGGCCGAGGAGGTCCTGGCGGCGGCCGGAGTCGCCGACCGCTGCACCGTGGTCGCCGGCGACGTCGCGGCCGAGGTGCCCGCCGGCGCCGACCTCTACCTGGTCAGGAACGTCCTGCACTACGCCGACGACGAGCGGGCCGTCACGATCCTCGGCAACGTCCGGCGGGTGATCCCCCCGCACGGCCGGCTGCTCATCGTGGACCCGGTCATGCCCGACACCGTGGACGGCTCCCTGCCGAACACGATGTACCTCAGCGACATCCACATGCAGCTGGTCGGCTCCCGCCGGGGACGCACCAAGGCCGAGTTCGAGGCCCTCCTCGTGCGGGCCGGCTTCACCCCGGCCGCGTTCTCGCTGCTGCCCGCCCCGATGGCCTTCTCGCTGATCGAGGCCGTCCCCGGAGGCAACGAGGGCTGACGACGGACGGGCGACGGCCAGGGCCGTCGGTCCGACTTCCCGCTCGCGTTCCGTTCCGTACCGCGCAGACCCACCGCGCGGAAACGGGACGGAACGCGAGCGGTTTCGTTTATCTCGGTTCGGCATCAACGCCCTTGCCACCGGCGGGATTCGGTCGTACCGGAACTGCGCGGCACGGGACGGGCGAGCGCCCCGAAGCGCCTTTACCACGGCAATGTTTCCGATCTGGTCCAGTCCACTGACCAGAAGCTGACAGCGATGTTGGTCACGTCGCGGCAGGGCGGACTTCACCTGGGCCTCCCCGTCGAACAGGCGCGTTGTGCCGTTCGCACAGGGTCTTCTCGTCGTTTTCCGGAGCCCGCCGGAGTCACTGTCCGAACCGGATCGACCGGCCGTCCGGCCGCATCACGAACTATCTGACCAGTTCCTGCCTTCTTGACATTGGCAGGTTGCGGACAATGCCCTCTTGACGGCACACGAAGGTGCGTACTGTCACTCGCGGGCCTGCTGACACTCGGCCCATGACGGGGAATTGCCATGCGCCGGGGGGATCGGCATGGCGGGGGACTGCCGGCCCGACGGCGTGCCGGCGGCCGGGTGGCCGCGTCGATCGGTCACTGGCCGACGCCCTGATCCGGGCGGCCCGCACCAGCGTGGCGTGAGAGCAGTCGAGGACCTGGTTGCCGCTGTGCGCCCAGGCGTGAAGGAGTAGGCATGGCCGCCGATCAGAAGGACATCGTCGGGGCCCTCCGGCAGTCGCTCAAGGAAACCGAGCGCCTCCGGCGGCAGAACCAGCAGCTTCTGGACCGTGCGGGCGAGCCACTGGCGATCGTCGGCATGAGCTGCCGCTTCCCGGGCGGGGTGACCTCGCCGGAGGAGCTGTGGGAGCTGCTCGCGAAGGAGCGCGTCGGGATCTCCGAGTTCCCGGACGACCGCGGCTGGGACCTTGAGCGGCTCTACGACCCGGACCCGGACCACCCGGGCACCTCCTACACGCGCAGCGGCGGATTCGTCGACCGCGTCGGCGAGTTCGACGCCGAGTTCTTCGGCATCTCGCCGCGCGAGGCGCTCGCGATGGACCCGCAGCAGCGGCTGCTGCTGGAGACCGCCTGGGAGGCGTTCGAGGACGCCGGCATCGACCCGCTGACCCTCAAGGGCAGCGACACCGGCGTCTTCTGCGGCGTGATGTTCCAGGACTACGGCTTCGTCGCGGGCATGAGCGACCGCAGCGCCGAGATCGAGGGCTACCTCCCGACCGCCGCCGCCGGCAGCGTCGCCTCCGGCCGGATCAGCTACACCTTCGGCTTCGAGGGGCCCGCGGTGTCGGTGGACACCGCCTGCTCCTCCTCGCTCGTCGCCGTGGACCTGGCGGCCAAGTCCCTGCGCGCGCGTGAGTGTTCGCTGGCGCTGGTCGGCGGCGTCACCGTGCACCCGCGGCCGAACAACTTCATCGAGTTCAGCCGGCAGCGGGCGCTGTCGGTGGACGGGCTGTGCAAGGCGTACGCGGCCGCCGCGGACGGCGTGGCCTGGGGCGAGGGCTCCGGCCTGCTGCTGCTGGAGCGGCTGTCGGACGCCCGCCGCAACGGCCACCGCGTGCTGGCCGTGGTGCGCGGCACCGCGGTCAACCAGGACGGCGCCAGCAACGGCCTGACCGCGCCGAACGGCCCCTCGCAGGAGCGCGTCATCCGGCAGGCCCTGGCGAACGCCGGGCTCAAGGCCGCCGACGTGGACGCCGTCGAGGGCCACGGCACCGGCACCACGCTCGGTGACCCGATCGAGGCGGAGGCGCTGCTGGCGACCTACGGGCGCGAGCGGACCGACGGCCCGCTGCGGCTCGGCTCGATCAAGTCCAACATCGGCCACACCATGGCCGCGGCCGGCGTGGCCGGCGTGATCAAGATGGTCCTGGCGATGCAGAACGAGGTGCTGCCCGCCACGCTGCACGTGGACGCGCCCTCGCCGCACGTCGACTGGGAGTCCGGCCAGGTCGAGCTGCTGACCGAGGCGCAGAAGTGGCCGGCCTCGGAGCGGCCGCGGCGCGCGGGCGTGTCCTCGTTCGGGATCAGCGGCACCAACGCGCACGTCATCCTGGAGGAGGCGCCGGTCGCGGAGCCGACCCCGGACGAGGACGCCCGGGTGGCGCCGACCGTGACGCCGGTGCTGCTCTCCGCCCGGAGCGAGGCGGCGCTGCGCGAGCAGGCCGACCGCATCCGGGCCCGCATGATCGCCCGGCCGGACATCTCCGTCCTGGACATCGGCTTCTCCTCGGTGACGACGCGCGCGCAGCTGGAGCACCGCGCGGTCGTGGTGGCCCCGGACCGCGGCGCGCTGCTGAGCGGCCTGGCCGCCCTCACCGCGGCCGACCCGGCGGCGAACGTGCTGGAGGGCCGGCCGGGCAACGGCAAGGCCGTCTTCGTCTTCCCCGGCCAGGGCGCGCAGTGGGTCGGCATGGCCGTCGAACTGCTGGACTCCTCGCCGGTGTTCGCCGAGTCGGTCGCGGCCTGCGGTGCGGCGCTGGCCGAGTTCGTCGACTGGAACCTGGAGGACGTCCTGCGCGGCGCCGAGGGCGCCCCCTCGTACGAGCGGGTGGACGTCGTGCAGCCCGCGCTGTGGGCCGTGATGGTGTCGCTGGCGGCGCTGTGGCGCTCGTACGGCGTCGAGCCCTCGGCCGTGGTCGGGCACTCGCAGGGCGAGATCGCCGCCGCGTGCGTCGCGGGCGGGCTGTCGCTGCGCGACGGCGCCCGGGTCGTGGCGCTGCGCAGCCGGCTGGTCCTGGACCGGCTGGCGGGCCGGGGCGGCATGGTCTCGGTGGCGCTGCCGGTGGAACGCGCCGAGGAGCTCCTCCAGCCGTACCAGGGCCGGATCTCGGTCGCCGCGGTGAACGGCCCCGCGACCGTGGTCATCGCCGGTGAGGTCGCCGCGCTGGACGAGATGATCGCCGGCTGCGAGCGCGACGGCATCCGCGCCCGCAAGGTCAACGTGGACTACGCCTCGCACTCGGCGCAGGTCGAGGCCATCGAGGCGGAACTGCTGGAGGTGCTGGCGCCGATCGCGCCGGTCTCCGGGACGATCCCGTTCTACTCGACCGCCACCGGCGGCTTCATCGACACCCGGACGCTGGACGCCCGGTACTGGTACGGGAACCTGCGCGGCCGGGTCGGCTTCGAGCCGGCCCTGCGGGCGGTGATCGACACCGGGGTGTCCTTCTTCGTCGAGGTGTCCCCGCACCCGGTGCTGACCATGGCCGTCGAGGAGACGGCCCAGGCCCACGGCGCCCAGGACCGCGTAGGCGTGGTCGGATCGCTGCGTCGCGAGGAGGGCGGGCTGCAGCGCTTCGCGACCTCGCTCGGCGCCGCCCACGTGAACGGCGTGGCCGTCGACTGGCGGGCGTTCTTCGCCGCCAGCGGCGCCCAGCAGGTGCAGCTGCCGACCTACGCGTTCCAGCGCGAACGCTTCTGGCTCACCCCCAGCGCCGGTTCCGGGGACGCCTCGGCGGCCGGCCTCGGCCGGGTCGAGCACCCCGTCCTGGCCGCCGCCGCCCAGCTCGGCGACCGCGACGAATGGCTGTTCACCGGCCGCCTGTCGATCGACACCCAGCCCTGGACCCGCGACCACGTCGTCTTCGGCATGGTCCTCGTCCCCGGCACCGCCCTGGTCGAGATGGCCCTCACCGCCGGCGACACCGTCTGCTGCCCCGTCCTGGACGAGCTGGTCATCGAGGCCCCGCTCCTCCTCGACGAGGGCACCGCGCGGCACGTCCAGGTCACCGTGGGCCAGCCCGGCGAGGACGGCCGCCGCGAGGTCGCCGTCTTCTCCCGCCCCGAGACCGGCGGCCAGGACGGCCAGGACGACCGGCCGGACACCACCTGCCACGCCCGCGGCTGGCTCACCGCCGACACCGACGCCCCGGCCCCGTTCCCGGCGCAGTGGCCCCCGGTCGGCGCCCAGCCCGTCCCCGTCGAATCGCTCTACCCGCGGCTGGCCGACCTCGGCCTGGACTACGGGCCGCTGTTCCAGGGCGTGCAGGCCGCGTGGCGCAGCGGCACCGAGGTGTACGCCGAGGTGGCGCTGCCCGACGACGCCGGAACCGAGGGCTTCGGCGTCCACCCGGCGCTGTTCGACGCCGCGCTGCACGGCGTGATGCTGGACAAGGACGCCGGATCGTCGGTCGACCTGCCGTTCTCCTGGTCGGGCGTGCGGCTCGGCCGGGCCGGCCTCACCCGGGCCCGGGTGCGGATCGGCTCGGCGGGCGAGTCCGCCGTGCGGATCGACGCGGTCGACGACAGCGGCGCCATGGTGGTGACGGTCGGCGCCCTCGCCCTGCGCCCGACCGACCCGGCGCAGCTCGAGAGCGCCCAGCGCGGCCGGCAGAACCCGCTGTTCCAGGTCGACTGGGCCCCGGTGACGCCCGAGTCCGCGAAGCCGGTGCGGCTGGCCGTCCTCGGCTCGTCGCCGGCCCTCGACGGCCTGGCGGGCGAGGCCGAGCGGTTCGCGGACCTGGACGCCCTGGAGAAGGCCGTCGCCGATGGCGCGGCCGCGCCGGAGGCGGTCCTCGCCGGCTTCGACGGCCCGGGGTCCGACGGCCCGGCCCCGGCGGCGGGTACGGCGGAGGCCGTGCTGGCGACCGCCGGGCAGGCGCTGGAGCTGGTGCAGCGCTGGCTGGCGAGCGAGTGGCTGGGCGAGGCCCGGCTGGTCGTGGTGACCCGGGGCGGCGTCGCGGTGGGCGACGAGGCTCCCGATCTGGCGCAGTCCCCGGTGTGGGGCCTGGTGCGCAGCGCCCAGTCCGAGCACCCGGGCCGCTTCGTGCTGGTGGACCTCGACGGCCCGGACGGCGGCGAGGAGCCCCAGTGGGGGGCCCTCCTCGACCTCGACGAGCCGCAACTCGCCCTGCGCGAGGGCCGGTTGGTCGCGCCGCGACTCGGTCGTACGCCCGCGGCGGCGGCCGACGACCTGTGGCGGCTGGCGATCACCCGGAAGGGCTCGCTGGAGAACCTGGCGATCGTCCCGTCCGAGGCCGGCCGGCCGCTGGGCGCGGGCGAGGTGCGGATCGGGGTGCGGGCCGCCGGCCTGAACTTCCGTGACGTGCTGATCGCGCTCGGGATGTACCCGGGTGAGGCGCCGCTGGGCAGCGAGGCGGCCGGCGTGGTGCTGGAGGTCGGCTCCGGGGTGACCGACCTGGCGCCGGGCGACCGGGTGTTCGGCCTGGTCACCGACGCGTTCGGGCCGGTGACGGTGGCCGACCGGCGGACGGTCGCGCCGATGCCGGCCGGTCTGAGCTTCGCCGAGGCGGCGGCCATCCCCGTCGTCTACCTGACCGCCTACTACGGCCTGGTCGACCTGGCCGACCTGCGCGCGGGCGAGAAGCTGCTGGTGCACGCGGCCGCCGGCGGTGTCGGCATGGCCGCGATCCAGCTGGCGCACCACTTCGGCGCGGAGGTGTTCGCCACCGCCAGCCCCGCCAAGTGGGACGCCGTGCGGGCGCTGGACGTGCCCACCGAGCGGATCGCCAACTCGCGCGACCTGGGCTTCCGCGACGCGTTCCGGGAGGCCACC
>NZ_JZKH01000311.1 GCF_000961885.1 Streptomyces rubellomurinus
CTGGGGTGCGGACGGCCAGCTCCGGTACGCCGGCCGGGCGGACCACCAGGTCCAGCTGCGCGGCTTCCGGATCGAGCTGGGCGAGGTCGAGGCGGCCCTCGCCGGGCAGTCCGGCGTCGGCCAGGCCGCCGTCCTGATCCGGGAGGACCAGCCCGGCGTCCGGCAGCTCGTCGGCTACGCGGTGGCCGCGGACGGCGCCGAGCTCGACCCGGCCGGACTGCGCGCCGGCGTCGGCGAGGCGCTGCCCGACTACATGGTCCCGGTCGCCGTCGTGGTCCTCGACGCGTTCCCGGTGACGCCGAACGGCAAGCTGGACCGCAAGGCCCTGCCCGCCCCGGACCTGTCCGCGGGGACCACCGGGACGGCCGCCCGCGACGGGCGCGAGGAGGTGCTCTGCGGCCTGTTCGCCGAGCTCCTCGGCCTGGCGGCGGTCGGCGTCCACGACAGCTTCTTCGACCTCGGCGGCGACAGCATCGTCTCCATCCAGCTGGTCAGCCGCGCCCGCAAGGCCGGTCTGGTGATCACCCCGCGCCAG
>NZ_JZKH01000312.1 GCF_000961885.1 Streptomyces rubellomurinus
GTCCGGGAAGGCGCCCAGCGCCATCAGCGTGGTGACCACCGGCGCGCCGGTCAGCTCGGCCAGGATCCGCAGCTCGGCGGTGGCCTGCGCCTTGATCACTCCGCCGCCGACGTAGAGCACCGGGCGCTTGGCGGAGACCAGCATCTTCGCGGCCTCGCGGATCTGCTTGGCGTGCGGCTTGGTCACCGGACGGTAGCCGCGGACGGAGGCGGGGGCGGGGTGCCGGTACGTCGTCCGGCCCTGCAGGGCGTCCTTGGTGATGTCGACCAGGACGGGGCCGGGGCGGCCGGTGGCGGCGATGTGGAAGGCCTCGGCGATCACCTGCGGGATCTCGTCGGGGTCCGTGACCAGGTAGTTGTGCTTGGTGATGGGCATCGTGATACCGCAGATGTCCGCCTCCTGGAAGGCGTCCGTCCCGATCATGGACGACGGCACCTGGCCGGTGATGGCCACGATCGGCACGGAGTCCATGTACGCGTCGGCGATCGGGGTGACCAGGTTGGTCGCGCCGGGGCCGGAGGTGGCCATGCAG
>NZ_JZKH01000313.1 GCF_000961885.1 Streptomyces rubellomurinus
CTGCATGGCCACCTCCGGCCCCGGCGCGACCAACCTGGTCACCCCGATCGCCGACGCGTACATGGACTCCGTGCCGATCGTGGCCATCACCGGCCAGGTCTCCTCCAAGGCGATCGGCACCGACGCCTTCCAGGAGGCGGACATCTGCGGCATCACGATGCCGATCACCAAGCACAACTACCTGGTCACCGACCCGGCCGAGATCCCCCGGGTGATCGCCGAGGCCTTCCACATCGCCGCCACCGGCCGCCCCGGGCCCGTCCTGGTCGACATCGCCAAGGACGCGCTGCAGGCCACCACCACCTTCCGCTGGCCGGTCGAGCCGCAGCTGCCCGGCTACCGTCCGGTGACCAAGCCGCACGCCAAGCAGATCCGCGAGGCCGCGAAGATGCTGGTCTCCGCCAAGCGCCCGGTGCTCTACGTCGGCGGCGGCGTGATCAAGGCGCAGGCCACCGCCGAGCTGCGGATCCTGGCCGAGCTGACCGGCGCGCCGGTGGTCACCACGCTGATGGCGCTGGGCGCCTTCCCGGAC
>NZ_JZKH01000314.1 GCF_000961885.1 Streptomyces rubellomurinus
CTGAACTTCTCGCAGACGGTGGGCGGGAACTACAACGGCGACAAGGTCTCCGACCTGTTCGCCAAGGACTCCTCCGGCAACCTCTTCGTCTGGACGGGAAACAAGGGCGGCGCGTTCAGCACCAAGAGGCAGCTCACCGGCGGCTGGAACTTCACCCAGACCGCCACCGCCGACTTCACCGGCGACGGATTCGGCGACCTCGTCGCCAGCGACACCAGCGGCAACCTCTACCTGTGGACCGGCAACGCGGGCGGCGCGTTCAGCACCAAGAAGCTGCTGACCAGCGGCTGGAACTACACCCAGACCGTGGCCGGCGACTTCCGGGGCACCGGGCACGCCGACCTCATCGCCCAGGACGCCTCCCGCAACCTCTACCTGTGGCCCGGCAACGGCGACGGCACCTTCGGCGCCAAGAAGCTGCTGACCAGCGGCTGGAACTTCACCCAGACCACGGCCGCCGACTTCAACGGCGACGGCATAGCCGACCTGGTCGCCCGGGACTCCTCCGGCAACCTCTACCTGTGGACC
>NZ_JZKH01000315.1 GCF_000961885.1 Streptomyces rubellomurinus
GGCTGCGCACCGCGACGATCCGGGCCGCGTCGCGCAGCGACAGGCCGCCCGCGACGTACGCCGCCGCGATCTCGCCCTGCGAGTGCCCGACGACCGCCGAGGGCTCGACACCGTAGGAGCGCCAGAGGGCGGCGAGGCTGACCATCACCGCGAACAGCGCCGGCTGGACGACGTCCACCCGCTCGAACGACGGGGCGCCCTCCCTGCTGCGGAGGACGTCTTCGAGGTTCCAGTCCACGAACTCGGCCAGCGCCTCGCCGCACGCGGCGATCTCCGCCGCGAACACCGGCGCCGTGTCCAGCAGTTCGACGGCCATGCCGACCCACTGGGCGCCCTGGCCGGGGAACACGAACACCGGCTTCACCGTGCCACCGGCCGAACGCCCCTCCACCACCAGCGGCGAGGGCTCGCCCAGCGACAACGCCGCCAGACCCGCCAGCAACTGCTCACGATCAGCGGCCGCCACCACACCCCGGTGCTCCAACTGCGCCCGCGTCGTCGCCGCCGAGAACCCCACATCG
>NZ_JZKH01000316.1 GCF_000961885.1 Streptomyces rubellomurinus
CTAGTACTGCAACGGTGCTTACCGTGACGAGGCTTCAGCTCTCGGGCTGTGGCCTCGTCTCTTGTAATGGCTGGTCCGGGCCTGTTGTTGGCGTCTGCGGCGCCATCGAGACCAGTGCAGGACGTGGCCGATGCTGCGTCGGACAGGCCGCGTGAGCTGCGTGATCAGCCGGCGGATCTCGGGAAGGGTGAGGGGTATCAGCTCTGGCGTTCGAGCAGGTCCGGCCCCCTTTCGAGCTGCTGGGCCCGCATGACGGTGAGGTAGGCGTGGGCGGCCATTGCCAGGGTGATGTGCCGGTACCAGCCTGGGTGGCGGCGGACCTGGTAGTCGTCCAGGCCGCACTGGCCTTTCGCGGTCTGGAAGCACTCCTCGATCGCCCAGCGGGCGCCCGCGACGGCGATCAGCTCGTTCAGTGTGGCCTCGGCGGGCGCGTAGGCGATGTAGTAGGCGATCTTCGTGGGATCGGTGATGCTGCGGCGGGCCAGGGCCCAGTGCTTGCGGTCGGGGCGGTGC
>NZ_JZKH01000317.1 GCF_000961885.1 Streptomyces rubellomurinus
CCGGCGGCGCCACCGCCCCCGGCCGGTCCACCACGGTCGGCGCCGGCCCCGGCACCCCGGCGGCTCCCGCGCGCCGCTCGGCCAGCTCCGCGAGCCGCCGCTCGACCGTCCGGGCGTCCGCCGGCCGCTCGGCCGGGTCCTTCGCCAGCAGCTCCGCGACCAGCCCGGCCACCTGCGGCGGCAGCCCGAACTGCGCCGGGTCGAGCGCCGGCGGCGGCTCGTTGAGGTGCTGGTACATCAGCACCGGCGTCGAGTCCCCGGCGAACGGCCGCGCCCCGGTGAAGAGTTCGACCAGCACGCAGCCGAGCGCGTACAGGTCGGCCCGACCGTCCACCCGGCCGCCGGTCCACCGCTCGGGCGCCATGTACGCCGGGCTGCCGACGATCGTCCCGGTGGTGGTCAGCCCGCCCGCGCCGGTGTCCAGCTGCGCGATGCCGAAGTCCAGCACCTTCAGCTGCCCGGCCTCGGTGATCATGATGTTGTCGGGCTTGATGTCGCGGTGC
>NZ_JZKH01000318.1 GCF_000961885.1 Streptomyces rubellomurinus
GTCCGGTGGTGGCTTCAACCGTGACCGTGACGACCGCGGTGGCTTCCGTCGCGACGACCGTCCGTCCGGTGGCGGTTTCAACCGTGACCGTGACGACCGCGGTGGCTTCCGTCGTGACGACCGTCCGTCCGGTGGCGGTTTCAACCGTGACCGTGACGACCGTGGCGGCTTCCGTCGTGACGACCGTCCGCAGGGTGGCGGCTTCCGCCGTGACGACCGTCCGCAGGGCGGCTTCCGCCGTGACGACCGCGATGACCGTCCGCGTCGCGACGACCGCCCCCAAGGTGGCGGCTTCAACCGCGACCGTGACGACCGTGGCGGCTTCCGTCGCGACGACCGTCCGCAGGGTGGGGGTTTCCGTCGCGATGACCGTCCGCAGGGTGGCGGGTTCCGTCGTGACGACCGTCCGTCCGGTGGTGGCTTCAACCGTGACCGTGACGACCGCGGTGGCTTCCGTCGCGACGACCGTCCGTCCGGTGGCGGTTTCAACCGTGACCGT
>NZ_JZKH01000319.1 GCF_000961885.1 Streptomyces rubellomurinus
CCTCCAGCACCGCTACCAGCTCCAGCCCTCCGGCACCTGGTCCGCCTGGGACACCTTCGGCGGCGGCGGCCACACCATCGCCGTGGGCGCCAACCAGGACGGCCGCCTCGAAGTCTTCGCCTCCGGACCGGTCGGCGTCTTCCACAAGTACCAGACCGCCCCCAACAGCGGCTGGTCCGACTGGGAACCCACCGGCGGCGGCCCCGCCGACAGCCGGATCAAACTCGGCAAGGCCCCGGACGGCCGCCTCGAAGTCTTCGCCCTCAACAGCACCACCTTCCAACACCAGTGGCAGACCGCCGTCAACGGCACCTGGTCCAGCTGGGAGACCTTCGGCGGCGGCGGCCACGGCCTCACCGTCGACCACAACCAGGACGGCCGCCTCGAAGTCTTCGCCTCCGGACCCAAGGGCGTCTACCACAAGTACCAGACCAACCCCACCACCTGGTCCGACTGGGAACCCGCCGCAGGCCCCGCCGACTCCCAGCT
>NZ_JZKH01000320.1 GCF_000961885.1 Streptomyces rubellomurinus
CAAGGCTGGCCGCGTTGCTGGTGACGATCTTCGTCGGTGCCTTGGTGACGGTGGTCTCCTTGCCCGCGCAATCGGCGACCTTGACGGGGAAGCCGCTCGCCGGGGCGGCCTTGGCGGTGTCCGCCGCGGCGGCGCCGTTCCCGTTTCCGTTCCCGTTTCCGTTCCCGGCGCCGCTTCCGCAGGCCGTGGCGAACAGGGCGACGGCGGCCGCGATACCGCAGACGACGCGAGGGCGCATGGATTCTCTCCTGGTCGGTGATCGTGCGTGGAACTGCTGCGGGGCCGTAGGCCGTACGGCACGGACCCGGACCAGGTAGTCGGGCGGCGGGCGGGGAGCCGGTGCCGAGGACGCGGTCGCCGGGGCCGAGTCGCAGCGGCGGCGCAAGGCTGGCCGCGTTGCTGGTGACGATCTTCGTCGGTGCCTTGGTGACGGTGGTCTCCTTGCCCGCGCAATCGGCGACCTTGACGGGGAAGCCGCTCG
>NZ_JZKH01000033.1 GCF_000961885.1 Streptomyces rubellomurinus
GTCGTTCGTCGAGGTCAGCGCCCACCCGGTGGTGACCGTCGCGGTCGGCGAGTGCATCGAGCGCAGCGGCCGGAACGCCGTCGCCCTGGGCACCCTGCGCCGTGACGAGGGCGGCCCGCAGCGCTTCCTGCTCTCCCTCGCCGAGGCCTGGACCGCAGGCGCGCCCGTCGACTGGCGGACCGTCCTGCCCGCCGACGCCGCCCTGGTGGACCTGCCCACCTACGCCTTCCAGCGCGAGCGCTACTGGCTGGAGAGCGGCGGCCCGGCCGCCGGTGACCCGGCCGGCCTCGGCCTGGAACCGGCCGACCACCCGCTGCTCGGCGCCGCCGTCGCCGTCGCCGACAGCGGCGAGTACCTGTTCACCGGCCGGCTCTCCGCGCGGACGCACCCCTGGCTCGCCGACCACGCGGTGGGCGGCGCCGTGCTGCTGCCCGGCACCGCCTTCGTGGAGCTCGCGGTCCGGGCCGGCGACGAGGTCGGCTGCGACCGCGTGGACGAACTCACCCTGGAGGCCCCGCTGGTGCTCGCCGAGCGCGAGGCGGTGCTGGTGCAACTGCGGGTCGAGGAGCCGGACCGGGACGGGCGGCGGGCCTTCGCCGTCCACTCGCGCGCCGAGCAGGGCGAGGGCTGGCTGCGCCACGCCACCGGCGTGTTGGCCGCCGGACCGGCAGCCCGGGACACAGCCGTCGACCTCAGCGCCTGGCCGCCGCCCGGCGCCGAACCGGTGGACGCAACCGGCTTCTACCCGGCGATGCTCGACGCGGGCTACCGCTACGGCCCGGCCTTCCAGGGCCTGCGCGCCGTCTGGCGGCGCGGCGAGGAGGTGTTCGCCGAGGTCGCGCTGCCGGACGGCCATGACCAGCAGGCCGACCGCTTCGGCCTGCACCCGGCGCTCCTCGACGCCGCGCTGCAGGCGATGGGCTTCGGCGAGTTCGCCGAGCCCGGGGCCGGTGCCGACGCCGGTTCCGCCCTGCTGCCGTTCGCCTGGCAGGGCGTGACGCTGCTGGCCGCCGGCGCGCCCGCGCTGCGGGTGCGGATCGCCGCCGCCGGGCCGTCCGCGGTGACCGTGCAGGCGGCGGACGCGGCCGGGCAGCCGGTCGCCGTCGTCGACTCGCTCGCGCTGCGCCCGGTCTCCGCCGCGCAGTTGGCCACCGCCGGAGCTGCCGGCCGGTCGGACGCGCTGTTCCGGCTGGACTGGACCCCGGTGGAGGCGCAGCCCGCCGACAGCGGCCTGTGGACCGTGCTGGCCGAGGGCGCCGAACCGGACCTGGACGCGCTGCCCGCCGACACCGAGGTCGTCCTCCTCCCGCTCGCCCCGGCCAACGGAACGGACCCGGTCGCCGTCGCCCACGCGGCCACCGCCCGCGCGCTGGCGACGGCCCAGCGCTGGCTGGCCGACGACCGCCGACCCGCGGCCCGGCTCGCCGTCGTCACCCGGGGCGCCCTGTCCGTCCGCCCCGGCGAGGACATCACCGACCTCGCGCACGCGGGCGTGTGGGGCCTGCTGCGGTCCGCCCAGTCCGAGCACCCCGACCGGCTGCTGCTGGTGGACGCGGACACCCCGGACCCGGTCGAGCAGGCCCTCGCCGTCGCCGTCGCCCTGGCCGCCGGCGAGCCGCAGGCGGCTCTGCGGGAGGGCACGGTGCTCGCCCCCCGGCTGGCCCGGCCCGGCGGCGACGGCACGCTCGCGGTGCCGGACGCCCCCGCCTGGCGGCTGGACCTCGCGGCCGCGGGCACCTCGTCCGAGGGCACGTCCTCCGCGGGCACGTCCTCCGCGGGCACGTCCTCCGCGGGCACGGCGGCCGCCGGCACCCTGGAGAGCCTGGCGCTGGTGCCCTTCCCGCAGGCGCTCGCGCCGCTGGCGCCCGGTCAGCTGCGGATCGCCGTCCGGGCCGCCGGCCTGAACTTCCGCGACGTGCTGCTCGCCCTCGGCATGTACCCCGGGGAGGGCTTCCTCGGCAGCGAGGCCGCCGGCGTGGTCACCGAGGTCGGCCCCGGCGTCGACGGCTTTGCGCCGGGGGACCGGGTGCTGGGCATGGTCCCGGGCGGCTTCGGCCCGGTCGCCGTCGCCGACCACCGGATGGTGGCGCGGATGCCCGCCGGCTGGTCGTTCGAGCAGGCCGCCACGGTGCCGGTGGCGTTCGCGACCGCCTGGTACGGCCTGGTCGACCTGGGCGGACTGCGGCCGGGCGAGGCGGTGCTGGTGCACGCCGCCGCCGGCGGGGTCGGCATGGCCGCCGTCCAGCTCGCCCGCCACCTGGGCGCCGAGGTGTACGCCACGGCGAGCCCCGCGAAGTGGGCGGCGGTGCGCGCGCTGGGCGTGCCCGAGGAGCGGATCGCCTCCTCCCGCGACCTCGGGTTCGAGCGGCGGATCGCGGCGGCGACCGGCGGCCGGGGCGTGGACCTGGTGCTGGACTCGCTGGCCCGCGAGTTCGTGGACGCCTCGCTGCGGCTGCTGCCGCGCGGCGGCCGGTTCCTGGAGCTCGGCCGCACCGACGTGCGCGACCCCGGCGAGGTCGCGGCCGCGCACCCCGGTGTCGCCTACCGCGCCTACGACCTGGCAGAGGCAGGGCCGGAGCGCATCGGCGAGATCCTCACCGAGGTCCTCGCGCTCTTCGAGCGGGGCGTCCTGCGCGCCCACCCGCGCCGCAGCTGGGACGTCCGGCGCGCCCCCGAGGCGTTCCGCCGGATGAGCCGGGCCGGGCACACCGGCAAGCTGGTGCTCACCGTGCCGCGCGCCCTCGATCCCGAGGGCACCGTGCTGGTCACCGGCGGCACCGGCACCCTCGGCGCGCTGCTCGCCCGGCACCTGGTCACCGCGCACGGCGTCCGGCACCTGCTGCTCACCAGCCGCGGCGGCCCGCAGGCGCCCGGCGCCGCCGAACTGGCCGCAGAACTCGACAGGTTGGGCGCCCGGGCGACCGTCGCCGCCTGCGACGCCGCCGACCGGACGGCGCTGGCCGAGCTGCTGGCCACCGTCCCGGCCGCCCACCCGCTGACCGCCGTGGTGCACGCGGCCGGCGCGCTGGACGACGGCGTGCTGACCGCGCTCACCCCCGAGCGGCTGGCCGCCGTGCTCCGGCCGAAGCTCGACGCGGCGGCCCACCTGCACGAGCTGACCCGGCACCAGGACCTGGCCGCGTTCGTGCTGTTCTCCTCCGCCTCCGGCGTCTTCGGCACCCCCGGCCAGGCCAACTACGCCGCCGCCAACACCTTCCTGGACGCGCTGGCCGCGCACCGGCGGGCCCACGGGCTGCCCGGCGTCTCGCTGGCCTGGGGCTACTGGGCCGAGACCAGCGCGCTGACCGGCCGCCTCGGCGCCGGCGACGTCACCCGGATGAACCGCGGCGGCGCCCTGCCGCTGACCTCCGCGCAGGGCCTGGCCCTGTTCGACACCGCGCTCCGCCTCGACCAGCCGCTGCAGCTGCCGATCCGGCTCGACCTGGCCGGCCTGCGCGCGCGGCTCGGCGAGGCCCCGGTGCCGCCGCTCTACCGGGCCCTGGTGCGTCCGGCGGCGCGCCGGGCGGTGGACGCCGGTGCCGACGGCGGCGCGGCCGCGCTCGCCGAACGGCTCTCCCGGCTGCCGGAGGGCGAGCGGCTGCCCGCCGCGCTGGAGCTGGTGCGCCGCCACGTCGCCACCGTGCTCGGCCACGCCTCCCCGCAGGCCGTGGACCCGGAGCGGGGGCTGCTGGACCTCGGCTTCGACTCGCTCACCGCGGTCGAGCTGCGCAACCGGCTCGGCGCGGCCGCCGGGCTGCGGCTGCCCGTCACGCTGGTCTTCGACCACCCGACACCGGCCGCGCTGGCCCGCCACCTGCTGGACGAGCTGGCACCGGGCGCACCCTCCCCGGGCGGCGGCGTACCCGAGGCCGGCCCGCGGCCGGTCGCGGAGGCCGACATCCGGCGCGCGCTGGCCGCGATCCCGCTGGCCGCGATCCCGCTGGCCCGGCTGCGCGAGTCGGGCGTGCTGGACGCCCTGCTGCGGCTGGCCGAGCCGGCCCCCGCCCCGACCCCTGACGAGGACCCGTCCGTCGCGATCGCCGGCATGGACGTGGACCAGCTGGTCGAGCTGGCGCTCGGCCCGCAGGACTCCTGACCGGCGTGCGAAACGGAGCCCAGAGATGACGACTGCACCCAACGAACGGATCGTCGAGGCGCTGCGCAGCTCGCTCACCGAGAACGAGCGGCTGCGCCGGCAGAACCAGCAGCTCGCCGAGGCCGCCGCCGAGCCCGTGGCGATCGTCGCCGCGGCCTGCCGGTTCCCCGGCGGCGCGGACTCGCCGGAGGCGCTGTGGCACCTGGTCGCCGAGGGCGGCGACGCGCTGTCCGGGCTGCCCGCCGACCGCGGCTGGGACCTGGACGCACTCACCCCGCCCGGCGCCGGGCCCGCCCCGCAGGGCGGGTTCGTGTCCGGCGCCGCCGAGTTCGACCCCGCCTTCTTCGGGATCTCACCGCGCGAGGCGCTGGCGATGGACCCGCAGCAGCGGTTGCTGCTGGAGACCTCCTGGGAGGTGTTCGAGCGGGCCGGGCTCGACCCGGCCGCGCTCAGGGGCAGCCGCACCGGCGTCTACGTCGGCGCCTCGCACACCGGCTACGGCGACGGTGTCGGCGAACTGCCGGAGGGCGTGGCCACCTACGCCGTCACCGGGATCTCCGCCAGCGTGCTCTCCGGCCGGCTCGCCTACACCTTCGGCCTGGAGGGCCCGGCCGTCACCGTCGACACGGCCTGCTCCTCCTCCCTGGTCGCCCTGCACCTGGCCGTGCGGGCGCTGCGCGCGGGGGAGTGCTCGCTGGCACTGGTCGGCGGCGCCGCCGTGATGGCGATCCCCGGCGCCTTCCTGGGCTTCAGCGGGGTCGGCGTGATGGCGGGCGACAGCCGCTGCAAGGCCTTCGCGGCCGCCGCCGACGGCACCGGCTTCGCCGAGGGCGTCGGCACCGTGCTGGTCGAACGGCTCTCCGACGCCCGCCGGCACGGGCACCGGGTGCTCGCCGTGGTCCGCGGCACCGCCGTCAACCAGGACGGTGCCAGCAGCGGCCTGACCGCCCCCAACGGCCCCGCCCAGCAGCGGGTGATCCGCGCCGCGCTGGCCGACGCCCGGCTCGCGCCGCAGGACGTCGACGCCGTCGAGGCGCACGGCACCGGCACGGCGCTCGGCGACCCGATCGAGGCCGGCGCCCTGCTCGCCACCTACGGGCGCGGCCGGCCCGCCGACCGGCCGCTGCGGCTCGGCTCGGTCAAGTCCAACCTCGGCCACACCCAGGCGGCGGCCGGCCTGGCCGGGCTGATCAAGACGGTGATGGCGCTGCGGCACGAACTGCTGCCCCGCACCCTGCACGTCGACCGGCCGACCCCGCACGTGGACTGGTCGGCGGGCACGGTCGCGCTGCTCACCGAGCCGCTCGCCTGGCCGCGCGGCGAGCGGCCGCGCCGGGCCGGAGTGTCGGCGTTCGGGATCAGCGGCACCAACGCCCATGTGATCGTCGAGGAGGCGCCCGTCGAGGAGGCGCCCGTCGAGCAGGCGCCCGGTGATGGGGCCGGGCAACTCCCGCCGCCCGCAACGGTGTTCAACACCGCCGCGGTCCCGGTACCGCTGTCCGGGCGCGGCGCGGCCGGCCTGCGCGCCCAGGCCGCCCGGCTCGCCGCCCACCTGCGGGCCCACCCCGCCCTGGCGCCGGCCGACCTCGGGCTCTCGCTGGCCACCACCCGGGCCGCGCTGGAGCGGCGGGCCGTGCCGGTCGCCGCCGACCGGGCGGGGCTGCTCGCCCGGCTGGACGCGCTGGCCGCCGACGCCGCCGACACCCCCGACGCCGCCGCCGGCCGGGTCGCCTTCGTGTTCCCCGGGCAGGGCTCGCAGTGGGTCGGCATGGGCGCCGAACTGCTCGACACCGCACCGGTGTTCGCGGCGAGGATCGCCGACTGCGAGGCGGCGCTGGCGCCGTACGTGGACTGGTCGCTGACCGCGGTCCTGCGCGGCGGGCCGGGCCTGGAGCAGGTCGACACCGTGCAGGCGGTGAACTGGGCGATGGCGGTGTCGCTGGCCGAGCTGTGGCGGTCCTTCGGCGTCGAGCCGGCCGCCGTCGTCGGCCACTCGCAGGGCGAGATCGCGGCGGCCTGCGTCGCCGGGGCGCTCACCCTGGAGGAGGGCGCCCGGGTGGTCGCGCTGCGCAGCCGCACCGTGCTCGCCCTGGCCGGCACCGGTGCCATGGCCTCCGTCCAACTGCCCGCCGCCGAGGTGGCCGAGCGGATCGCCGGCTTCGGCGACCGGCTCTCGGTCGCCGTGGTCAACGGCCCCGCCGCCACCGTGGTCTCCGGCGAGGTCGAGGCCGTCGAGGAGTTCCTGGCGCAGTGCCAGGACGTCCCGGCCCGCCGCACCGACGCCGGCTACGCCTCGCACTCCGCGCACGTCGCCCCGATCCGGGAGGCGCTGCTCGCCGCGCTCGACGGCCTCGCCCCGCACCCGTCCGCGGTGCCGTTCTACTCGACGGTGACCGGCGGACCGCTCGACACCACCGCCCTGGGCGCCGACTACTGGTACGCCAACCTGTCCAGCCCGGTGCGCTTCGCCGACGCGGTGGAGCGGCTGCTGGCGGACGGCTTCGGCGCCTTCGTGGAGGTCAGCGCGCACCCGGTGGTCGCGCCCGCGATCGGCGAGACCATCGAGCGGGCCGGGGTCCGCGCCGCCGCGGTCGGCACGCTGCGCCGCGAGGAGGGCGGCCCGGAGCGCTTCCTGCGGTCCCTCGGCGAGGCCTGGGCGCAGGGCGTCGCGGTCGACTGGCGCCCCGCCTTCCCGGCCGGCGCCCGCACCGTCGACCTGCCCACCTACGCCTTCCAGCGCCGGCGCTACTGGCTCGAAGCGGCCCGGCCCGCGCCCGCCGTCGCGGCGGCGGACCCGGCCGGGAGCGCGTTCTGGGACGCCGTGGACCGGGAGGACGTGACGGCGCTGGCCGCCGCCCTCGGCGGCGACGGCGCCCGCCTGGGCGACCAGCTCGCCCCGGCCCTGCCCGCCCTGGCCGCCTGGCGGCGCGGGCAGCAGCGGCAGGCCCGGATCGACTCCTGGCGCTACCGGATCACCTGGAAGCCGCTCGGCACCGGGCGCCGGCCGGCCCTGCACGGCACCTGGCTGCTGGTCGCCCCCGACTGCGACCACCGGGCGGACGACCGGGCGGGCGACCACCGAGCCGGCGACCACCGGGCCGGCAGCGACGGGGCGGGCGGGACCCGGCCGAACGGCGCCGCCGAACCGGTCGACGCCGTCCGGCAGATGCTCGCCGACC
Organism: Streptomyces rubellomurinus; assembly: GCF_000961885.1. Taxonomy (GTDB): domain Bacteria; phylum Actinomycetota; class Actinomycetes; order Streptomycetales; family Streptomycetaceae; genus Kitasatospora; species Kitasatospora rubellomurina. The sequence continues at coordinate 7,276 of NZ_JZKH01000033.1, forward strand.
ACGGCGCCGAGGTGCTGACCGTCACCGTCCCCCCGGGCCGCACCGCCCTCGCCGACCTGCTGCCCGCCGACACGCCCCTCGCCGGCGTGCTCTCCCTGCTCGCCGCGGACGAGCGCCCGCACCCCGAGCACCCGCTGCTCACCGCCGGCCTGGCCGGCACCGTCGCCCTCGTCCAGGCCCTGCTCGCCGCCGGCACCCCCGCGCCGCTGTGGTGCCTGACCAGCGGCGCCGTCTCGGTGGCCCGCGCCGAGCACGCGAGCAGCCCCGCCCAGGCCCAGGTCTGGGGCCTGGGCCGGGTGGTGGCGCTGGAGCAGCCCCAGCTGTGGGGCGGCCTGGTCGACCTGCCCGCCGCCCCCGACCGGCGCGCCCTGGACCGGCTGGCCGCCGTCCTCGCCGACCCGGACGGCGAGGACCAGCTCGCCGTCCGCCCCTCCGGGGTGTTCGCCCGCCGGCTCGTCCCCGCCCCGCTGGACGGCGCGCCCGCCGTGCGGCCGTGGCGCCCGCGCGGCACCGTCCTGGTCACCGGCGGCACCGGCGCGCTCGGCGCGCACGCCGCCCGCTGGCTCGCCGCCAACGGTGCCGAGCACCTGGTGCTGACCAGCCGCCAGGGCGAACGGGCGCCCGGCGCCGCCGAGTTGGCGGCCGAACTCGGCGCGCTCGGCGCCCGGGTCACCCTCGCCGCCTGCGACCTCGCCGACCGGGACGCGCTGGCCGCGCTGCTCTCCGCGCATCCGCCCACCGCCGTGCTGCACGCCGCCGGCGTCGGACAGGCGAGCACCGTGGACCAGCTGGACCTCGCGGACACGGCCCGGCTGTTCGCGGGCAAGGTCGCCGGGGCCGTCCACCTCGACGAGCTGCTGGGCGACCGGGAGCTGGACGCCTTCGTGCTCTACTCCTCGAACGCCGGCGTCTGGGGCAGCGGCGGCCAAGCCGGCTACGCGGCCGCCAACGCGCACCTGGACGCCCTCGCCGAGCACCGCCGGGCCCGCGGCCTGACCGCCACCGCCATCGCCTGGGGCGGCTGGGGCGGCGGCGCGGGCATGATGGCGGACGGCACCGTCCGGGAGCTGCTCCAGCGGCGCGGCATCCTCGAGATGGAGCCGGACCTCGCCGTCGCCGCCCTCGTCCAGGCCGTCGAACAGGACGAGGCCTGCGTCTCCGTCACCGCCATGGACTGGCCGCGCTTCGCCCCCGGCTTCACCGCCCGCCGGCCCGCGCCGCTGCTCGCCGACCTGCCCGCGCTGCGGCGGAGCGCGGCCGCCGCCGAGGAGCGGGCCCCGCAGGTGGACGGCGGCTTCGCCGAACGGGTGGCCGCCCTCGGCCCGCGCGAGCAGGAGCGGGCCGTGCTCGACCTGGTCCGCGCCCAGGTGGCGGCCGTGCTCGGCCACCCCTCCGGCGAGGCGGTCGAGCCCGGCCGGGTCTTCCGCGAGCTCGGCTTCGACTCCCTCGTCGCCGTCGAGCTGCGCAACCGGCTGAACGCCGCCACCGGGCTGCGGCTGCCCGCCTCACTCGCCTTCGACCACCCCACCCCGGCCGCCCTGGCCCGCCACGTCCACGGCGAACTGACCGGCCGCCAGGACACCGCCGACCCCGAGCTGCCCGCGCGCACGGACGACGACCCGGTGGCGATCGTCGGCATGGCCTGCCGGCTGCCCGGCGGGATCAGCACCCCCGAGCAGCTGTGGCAGGCGCTCGCCGACGGCGTGGACATGGTCGGCGAGGCCCCGAAGGACCGCGGCTGGGAAGGCCTCGACCTGGCCCGCGTGCTCACCGCGCCCGAGCAGCTGACCTTCCTCCAGGAGGGCGGATTCCTCACCGGGGTCGGCGACTTCGACGCGGACTTCTTCGGCATCGGCGCCGCCGAGGCCACCGCCATGGACCCGCAGCAGCGCCTGCTGCTGGAGCTGTCCTGGGAGTCCTTCGAACGCGGCGGCCTGGACGCCGGCGCGCTGCGCGGCAGCCGGACCGGCGTCTTCCTCGGCACCTTCTTCCAGGGCTACGGCTTCACCAACCGGCAGGCCCCGAAGGACACCCGCCCCTACCTGGCCGGCGGCAGCTCGCCCGCGATCGCGGCCGGCCGGATCGCCTTCACCCTCGGCCTGGAGGGCCCCGCCTTCACCGTCGACACCGGCTGCTCCTCCTCCGCCGTCGCCATCCACCTGGCCACCAGGGCGCTGCGCGCCGGCGACTGCGCACTGGCCCTGGCCGGCGGCGTCACCGTGCTCTCCCACCCGGTCTCCTTCCCCTCGCTCGGCGGCGGCGCGGCGCCGGACGGCCGCAGCAAGCCCTTCGCGGCCGCCGCGGACGGCACCGGCTGGGGCGAGGGCGCGGGCATGCTGCTGCTCGAACGCCTCTCCGACGCCCGCCGCCACGGCCACCCCGTGCTCGCCGTGCTGCGCGGCACCGCCGTCAACCACGACGGCGCGACCAACGGCCTGACCGCCCCGAGCGGCCCCTCCCAGGAACGGGTGATCCGGGCCGCCCTCGCCGACGCGGGCCTGGGCGCCGCCGACATCGACGTCGTCGAGGCGCACGGCACCGGCTCCCCGCTGGGCGACTCGGTGGAGGCCGAGGCGCTGCTCGCCACCTACGGGCGGGAGCGGCCCGCCGAGCGGCCACTGCTGGTCGGCACCGTCAAGTCGCACATCGGCCACCCGCAGGCCGCCTCGGGCGCGGTCGGCGTGATCAAGACCGTGCTGGCGCTGCGCCACCGGCTCCAGCCCGCCATGCTGCACCTCGACCGACCGTCCGACCTGGTCGACTGGTCGGCGGGCACGGTGCGGCTGCTCGACACCGACGTGCCGTGGCCGGTGGGGGAGCGGCCGCGCCGGGCGGGCGTCTCCTCCTTCGGCGGCAGCGGCACCAAGGTGCACCTGATCGTGGAGGAGGCGCCGACCCCGCCCGAGCCGGCGCGGGCGGCGGCGCCGGACGGGCCGCTGCCGTTCGTGCTCTCCGCCCGGACCCCGGACGCGCTGCGCGCCCAGGCCCGGCGCCTCGCCGCCCACCTGCGGGCCGGCGAACTGCCCCCCGGGGACGTCGCCCGCACGCTCGCGGCCGGCCGGGCCGTCCTCGACCACCGGGCCGTGCTGCTGGCCGACGGGACACCGGAACTGCTCGCCGGCCTGGACGCGCTGGTCGTCGGCGAGCGGCCGGCCGGCGAGGCCCGGCTGACCCTGCACTTCCCCGACGCCGGCCCGCCCACCGACGTGCGGGAGCTGTACGAGGCGTGGCCCGCCTACGCGGACGCCTGGGACGCGGCCTGCGCTCACCTCGACGGCCGGCTCGAACTGTCCCTGCGCGAGGCGGTGTTCGGCGCCGTTGCCCGCCCGCTCGCCGGGGACCCGGTCGACCCGGCGCTCGCCGGGGCCGCCGCCTTCGCCGCCCAACTGGCCCTGCACGGCCTGCTGGCCTCCTGGGGCGTGCGGCCGGACGCGGTGTCCGGCAGCGGCACCGGCCTGGTCGCGGCCGCCTGCGCCGCCGGAGTGCTCGAACTCGCCGACGCCGTCACGCTGTTGACGGACGGCCCGGCCGCGCTCGGGCGGCTGCGGCCGCGGCCCGGCACCGTCCCGGTGCTGCTCGGCGGCGCGGCGGTCGGCGCCGAGCGGTTCGCCGACCCGGCCTTCTGGAGCACCGACCTCCCCGCCGCGGGGAGCCCGCTGCTCACCGTGGACCCCGCCCGGCTCGCCACCCGCCGCGCCCTGCTGGCGGCGCTCGCCGCCGTCTTCACCGAAGGCGCCGCGGTGGACTGGCCCGCCCTGTTCGCCGACTCCGGCGCCGCCCTGGTGGACCTGCCCACCTACGCCTTCCAGCGCGAGCGCCACTGGCTGGCGGACGGCGCCACCCCCGCGCGGCGCGAGCGCACCGGCGCCGCCGTGGACGACCGCACCCGCAAGGAGACCGTGCTGGAGTACTTCCGCCGCGTCAACGCGGGCGACGTCGACCAGGTCCTGGAGCTCTTCGCCGCGGACGCCGTCATTGAGGACCCGGTCGGCCAGGAGCCGCGCCAGGGCACCGAGGCGCTGCGCGAGTACTACGAGATCACCCTCCACCGCTCGCGGGTCGAGGTCGCCGTCGGCCAACCGGTCGGCGCCCAGGACGGCTCCTCGGTCGCCGTCCCGGTCACCGGCCGCCTGACCACCGGCGAGGACGGCGAGCGGCGCCGGGTCAGCATCGACTGCGTGGACGTCTTCGAACTCGACGAGGAGGGGAGGATCGCCGGGCTCCGGGTCTACTGGGGCCTGACCGACTACGCGTTCGGCGAGGGGTAGCCGAACGCCCGGGGTCCGCCGCCGGATTCGGCGGCGGACCCCGGGCGTCCGACCCGGCTCAGCGGCTCAGCGGCTCAGAGCCGGGCGGCGCGGCGCTCGCGGACACCCAGCCACGCCACCGCCGCGAGGATGACCACCGCGAGGACCAAGCTCACCGGCCCGGTGCCCAGGTCCAGGCCGCCGCGCTCGCGGCTCACCCCGGCCCAGTCGGCGAAGCAGGCGCCGAGCGGCCGGGTCAGCACGTACGCCCACCAGAACGCCGGGACCGGCGGGAGCGCCGAGAACCGGTGCGCGAGCGCGGGCAGCGCGATCAGGGCGGCGAACAGCAGCCCGGACGGCAGGTAGCCCCAGCCCAGGGTGGCCGCGGTCAGGTCGCCCACGGCCGTGCCGAGGGCGAAGGTCGCCATCACCGCGCTCCAGTAGAAGACCTCGCGGCGCCCGCCCGCGACGGTCTCCACCGCGAGCGTCCCCTCCGTGCTGCGCCACAGCACGAACACCAGGGCGAGCGCCACGGCGAAGGCCCCCGCCGAGAGGGCGTACGGCACCCCGAGGGCGACGTGCGCGACATCGGCGGCCATGGTGCCGAACACGCTCACCATGATCACCGCCGCCCAGTACACCGCCGGGACGTAGCGCCGGGCACGGGCCTGCGCGAACAGCGCGACGGCCAGCAGCAGCCCGGCCGAGCCGACCGCCGGGATCGGCCCGAGCACCCGGGCGAGGAAGTCGGAGGTGGTCTCACCCATGCCGGTGGTGAGGATCTTGACGGCCCAGAACGCCGCCGTCACCCGGGGGACCTTGCTCAGCACGGGTCCCCCGGGGACGGACCGGCGCGGTCCGGCCGTTCGCGGGGTGGTCATGGCGCCCAACGGGACAGCACTCCTTGCCTGGTGAAGACGGGCCGACGGTCAGTGGTCGAGGACGGTGTTGCCGGTCACCGAGGTGCCCGCCCCGTCCACGGTGACCAGGTGCCGCACGCCGTCCGGCCCGAGCACCACGGCCTGCCAGGCGCTGCCGCCGCCCTGCTGGGCGACCGCGGTCAGCGACTCCACCTTGCCGCCGGAGACGGCCGCCGCCGCCTTGCTCACGGCCGTGCCCGCGTCGGCGGACGGCAGCGGCGCCGGAGCGCCCTGCCGGGCCGCGCCGCCCCGCTGGACGTCGCCCTGCTGAGCCTCTCCCTGCTGGTCGCCGCCGCCGTGGCGGGCACCGTTGCCACCGTGCCCGTGCCCGTGCCCGTGCCCGGCGCCGTGGCGGCTGCCCTCGCCGTCGCCCTCGCCCTGCTGGCGGTCGCCCGCCGCCCACGCCCGGCCGTCGCCGTGGCCCTCGTGCTCGTGGTGGTGCGCCACCGCGGCCGCGCCGGCGCCGACCACGACCACCGCCGCCCCGACCACGACCCAGCGCGCCGACCGGCGGCGCACCCAGCGCCCGGCCCGGCCCAGGCCCGTACGCGTCCGACCCGGGGCCTTGGCCCCCGGCTGCTCCTGCGGTTCCCCGGCTGCTACGGGCTCGCTCATCGCGCCCACCCCATCCTCGGCAAGGCCCGGGCCGACCCCGGGCGGTGCGGACAATATGACCGGGCATTGCTGAAGATCGGCTGAAGACCTGAAGACCCCTTCAGCTGCCCGCTCCGGGGACCTGCGACCCTGGTGGGCATGCGTGTACTGGTGGTGGAGGACGAGCGGCGACTGGCCCTGGCGCTGCAGCACGGGCTGAGCGCGGAGGGCTTCACCGTCGACGTCGCCCACGACGGCCTCGCCGGCCTCGCCAAGGCCATGGAGCACGCCTACGACGTGGTGCTGCTCGACATCATGCTGCCCGGCCTCAACGGCTACCGGGTGTGCGCGCGGCTGCGCGCCTCCGGCAGCGACGTCGGCATCCTGATGCTCACCGCCAAGGACGGTGAATGGGACGAGGCCGAGGCGCTGGACACCGGCGCCGACGACTACCTGTCCAAGCCGTTCTCCTTCGTCGTCCTCGTCGCCCGGCTGCGCGCGCTCGCCCGCCGGATCGGCAGCCGCGCGCCCCGGCGCACCGTCCTCGGCGACCTCGTGGTCGACTCGGCCGCCCGCACCTGCACCCGCGCCGGCACGGCCGTCGCCCTCACTCCGCGCGAGTTCGCCATCCTCGACCACCTCGCCCGGCGGGCCGGTGAGGCCGTCTCCAAGCGGGAGATCCTCGAAGCCGTCTGGGACAGCGGCCCGGACAGCGACCCGAACACCGTCGAGGTCCACGTCAGCGCCCTGCGTCGCAAGATCGACACCCCGTACGGGCGGTCCGCGGTGCAGACCGTGCGCGGCGCCGGCTACCGGCTGGCGGCCGACGGTGGCTGACCCGACCCCCGGCGGCCGGACTCTGCGCGCGATGCTGCGCCGCCGCCTCGCCCTGCGCCCCCGCCTCGCCCTGCGCCGCCGCCTCGCCCGCCACCCGCGCCTGGCGGCCCTGGCCGAGCGGCTGACCCCGCGCTCGGTGCGGGCCCGGACCACCCTGGCCGCCTGCCTCAGCGTCGCCGTCGTCCTCGCCGCCTCCGCCGCCGCCGTCGTCCTCCTGCTGCGCGCCAACCTGGAACGCACCGTGGAGACCGGCGCCCGCGAACAGGCACAGGCCGTCGCCCGGCTGGCCGCGGACGGGCGGCTCAGCAGCCCGCTGCCGCTCGACCACGGCACCGACTTCATCCAGGTCGTCGACGCGAACGGCCGGGTGCTCGCCGCCAGCCAGAACCTGGCCGGGCGCCCCGCCGTCGCCCCCACCGGCCACCGAGACGGCCACCGCACGTACAACGTCCGCGTGCTCGGCGACGAGCACCACCAGCGCGTCGCCACCATGACCGCCGCCACCCCCACCGGCCCGGTCACCGTCCACGTCGGCGCCTCGCTGCGCACCGCCGACGCCGCCGAGGACGTCACCACCGCGGCCCTGGCCGTCCTGAGCACCGTCCTGCTGCTCACCGTCGGCCTGCTCACCTGGCGGGCGACCGGCCGGGCCCTGCGGCCGGTCGAGGCGATCCGCGCCGAGGTGGCGGCGATCGGCGACCGCGAGCTGAACCGCCGCGTCCCCGAGCCCCGCAGCGACGACGAGATCGCCCGGCTGGCCGGCACCATGAACGCCATGCTGGAGCGGCTGGAAGCCGCCGGGGCCCGGCAGCGCCGCTTCATCGCCGATGCCTCGCACGAGCTGCGCAGCCCGCTCACCGTGCTGCGCACCCAGCTCGAAGTGGCCCTCGGCCTGCCCGATCCCGAGGTCCGGGCCGAGATGGTGGCGGGCGCCCTGGAGGACACCGAGCGGCTGCAGCGCCTCGCCGCCGACCTGCTGCTGCTGGCCCGGCTGGACGTCGCCGGGCAGGACCGGCCGCAGGAGGCCGTCGACCTGGCCGAGCTGGTCCGCACCACCGTCGAGGCCCGGGGCGCCCTGCCGTGCCCGGTCACCGTCCACGCGCCCGCCGGCCTCACCGTGCCCGGGAATCCGCTGTGGCTGGGCCGGCTGCTGACCAACCTGCTCGACAACGCCCAGCGCCACGCCCGCCGGGGCGTCACCGTCCGGCTGGGCACCGACCGCGCCTCGGGGCAGGCCGTGCTGGACGTCGCCAACGACGGGCCGCCGATCGGGCCGGACGACCGGGAGAAGATCTTCGAGCGCTTCGCCCGCCTGGACGACGCCCGCAGCCGCGACGACGGCGGCGCCGGCCTCGGCCTGCCGATCGCCCGCGACATCGCCGCCGTCCACGGGGGCACCCTCACCGTCCTGGACACCCCGGGAGCCACCACCTTCCGCACCCGGCTGCCGGCGGCGCGGCCCAACTGACCGGCGGGGCGCACCCGGTGGCCCCGACCGGGCCGCTCGCCCCGCAATTGGTCCAGACCTATTGACGGGGCCGGCCGGCCCTCCTACGATCCGGTCCGGCACAGCCCCACATGTCCCCACCTCACCCAGAGCCGGGCGTCACGCCCCCCACGCACTGGCATGCCCATGGCGCCCCGGCGGGAAGGGAGCACAGCATGTTCCGTCGGAGGTCGCGCACCCCACGCTCGCAGCGGGCGGCCCTGGTGCGCGCGGCGCAGCCGCCCCGCGCCGAGCGCGCCGCACCCGCACCCGCACCGACCGTTCTGCGGCGCTGCCTCGCCGGGGTGAGCGCCGCCGCCGTCGTCGCGGCCGGCCTCGCGATGGCCGGCACCGTCACGGCCGGGGCCGCCACCCCCAACCTGCTGGCCAACCCCGGATTCGAGAACGGGCTCACCGGCTGGACCTGCACCGGCGGCTCCGGCGAGGTCGTCGGCAGCCCGGTCCACTCCGGCGCCGCCGCGCTCAAGGCCACGCCGAGCGGCCAGGACGACGCCCAGTGCAGTCAGGCCGTCAGCGTGCGGCCCAACTCCTCGTACACGCTGAGCGCCTACGTCCAGGGCAGCTACGTCTACCTGGGCGCCACCGGCACCGGCGCCGGCAGCGACCCGTCCACCTGGGCGCCGGGCAACGCCTCCTACGGCCAGCTCAGCGTCGGCTTCACCACGGGGCCGTCCACCACCTCGGTGACCGTCTACCTGCACGGCTGGTACGGCCAGCCCGCCTACCTCGCGGACGACGTGTCGCTCACCGGGCCGGGCGGCAGCAGCCCCTCGCCGACCAGCACCCCGCCCACCTCCGCCCCACCGACCACGACCCCGCCCACCACACCGCCGCCCACCAGCACCCCGCCGACCACACCGCCGCCCACCTCCACCCCGCCGACCGGTGACACCTGCCCCACGAAGCCCAAGCCCTCGGGCAAGGTGCTGCAGGGCTACTGGGAGAACTGGGACGGCGCCGCGAACGGCGTCCACCCCGGTATGGGCTGGGTCCCCATCACGGACAGCCGGATCGCCGCCCACGGCTACAACGTCATCAACGCCGCCTTCCCGGTGATCCTCTCGGACGGCACCGTCCTGTGGCAGGACGGCATGGACACCAACGTCAAGGTCGCGACCCCCGCCGAGATGTGCCGGGCCAAGGCGAGCGGCGCGACGATCCTGATGTCGATCGGCGGCGCCGCCGCGGGCATCGACCTGAGCTCCAGCGCCGTCGCGGACAAGTTCGTGGCGACCGTCGTCCCGATCCTCAAGACGTACAACTTCGACGGGATCGACATCGACATCGAGACCGGCCTGTCCGGCAGCGGCGACATCAGGACGCCGTCCGCCTCCCAGGCCAACCTGATGCGCATCATCGACGGCGTGCTGGCCCAGATGCCCCCGGGCTTCGGCCTGACGATGGCGCCCGAGACCGCGTACGTCACCGGCGGCAGCGTCACCTACGGGTCGATCTGGGGCGCCTACCTGCCGATCGTCAAGAAGTACGCCGACAACGGGCAGCTGTGGTGGCTCAACATGCAGTACTACAACGGCAGCATGTACGGCTGCTCCGGCGACTCCTACCAGGCCGGTACCGTCCAGGGCTTCACCGCCCAGACCACCTGCCTGAACAACGGCCTGACCGTCCAGGGCACCACCGTCCGGGTGCCCTACGACAAGCAGGTGCCCGGCCTGCCGGCCCAGCCCGGCGCCGGCGGCGGGTACCTGGACCCGGGCCTGGTCGGCCAGTCGTGGAACGCCTTCGGCGGCGCGCTGAAGGGGCTCATGACCTGGTCGCTCAACTGGGACGGCTCCAAGGGCTGGACCTTCGGCGACAACGTCCGCTCCCTCCAGGGCCGTTGAGCCGGCCCCGGGTCCCCGGTCGGCGCGCCGCCGCCGACCGGGGACCCGGGGGGACGGGTCAGGACACCGCGACCAGGTCGAGGTAGGCGTCGTGCCACAGGTCCTCGTCGCCCTGGGGGAGCAGCAGCACCCGGTCGGGCCGCAGGGCCTCGATCGCGCCCGGGTCGTGGGTGACCATCACGATGGCGCCCGGGTAGGTGCCGACCGCGGCCAGCACCTCGGTGCGGGAGGCCGGGTCGAGGTTGTTGGTCGGCTCGTCCAGGAGCAGCACGTTGGCGCCGGAGTGGACCAGCCCGGCCAGGGCGAGCCTGGTCTTCTCCCCGCCGGAGAGCACCCCGGCCGGCTTGTCGGCGTCGTCGCCGCGGAACAGGAACGCGCCCAGCACCTGCCGGAGTTCGCCGTCCGCGAGGTGGGGCGCGGCCTGGGCGAGGTTGTCGCGCACGGAGAGCTCCGGGGCCAGGGTGTCGTGCTCCTGGGCGAAGTAGCCGAGCCGCAGACCCGGGCCGGGGACGACCCGGCCGGAGTCGGGGGCCTCCCGGCCGGCCAGCAGGCGCAGCAGGGTGGTCTTGCCGGCGCCGTTGTGGCCGAGGACGACCAGCCGGCTGCCGCGGTCGACGGCGAGGTCCAGCCCGGCCAGGACCGGGCGGCCGGCGTAGGCCTTGGCGAGGCTGATCGCGCCCAGCGGCATCCGCCCGCAGGGGGCGGGTTCGGGCAGCCGGATGCGGGCGGTGCGCTCGGCCGCGCGGGCGGGTTCGAGCTCGGCGAGCATCCGGTCGGCGCGGCGGGCCATGCTGCGGGCGGTGGTCGCGGTGGCGACGTTGGCGCGCATCCGGTCGGCCTGGGCGTGCAGCGCGGCGGCCTTGCGCTCGGCGTTGGCGCGTTCGCGGGTGCGGCGGCGCTCGTCGGCGGCGCGCTGGGCGAGGTAGGCCCGCCAGCCGGTGTTGTGGACGTCGACGGCGGCGCGCTGCGGGTCGAGGTGGAACACCCGGTTGACGGTGTGCTCCAGCAGGTCGAGGTCGTGGCTGATCAGGACCAGGCCGCCCTGGTGGGAGGTCAGGAAGCCGCGCAGCCAGCCGATCGAGTCGGCGTCCAGGTGGTTGGTGGGCTCGTCGAGCAGCAGGGTGCCGTGGTCGGCGAAGAGGATACGGGCGAGTTCGACCCGCCGGCGCTGGCCGCCGGACAGCGTGCCGACCGGCTGGTCCACGACCCGGGCGGGCAGGCCGAGCCCGGCCGCCACCCGGGCGGCCTCGGCCTCGGCGGCGTACCCGCCCCGGGACTGGAAGCGGGCCTCGGCGCGGGCGTAGTCGTCCATCGCCCGGCGCTCGCGGGCGGCCGAGTCGGCCCGGGCCATCGCCTCCTCGGCGGCGCGCAGGGCGCGGACGGCGCCGTCCAGGCCGCGGGCGGACAGGATGCGGTCGGTGACGGTCGCGGCCGGGTCGGCGGCCCGGGAGTCCTGCGGGAGGTAGCCGACGGCGCCGGTGCGGGTGATGGTGCCGGCGGCGGGCGGCAGTTGCCCGGCGAGGGCGGCGAGCAGGGTGGTCTTGCCGGCGCCGTTGCGGCCGACCAGGCCGATCCGGTCGCCGGGGGCGATGTGCAGGTTGACGTCGGACAGCAGCAGGCGGGCACCGACGCGCACGTCGACACCACGGGTGGTGATCACGGGATGACGCTCCGAAACAGCTGAGGGACACACGGGTGGCGTGGAAGCGGGTCCGTCAGCTAGGAGATGCGGGGCGTCGACATGCGGGTCAGGCTAGCGGGAGCCCGGAAGGGGCGCATCCGATTTACCGGGCCGGCTCGCGGCCGCGCGCCTCGACGGGCGGCGGCCACGGCCCGGCACCTGCTCAGCCGCGCAGGACCGAGGCGAGCACGGTCGGCCGGAACAGCAGGCTCGGCGGCGCCACCAGGGACATCACCTCGTGGAAGGCCGCGGTGACCTCGGCGTCGTGGGTGGCGGCGGCCAGCACCCGGTCCAGGAACCGGTGCTGCAGCTTGACCAGTGCGCCGGAGGGGCCGCCGGTGGTGGCCGGGAAGCGGGCGTCCTCGGCACCGGCCATGATCCACGGGTTCTTGGACGCCGCCGTGATCTCCCGCCGGGCCTGCCGGGCCGTGGCCGGGCCGATGCCGCCGTGCCGCAGCGAGCTGCGGCGCAGGGCCAGCGCGCCGAGCAGCGCGACGGTGATCCCCTGGCCGTACACCGGGTTGAAGGTGCTGGCGGCGTCGCCGATGGCGAGCAGCCCGGCCGGCGCGTTGTGCTCGTAGTGCCGCCGCACGCTCGGGCCGGGCCGGAAGCCGCGCACCTCGCTCGCCGGCTCGGCGGACCGCAGGGCCTCGCGCAGGCTCGGGTCGCGCAGGCCGTCGAGGTGCTCGGCGAAACCGGCCTCGCCGGGCGCGGGTTCGGCGCCGCGCATGCCCGCCAGGCTGACGATCCAGCGGTCGCCCTCGACGGGCAGCAGCACGCCCATCCGCCCGGCGTGCGGCGCCTTGGTCTGGAGGTAGACGGCCTTGCAGCCGAGGTCCGCCCCGGCGGGGCGGTGGAACAGCCGGGAGCTGTAGGCGACGCCCGCGTCCACCCGCTCCTCCGGTACGGGCGGGCAGCCGAGCTCGGCCAGCCAGGCCGCGGTGGCGGTGGTGCGGCCGGCCGCGTCGACCACCAAGTCCGCCGGGATCTCCCGGACTTCGCCGCGCCCGGCGCCACCCGCGCCCTCGGCCGCCCGGCCCTCGGCGCGCTCGCCGTCGGCCGGATCGGCGGCGGTCCCGCCCGCGCCGCCGCGCGCCCGGACCCGTACCCCGGTCACCGCGCCTGCCGAGCCGAGCAGCCCGACCACCTCGGTGCCCTCCAGGAACTCGATGGACCGCTCGGTGCGGACCCGTTCGAGGACCGCGTGGTCCAGCACCGGCCGGGTGCAGGAGAGGAAGGCCATCCGCGCCGGGTAGTCGGCCATCCACCCGGCCGCGCTGAGCCAGCGCAGGTCGCCCGAGACCGCCACCGGTTCGGCGCCCGCCTGCGTCAACCGGTGCTTGATGCCCGGCATCAGCTCCTCCAGCGCGCGGTGCCCGGCCTCCAGCACCAGGTGCCCGTGCCGCGCCTGCGGCACCCCGGCCCGGAACCGCGGCCGGTCCGGGTAGCGGTCCCGCTCCACCACGACGATCCGCTCCGCCGCGCCGCGCAGCGCCCAGGCCGCCGCCAGCCCGGCCAGCCCGCCGCCGATCACCACCGCCGTGCCCCGCCCGGGGGTCCCCTCCGTAGAAGTCATGCGACGTAGCGTAGTGGCGGAACTGTCCTGTGTGACCGTGTGCTTGATCACCGACGCCCGGCGGGCGACTGGCGTCCGGCGGGAAAATCGGTGAGGCTCGGGCCCATGGTCTCAGTGGTGCAGAACGTGGCGATCGACTGTGCGGACGCCTATGAACTGGCGCGGTTCTGGAGCCGGGTGACCGGCTGTCCGCTCGATCCGCAGGACAAGCCGGGCGATCCGGAGGTGCAGGTGCCGCTCGGGGAGGGCCCGGTGCTGTACTTCAGCCAGGTGCCCGAACCCAAGACGGTCAAGAACCGGATCCACCTCTGCCTGCGCCCGGAGACCACGCGCGAGCAGGAGGTGGAGCGCCTGCTGGCCCTCGGCGCCACCCTGGTCGCCGACCGCCGGAAGCCGGACGGCGCCGGCTGGGCCGTCCTCGCCGACCCCGAGGGCAACGAGTTCTGCGTCCTGCGCAGCGCCTCCGACCGGGCCGCCACGCGGTCCTGACCCCGCCGGCCGGCCGGGGCGCTCGCGCCCCGGCCGCCGTGCGGTGTGCCGGATTGACAAACACCCTTGCCGTCCCGGCGAATGGCAGGCATGGCCGACGAAGAGTTCGACAACGTCCTGACCACGGTGGGCCCCCGGCTGCGCGCCCTGCGCCGGGAGCGCGGCACCACGCTCGCCAAGCTGTCCGCCGCCACCGGCATCTCGCTCAGCACGCTGTCCCGGCTGGAGTCCGGCCAGCGCCGCCCGACCCTGGAGCTGCTGCTGCCGCTGGCCCGGGAGTACCGGGTGCCGCTGGACGAACTGGTCGGCGCCCCGGCCACCGGGGACCCGCGCATCCACCCGCGCCCGGTGACGCGCAACGGCCAGACCATCGTCCCGCTCACCCGCCACCTGGGCGGACTGCACGCCTACAAGCACGTCGTGCCGCCCGGCAAGGGCACCGGGCCGGACCTGGAGTTGAAGGTGCACGAGGGCTACGAGTGGCTCTACGTGCTGTCCGGCCGGCTCCGGCTGGTGCTCGGCCCGCACGACCTGGTGCTGGCGGCGGGTGAGGCCGCCGAGTTCGACACCCGCACCCCGCACGCCTTCGGCAACGCGGGGCCGCAGCCCGTCGAGTTCCTCAGCCTGTTCGGCCCGCAGGGCGAGCGCATCCACGTGCGGGCGCGCCCGGGAACCTCTGTTCGGTAGGTTCGTTGCCTGACAGGGGGGTGCCCGCTCCGGGCTCCCGTCAGGCCGTCGGGAGGGGCCGAAACATGAGTGTGCAGCAGGGCACGGAGTCCGGCGAGAGCGGTGGAACGGACGGGGAGGCGGCCGCGAAGGCCGAGGAGGCCGGGGAGACCGTGCAAACCGAGGAGACCGGGGCGAAGGAGGAGCCCGGCCGGGCCCGCCGGGGCCGGAAGCTGACCTTCTGGCAGGAGCTGCCGATCCTGCTGGTGATCGCCCTGCTGCTCTCGCTCGGCATCAAGACCTTCTTCGTGCAGGCCTTCTCCATCCCCTCCGGCTCGATGCAGCAGACCCTGGAGCTGGGCGACCGGGTGCTGGTCGACAAGCTCACGCCCTGGTTCGGCGCCGAGCCCGAGCGCGGCGAGGTGGTGGTCTTCCGCGACCCGGGCGGCTGGCTGGAGGGCCCGCCGAAGGAGAGCGGCGGCTTCATGGGGTCGGTGCAGAAGGTGCTGAGCACGGTCGGCCTGATGCCCTCGGCGGACGAGAAGGACCTGATCAAGCGCGTGATCGCGGTCGGCGGGGACACCGTGGAGTGCAACGCGGGCAGCCCGGTGAAGGTGAACGGCGTCGCGCTGGACGAGCCGTACATCTTCCCCGGCTCGAAGCCCTGCGACAACGACCCGGTGGGCACCGTGACGGTGCCCAAGGGCAAGCTCTGGGTGATGGGCGACCACCGCAACAACTCGCGCGACTCGCGCCCGCACCACAACGAGACCGGGGACGGCTTCGTCCCGGTGGACAACGTGATCGGGCGGGCCTTCGTCGTCGCGTGGCCGCTGTCGGACTGGTCCACCCTGCCCGTCCCGGGCACCTTCGACCACGTGCCGGACGCGCCGGGCGGCGGCTCGGCGTCCCCGGTGGACGGGCCGGCCGGGCCCGAGGCGGCCGCGGTGGCCGGGGTGGTGCCGCTCGCCCTGTGGCGCCGCCGCCGGGCCCGGCGCGGTGCGGCGCTGGCCCGCTGACGGCCCGTCCCCGCGGCCGCTCCGGTTCGGCGGAACCGCCCACGCCGTGCTCTACGCGCTTGTAGAGTTCGGGCCGTGAGCGGCAGGTCGTCCGGTCGCGCGGCCGCCCCGGGCGGGGGAGGCCGCGGCCCGGCCCGGGTCGGGAGGCGCAACCGTGGTGGAGAGTGGACCCGGCCCGGCCGGTGCGGAGACACCGGCGCAACCGGCCGAACCGGCCGAACGGGACGTCACCTGGGTCTACCAGCCGGTCGAGGTGGCCCTCGGCGACGGCGGCTGGGCGCTCGGCCGGATCACCGGCTGGTGGCAGGACGCGGCCGGGCAGCGCTGGTGCCGGCTGCGGATCGGCCGCAGCGGGCAGCCGGCCCGCTGGCAGCGCTACGACCCGGCCCGGGTGCTGCTGCTGCCGGCGCGCGGCCTCTGACCAGCGGGTGCGGACGTCTCTGGCGGAACCGTCCACGGCGCCCTATCGTCTCCGGCAGCGACCGCCGACAGGCACCTTCCAGTCACCGGGGACGACGTGAGTTCCGAGATCTACTTCAGCAGCAACTACCGTGACCTGTGCGAGAACTACGGCACCGGCGCGGGCTTCCAGTTCGAGTTCTACTGCTACCGCTGCTCCGACACCTGGCGCTCGCCGTTCGAGCGGTTCACCACCGGCCAGGTGGCCGGCTGGATCGGCAAGGGCGTCAGCGCCGCCTGGAACCTGATCGGCGGCAACGCCAACACCATCAGCAACGCCGCGGACGGCCTCGCCGGACAGAGCTGGGGCACCTCGCGCGACGCCGCCTTCCAGCGTGCGATCGCCAACGCCCAGGACCACTTCAACCGTTGCGCCAAGTGCACGTCCTACGTCTGCGTCCGCTGCTTCGACCCGGGCCGGGGCCTCTGCTTCACCTGCGCGCCGGACACCGGGGTCGAGGCGGCGGCGGCGCAGCACCGCGGCCTCAACGACATGGTCACCGACCGCGCCTACCAGGTCGGGCAGCAGTCCGGCGCGGAGTTCGACGTCAACGGCCCGCGGCAGCTGGTCTGTCCGCAGTGCCGGGCGGAGACGCACGGCACGCCGTTCTGCCCCGGCTGCGGCTACCGGCTGGCGCAGTCCGAGCAGTGCGCGCAGTGCCACAAGGACGTCCCGGAGGGATCGGCCTTCTGCCCGTCCTGCGGCACCAGGCGCTGACGCCCGGTACGGCGAAGGCGGGGCGCGCCCGGGGATTCCGGGGGCGTCCCGCCTTCGCGCGTCCGGCCTCGCGGCCGGTGGCCGGTCAGCCGTAGGAGATGTTGGCGCAGGGGTCGTCGTCCGCCGAGCGGGCCGCGCCGGCCACGCTGGTCGGCAGCGGCGCGGGCGCGCCGGCGGGAGCCCCCGGGGCGCCGGACGCGGCGGGCGGGTTGGCGGCGGCGAAGTCGCGGCCGATGACGACGCTGACGCCCTTGCCGGCGCCGCCGGGCTCGACGGTCGAGCCCGGGAACAGCTTGGCGATCGCCTCGGCGGCGCTCTTCTCGCCGCTGCCGTATTCGACGAGGGTGGTGGCGTGCGCCTTGGTGCCGCTCGCGTTGCCGACGGTGACGGAGGTGTAGCCCGCGCCCTTGACGGCCTCCGCGGCCTTGCCCGCGAGCCCGGCGCCGCCGGTGCCGTTGAGCACGGTGACCTTCACCTCGGCGGCCTTGGCGTCCGGCGGCGCGGCCGGGGAGGGGGAGGCCGGTGCGGCCGGCGTGGTGGGCGCGGCGGACTCGGTGCCGGCCGGGGCGGGCGCGCTCGCGTCCTGGCCGTCGATCGTGCGATCGGCCTTGAGCGCGGCCCACAGCTGGTCCACGTCCGGGTGCACCAGGGCGACCCGGGGGCCCTCGTAACGCCACGGCGCGGTGAGGAACTTGACGTCGTGCAGGTCGACGTCCTTGATCGACATGGCGAAGGAGATCAGCTTGGCGGCCGAGCCGAGGTCGGGGTCGACGGTCAGCGACTTGGTGCCCGCGTCGGCCAGCGGCAGCAGGGTGGTCGGGTCCATGCCGCGCGACTTGACCTCCTTGATGAGCGAGGAGAGGAAGGCCTGCTGGCGCTTGGTGCGGCCGATGTCGGAGCCGTCGCCGATGCCGTGCCGGATCCGGACGTAGTCGAGCGCCTGCTGGCCCTCGACCTTCTGCTTGCCCTTGGCGAAGATCAGCTTGCCCTTGTGGCCCAGGTTCGGGTTGAGGTCTCCCTCGTGGATGTCGTTCGGCAAGCAGACCTCGACGCCGCCGACCGCCTTGGTCATCGAGGCGAAGCCGTTGAAGTCGACCACGATGGTGTGGTCGACGCGCAGGTTGGTCAGCTTCTCGACGGCGTTCTGGGTGCAGGCCGGGTTGCCCTGCTCGGTGTCGCCCACCGAGAAGGCGCTGTTGAACATCACATTGGTCTGCTCCTTGGTCCACTTGCCGTTCGGGAGCTTGCACGGCGGGAGGGTGACCAGGGAGTCGCGGGGGATGGAGATGCCGACCGCGTGCTTGTGGTCGGCGTAGACGTGCAGCAGGATCGCGGTGTCCGAGCGGGCACCGCCGTCCCCGCCGCCGCCGAGGTCGCTGTTGCCGTTGCCGCGGCTGTCCGAGCCGATCAGCAGGACGTTCACCGGGGTGCGGCCCTGGGCGTCCGGGGCGGCGGCCTCCGGGCGGTCCTTGCTGAGCGCGTCGCCGTCGAAGGTGGTGATGTTGCTGTTCAGGCGGTAGTAGATGGCGCCGCCGGCGAGGACCAGCACCGAAGTGATGCCGGCCGTGACCCAGAGCACCTTCTGCTTGGTGCTGCGCTTGGGCTTCGGCTTGGCGCGCCCGGACCGGGGCGCCCCCGCAGCCCCGCCGTCCGCCTTGCCGTCCGGCTTCGCGTCCGGCTTCGCGTCCTTTGTGCGGCGGTCCGCCCGACGTCCCCCGGGTCGGTGCGAGGAATTCTCGTCTACGGGGGAACCCCTGCGCCCAGACACGTCGTCATCCTCCACAGTCGCCACGAAACCCCCGCTCGGAGCGGTGGGTCTGCGTGGACGGGGCCGGAGTCGATCCGGGCAGGCCCAGCGCTGAACTCTCGCACCGCAAACTTTTACACCGCTGTAGAACGCCAGTGGAGCATACTAGGCGCAGATGAGAAAACCAGCTGGTCAGATTGGTCCGCAAGCTCGGACGGATCTGATCGGCGGGCTGCCTCTCGCGTGCTGCTCCCGCGTCGAACGACACGAACGACTCGAACGAGGAGCACCATGATTCACCGGATCGCACGCGTGACGGCCGGCGCCCTGGTGGCACTGCTGGCCGCCATAGGCCTGACCGCCGCGGCGTCCAGCGCGACGGCGGTGGCCGCGCCCAGGTCCGCGGCGGCCGTCACGGGAACCGAGGGTACTGCGCGCACCGCCGGTACGGTCGGGCAGGCCCCGGCAGCGGCCCGCACGGAGGCCCGGCCGGTGCAGGCCGGTCAGGCCGCCGCGGGCACGAACCTCGCGGCCAAGGACGACAAGAAGAAGAAGTCGGGCTTCTTCGCCAAGCTCGGCAAGTTCCTGCTGGTTGTGATCATTGTCATCATCCTGCTCGTCCTCCTGCTGATCTGGGGGATCGTCCACCTGGTGAAGCGGATCTTCCGCCGCCGCTGACCGCCGCTGACCGGCGGGTGGCTCGCCCCGGCCCGGGGCGGGCCACCCGGGCGCGATTGGCCCTGGCCCGGCCGGACGGACCCGGCCGAGGACGAGCGCCATGAGCGACCTCCCCGAGCCCCACCGGACCACCCCGGCCGCACTGCACCCCGAGGACCTGTGGGCGGACCTGGCCGGGGCGCCGGCGAAGCTCTGAGCCGGGGGCCGCAGGCCCGTTCAGGCGTTCATCGCACTTTCCGGCCCGTGGCGCGCCCCGCCCCGGTCGACGCCCGTCGATGCCCTACGTTCCCGTGCGTGGCCGTTCGTGACCGTCCGTGTCCGTCCGTGGCCGTGCGCCGGCGGCCCGGTCACGAACTCCCACCCGCTCCGGAACGCAGAGACCACGGGAGACCACCCCATGAAGATCGCCGTCCGCGGTGCCCTGCTCGCCGCCGCCGTCTCGCTGTGCGCCGCGGTACCGCTCCTCGCCGGGGCCTCGGCCCACGCCGGCTCGACGACGCCCACCACCGATGCCACCTGTGTGCTGAAGGGCCACGGCGTCTTCACGGCCGCGCTGGACCAGGGCGGCCTCGACCTCCCGCTGAGTGACACGCTGGCCATGACCGGCACCGTGACGTGCGTGGACGCCGCCGGCGCGCCCGCGGGCACCGGCACCTTCGAGCGGACGGTCACCATGCCGGCCGCGTCCTGCACCGGCGACGAACACGGGGACACGGCCACCACGACCGTCCACTGGACCGACCGGAGCGCGTCCACCTTCGACTTCAGCAGGATCGACGTCGTGAAGGTGAACGGCACCGCCTCACTGGTCGCCGCCGGCGCCGTCGAGGCGAGCAGCGCGCGCTTCGCGGGCGACGCCCTCAACGCCGTGGGCACCAGCGACGGCACGGGCTGCGGGACCCCGGCGGGCGAGACCGCCCTCGACTCGACCCTCGTGCTCCGGCTCACCCACTGACCGACCCCGCTCCCGCATCCAGAAGGAGGACCCGAGATGCCGTTCCCGCAGACCGAGCCGCACCCGGCCCCGGCCGACCCCGCACTCCCCAAGGCCCGCGTCTACGCCATGCTCGACACGGACGGAGACGGAGTCGCCTCCCGGCACGACTACTTCGTCCGGATCGAACGGGCCCGGCAGGCGACCGGACGCGCCGAGGACGACCCGCTGGTCGCCGTCGCCCGCGCCACGGGCGAACGGGCGTGGGCGGCGATGGACGCCAACGGCGACGGCGTGATGACCTACCAGGAGTACGCGGCCTGGGTGGACGCCGAGAAGTTCGACACCGTCTGCCAGTACGCCCTGGGCGCGCTGTTCGACCTCGCCGACGCCGACCGGGACGGCGCCCTCGACCGCTCCCAGTTCACGGCGCTGCGCCAGGCCCTGGGCAACCCGGCCGACCACGCCGACGCGGCCTTCGACGCGCTGGACGGCGACGGCGACGGACGCGTCAGCCGGCAGGACTACCTGGCCTCGATCCGCGCGTACGTCACGGGCGCCGACTCCCCGATGGGCGAAGCCCTCTACTGACCGCCGCACCTTCCGGGGCCGCGCCCACAACACCGCGCCCACAACGCCGCGCGCTGACCCCGGGCCCGCCGTCGAAGTCCTCGGCCGGGCGGTGCCCCGCCCGGAGGCCCCGCCCGGCTACGGGCGGGGCGTGGGGCGGGCGGCGAGGAGGGCGATGTCGTCCTCGGCGGCGTCCGTGGCGAGGGCCTGGAGGACGGCGTCGAGGAGGGCGTCGAGGTTGCCGGTGGCGGGCAGGCGCAGGGCGGCGAGGCGTTCGAGGGAGGTGTCGATGTCCTCCTCGCGGCGCTCGACCAGGCCGTCGGTGTACAGCAGCAGGGTCTGGTCGGGGGCGAGCGGGTGGGTGGTCTGCTCGTAGCCGCCGAGGCCGGTGCCCAGCGGCGGGCCGGTGGGGATGCCGAGCAGTTCGGTGGGGCGGTCGGGGGCGATCAGGGCGGGCGGGAGGTGCCCGGCGCTGGAGAGCGTCCAGCGGCCGCGGCCCGGGTCGGCGAGGACCAGCAGGCAGGTCGCGGGGCGGGCGGAGTCGTCGGCGGAGATGACGGCGTCGAGCTGCCGCAGGATGCGGTGCGGCGGCAGGTCCATCCCGGCGACGTCGCGCAGCGCCGAGCGGTAGTGGCTCATGTCGACGGCGGCCTCCACGCCGTGCCCCATGACATCGCCCATGGCGAGCAGCGTCCGGCCGAACGGCAGCCGGACGGTCTCGTACCAGTCGCCGCCGACCACCGAGGCGCTGCCGGAGGGCAGGTAGCGGGAGGCGAGCGTGAGGTTCTGGTGCGGGTTGCCGGGTTCGCTGAGCAGGGCCCGCTGGAGTTCCAGGGCGATGCCCTGGGAGCGGGCGTAGCGGCGGGCGTGGTCGAGGCCGGTGGCGGCGCGGGCGGTGACGGCGCCGATCAGGTCGGCGTCCTCGGGGGTGAAGGCGGGCGCGGCGGCGGTGCGGCCGAGGGTGAGCAGCCCGACCAGCCGGCCGCGGGCGGCGAGCGGCAGGACGAGCAGGGAGGCGGTGCCGGCCGGGCAGCCGTCCTGCGGCTCGGGCGTGCCGAGCACGGCGGCGCCGACGGCCAGGGCGCGTTCCGCGGCGGAGCCCGCGCGGGGCCGGACGGCGCCGCCGGGGCCGGGGGAGCCGACGGCGTGCGGCGCCGAGACGGCGGCCCGGTGCAGGCGGCCGGGCGCGCCGTGGCCGATCCGGGGCGGTTCGGCCTCGGGCGGCAGGAGGTCGACGACGGCGTGGTCGGCCAGCCGGGGCACCAGGAACGCGGCGAGTTCGGCGCTGGTGGTGCCGAGGTCCAGCGTGCTGCCGATCTGCTCGTCGGCGGCTTCGAGCAGCGCCAGCCGGGTCTGCGCGGGGCCGGCCGGTACGGGCTCGCCCGGTACGGCCCGGCCCTGCGCCTGGTCGTCGAGCACGGCGACGACCACGCCGGTGATCCGGTCGGCCCGCCGCAGCGCCCGGTAGCGCACCCGCAGGCCGGGCGGTACGGGGGCACCCGCGCCCTCGGGCCCGCCGGTGAGCTGGTCGCGGTCCTGCCCGTCCGCGAGGACCCGGCGCAGCACGGCGGCGGCCGGCCCGAAGGCGGTGGCCTCGGCCGGGCGGCCGAGCAGGTCCGCCCGGTGCAGGCCGGTGGCGGCGGTGAAGGCGGGGTTGAGGTACTGCCAGCGCAGCCGCTCGTCCAGCAGGGCGACGCCGGCCGGCACCCCGGCGAGCACGTCGGCCAGCAGCTCCGGGTCGGCGTCGCCGGGGGCCTTCCGACGCGCGCCGCCCTCGCTACTGTCGGTGACCGCGACGAGGCTGGCGGCGAGCGCCGCCGCCGTGGCCACCAGGGACCGGGAGCCCGGTGCGGTGGGTCGGGAGCCTGCCGCTCGTCTGCGGTGCCGGAACTGCATAGGGCCAATGATCACGCGCCGGAGCCCGGCGCGCCCACACCGGGATGAAAGTTTGACTGCCCGGAGGCGTTGTTGTAACAGGGCGGATGTGCATCGTGCACGTGCGCGCGGGCACGCTCGCATGGTTGCCCTCCGTCGTCGAAGCGGGTTCGCGCGAGGTCAGCGGACCGCCCCCGGCCGCCCGGCCCCGGGACGCCGCCTCCGCGGCCCTGAACGATCGTCCGGTGACGGTCCGTCCGCTGCCGGTCCTCGTTGTTCCTCGCCGATCGCCGGGTGGTGACCACCGGTCATACTGGGCGGCGGCGTCCGACCCCGGGCGTCGCGGGCCGCGCCCGGCCGCACCCGACCGGCTCGCGCCGCCCGCCGGTCGGCCGTACGCCCACCCCGGAGGCCTTGATGACCCGCCACCTGCCGTCCCACCGCCCGGCGGCCGGCGCCCGGGCGGTGCCGTGGAACCGGCAGCGGCTGCGCAGCAACAACGAGTGGCTGCTGCTGGAGCTGCTGCGCACCGGCGGCGGCTCCTCCCGGGCCCAACTGGCCCGGGACACCGGCCTGTCCAAGCCGACGGTGTCCGCCGCGCTGGCCGAGCTGGAGCGCGCGGGGCTGGTCCGCACGGCCGGGCGGGTGGCGCCCGAGCGGGGCCGTACGGCCGTGCTGTACGAGGTCGACCCGACCGCCGGGCACGTGCTCGGGGTGGACGTCGGCCGGGCCCGGCTGCGGGTGGCGGTCGCCGACCTGGCGGGGACGGTGCTGGTCCGCCGGGACGTCGCCAACCGGGGCCGCTCGGCCGACGCCGTCGCGGACGCGGTGGTCGAGGCCGCGCGCGGCGCGACCGAGGAGGCGGGCCTGTCACCCGCGGACGTGGTGCACGCGGTGATCGGCACCCCCGGGGTCTGGGACGAGCAGCGGCGCGGCGTGCGGTACGCCACCAGCCTGCCGGGGTGGGGGCGGCCGGGCCTGTTCGACCGGATCGGGGCGGGCCTGGGCACGACGGTCTCGGTGGCCAACGACGCCAACCTGGCGGCCCTCGGCGAGTACACCCTCGGCGCCGGCCGGGGCAGCCGGATGTTCGCCTACCTGCTGGTCGGCACCGGGCTGGGCCTGGGCGTGGTCAAGGACGGCGAACTGCTGGTCGGCGCCCACGGCGGGCTCGGCGAGATCGGCCTGGTGCCGCTGCCCGGCCGGCCGGGGGAGCCGGTGGTGACCATCGAGCAGGAGGCCGCCGCGGACGCGGTGGTGCGCGCGGCCCTGGACTTCGGCCTGGACGCGGGCTCCGGTCCGGCCCGGCGGGTCACCGCGGCGCGGGTCTTCGAGCGGGCCCGGGCCGGGGACGGGGCGGCGCTGAAGGCGGTGCGGCAGGAGGCCGAGCGGCTGGCCTACGCGGTGGCCGTGCTGTCGGCCGTCCTCGACCCGGACCTGGTGGTGCTCGGCGGCGGTCTGGGCACCAGCGCGGACCTGCTCCTGGAGCCGCTGGAGCAGGCCCTGCACCGGCTCGCCCCGATGCGGCCGACGCTCGCGCCGAGCCTGCTGGGGGAGGAGGCGGTGCTGCTCGGCGCGGTCGCCACGGCCCTGGAGACCGCCCGGCCCGAGGTGTTCGAGCGCCGGACGGCGGGGCTGGGCTGACGGCCCGTCCGGCCGGGCCGCGTCGACGGTCCGGCCGGACGGGCGCCGCTCCCGGCGGCCCGGTGAGTCAGTGGCCCAGTGGCTCAGCGACTCAGTGACCCAGTGGCCCGGAGGATCAGCCGGTGGCCAGGGTCAGGCCGTACGTGCTGAGGATCGGGTTGACCGGCTGGAAGAAGGTCTCCCCGCCCGAGGTGCAGTCGCCGGAGCCGCCCGAGGTGACCCCCTGGGCCTGGCTGCCGGAGATGAACGAGCCGCCGGAGTCGCCCGGTTCGGCGCAGACCGTGGTGCGGGTGAGCCCGTAGACGGTGCCCTCCGCGTAGTTGACGGTCGCGTTGAGCTCCTGGACGGTGCCGCAGTGCCAGCCGGTGGTGGAGCCGGAGCGGCAGACCGAGCCGCCGACCGGCTGCTCCTGCGAGCCGGAGACCGTCACCGCGCCGCCCGCGTAGTCGTTCACCTGCGGCTGGGCGGTCCAGTCCGGGCCGGCCGCGACCCACGAGTAGTCGTTGCCGGGGAAGGTCGAGCCCTGGAAGGTGCCGATCGAACCGCCGCCGTCGCTGGTGGCGTTGGAGCCGGGCTGGCCGCAGTGGCCGGCGCTGACGAAGCCCGGCTGGCCGTTCTGGGTGACCGGGAAGCCGATCGAACAGCGGGCGGCGTCGTCGATGTAGTAAGCGTCCCCGCCTCGCAGGTCGGCGAGCGGGCGGGGCACGGCGGCGGGCCCGCTCGACCCGGACCAGCGCCCGGTCCACGCCGGAGTCCCGCAGGAACGTTTCGGTACGGGCGGCGTCGGTGGAGCGCACCACCACGCTGTTGGTCCGGACGTCGACGTACCAGAGCGGGGTGGCCCCGGGTGCGGCGGCGGCGACGGCCGCGTCCAGCCGCCGCTTGGCGCCGTCGAGGGCGGCGAGGCCGTGGCGGACCACGGTCGCCCGGCCGCCGTGGGCGGTGACGGCGCGGGCGGCGGAGGCGTCCGTGGTGGCCACCACCAGGGTGGCGTCCGGCCCGTCCACCCAGGCCCCGGCCCAGCGGTCGCCGAGCGTGCGGGCGAGCGCGCCCTGCACCGCGGCGGCCCGCGCCTCCCGGGCGAGGCGCCGGGCGGCGGCCTGCGGGGACAGGCCGAGGTCGCGCTGGTAGGCGCGCAGCAGTGCGGGCGGCGCGGCGGTGACGGCGGCGGCCGGGTCGGCCGGGTCGGCCGGGTCGGCCGGGGCGACGGTCAGGGCGGCGGCGATGGACGGTTCGTCGGCCGGCGCGGGGGCGGGCGCGCTGACGGCGGGGGCGGCGGTCAGCACGACGCCCGCGAGCGCGGTGGCGACAGCGAGCGCACGAATGCGGAGCATGGGGGTCTCCTCGGTCCGGCGTGGGGGTTGCCGGAACCGTAGAGGGCCCAGTGCATTGACCGGAACATGTCGAAGACCCCCGCTCGCGGGAGCTATACCCCCGGCGGGCGGGGGGGAGTCGACCGTCGGGCCGTTCCCGGCCGGGGACTACCGGCTGACCGTCGCACTGGCCAATGACCTCGGCGCGGGATTCACCACGTTCAACTGCGTCACGATCGTGGCCCGACCCGCGGTCGGTGAATCGGGCTGATCGGCCCTCAACCGCCGAGGGTGTCCCAGAACAGGTGCTCGTAGGCCTGCAGGAGCCGCCCGTGCTCACGGGCGGCGGCCAGGGTGCGGCCGTCGAGCGGGTCGGGGCCGAGGGCGTCGGCGGCCTGCCGCTCCAGCTCGGTGGCGGGCTGCGCGAAGAAGTCGAAGAAGGCGCAGGCGTCCTCGGGGAAGCCGTAGTGGGTGCGCAGCGCCCGGGCGATCGAGGCGCAATAGCCGCCCCAGGCGGCGAAGTTGGCGACGAGGGCGGCCGCCGCCGCGGCCGGGCGGGCGTTGAGGGCGAGCCAGGCCAGGTAGGCGGGGTAGGCCTGGCAGCCGGGCAGCGGCGGGTGGTCGGCCAGGGCTTCGGGTGCGTGGGTCGCGTCGGGCGCGAGGCCCGCGGGGCCGGAGGCGGCGGCGAGGGCGGGCAGGGTGCGCAGCGCGGCGCTCTCGCCCTCGGCCATGGTGGCGAACCAGCCGCCGAGCGGCCGGTCGGCGCAGCGGGTGGCGAGCAGGAGCAGGCTGCGCCGGTCGGAGGTGATGATCCGGTGTTGCTGGGCGGCGAGTTCGGCCAGGGCGGTGCGCGG
The DNA here is from genome assembly GCF_000961885.1 of Streptomyces rubellomurinus. Classification (GTDB taxonomy): domain Bacteria; phylum Actinomycetota; class Actinomycetes; order Streptomycetales; family Streptomycetaceae; genus Kitasatospora; species Kitasatospora rubellomurina. Next base: position 33,448 of record NZ_JZKH01000033.1, read on the forward strand.
CGCCCGTCCGGCGCCGAGCGCCGCGACGAGGGCGGGGGCGGTGTCGCCGGGCGCCAACTCGGCGCGCAGGTCGTGGATCTGGTCGAGGATCGGGTGGTTCACCGCGGACCTCCGGGGCGGGGTGGGCTGGTTCGCTGCCCTTCCTACCGCCCCGGGTCGGCAGGAAGGGCGGCGACAGGCCGCACGGTGCCGCCGGGGCCGAGGACGGCGACGGACAGGCGGGTGGTGGTCACGGCGACTCCGGAGGCGGTGGTCGGGGAGGGGGCGGAACCGGTCAGCGCGGTGGTGGCGGGGCGGCGCCGAGCGACACCGAGCCGAAGGTGAACGGCGGTTCGCGGCGCGGCTTGCAGCCCGTGGCGAGCGGACGGGCGTTCGGGGTGTTCCGGCTGAGCCGGAGCGTGTCGTGGTGGAGGGTGCCGCCCTCCGGGTCGGGCACGGGCAGGCCCGCGGCCCGCAGGGCCTCGACCACCTCGTGCGCGGGCCAGCCGAAGACGTCGACCCCGTGCAGGCCGACCGGGCAGGCCGGACGCTCGTCGCGCGGGTCGCGGGTGACGCCGACGTCCGAGAAACGGCCGTCGCCCGCCCGCCCGGCGTACAGGAGGACGCCCACCCCCGGCAGCGAGAACGCCAGCGTCCAGGTCGCGCCGCAGACGAACGGGCTCTCCACGCCCCCGCGCAGCAGCGCGGTGTGCGGGGCGAGCAGCCGGCGCACGGCGTCCTCGCCGAGCCCGAACGGCAGCTCGGGCAGCGGCGCGGGCAGCCGGACGCCGCGGCCGGGCAGCAGGTCGATCGTCACCCGTCCATGATTCCCGCCCGGGCCGTCGACGGCTGTGGCGCGGGCCACGCGCGGGTCGTGGACCCCCGGGCAGGGCGGGGCCCCGGGCGGGCGGGGTGGCCGTCCCGCCCGCCCGGGGGAGTGTGCGCGACCGGCCTCAGTTCGCGATGACCTGGAGCTTGCCGCTGGTCCCGATGCTGCCGGTCACGTACAGGGTGTGGCCGTCCGGGCCGGCGGCGAGGCCGTTGAGCACGTCCTCGTCGGGGGATACCGTCTCGTCCGGGACGGCGTTGCCGGTGGCGGTGTCGAAGGCGAGCACGGACGGGCCCGCGGTGAAGTCGTTCTCGGCCACGTACAGGCGGGTGCCGTCGGCGCTGATCTGCGGGGAGCTCAGCGAGGTGTTGGTGGGGGTCAGGGCGAGGTGCTTGACGACGGTGTCGGTGGCCGGGTCGATCAGGTCGGCCTGGCCCTGCTGCCCCACGGCGAACAGCCGGGTGCCGTCCGGGGTGAGGACGGGGTTGTAGTCGAGCGCGGTGGCGGTGCCGGGGACGGTCCCGGCCAGCGTCGGCGCGGCGGCCGCCTTCACGTGCTGGACGCCGGTGCTGGTGCCGACGTACAGGTCCTGGCCGTTCGGGCGGATCGCGGCGGTGCCGGTCATGGGCGCGGTCAGCTGGACCGATCCGGTGAACGCCCGCTGCCCGGCGGAGAAGGCCAGCACCCGGGCCGGCGCGTTCTGCCGGTAGGCCGTCGGCCCGTTCTGGACGACGTAGACGCTCGTGCCGTCCGGGCTCACCGTCACGCCGGAGGGCGCGCCGGGGGTCCACCCGGTCTGGCGCGGCTGGTCGGGCAGGGCGACGGTGGCCAGCACGGTCAGCGAGGCGGTGTCCAGCACGCTGAACTGCTGGCCGTTCGCGACGTAGAGGCGGGTGCCGTCCGGGCTGAGCGCCGCGCTGACGAAGACCTGGTTGGTGCCGACCGAGACCTGGCCGGTGACGGCGTCGCTACGGGTGTCGACGGCCTTGACGAGCACGGTGGAGGCGGGGCCGTCCACCACGACGTACGCCTTGGTGCCGTCCGGGCCGACCATCGGCTGGGCCCGGTTGTTGCCGACCGCGATGACGGCCTCGGTGCCGGAGACCGGCGTGGCCGGGGTGGCCGCGGCGGCCTGGGCGGCGGTGCCGGTGAGCGCCAGGACGGTGGCGGCGGCCGTCGCCGCCGTCCAGCGGGCGGTCTTGGCGCGAGTCCTCTTGGACATGGATTCCCCCTTGGTCGTGCGTACCGCGTGGTTGCGGTGCAGGGGGAAAGGTAACCCGACAATCTGACGACGTGTGGATCAACCGGCGAACATCTGCGCCGCGACCCGCTGCCACGACCGCTCCGGTACGACCGCCTGCTGCCCGCCGCGCGGGCCGGTCACCGGGGCCGGGGCGGGTTGACCCGGGCCTGCTGGGCGAGGAGGTCGGCGAAGGCCACGGTGAGCGGGTCGGGGCGGGTGCGGGTGTAGGCGGTGAGGACGCGGCGGACCGGCGGGTCGGGTCGCAGCAGGACGCCGTCGAAGTGGGCCGGGACGATGTCCGCCGGCACCAGCGCCGGGCCGAGCCCGGCGGCGGCGAGCAGGGGCGCGGCGGAGGTCTGTTCGGCGCGCACCGCCGCCCGGGGGCGGAACCCGGCCCGGGCGCAGACCTGGTCGAGTAGGTCGGCGAGGCCGTTGTCGGGCGCGTAGTGGACCCAGGCGCGCTCGGCGAGGTCGGCGAGCGCGACCGAGGCGGCGGGGGCCTCGGCCGGCGGGTCGTCGGCGGCCGGCCGGTCGGCGCTCGGGCGGTGTGCCAACGGGTCGTCGGCCGCGACGACGATCGTGAACTCCTCGACGCCGAGTTCGCGGATCGGCCCCTCCCAGCCGGCCGGGGCGGGACCGATGCCGACGTCGGCGCGGCCGGCGGCCATCGCGTCCTGGAGCCGGTCCGCGTGCGCGTACTCGCGCAGCCGGATCCGGACGCCCGGGTGCCGGTGGCGCCAGGCGCGCAGCACCGGCGGGAGGATGCCGAGGCTGACCGAGTAGACGACGGCGACCTCCAACTCGCCCTCCTCCAGGCCGGCCGCGCGCCCGGCCGCCACGGTCAGGCGCTCGGCCTCGGCCAGGGCGGCGCGGGCGTGCGGCAGGACGGCCCGGCCGGTCGGCGTGAGCCGCACCGCACGCGGCAGGCGCTCCAGCAGTGCGCCGCCGAGGGTGCTCTCCAGCGCCCGGATCTGGTGCGAGAGCGCCGGCTGGGTGACGTGCAACTGCTCGGCCGCGCGGGTGAACGAGCCGGTGTCGACGACGGTGACGAGGTATTCGAGCTGCCGGAGCGTGGGGGTTGCTGCCATGAGCGGATGTTATCGGTGCGGTAGAGAACAAGCCTTGGACTCATGGCAGCCGCCCGGGAGAGGGTCGTGCTGCGGCCGACGCGGGAAGCAGCGGACGGCCGGTTCCCCCGATGACTCGAACGCGAAGGAGCATTCCCATGTCCGATGGCACCTCTCTGCAGGGACGGCGACTCGTGGTGGTGGGCGCGGGTTCGCGCACCGGCCGGGCGCTCGCCGCGGCCGCCTCGGGCGCCGGTGCCGAGGTCGTGCTGGCCGGGCCGGACCCGCGCAAGCTGGAGTGGACGGCCGGCGAGCTGTCCGGGCCGTCCGAAGTCGTCCCGGTCGACCTCGCCGACGAGCGGTCGATCGCCGACCTGGCCGGGGCGGTGGGCCGGTTCGACCACCTGGTCTCGACCGCCGCGATGCCGGCCAACGGCCCGCTGAAGGACCTCGAACTCGCGGACGTGCAGCGGGCGTTCGCCGCCAAGGTGATCGGTCCGCTGCTGCTCGCCAAGCACCTGGCCGGGCAGGCCTGCGAGGGCGGCTCGTTCACCTTCTTCTCCGGCGTGGCCGCCTGGCGCCCGGCCCCCGCGCGCACGGTCATGGCCACCACCAACGGGGCGCTGGCCTTCCTGGTGCGGGCGCTGGCGGTGGAGATCGCCCCGGTCCGGGTCAACGCCGTGTCCCCCGGCATCGTCGACACCGGCTCCTGGGACGGCCTGGGCTCCGACAAGGAGGCGTTCCTGCGCGGGGTGGCGCAGCGCAACCCGGCCCGCCGCGTGGGCAGCACCGAGGACCTGGTCAAGGCCGTGCGCTACGCCATCGACAACCCGTACGTCACCGGCACGGTGCTGCACGTGGACGGCGGCGGCCGGCTCGCCTGACGCCCCGCCCCGCAGTCCCCGTCACCGATCCACTCCCGAGGAGTCGCACCATGCGCTCGCGCACCCTGATCCGCACCGCCGCGGTCGTCGCCGCCGTGGCGGGCCTGGCGGCCGGCACCGTCGCGGCCGCGCCCGCCCGCGAGGACGACCGTCCGTCGTCCTCGCGCGCCTGGCCGCAGCGGCTGATCGACCGCTCGCCCGACCTGGTCCGGCCGAAGGCGCTCACCGTCGACCGCTCGATCGGCGAGCGGCGCGCCGCCCAGGAGGTCCACCTGGCACAGCAGTTGTACACGTTCTGGAACACCGGCCGGCAGCCGTACCTGGACGCGGCGATCGACCCGCGGTTCCGGGACAACACGCTGCCGCCCGGCCGTCCGCAGGGCCCCGCCGGCCCGGCCGCCGCCTCGAAGGCCTTCCGGGCCGCCGTGCCGGACCTGACCTGTGAGCTGTCCGACGTCCTGGTCACCGGCGACCGCATCACCGCCCGGCTGGTCTTCCGAGGCCACTTCACCGGCACCTTCAACGGCATCAGAGGCAAGGGCCAGAACGTCGAGTTCAACGCCATCGACATCCAGCACGTCGGCACCGACCGGATCGTCGAGGACTGGCACATCGAGGACAACGAGGCGCTGCTGGCCCAGTTGGGCGTTCGCGGCTGAGCGCGGGACGGGGCCGCGCCGTCGAGCGGCGCGGCCCCGTCCGCCGGGTCAGCTGTGCTTCCAGGTCACCGAGAAGGCGGAGCCCCCGCTCAGCCCGGAGGTGGTGGCCTTGGTGGTGCTGCCGGAGCCCATGGTGATGTTGTCCGGGTTGAAGCCGCCCAGGCTCTGGCCGTTGACCTTGGCGCCGCTGAACGACACCGAGCCGAAGTTGGAGAGCGGCAGGACGCCGGAGGAGCTGGACGGTGCCTCGGCGATCACCTCGGCGGAGGCGAGGGCGGCGCTCTTGAGGGACTTGTTGACGGTGTGGCTCCAGCCGGCCGTGGTGTCGGACAGCGTGAGGGTGAAGGAGCCGCTGCCGTTGGTGGTGACGCTCGCCGTGAAGTGGTCGCCCGGCCGCACGGTGCTGCTGAAGTTGGACGGGTACTGCGGGTACATCTCGTACCAGGAGGAGTACACCGGCGTGCCGCTCGAGCAGTCGGCCTCGGTGCCGGTCTGCTCGACGCTGTTGCTGCCGTCGCCGTCGAGGCCGACCCAGAAGCTGGACCAGGTGTTGGAGCCCGAGCAGGAGACGGCGGGCTGGACCCAGCTCGCGCTGACGCTGGTGAACCGGGCGCCGGTGGCGGCGTAGCCGGCCCAGTTGCCGCTGGTGCTGTGCAGGAGGCCGCCGCCGTGGTGGGCGAGCGGCGCCTGGACGAGGGTGGGGGCGGTGGCGGCGACGGTCGGTGCGGCGGTGCCCAGGACGGTCAGCAGGGCGGTGGACACGGCGATGGTGTGCCGACGAACTGCGGACATGGCTACTCCCTTGTGAGGGTGTGGAGTTGGCCGAGCGTCGACAAAGGTAGACCCGGTGGAGGATCCCGGGGAGTTACGGGGGGATAACGAACCCGTGCGCTGTCTGTGACGGCCGAAGGCGAGTGGTGGTCAGCGCAGGTCGGGCTGCCCGAAGCTGATGCGCAGCACAGCGAGCCGAGGGGGGCGGATCCGATGTCCACAGCCGTGCCGTCGCAAGGTCCGGACAGCCGCAGACCGGTCGGGCCGGTCGTCCCGGCCCGGGCGGGGATCGACCGCGCCGCGCCGCGCCGGTCGCGGGTCGGACTTGTCGCGCAGTTCGTCCTGCAGTTCGTCTACCTGTGGCTGGGGCCGCTGGTCGGGATCGCCCTGCTGGCCCTGCTGGTCTCGTCGGGCGGGGGTGCCGGAAGCGGTAGTGAGGGTGACGTGATCGTGGGCCCGTTCACGACCGTGGCGTTCGGGCTCTCCTGGCGGCGCCTGCGCGTCGAGTGGAACGGCCGGCCCGAGGCCTGGGAGCCGTTCACCGAAGGGATCCTGAAGAAGCGTTTCGCCCGCGCCGAGCGGAAGAGCGGCTGGGAGCCGGGCGACCTGCCGCCCAACGGCGTGCGCCGGGCCGTCGCCTCCCTCGGGCTCCACCACTACCGCGGCCTGGCCCCGACCCGGGTCGAGCAACTGGCCGCACGGCACGGCTGGTCGGTGGACTGGGCCAAGCCCCGCTCGGAGAACGACGGCCAACTGCACTTCTTCCGTCCGATGCCGCCTCCGGAGCACCTCGGCGTGCCCCTCCCGCACGGCCCGGTGCCCGAGCGCGGCGCGCCGTGGGGGCCGATGCGCTGCCGCGTGCTCCTGTCGCTGCTCACCCTCGTGTTCCGGCCGCGGGTGCGCCTGCTGGAACTGCGCCGCAGCCCCGACGCGTACGCGCGCCACCTGCGCGGGCACCTGGCGAGGAAGTTCCGGAAGGAGCTGGCGCGCGACCCGCGGAAGCACTACCGCTCCGGCGCGGACGGCCGGATCCTGCGCCGGGTCGGCGTCAAGCCCTGCCACTTCCGGTGCGCGGGCGCCGCGGCCGTGCTCCGGGTGGCCGCCGAGGAGGGCTGGACGCTCGACCCCGCGTTCCCCGCCGACCCGCGGCGGACCGTCCACCTCTGCCGCCCCGACGACGGCCGCCGCCGGACGGGCTGAGGCCGGGGCGGCTGCCGTGCGGCGAAACCCGCTGGTGAGCCGCGCGCGGGCGCCCGTAGACTCCCGTACTCGTGACCGACACCACCGACACCACTCATGCCACCGGTACCACTGATGCCGCCGTTCCGGCCGCTGCCGCCGCGCCCTCGGGCGACGCCGGGCTGATCGCCGCCGCCGTGGCCGCCGCCGGGCGGGGCCTGGTCGAACGCGAGACGGTGGCCGAGGTGGTGGCGCTGTGCGCCGTGGCCGGCGAGCACCTGCTGGTGATCGGCGCCCCCGGCACCGCGAAGTCGGAGGCCGTACGGCGGGTCGCCGGGCAGCTCGGCGGCCGGTACTTCGAGTACCTGCTCGGCCGGTTCACCGAACCCAACGAACTGTTCGGCCCGGTCGACCTGCGCCGACTCCGGGAAGGCCGGGTCGAGTTCGAGACCGCCGGCATGCTGCCCGAAGCCGAGATCGCCTTCCTGGACGAGGTCTTCCTCGGCTCCACGGCCGTCCTCAACACCCTGCTCGGCCTGCTCAACGAGCGGGTCTTCCGGCGCGGCCGGACGGCGGTGGCCAGCCCGCTGCGGATCTGCGTCGGCGCCGCCAACCACCTCCCCGAGGACCCGGCCCTCGCCGCCTTCGCCGACCGCTTCCTCGCCCGCGTCTTCGTCGAACCCGTCACCGACGCCCGGCTGGAGGAACTCCTGGAGGCCGGGCGCGGCGGCCGGCCCACCACCCCCGACGCGCCGGCCGGCGACCTGCTCGGCGCCCTCGACCGGCTCGCCGCCGCCGCCCGCGCCTGCGACCTCACCCCCGTCACCGGCCTGCTCGGCACCGCCCTGCGGCGGCTGCGCTCCGCCGGCATCCCGATCAGCGACCGGCGCGCCGTCCGCTCCCAGAACCTCGTCGCGGCCGCCGCCGTCCTCGACGGGCGCGACACCGCCTCCGCCCGCGACCTGTGGGTGCTGCCGCTCGTCGCCCCCACCGCCGACGCCCAGGCCCTGGCCCGCGAAACCCTCGCCGACCTGGTCGGCCGGGCCGCCAACCGCAGCCTCGCCCACACCGCCGAGGAGATGTCCCGCAGCGCCGCCGCCCGCGCCGAGCGGCTGATGCGCACCGGCGCGGCCGTCCTCGCCGAACACGGCGGCCTGCCGGACGGCCGCGACTCCCGACTGCGCCTGGAAGCCGTGCTCCGCGAGATCGACGCCGGATTCGCCCCGACCGACCTGCCCGCCCCGCTCGCCGGCATCCGGGCGGGTCTGGTCGCGGTGGTCGCACCCGCGTGACCACCGTCCGACTCCGCTGGGAACGCCGCGAACCCCCGCTCACCGCCGCCGCCGTGCTCGCCCTCGGCCCCGCCGTCCCCGCCCTCGCCGCCGCCACCCGCGACCGGCTCCGCGCCGGCCACCGCCTCTCGGCCGCCACGGACGGCACCGCCCTGCTCGTCCTCGGCCCGGCGGACGACCTGCCGTGGGCAGACGGCGCCCACTACCTCGGCCTGGACGGCCGCCTGCTGGTCCCGACCACCGCCCGCCCGCTGCCCGCCGCCGACCTGTGGCGCTCCGCCCTCGGCGCGGCGGACGGCCAGCTCTGCGCCCTGGTGCCCGGCCACGGCCTGGTCGCGGACGTCCCACCGCCGCTGACGGACCCCGAGGCGCTGGCCGCCCTGCTCGGGGGAGCGGCATGAGCGGCACCGGACACCTCACCACCCCGGGCGGCACCCGGGCCGCAGTCGAGCCGTGGGCCGGGACGCTGGCCGCGCTGACGCCCGAACTGGCCTCCGCACTGGGCCCGTTGCTGCGCCGCCTGGATGCGCTGATCGGGGAGCGCGAGCCCGTCGCCGAGGCGCAGGGCGAGCCGGACGGCTACGGCGGGCTGGCCCGGTCCGGGCCCCTGGAGCGGCTGCTGCCCTCCGAGTGGCTGCTGGCCGAGGAGTTCCCGGAGGAGTTCCTGCGGCGCTACACCGAGCACGAACTGCTGCACCTGGCCGCCGAGTTGCGCAGCACCACCAGCCGCGGCCGGGTGGTCGCGCTGGTGGAGGCCGGCCCGGCGCAGGCCGGGGCGGGGCGGCTGGTGCAGCTGGCGGCGCTGCTGGTCCTGCACCGGCGGGCCGCGGCGCGCGGCGGCGAGCTGGTGGTGGGCGTGCTGGGCGACGAGCCGGGGCGGCTGTTCGGCGGCGAGCCGGCCGAGCTGCTGCCGCGCTGGCTGAACGCCCGGCGCCCGACCGACCCGAGCGCCGAGGACGTCCGGCGCGCCGAGGACGCGCTGGACGCGGCCGACCGCGCCTGGCTGCTGGCCTCCCCGCGCCTGGCGGCCGAACTACCCGCCCGGCCCCGGACCCTGACCGCCGAGGAGGCCGGCTGGAGCGCCGAGGGCGTCGGCCGGGTGCGGGTCCGGGTGGACGGCGGCGCGGACGCCGAGCTGACGCTGCCGCCCGCGCCGATCGCCGTGCGGGCGCTGCGCGGGGCCGAGTTCCGCCGGGCCCGGGCGGCGACCACGGAGACCTCCGCGCCGCTGCCCGTCACCGGCGGCGCGCTGCCCGTGTTCACCTCGGGCACCCGGGAGTTGCTGCTGCGCGGGGCGGACGCGTCCGTGCTGGTGGCGGTCAAGCTGGTGCGCGACGGCTCGGTGGAGAGCAGCGGCCGGCCGCGCCGCCACGTGCTGCGCGGGCCGGTGGTGGCCGCCGCGCAGCACGGCCGGCGGCTGCTGGTGCTGTGCGTGGTGCGCGGGCGGTTGGTGCTGGAGGTGATCGGCCGCCCGGTGCCCGACCCGGACGGCTACGCGGTGGACGCGGCGGCGGTCGGCCTGCCCCCGGCCGGCTCCGCCGCGTTCGCGGAGCTGACGGACCAGCCGGTGCTGCCCGTCCTGCGCGAGGACGACGGCCTGCTGCTGCCGGTCGCGGGCCGGTGGCGACGGATCGCACCGGGCGGTGTGGTCACCGAGGACGGGCCGGTGGCGTCCACCGCGGGCGGCCGGCCGTTCCGGTGGGCGCGCGAGCCGAGGCTGTCGGCCGTCCCGCTGCCGCCCGCGGCGGCGGACGCGGCCCACGTCGTGCACGGCGCCGGGCTGGTCGGCTGGTCCGCGGACGGCCGCGAGTGGCGGCTGGACCACGAGCGGATCGGCCCCCGCTCGATCGTCCTGCGCGACGAGGGCGCCGAGGTGATCGGGCTCACCCAGGAGGGCGGCGAGCCCGTGCTGATCACCCGCACCGGGGCGGCCGGCCTGGTGCGGGCCGTCCGCGCGGACGGCGTGCGCACCCACACCGGCCTGTCCGGCGGCGCCGGCACCCCCGCCGTCCACCCGAAGCTGCCGCTGATCGTCGCCGAACCGCGGCCCGGCGCCCTGGTGGTCGCGGACACGGTGACCGGCCGACGGCACTTCACCATCAGGAGCAGCGAGTGACGAACCCCGCCCTGGACGCCGCCGGTTTCGTTCTGGACGTGCCGCTGATCGGTGCCGCCGAGGCCGCCGAACGCGTGCTGAACCACTGGCAGGACGGCGCGCGCCTGCTGGAACTGCCGGACGGCCGCTGGGTGTTGACGCTGCCCGCGCCGGTCCGCACCCGCCCGGACCGGGCGCCCGGCGAACCGCTGCGGGCGGTCGGCGACGCGCTGGTGGCCGCCGGCGCCGACCAGCGCGCACTCGACGGGGGAGACGTCCTCCTCGTCGCGGGCGATCTGACGCACCGTCATGCCATCGCCGGGATGCGGCCGTTGGACCCGGCCCACTGGCTGGACCCGACCGGGATCGCCGTCCACCGGCTGGGCCCGGTCGGCACCCCGGCCGCGCCGGAGCCCGTCGAGGAGGACGAGGCCCTGCGCCCGCCCGTCGTCGACCTGCGGGCCGCGGCCGGCGTCCGCGAGCGCAGCTCCTGGGCCGCCCGGCTGCTGGGCGAGCGCCGCCCGCGACGCCCGCAGCGCCCGCGGCCGCCGAGGAGCCTGGCCGGCCGGCCGGGGGACCCGACGTACCCGCGGCCCCCGGCCGGCCGGCCGGCGCCACCGGTCTGGCCGAACGCGCTGTTCCTCGCCGCCGTGCTCTGCGGCGCCCTGCTGTACCTGCCCAGCGCCGTCGAGCGGGGAGAGTCCGAGATCTGGAGCGTCATCCCGGTCCTGACCGCCGCGAGCATCGGCCTGGCCGTCCTCCCCTGGGCCAAGGCCCGGCGCGACCGGAAGGCCGCCGCCCCCCAACACGCCGGCGCCGCACGGCAGTCCGGCGCTCCGGACGGTCCACGGAAGAGTGCCGCCGCCCGCCGCCCGCGCGGGCAGTGGCTGGCCCGGCTCGCCCTGCGCAGCCCCGCCGGCACCCTGTTCCAGCGCCGCCAGGCCCGCTACGTCGCCCGCCTCGCCCGCTCCTTCCGGCAGCGCCGCTGGGAGGACGCCCTGCGCGACGCCGTCCGGCTGGCCGGGGACGCCGGACGCGGGCCCGGCGGCCTGCTCGCCCTGCGCCTGCCCGCACGCTTCCGGGGCGCGCTGCGCCCGGACCCGCGGGAGCGCGCCGGGGCGCCGGCCGCGATGCCGATCAGCGGGCCCACCGTGCACGGCTTCCTCAACGACCTCTACCGGGAGGCCGCCGAGGCGCTGGAACGCGAGGCCCGGATCGACGAGGCCGCCTACGTCCTCGCCGACCTGCTGGCCGAACCCGCCGAAGCCGTCGCCCTGTTGGAGCGGCACGGCCGCGTCGAGCAGGCCGCCGAACTCGCCGAAGGCCGCGGACTCCCGGCCGACCAGGTGGTCCGGCTGTGGTGGCGGGCCGGCCAGCGCGAGCGGGCGGTGCGGATCGCCCACCGCCGGGGCGCCTTCGCCGCCGCCGTCGAACGGCTCGCGGCCACCGACCCGCAGGCCGCGCGCGAGCTGCGCACCGCCTGGGCCGCGCACTGCCGGGAGGCCGGCGACCGGCTCGGCGCCGTCGACGCGGTCTGGCCGGACGCGGCGCTGCGCCCCACCGCCGTGGGCGACCTGCGCGAGGCCGTCCTGCTCGGCGGGGCGGCCCGTGGGCGCGCCCTCGTGCACCTGCTCGCGCTCGGCCCCGCCGGGAGGGCCGCCGACGCCGCGACCGGCCCCGAGGCGCGGACCGCCCACGACGCGCGGAACGCCGCCGACGCGCGGAACGCCGCCGAGGTCATCGCCGGCCTCGCCCTGGCCACCCTCGCCCCCGACGCCCCGGACAGCGAGCGGGCCGCCGCCCTCACCGCCCTGGCCACCGTCCCGGCCGCCGACCCGGCCGTCGACCGGCAGCTCGCCACCGCCGCCCTGCGCGCCGTCACCCGGGACGGCGGGTTCGGCGACGGCGGCGACACCACGACCCAACGGGCCCGCTACACCCGGCTGTCGCAGCGCGCCGACCCGCTGGCGGCCGCCGACCTGCCGAAGCCGCGCCTCGCCGCGCCGGCCCCGGGCACCCCGCTGGAGGTCACCGCCGCCGACCGCCCCGGCACCCTGCCCGTCCTGGACGCGGCCCGGCTCGACTCCGGCGCGGTGCTGGTCGCCTGCGGCCACGCCGGGGTGCGGCTGCTCGGCCCGGACGGCCGCACCCGGGCCCGCTGGGACGTGCCCGCCGACGAACTGGTCCTCGCCGACCACGGCGGTTCGGCGCTGCTGGTCGCCCGCTACGGCGAGGTGCGCGACATCACCCGGCTCGACCTCGTCACCCGCGCGGTCGAGCGCTGGACGACCCTGCGGGTGCGCGGGCTCGCCCGCTCCTACGACGGCCGCCGGCTCGTCACCGTCGACCCGGACGGCACCATCGCCGTGCTCGACACCCGCACCGCCCGCCCGACCGTGGTCCACCGCGAACTCGGCGGCGACCAGCGGCTCCTGGGCACGATCGCCCGCACGCCCGACAGCTGCGCGGGGCTCGTGCACACCCACCCGGCGCCCGGCTCGCACCGCGTCGAGATGTCCGAACTGTGGCAGTGGGAGCAGCCGGACTGGACGCTGCGCGGCCGCTCCCACCTGAACCGCACCGGGCCGGACCGGCCGGGCCCGTACGTGGCGGACCTCGACGGCGCGGTGCTGCTCGCGGACGGCCGGCTGCTCGACACCGGCCCCGGGGCGGCGGCGGACACCACCCTGGTGCGGGCGGTCGGGGACGGCCGGTTGGCCGAGCGGAGCGTGCGCGGCCAGGGCGTGCTGAGCGCGGACGGCACCCACTGGGCGTTCGCGGCGCGGCTGTCCGGCGCGCTGCACGTCACCCTCGGCGGCGGCCCGCCCGGCGCCCCGCTCGTCGGCGGGTTCACCGCAGTCTTCCCCGGCGCGGACGCCTCCCCGGTCGGCCTGCGCCGGCACGGCGACGCGCTCACCTGCTGGCACCGCAGCGGCCGGCTGTTCGCCACCACCCCGGACGGCGCCACGCTGCTCGCCAACCTGCGGGTCACGACCGGGTCATGACCCGTCCCCGAGGTAGCGGCCGAGCAGGCCGTCCGCCGTCAGCATGGCCGTGCCGCGCTCGGTGAGCCGGTGCTGCCAGCCGGCCAGGGCGGCGGCCAGTTCGGCGGTGCCGCCCGCCGCCCGCACCTGCCGGAGCACGCCCGCGATCCGGGCCAGCGGGTAGCCGCCGCGCCGCAGCAGGTGGGCGAGTTCGGCGTCGCGCAGGTCGGCGGCGAGGTAGACCCGGTGCCCGGTCGCGCGGTCGCGCGCCGGGGCCAGTACCCCGGCGGCCTCCCAGGCCCGCAGGGTGGCCGGGGTGACGCCGAGGCGGTGCGCCAACTCGCCGATGCCGTGCGGGAGCCGGTCGTCCGGGCGGTGCGGCGCGGGGTCCGCCCGCCCGGTCAGGTGGCCGACCGCCTCCCGGACGGCGGCCAGCGTCTCCCGGTCGCGCAGCAGCCGGGCGTGGCCCCGGTCGACGGCGGTCAGCGCCTGGTCGAGCCGGTCCGTGTGCACGGCGGTCATCACCTCGCCCGCCGTCGCGTGCCCGTACGCCGCGACGAGCGCGAGGTGGGCGCGCAGCGCGGCCGCGTGCCGCTCGGTGTAGACCCGGTAGCCACTGGCCGTACGGGCGGCGGGCGGCAGGAAGCCGTCCCGCTCGTAGTTGCGCACGGCCTGGGTCGAGATGCCGTGCTCGCGGGCGAGATCGGTCGGGCGCATCCGGACCCCCGTTTGAGACTTCCTGGAGAAAACCCGGGCTGAGACCGGAAAAGTCTCAACCGATTCTTCAAGGATACGCTTGAGGTCCATGAACCGGGACTTGCACCACTTCCATGACCTGCTCGCCCCCGACTGCGGTGTGCTGGCGCTCGGCGAGCCCACCCACCAGGAGCCCGCCTTCGGGTGGGTGCGCAACGAACTCCTCTTCCTCCACCTCGCCGGGCGGGGCTTCCGGTCGGTCGCCCTGGAGACCGACCGGATCGCCGCGCTCGCCGTCGACGACTACGTCCGGCACGGCACCGGGACCCTGGACGGGGTACTGGCGACGGGCTTCAGCCACGGCTTCGGGGGCCTCGACGCCAACCGGAGCCTCGTCGCCCGGCTGCGCGCGCACAACGCGCAGCGGCCGCCCGCCGAGCGGATCGCCTTCCACGGCTTCGACGCGCCGACCGAGAACACCACCGCCCCCAGCCCCCGCCGCTACCTCGAACACGCCCGCGACTACCTGGGGTTGGAGCTCGACGTGGCCGCGCTCACCGGCCCCGACGAGCGCTGGGAGCGCACCGAGGCGATCCTCGACGCGGCCGCCTCGCCCGGCGCCTCGCCCGAGGCGCAGCGGCTGCGCGTCCTCGCCGACGACCTGCTGAACCTGCTGCACGAGCGCGCGCCCGGCCTGATCGCCGCCGGCTCGCACGCCGCGTGGCTGCGGGCCCGCGCCCACCTGACCACCTGCCTCGGGCTGCTGCGCTACCACGCCCAGGCGGCCGTCCCCGGCCTGGAGCAGGGCGTCCGGATCGCGCGGCTGCTCGGCAGCCGGGACACGCTGATGGCCCGCAACCTGCTGGAGATCCGCGAGGCCGAGGCCCGGCGCGGACCCACCCTGGTGTTTGCCCACAACGAGCACCTGAAGCGCACCCCGAGCGCCTGGTCGGCGGGGGAGTGGCGCGCGGACTGGACGGGCGCCGGCATGATCCTCGAACCGCTGCTCGCCGAGCGGTACGTCCTGGTGGTCGGCAGCCTCGGGCGCAGCCCGGTCCTCGGCTTGCCGGAACCGGCACCCGGCACCTTCGAGGCGGCCCTGCAACGCGGCTCCGCCGACTGGGAGTTGACCGACCCGGCGGCGGCCGGGGAGGCCACCGCCCGCCGCACCGACACCCTCCCGCGCCAGGGCTACTTCCCGCTCGACCGGGAGCTCCTGGACGGCGCCGACGCGCTGCTGCACGTCACGGACGGCGCGGCCGTGGCCCGGGCGCTCGGCTGACCGTCCGTTCCGGCCGACCGGCAGGCCCTAGCCGAGCCGGATGCGCCGGATCAGCTGGTCGCGGTGGTCGCGCAGCCGGAGGCGCAGGGCCTCCGGCTGCGGGGCCGGGGCGGCCTGCGGGCGGGGGCGCGGCCCCCGGCGGCCGGTCAGCTCCCACCACACCACTTCCGGGTCCGCACCGGACCGAACGGCCCAGTAGATCTCCAGCCGGTCGGCGTGCGGCCCCAGTCGGGCGTGGGCCTCCGCGTCGGGCAGCAGGCGGAGCCCGGACCATCGCGGCGAGGCCACCGCGAGCGGCCTTCCGTCGCCCCGGCCGTAGCCGAGGTAGGCGACCCAGCAGGAGGTGTTCAGGCTCAGCAGGTAGCCGGCGGACCGCTCCAGCACGTCGGCCACCGCGCCGCCGTCCGGAGTCTCCCAGACGGCCTCGTGCGGGGCGTCGCAGTCGTCGGCCATGCAGACGCTCGCCCGCGTCAGTACGACTCTCATGCCGGACACCCTAGCCTGTTGTCGTCAAAATGACGAGAAGAGGGGCCTGTCCGAACTCGCCCGCACACCAAGGCGGTCACCCCACCCCCTCACCCGATGGTGACCACCCGCGCCCAGGTCGGCGGGGCGTCCGGCCGGTAGTCCGGGTCGTACTCGCGGACCCGCTTCGGCCGGGCGAACAGGCCGACCACCGTCCGGCAGGGCGGCTGCGCCTCCGGCCACGGGGTCTGCCCGTCGGTCAGCACCACCACGGCGTCCGGCGCCGGGCGGGCCCGCAGCGCCGCCGCGAAGCCCGTGCGCAGGTCCGTCCCGCCGCCGCCGACCAGCTCGATGCCCGCGGCCCCGCACAGCTGCTGGACGGACTGCGCGGCCGCGTCGCAGGAGACCACCGACACCTGGTCCCGGCGGCCGCCGACCGCCCGGCCGATCGCCGCGACCTCCAGCAGCGCGCTGCCCAACTCCTCGTCCGAGACCGACCCCGAGGTGTCGACCACCACCGCCACCCGCGGCGGACGGCGCCGCAGGCTCGGCAGCACCACGCCCGGCAGCCCGGCCGAGCGCCGGGCCGGCCGGCCGTAGCTGTAGTCGTCCCCCGCCCCCGCGCCGGCCAGCGCCGACCGCAGCGCCGCCCCCAGCAGCTCCCGCCACCGCTGCGGCGGGTGGACCACCTCCTCGGCCCAGCGCCGCCAGCCCGCCGGGGTCTCGCCCGGGCGGGCCCGGATGCCCTCGGCGACCCGGAAGCGCACCGCGTCCCGCTTTTGCGGACCGAGGCCGTGCGCGCCGTCCGGGCCCAACTCCCACGGCCGCGCCAGCCCGTCCGCGCCGCTGCCGCAGTCCAGCCAGGCGAGCAGGGGGTCGGTCGGGTCGAACTGCCACTCCCGCAGGTAGTCCTCCATCAGCCGCCCCTCGGGCAGGTTCAGCCGGGACGGGAGGACGGCGCCGCTCGGCGTCGCCAGGCCCTCGCCGTACACGTCGTCGTTGATCTCGCAGTCGGCGGCGATGTTCATCCGCAGCCGGACCCCCGGTCCCGCCAGCCCGAGCCGGCGGGCCAGCCGGTCGCCGCGCCCGTGGTGGTCGCGCAGCAGGTGCGACACCTCGTGCACCCACACCCCGGCCAGCTCCTCCACCGGGGTGCGGTCGACGAACACCGGCGAGGCGTAGCAGCGCCAGTGCACGTCGACGGCCATCGTCGGCACCTGCCGGGACTCGACCAGGTGCAGCGCGAACAGCGCCGTCGCCAGGTACGGGCGGGCCCGGGTGGCCTGCAGCCGTGCCGCGTACAGCTTCTCGACGTCCAGCGGCCTCCCGGCGCCCGGCGGCTTCCCGGCGTCCACCGGCCGCGCGCTCACCGGCCGGCCCGCGCCGGACGGGCGACCGCGGCGGCCGCGAGGTCGGCCCGGCGGGACAGCGCCACCGCCGGGGCCAGGCGCTCGATCGCCGCCGGCACCTCCCAGTCCTCCCGGCGCAGCGCCGCCAGGGTGGTCGCCGGGACGACCAGCAGATCCGGCGCACCCGTCTCCACCGCCCGCACCAGCAGCGCCCACGCCGCGTCCCAGCGCGCCCGCTCCGGCCGGTTGCGCACCGCCGCCACCACCGCGTCCAGCACCGCCTGGCGCAGGTCCCCGCGCTCGGGCAGCACCGCGCCCGCCGGATCCGCCAGCAGGTCCTCGGGATCCGGCAGGTCCATCCGGTCCAGGTGCGCCATCAGCTCCAGCCCCGGGCCGTCCCCGACCGTGCCCCGCACCAGCAACGACAGCACCTCCCGGGAGGAGCCGGCCGCCGTCGCGAAGGCGATCAGCCGCAGCGTCATGTCCCAGCTGCGCGGCGACGGCCAGGCTCCGCCGCGCCGGGTCTCGCTGCTCGGCAGCCGGTGCACCAGCTCGGGACGGGCCGTCAGCAGCCCGCACACCGCGCGCCGGGCCAGCGCGACCGCGGGCCGCAGCGCGCCCGGGTCGAGCCACGGCAGGGTGGCCACCGGCCAGGTGCCGCCCAGCCCGCGCACCACCACCTCGTGGTCGTGCACCCACGGCAGGTGGACGAACCGGTTCGCCAGCGGCGGGCTCAGCTCCCACCCGTCGGCGGCCGAGGCGCGCGGGTTCGCGGCCGCCACGATCCGTACGCCCGGCGGCAGTTGCAGCGCGCCGATGCGCCGCTCCAGGACCAGCCGCAGCAGCGCGGCCTGCACGGCGGGCGGCGCGGTGGACAGCTCGTCCAGGAACAGCAGGCCGCGCCCGGCCCGGACCAGCCGCACCGCCCAGTCCGGCGGCGCCAGCGGCACGCCCTGCTGCGCCGGGTCGTCGCCGAGGATCGGCAGCCCGGCGAAGTCGGAGGGCTCGTGGACGCTGGCGATCACCGTGGTCAGCGGCAGCTCCAGGGCGGCGGCGAGCTGATTGAGCGCGGCGGTCTTGCCGATGCCCGGCTCGCCCCACAGCAGCACGGGCAGATCGGCGGCGACGGCCAGGGTCAGCGCCTCCAACTGGGTGTCGGGGCGCGGCTCGGTGTCGAACTCGCCGAGCAGGCCGAGGAGTTGGTCGGCGACATCGAGGCGCGGGCTGGGGTGTGTGGGCATGGACGTGGGCATGGGTGATCACCTCGTGGCGTAGGGAAGGGGAGGAAATGCGCCGGCGCTTCGGCGCCGGAGGGCCCAAGGCCCTAACGCGGGTGCGACCAGTGGTCCTTCGGGCGGCGGTCGCGGCGGCGGAACGCGACCGCGTCCGGCCCGGGCGTGGCCAGGCCGGCACGGTAGCGCTCGTACGTGCTCCGCCGCTCCTCGATCGCCGCCAGCGCGTCCCGCAGCGGCCCCTCGCGCAGCCGAGCCTGCGGGCCGAGCACGGCCTCGACCGCCGCGAGCGCGCCGTCCACGTCGCCGTGGTCCAACCGCTCGCGCAGACCGGCGAGTTCGTGCGGACGGCGGTGCGCCCGCTCGACGGCCCGCAGGCAGGGCAGCGGGGTGCCCGAGAGCGCGATCAGCAGCCGCTCGCGGCGCAGCTCGGCCGGGGCGTGGTCGAGCGGGGCGAGCACCCCGTCGACCAGGCCGATCCGGTGGACCGCCCCCCGGCAGTCCACCAGCCCGGGCCCGCCGAAGCCGCCCGCACGACCCGCCTCGCCCGCTCCGCCCGGCCGGACCGGCCCGCGAGCGTGCCCGGGGGCCAACGCCCGTGCCACCAAAGGGTGCAGGAGCTCGGGCCCGAGGGTGCCGGACCGCAGCAGGTCGAGGTCGGGTGCCACCCAGGTCGCCGCGTCGGGCAGCAGCGGCAGGCCGCGCGCCTCCCGGGCGTCCCCGACCGGACGGACCGCCGCGACCCCGGCCGCACCGGGTTCGAGCAGCAGCATCCGCCGACGCCCGAGCCGCACCGCGACCGGCCCGGCCGGGCGCCCCTCGGCGCGCAGCAGCAGCCCGGCCTCGGCGCCCCACCGGTCGACGGCGCAGCGCAGGCCGGCCGCCACGGTGTCGGCCGCCGGAAGGCCGCTCGGGCCCCCGGTGCCGGCCCGGGCCGCGAACTCCCCGCTGCGCCCGGCGTCCCACAGGTGCCGGTGCAGGTCGAAGCGGAAGCGCCGGCTCGGGTGCGGGTGCGGATGCTGGAGCGGCGGGCCGCCGTTCGCGGAACCGTCCCAGAGCGCGAGGCCGATGCGCTGCCCGAAGTCCGCCCAGGCGGGCGGCGTCCGGACCACCAGCGCCACCGGGCGCTCGCCCGGGTAGCGGGCCAGCGGCACGGTCAGCCCCGGCCGCAGCAGCCCGTCCGGGGCGGTCCTCGGCAGGTGCCAGCGCAGCAGGTCCGGCGCGAGGCGGTGCAGGTCGGCCAGCAGGTGATCGGTGAACTCGCGGCCGTGGGCGCGGACGACGTCCCGGATCCGGAAGTCGAGGTCCACGCGGGCGGCGGTCAGGGCCCCGGCCCAGTCGCCGGACAGGCGGCGGGCGGTGGCGGTCTCGATCATGGCGGGCGGTACCGCGAACTCGCGGACGTGCCGCCAGAAGGAGAGGTGGGAGGTGTCCCCGTGCGCGGTGTGAGTGGCCATCAGCACTCACCTTGCGCGGACGGGACCCCCAATCTGAGAACAGCGTGAGTGGTCATCGCCGGGGAGCATAGCCCCTGCCGCGGCCCGTCCGCCAGGCCGTTTCGCGCGGGCGCCGGAGGCCAGGGGCCCGCGTGGATCCTCAACCCCCGTGCCGGATGGCCGATTTCAGCCCCCGGAGGGTCGTCGGCGCTCGCGGCGCGGCCACACCGCCGCGCACACTGTCCGTACCCGGAAAGTACCGACCGCAGGGGGTGGCCATGGCCGCACGGACAGGCAGGCGCAGGGCAGGGCGAAGGCTCCGGACGGCGATCGGCGCGCTCGCCGTCGCCCTGGCGGCGGGAACGGCGGTGGGCCTGCCCGCGGCGGAGGCGCGGGCGGCGGGCGGCAAGGTCGTCTACCTGACCTTCGACGACGGCCCCAGCCCCGCCTACACCCCGAAGGTCCTCGCCGTCCTCGACCGCTACGGCGTGCGCGCGACCTTCTTCGAGATCGGCCAGAACGTCTCCGCCCACCCCGGCGTGACCGGCCAGGTCGCCCGCCGGGGCCACAGCGTGCAGAACCACTCCTGGTCCCACCCGGACCTGCGCAAGCTGTCCGGCCCGGCCGTCGACGCGCAGGTGCGGAACACCGATCGGGCGATCCGCGCGCAGACCGGCCGCACCCCCACCTGCCTGCGCCCGCCGTACGGCGCCGTCAACGCGACCGTGCGCTCCCGGGCGGCCGCGGACGGCAAGCAGGTCGTGCTCTGGTCGGTGGACCCGCAGGACTGGGCGCGCCCGGGCACGGCGGCGATCCAGTCGCGGGTGCTGCGCGACGTCCGCCCCGGGTCGGTGATCCTGCTGCACGACGGCGGCGGCGACCGCAGCCAGACCGTCGCCGCGCTGCCGGCGATCCTGTCCACCCTGAAGGCGCGCGGCTACGGCTTCGGCGTCCTCTGCGGCTGACCCGCCGCCGGCGCAGCCCCGGCCGTGCGGCAGGCGGTGGCCGACGCGAAGGGGCGGGGTACGGCAACTGCCGTACCCCGCCCCTTCGGCGAGCGTCAGGTGCCCGACCGGCGGGCGGCCCGGGTCAGTTGAGGGCGGCGAGGGCGGCCTCGTAGTTCGGCTCGTCGGCGATCTCGGCGACCAGCTCGGTGTGCAGGACGGTGTCGTTCTCGTCGAGGACGACGACGGCGCGGGCGGTCAGGCCGGCGAGCGGGCCGTTCGCGATCGAGACGCCGTAGGTGTCGTGGAAGTCGCGGCCGCGCAGGGTGGAGAGGGTCTTGACGTTCTCCAGGCCCTCGGCGCCGCAGAAGCGGGCCTGCGCGAACGGCAGGTCGGCCGAGATGCACAGCACCACGGTGTTGTCCAGCGTGGAGGCCTTCGAGTTGAAGGCGCGCACCGAGCTGGCGCAGGTGGGGGTGTCGATGCTCGGGAAGATGTTGAGGACCTTCCGCTTGCCCGCGAAGTCCTTGAGCGAGGTGTCCGCGAGGCCCTCGCCGACCAGCGTGAACGCGGGGGCCTGGCTCCCGGCGGCGGGCAGCGAGCCGCCGATCTCGATGGGGTTCCCCTTCAGCGTGACCTGAGCCATGAACTCTCTCCTACCAGCATCGGTAAACGGGCGCGGCGATTGCCAGCCGCCGACGATCCTACCGTCCGCCGTGCCCGCCCCGAGGGTGGCCCGGGATCCGCCGGCCCTGATCGCCGAGGCCCTTGGTCCCTCGGGCCCTTGATCGCTCGGGCCCTTGATCGCTCGGGCCCTTGATCGCGTGGCCCTTGATCGCTCGCGCCCCTAAGCTCGCCGACCGCGCGGCGTCCCGGTCTTCGCCGTTCCTGGTCCTGTTCCTGCCAGGCGGGCGGAATCGCGTTGTGGCCCCGGAGCCGACGCTGTAAACAGATGCCAATGACGTTATTCGATTACATCGCCTGCGGAGCGGCCCCTGCGGCCGCCGTCGATCGTCTGCCGACCGTACGCGTTCGGCAGTCGGCCGGAGGTGCGCCCAGAGCCTGACCCCGGGCAGCGCCCGGCTTCTCCGCCACCCGTCCCCTCGACCAGGAATCGCCCATGACATCCTCCACCCCCATCGGCCGTCGTCCCACCGTGACGTCATGAACGCACGGGAACCAGGACTCCGGGAACAGCGGAAGGCGCGGGTCCGACGCTCCATCCAGGACCACGCACTGGCACTGTTCGTCGAGCGCGGCTTCGACGGGACCACCGTCGCGGACGTCGCGCGCGCGGCGGAGGTGTCCTCCGTGACCGTCTTCCGGCACTTCCCGACCAAGGAAGACCTCGTCTTCAGCGGCGAGTTCGACCCCGTGCTGGCCCAGCGGGCCGCGGCGCGCCCGGCGGCCGAGGGGCCGATGCGGCGGATCGCCGGCGCCCTGGTGGAGAGCATGCAGGAAGCCACCGAGGCGCAGCGGCGGATGCTGCTCACCCGCACCCGCCTGGGCAACGTCACCCCCGCGCTGCGGGCCCGGAACCTGCACAACCACTACCTCATCCAGCGCGCGTTCGTTTCGGCGCTGCGCAGCGAAGGGGCCGGCCCGGAGGAGGAGTTCCGGCTGACCGTGGCCGCCGGCGCCTGCCTGGCCGCCGCCGGGGCCGCGCTCGTCCACTGGGCGGAGGAGTACGGGCTGTCGGACCCGGTCGAGCTGGTCGGGCGGGCCCTGGCCATCGTCACGGCCGGCGCGGACTCCGTGGACTCCGTGGACGGCGTCCAGGCCTGAGGGCCTGTCTCCTGGACCCCGCCGGTTTCAGGCGTACCGCGCGAGCAGCGCCTGCAGGTAGTCCTCCAGGCGGCCCGTCAGCACCTCCGGGGTGAGGTCGGTGCGCCCGAGACCGCGCCACGGGACGGCGACCTTCTCCGCGTCCGGCGCGAAGGCGAGCGCGTCCAGCACCCGCCAGTACAGGTGGTCGCCGGGCGCCTCGCTCAGCCGGCCGCCGGCCTCCTGGTAGCGGTCGGCGAGGGACATCCCGGCCTCGACGCCGTGCAGCAGGACCAGCGCGGTGGAGCAGTGCGCGACGTCCAGGTCGGTCGGGCCCCAGGAGGTCTCCACCCAGTCGACGACCCCGCTGACCGCCAACTCCTCGCCGGCGCCGGTGAACAGCACGTTGCCCGGGTGGAAGTCGCGGTGCAGGAAGCAGGCCCGGTGGGCGGGCGCCGGGCGGTCGATCACCGCGATCGCACGGCGCCACAGGTCCGGCCGCGCCGTCCCCTCGGGCACCGCGACCCGATCCGGCGCCGTCCACGCCTGCCAGTCGCGCGGCCGCTGCTCCGCGGGCACCTCCAGCGCGTGCACGGCCGCCAACTGCCCGGCCAGCAGGGTGATCCGGCGGTCGACGTCGCCGTCCTCGGCGAGCCGCACCGTGCCGGGCAGCAGCGTCATCACCAGCGACGGGTGGTCGCAGAACTCGCCGGTCGCGTCCACCGCGCACAGCCGCGCCGTGGGCACCGCGCTCGGCTCCAACTGCCGCAGCACCTGGGCCTCGCGGGCCAGCATGTTCTCGGCGTGGCGCAGGTAGAACGGCTTGACGAAGGAGCGCAGCACCAGCGCGTACCCGGGCCCGGCCGGGTCGTCACCGCCCTCGCCCGCGCCCCCTTCGACGTCCAGGCGCCGCATCCGGGACGTCCACCCGCCCTGGAGCGTGCGGGCCCCGACGATCCGCTCCCCGGGCGCGAGCAGGCCCTCCACCCAGCGGCGGGTGGCACCCCACTCCTCGGTCGGCCCGGCGGTGTGTCCAGCGCTGTGCTTCTCGATCACGCCCGCCACCCTACGCCTGCCGCCCCGCTTTTTCGACGGATATCGAAATTTGACAGCGCCCCCGGACCGGGGGTTGGCTGAGCGGCGTTCGATCGAGCATCAGCAGCCGCCCGTACCAGGGGAGTTGAGCACCGCCATGCCCAGGACCGTCGTCTTCGAGACCACCGGAGGGCCCGAGGTCCTCACCGTCCGCACCACCGACATGCCCGAACCCGGCCCCGGCGAACTGCGCATCCGCGTCGCCGCGATCGGCCTCAACCGCGCCGAAGCCCTGTTCCGCTCCGGCACCTACCTGGACGACCCGAAGCTGCCCGCCACCCTCGGCTACGAGGCCTCCGGCACGGTGGACGCCCTCGGCGAGGGCGTCACCGGGTTCGCCGTCGGCGACCTGGTCGACACCGTCCCCGCCTTCTCGATGAACGACTACGGCACCTACGGCACCCACGTGCTGGCCCCCGTGCACGCCGTCGTCCACCACCCCGCCGGCCTCACCCCCGTCCAGGGCACGGCCGTCTGGATGCCCTACCTCACCGCGTACGGCGCCCTCGCCGAGGACGGCCACCTGCGCCCCGGCGACCACGTCCTGCTGACCGCCGCCGCCTCCGGCGTGGGCCTTGCCGCGATCCGGACCGCCCGCCGCCTGGGCGCCGTCCCCATCGCCACCACCCGCACCCCCGGCAAGAAGCAGCAGCTCCTCGACGCCGGCGCCGCCCGCGTCGTCGTCACCGGCGAGGAGGACCTGGTCGAGGCGGTCCTGGACGCCACCGGCGGGCAGGGCGTACGGACGGTCTTCGACCCCGTCGCCGGCCCCGGCATCCTCACCCTCGCCCGCACCGTCGCCCCCGGCGGCCGGGTGATCGTCTACGGCCGCCTCGACCCGCGCGACACCCCGCTGCCCGGGCAGGAGGACTTCGCGCCCGTCCTGAGCCGCTTCTACTCCATGCACGAGGTGACGCGGGACCGGGAACGGCTGCGCCGCGCCCACGCCTTCGTCGCGGCCGGGCTCGCGGACGGCGGCTTCGTCCCGGTCGTCGACCGCGTCTTCGCGGGCCTCGACACCGTCGCCGACGCGCACCGCTACCTGGAGGCGGGCACCCAGGTCGGCAAGATCGTGCTGACGGTGGGGGACTGACCGGCCGTCGCCGGCCCCTCAGAGCCTGAGCGCCCCGGGCGGCGCGCCGGACTCACGGCCGTACCCGGTGAGGGCGAGGCAGCCGGTGCCCCGGGCCGGCGTCCGCCCGTCGACGTTCCTGGGGTCCAGGCTCAGGTGGCCGGCGAGACCGGGCGCCAGGTCGATCAGCTCCCAGAACCAGTCGTCGTCCTCCTCCCCCTCGTCCTCCTCCCCCTCGTCCTCCTCGTCGTCGACGTCCGGACGGCCGGCCGCCAGCGGGGGCAGCCCGAGCACGGCGCGCCGCTGCTGCTCGTACGGCAGCGGCGCCCCCAGCTCCAGGTGCCGCACCTCCTCGCCCGGAACGAAGGCGAACCGCCGCAGGACCGTGCCCCCTTCGGCGACGAGCACCGCCGACCCGTCGTTCTGGTAGCTGTGCCAGTAGGCCTGGGCGCGCCCGTAGCGGGCACTCAGGCGGGCGCACGCCGCCAGCACCTCCGCCGCGCGCTCCTCGTCGACGGGGTCGCACCACGCGCCGACCACCAGGGTCCAGCCGTCCAGCTCGGGGGTGACGAAGACCCGGCGGTACTGGGCCAGCGGGTCCGCGCCCAGGCCGCCGTGCCCGTCGCAGTCGGCGGCGAACACGCCTGCGGCGAACGGCACCCGGCGCGGATCGGACAGGCCGAGGAGGTCCATCACCCCGCCCTGGTCCCCGGTGCTCACCGCGATCCACGAGAGGTGGCAGCAGGTCAGCGGCGAGGGCACGTCGTCGGGCAGCTTGATGCGGACCAGCCGCTCCAGCGCCGCGACGTCCCGGGCGCTCAGCACCGCCTCGCCACCGATCTCGGCCAG
The DNA here is from genome assembly GCF_000961885.1 of Streptomyces rubellomurinus. Lineage (GTDB taxonomy): Bacteria > Actinomycetota > Actinomycetes > Streptomycetales > Streptomycetaceae > Kitasatospora > Kitasatospora rubellomurina. The sequence continues at coordinate 58,614 of NZ_JZKH01000033.1, forward strand.
GGCCTCCAGCGCTCCCGCACGGGCGGCGCCGGGACCGCCGCGCCGCACGGCCCGGAGCAGCGGGACCACCCCCGCCCCCCACGAGCAGAACGCCGACACGGCCTGCCGCCGTACCTCCGCGTCGGGATCGCCGAGCAGCGGCACCACCTGCGCGGCGATCGCCACCCCCTCCTCCCCGAACTCGCCGGGCTTCCCGAACTCGCCGAGCGCCGAGACCGCCGCGCGCCGGACCACCGGGTCCTCGTGCCCGAGCGCGCCGGTGTAGTCCGCCAGCGCCGCGGCACCGAGACCGGTGAACGCCCGCACCGCCCGCCGCTGCGCCTGGCCCGGCGCCGCTTCGCGCAGCGCGTCCAGCGAGGCGCGAAAGGCCGACCGCCCGCTGCGGCGAACGACGTTCAGCGCGGCGTTCTCGAACGCCGGCACATCGGAGTCGAGCAGCCGCGCCAGCAGGAGCGGCAGGGCGGACGGGCCGAGCGCGACGAGGGCGTCCTCGGCGGCGCGCCGGACGGCCGGGTCGGCGTCCCCGAGGGCCGCCAGGAGCTGAGAAGTGGACACGGCCGCCCAGGCTAACCCGCGGGCTGCCGTCAGTTCGCCTCGGGCCCGAAGCGCCGCTTGTACGCAGACGGCGTGATGCCCGTCCCGCGGCGCATCAGGGCGCGCAGATTGGCCGCGGTGCCCAGCCCGCTCAGCCGTGCGACGACCTCGAAGCGTGACTCGCCCCGCTCGATCAGTCGGCAGGCCAGGGCGAGCCGTTCCCCCGTGAGCCACCTCAGCGGGGTCGTTCCCAGCTGTGCCCGGAAGCGGCGGTGCAGTGTCGCCGGGCTGACCGCCGCCCGCGCCGCGAGGTCGGCGATCGTGAGCGGCGAGTCGAGGTGTTCCTGCGCCCAGGCCAGGACCGGTGCCAGGGACTGGTCGGGGAGGTCGGGCACGGGGCGCTCGACGAACTGCCGCTGCCCGCCGTCGCGGTGCGCCGCGAAGACCAGTCGCCGGCTGACCGAGTTGGCGACCTCGGCACCGTGGTCGCGCCGGACCACGTGCAGCCCGAGGTCGAGTGCGGCCGCGCTCCCGGCGGCGGTGAGGATGTCACCGTCGTCCACGAACAGCACGTCCGACTCTAGCCGGACGGCGGGGAAGCGGGAGCGGAAGGAGTCGGCCCACTGCCAGTGGGCCGTGGCCCGGCGCCCGTCGAGGACACCGGCCTCGGCGAGGGTGAAGGCCCCGCTGCAGAAGCCGATCAGGCGAGCGCCGCGCGCGTGCGCCCGTGCGATGGCGTCGAGCACCGCGGGCCGGCGGGGCACCTCCACATCGGGGCGGTTGGGGACGATCAGGGTGTCCGCCGTCTCGGCCGCCTCCAGGCCGGCGACCCCGGTGAGGGTGAAGAAGCCGTCCCGCATCGCGGTCGACGGCTCGGGGGAGCAGAGCCGGAAGTCGTAGAGCTCGCGGCCGATCTCCGGCCTGCGCAGGCCGAAGACCTCGGTCGCGCAGCCGAGCTCGAACGGGTTCGAGTTCTCGTCCACGATCACGACCACCCGGTGGGCGCCCGCCTCACGAGCCCGTTGCGAGGATTCTTTCGCCATGTGCAATTCCTAGCACTCACGCCGCCCGTGCGAGGCGGCCGAGGATGAGGCCATGAGCAACCAGCCGATCCTTATCTCCCAGGCCTTGGCCTCCTTCGACGCGCTGTGGAGTCCGCGCATCGTCACCCGCGTCAACGACTACGACGTCCGGGTCGCGAAGGTCGAGGGCGAGCACATCTGGCACGCCCACGACGACACCGACGAGTTCTTCCTGGTGCTGGACGGGGAGCTGCACATCTCCCTGCGCGGGCCCGAGGGCGAGCGCACCGTCCGGCTGCCGAAGGGGGCGGTCTTCACCGTGCCCGCGGGTACCGAGCACCGGCCGTTCGCGCCGTCCGGCGCCGCGATCCTCATGTTCGAGCCGACCGGCACGCCGACCGTGGGCGACCGCCACGACGAGGTCCCCGCCCATGTGGACGCGACGACCGGACACGTCCTCGACGTCTGAGCGACTCCCCGGGGGCTCAGGGCGGGCCGAGGGCGTCGCAGACCGTGCTGGTCGTCCAGCAGGGCGCGGCGCCCGGCCGGGTGGCGAGGTAGGCGGCGGTGCGCCAGGGGCCCCAGCGGTGGACGCGGACGAGAGCGGTGGCGATGTTCCGGAGGTAGGCCGGGCTGGGCGGGTTGAGGAGGGCCGCGGCCCCGGCGAGGTCCCAGGGGGCGGTGAAGGTGAGCAGGGGGTGTCCGTCGAGGTCGCCCGGACGGAGGAGGGTCTCGTAACGCCCGGGGCCGAGACGGTGGCGCCCGGTGGCGAGGACGGGCCCGAGGTCGAGGTCCGTACCGGGGCTGCGGCGCATCTCCTGGGCGGCGATGTCGCTGAACTGGCCGGCGGTGATCAGGTACGCCGCGCAGGCCGTCCACCCGGGGGCGTGCGGGTCGTAGAACGCGCGTCCGCCGCCCCAGAGGGTGGAGGTGGTGGCGAAGTAGAGGGTGCCGGGCAGGGTGGTGGTCGTCCGGCGGCGCGGCGGGCGGGGGTCGCGGCAGCCCGGGTGGGCGAGGGCGGCGCCGGGGGGCCTGCCGCCGCGCAGGTAGCGGGCGAGGCGGTCGGGGTTCAGGTTCGAGCCGTACGCGGCGTACCAGACGAGTCGCTCTCCGGGCCCGTCCGGGTGCCCGGCGCACGGGGCGGTGGGACGGCTCGGGAAGGCGCTCACCGAGGCGGGGCGGTGTCCGTCAGGAGCCGGTTGAGTTCCTGGTAGGGGATGGTCTCCGCCAGTGACGCGTAGGTCCCGGTCGTGGCCAGCTCCTCGGCGGCCCGCCGGACCAGGGCGTAGACGGCCGCGGCGATGTTGGAGCCGAGGCTGACGCGGGCGACGCCCAGGGCCGCGAGTTCGGCGACGCTCGGCGCGCCGGCGGCCGCCAGGACGTTCACCGGCGCGGCGATCCCCCGGGTCAGCGACGCCACGTCGTCGGGGGTGGTCGCGAAGGGCACGAAGATCCCGCTGGCCCCCGCCTCCAGGTAGCGCGCCGCTCGGGCGAGCGTCTCGTCGAGGCGGCCCTCGGGCTCGCCGATCCCCTTGAAGTACACGTCGGTGCGCGCGTTGATGTAGAGCGGGACGGCGGCCCGGTCGGCGGCGTGGCGCGCCGCCGCGAGCCGCTCGGCGAAGTCGGCCGGGTGCCGGTCGCCGTCCTCGATGTTGATGCCGACCGCGCCGGCCTCGATGACGGCCTCGACGGTGTCGGCCACCTCCTCGGGCGTGGCACCGAAGCCGCCTTCGACGTCGACGGTCACGGGGACGTCGAGGGCGCGGGCGACGCGGCGGATCAGCGCGAGCGCGTCGGCCCGGTCGAGGCGGTCGCCGTCCGGGGCGCCGAGCGCCCACGCCACGCCCGCACTCGTGGTGGCGACGGCCGGAGCGCCGGTGGCGGCGACGACGCGGGCACCGGCGACGTCCCAGACGTTGGCCAGGACGAGCGGGCTCCCGGGAACGTGCAGCTCACGGAAACGGACGGCTTTGTCACGCTGCGAGGCCATACCCCGAGCCAACCACGCCCACCCCCCACGGACCACCCGAACCGGCGCCGGGGCGCCCGAGGCCCGATCGCGGGCCGATCCAGCGGGTGTACGAGGCGGTGCGGGCGGTAGCCGCACGCGTGGCGCGCGATCGGCGTACTGAGTAGACCCCGCTGGATCCCGGCCCCACGGCCGCGGCGGAATCCGGTTGCACGGGCGGGGTGGTGGGTGGTGGTGTGGCCGGGCGCGGCCCGGGCCGGGGCGCGCTGCTGCTGAGGCTTCGGGGAGGACGGATGGACATCGTCTCGTTGGTTCCGGTGACCACGGACCGGCTGGTGCTGCGCCCGTTCGCGGCGGGGGACGCGGCCGACGTGTTCGCGTACCAGGGGCTGGAGTCGGTGGCGCGTTACCTGTACCGCGAGCCGTACTCGCGCGAGCGCTGCGAGGAGTTGGTGGCTTCCCGGGCGCGGTGTCTCTCCTGGGGCGAGGAGGGGGACGCGCTGGCGCTGGCGGTGTGCCGGCGCGGGCTGCCGGGGGTGGTGGGGGAGGTGTCGCTGAAGGTGGCGTCGGCGTATGCGCGGCAGGCGGAGATCGGGTGGTCGCTGCATCCGGACCACGAGGGCCACGGGTACGCGACGGAGGCGGCCTCGGCCCTCGCGGCGCTGGCGTTCGACGCGCTGGGCGTGCACCGGGTGTTCGCGCGCTTGGACGTGGAGAACGCGGGGTCGGTGGGCGTGTGCGAGCGGCTGGGGATGCGCCGGGAGGCGCACCTGGTGGAGAACGACCTTGACGTGGACGGGCGGCGCTGGGGCAGCGAGTACGTGTACGCGGCGCTCGCGCGTGACCTGAGGCGCTGAGGTGCTGAGACCGCAGCGGAAGCGGGGCCCGTGCTCGGGCGTGGACGGCCTCGCTGTGCGCGAGAAGTCGGCGGGGCCGACTTCTCGCGCACACGGCCCGCTCACCGCTGCCCGGTGCGTGGGGGTCAGGTGAGGCTGTGGCCGGTGATGAGGCGGGCCTGGCCGTCGTGCAGGCGGTAGGACAGGCCGACGACGGCGACCTTGCCGCCGGCGGCGCGGGTGGCGAGCAGGTGGGAGCGTTCGAGGAGGAGGTCGACGGTCTGGCGGATGTGTTCGTCGACGATGGCGTCGGGGTCCTCGATGCCGGCGGCCCGTGCGGCGAGCACGCTGGGTGTGACGCGCTCGACGACGTCGCGGACGAAGCCGCCGGGGAGCTGTCCTTGCTCGAGGGAGTCGAGCGCGGCGGCGACGGCTCCGCAGGAGTCGTGGCCGAGGACGACGACGAGCGGGCAGTCCAGGACGCTGACTCCGTATTCGATGCTGCCGAGCGCCTCGGCGCCGGTGACGTGCCCGGCGGTGCGGACGACGAACAGGTCGCCCAGCCCCTGGTCGAAGATGATCTCCGCGGCCAGTCGGGAGTCGGAGCAGCCGAACAGGACCGCGAAGGGGCGCTGGGCGGGGGCGAGTGCGGCACGCCGGCCGGCGTCCTGGTTGGGGTGTTCGGGCTTGCCGGCGACGAACCGGGCGTTGCCTTCCAGGAGTGCCTGCAGGGCCTCGGCGGGGCCGGGTATGGGGGAGGGGGTCATGGTCACCACCCTAGATCGGGGTGCCCGGCCCCGGCGGGGCGACCCCGTGGTCGGGGGCAGGGTGGTGGGTGTCGGGGCGGTTCGCTAGCGTGGTGTCCGTGGCGGCCCGGGTGTCTTTGGATGATCTTGTTCGGTTGCGTCAGGCTCGTGACCGCATGGACCGCGACTACGACCAGCCGCTGGACGTGGCTGCGCTGGCCGCGGCCGCCCTCATGTCCTCGGGGCACTTCTCTCGCAGCTTCCGTGCCGCGTACGGCGAGACGCCGTACAGCTACCTGATGACGCGCCGCATCGAGCGGGCGAAGGCCCTGCTGCGTCGGGGGGACCTGTCGGTCACGGAGGTGTGCATGGCGGTCGGCTGCACGTCGCTGGGATCCTTCAGCGCCCGTTTCACGGAGCTCGTGGGTGAGAGTCCCAGCGCCTACCGCGCCCGTGACCACCGGGGCGGCGCCGCGATCCCCGCGTGCGTCGCCAAGGTCGCCACCCGTCCGGGCCGCCGGCCCCGCCCGGGACTGCCGGGCCTGCCGTAGCGTGGGCGTCATGAGCATCCAACTCGCCCAGTGCTTCATCGCCGTCGACGACCACGACCGGGCCCTGGCCTTCTACCGTGACGTGCTCGGATTCGAGGTCCGCAACGACGTCGGCTTCGAGGGCATGCGATGGGTCACCGTCGGTTCGCCCGAGCAGCCCGGCGTGGAGATCGTCCTCGAACCGCCGCTCGCCGATCCCCACGCCAGTGCCGAGGACCGCCGCGCCGCCGCCGAACTCCTGGCCAAGGGCCTGCTGCGCGGTGTCATCTTCCGCACGGACGACTGCGACGCCACCTTCGAGCGCATCCGCGCTGCCGGTGCCGAGGTCCTGCAGGAGCCGATGGACCAGCCCTACGGTGTGCGGGACTGCGCCTTCCGCGATCCCGCGGGCAACATGCTGCGCTTCAACCAGGCGCGCACGGCGTAGCCGCCCCGAACCCCGACCCCGGCCCCCGAACCCGGCCCCCGGCCGTGGCCGTAGCGCGGACGGCGCCCGTCCTGTCGTGTGGTGGCGGTTCCGTCAGGGTGACGGGCGCCGGCGTGCGGTATCCCGGCGGGCGATGACGTCCATGAGTTCGTTGACGGTGTCGAGTCCTTCCGGGGACAGTTCGATGGCCCGTAGGGCCAGTGAGCGCACTCCCGCGTCGCGCAGGGCGGCCAGGAGTGCGAGTTCTCTGGCGATCTGGGTGCCTTGTTGTTCGTCGAAGAAGTAGGCCGGTGGCACCTGGAAGAACCGTGCGAGTGCTTCCAGGTGGCGTTTGGTGGGGTTGTCCCGCCGCCCGGTGCGCAGTTGCCACAGGTAGGTGGTGGAGAACGATTCCCCGGTCGCCTCCCGGCAGGCCCGTGCGACTTCCTCGTTGGTGTACTGCTCGCGGTCGGGGCGGCGGACGGTGTGGAACAGTGCCTCGATCCTGGCCGCGAGCGCACCCGCCTGCGCCGCCTGGGTGCTTGTCCGTACGGCTGTCCTCGCTGCGGCGGTTTCCTGTGCCGTCGCGGGCTTGAGGCCCGTTTTGTCTGGCTTCGCCATGCCCTGCCTTCCTCGCCCCGTTCGGGCTCCCCGGCCGTTGCGGTCCGCTCCCCGCGGGGCCGACCGGGTCACGTCACGATAGCCCAAGCCCGTCAGCTGGTGTGGATGTTGAACCTGCCGGTGATCCGCGCCAGTTGGCCTGGGGTGTCGGCCGGCGTTCCGGAACGGGCGGCCGCGCGAATATATCTGATAGCTCGTCAAGTGCCGGGCGGGGTGCGCCGCGTGAGGGCGTGCGCGCCCCGCCGCCGGGGTCGGTCGGCCGCTGGTCGGCCGGTGACCGGCCGCCTCGCTGAGCCGTCGCGCCTCCCGTGTCCGTAGAGCAGGCGGGAGCGCGTCCGAGCGCGGCGCGCCGAGTGCGCTGGGAGGCGGGCATGCTGAGGTATCACGGGCCGTGGCGGATCACCGTGCTGGGCAAGGACACCGACTTCGAGCAGCGCGTTCTCGTGCGCGGCCGCTACGGCACCCGCGTCCTGCCCGGCTGTGCCGGCGCCAGCCTCGTCGTCGACGAGGACAGCTGGACCCTCGCCCTCGAACACCTTGCCCCCGGCCGCCTCTGGCGGCCGAACCTGCGCACCACTCCCGGCCCGCTGACCGACCGCGACGGCACCCCCTGCCAGGTGGTCACCAGCAACGACTGCCACCGGAGCGGCAAGCCCCTGGACTACGCCAATCTCGTCCTGCGCCTGGAACGCCTCGACACCGCCTCCGACACCCCCGGCACCCCCGCCGGCCCGGCCCGCTCGCCCGGTCTACGTATCCGGTACTGATAGGTGACGGATTCGCGGGCCGCCCGCCGCCCCCTACCGTCGAGGGCATCACCCCACGACACCCAGGGAGCATCCCGATGACCGCCTACGCCGTCGCCCAGGTCCATGCCGTCAACCCCGGTCCCGACATCGTCGAGTACCTGCGGCGCATCGATGACACCCTCGACCCGTTCGGCGGGCGTTTCCTCGTCCACGGCGGCGACCGTCTGGACACCGTCGAGGGCACCTGGGGTGCCCTGGGCCTGATCCTCATCGAGTTCCCCGACCACGACAGCGCCCTCGCCTGGTGGCACTCGCCCGCCTACCGGGACATCGCCCCGTTGCGTACGCGGAACATGCGGGCCGACATCGTCCTGGCACAGGGTGTGCCGGAGGGCTACCGGGCGGCCGATCACCTGGCCAAGCTCTGACGGCTGTGGTCAGGGACGGCGCAGGCGTTCGCGCCACCAGGTCACGGTGGCGGTGATCTGTTCCGTGACGGGCGTGGCCCGTGCGGTGAACGCCGCCTCGTAGGCGGAGCAGTCCATGACGAACGGGCCCTCGAACTGGTAGCGGACTTCGCGCAGTTCGCGCAGCAGCGGGGAGAACAGCCCGGCCGCGTTCAGCAGGGCCGGGGACAGGCGGCGTACCGTCGCCGGTTCGGCGTTCGCCTCGGTCGTGATGAGCTCGGCCATGTGACGGGCCGAGCGCGCCGGGGCGGTGGGCACGTGCCAGGCCCGTCCCCAGGCCCCTGGCTCGCTCGCGACCTCGGCCAGGGCCCGGGCGACGTCGGGCAGGTAGGTCCAGCTGTGCGGGGCGTCCGGGTCGCCGAGCACGGTCACGGCCCGGCCCCCCAGGAGCCGGGGTACGGCTCGGGCGGCGAGGTGGCCGCCGGTGGTGACACCGGGGCCGAAGAAGTCCGAGGCCCGAACCTCCACCGCGCGGATTCGTCCGGCCTCGTGGAGCGCCAGGGCGTGCTGCCACGCCGCCGCCCGGGCCCGTCCCTTCGTGCCGGTCGCGGCCAGGGGCAGGTCCTCGGTCATCGGCCCGGTGACGGGGCCGTAGCCGTACAGGTTGCCGAGCATCACCAGGACCGCGCCGCTGGTCTCGGCCGCCGTGCACAGCGACCGGGCCAGTGCCGGCCACTGCGTGCCCCACTGCGGCAGCGGCGGCGCCGCGCAGCTGTGGATGGCCGCTGCTCCGCGTGCGGCCTCCGTCAGGGCGCGGGCGTCGCGCGCGTCCAGCGCCACGTGCTCCACGCCCGGCGCGGCGGTGCCCCCGCTGCGGGTCACCACCCGGACCTCGTGCCCCCGTTCGGCCAGCAGGCGGGCGGTGGCGGCCCCGGCGGGCCCGTGTCCGACGACCAGATGAAAGCTCACCCGCCCCACCCTAGAAGGCCCCCGGCCCCACCCCGTACCCGGGCCCGCTCTCGCCCCGCGCCGCTCCTGTCCCGAGTGTGTGGTTCGGCTCGGGGCGTGGGCTTGTGTCAGGATGCCCCTCGTCCTGTGTGTCCTTGTCCGAGGAGTTGTTCGTGGCCACCGCCCGGTTCGCTACCCTGCATACCACGGCGGGTCCGGTCCGCCTGGAGCTGTTCCCCTTCCACGCGCCGAAGACGGTGCGCAACTTCGTCGAACTCGCCGAGGGCACCCGCGCGTACACCGATCCGCGGACGGGCGAGGCGGGCACCGGCCCGTTCTACGACGGCACCCTGTTCCACCGGGTGGTGGCCGGTTTCATGATCCAGGGCGGTGATCCGACCGGTACGGGTACGGGCGGGCCCGGCTACGCGTTCGCCGACGAGTTCCACCCGGAGCTGTTCTTCACCCGGCCCTACCTGCTGGCGATGGCCAACTCGGGCCCGGGGACGAACGGTTCGCAGTTCTTCATCACGGTGGGCACGCCCGCCCACCTCAACCGCCGGCACACGATCTTCGGGCAGGTCGCCGACGCCGCGTCCAAGGCCGTCGTCGACGCGATCGCCGCCGTCCCGGTGGACGGCGAGCGCCCGGTCAGCGACGTGGTGATCACCTCGGTCGAGATCGACCACTCCTGACGGCACCGGAGCGGTGGTCTCCTTTCCCTCCCGCCCGGTGCGGGGCGTGCACGTGCGCTACGTGCGTCAGGCGGGCTGTCCGTCCGATGTCGCGGTCACCACGGTCGACTTCGAACCGTGGGAGGAGGGCCTGCACCTGGAGGCCGCCACCGATGCCACCGTGCGCGGCGACGTCCTCCCCGGCGACCTGGAGCGCTTCCACGCCGCGCTCGCCGAGGGCGTGCGCGCCGAACTCGCCGAGCAACTGCCCGGCGTACCGCTCGCGCTGGCACTGGTGGTCCACCACACCACGGTGCACCTCATCGACACCCGCGAGCACTCCTACCGGATGGCCGGACGTCTGGCCGCGCGCGAGGCCCTGGCCGCCCTGGCCGCCCCGAACAGCCGGGGCGGCCAGGGCGGCCGGGGCGGCCAGGAGCCGTCCGGCCGGACGTAGCCGCGCTTGTCGTAGCACCGTGGGCCCCCTGCCACGCTCACGCGCCCGCCGTCCCCTCGTCCGCCCGCCGGTGGCGGCCGCTGCCCTTGCGCAGCAGCGCCACGGGGGTGTCCTCCTGCGGCGCGGCGAAGGCCTCGCCGCGCCGCACGATCACGGTGTACGCCTCGGCGTAGCCGTCCGCCACCCCGAGCGGCCGCCAGCAGGCCCCGTCCCACTCCACGACCAGGCACACCGCGTCCTCGAACAGGGCGCCGCGCCGGGGCGCCGGTCCGAGCGCGAGCGCGTCCCGCGTCCCCACCGGGCGCACCCGCCCCGCGCGCGCCCCGTACCACCGGGCGATGGACTGTCCGTCGTCGTCGGCTCCGAGCACCGCTGCTCCTCTCCCCGGGCATCGGCCCGAGGGTAGCCGGTGCCGCTGCCGCGGGCGGGCGCCTTCGCGGCGGTGGGCCGCGGGGTGTCGCCGGGCGCCGGGCAGCGCCGGGCTTGCAGGGGTCAGCGCGCCGGCGCGGGGCCGCCGTCCGGCTCGCGGTAGCGCAGGTTGCGGCCGAGCAGGACGAGGGGGTCCTCGAAGGGCTGGCTCGCCAGGTAGGAGGCCGACCAGGCGACGCCCCAGCTGCCGCAGCCGGGGCAACTCCAGGTGCGCCCGGCCGCGTTGGCGTCGTTGAGCAGGTCGACCGGGGTGCCGCAGCCGCGCGCCGGGCAGGCCGGGGAGGCGGGGGAGGCGGGCGAGGCGAAGGAGGCGCTCACCGCGGAACGGCCGGTTCGTTGCGGCGTCCGGCGGCGCGGTGCAGCACGGGTTCGGAGAGCACGACCCCGGAGTTGAGGGCCGAGGCGAACGCCAGCAGGCACACCAGCGCGGTGGTGGGTCTCGGCGGCCCGGGCACCGCCCACGCGGCAGCTGCCGAGGCCGCGCCGCTGAGCGCGCCGACGACGCAGATCGCGACCAGCACGTCCGTCTCGGGGCGGGGGCGGCGCTTCACCCGGCCCCCCTGGCCCTGTTGTCGCACCCGGCCCCGGGTGCCGCGCGGGCGCGAGTACGGGGCCGGCGCGACCACCGCTTCGGGCCCGTCCGGCAACGGCTCGATCCGGGCGGGAAGGACCGTCCGCTCCACGCCCCCGCCCACCTGCCGCACATGGGCGAGCCCGCCCCGCGAATCCATGGAGACGACCTTAGCGCCGGTGGTTCGGTCCAGGACCGGTTCACCCACCCGAGGACGGTAGGGCGCCGGCCGTCCGGCGGCCGTGCGGGGGCGGTTTCGCGCCATGGCGATGACTCCGTTCCGTAGCGAGGTGACTACCCAGGGCGCTCAACTCTCCTCCGGCGTCCGAAGCTCTTCAACCTCGCGAAAGGGGAGCAAGGAGGCTCAAGGGTCATGAGTGGCAAGGAACTTGGCACAGAAGCGTCCACTCGTGGCCAAGTTCGGCGTCGAAGTGCGCAGTTTGCGCGCGTCGTTGGGCCGGGCGCAGGAACATCCGGCGAAACACCGGGGCCGATTCGAGAGTGAGTGCCACAACGCCGGCCACGGCGTTCCGTTCGAGGAATTCGACGAGTCGCCGCTACGGGGCGGAAGCAGTTGTTCTCCGGCTGTTCGGGCTCCTTCCGCCCCGGGCCGGCGCGTTTCGTTGCGTTGCGTCGCCACATCGGGCGCGGATTGCCCGAGTTGGTAGTGAACGCCCCGGTCTGCGGCGGCCCGGCGGCCGGCCTGGTTTCGTCGCGGGGTGGTGTTCCGTCACGTCCGGGGCGGGTCGGCGGGCCGCTGTCGGGCGCGGTGGGCGCGGGAGCGGCAGCGCGGCGAGCAGTGCCGGCGCCGGCGCCCGGTGGCGGCGGCCGCGGGCAGCGCGCCGCCGCACTGCTCGCACCGCTGCGCCCCCGGTCCAGCCCCTGGTCCCGCCCCCGGTTCCGACTCCGGTCCCGCCTCCGCGGCGGCGTGGGCGGGCGGTCCCGCCTCCTCGGTGCGTGCGGCCATCGCGGCGCGCAGGCGTTCGGTGATGACACCGGCCCGGAAGCGGCTGGTGGCGCCCAGGGTCTCCAGCAGTTCGGAGACGTGTCGGCGGCAGGTGCGCAGCGAGACGCCGAGGCGGCGGGCGATGGCCTCGTCCTTGAGGCCGTTGGACAGCTGTTGGACGATCGTCTGTTTGAGGTCCTCGGAGACGTCGTGGGCGGCCTGTGGTCCGACGGAGAACGGTGCGGCGTTGCCCCAGTCGCGTTCGAAGGCGGCGATGAGGAAGGCGAGCAGGGAGGGTTCGCGGATGACGAGGGCACCGCTGCCGGGGGCGGGCAGGAAGGCCAGTTCGCGGTCGATGACGATCATCTGCGGCAGCACTTCGGTGAGGGTGCGGATCTCGGCGCCGGCGGCGATCAGCTGTTCGGCGTGGGCGCGGGTGGGCTGGTCGTAGCGGGTGGCGTGCTGGTAGAGGTTGCGCATCCGGAGGCCGGAGGCGAGCAGGGCCAGGTCGCGCGGCAGGGCCTCGCGCAGGGCGGCGGGCGGGAAGGCGCCGCCGGGCTTGGAGACCAGGACTTCCTCGCGGGCGGCGTCGACGGCCTCCACGAGCATGGCGCGTACGGCGATCTTGTCGGTGAGCAGGTCGATCATGCCGTGCGGGTGGGAGAGCTGGCGACCGTGCAGGTAGACGGGCATCAGGGCGGCGTACTGTTCGCGCAGTCCGCGCAGGCGTTCGCGTTCGCGGCGCAGGTCGTCCTCCTGGCCGCGCAGGTCGTCCTCGCGGGTGCGCAGGGCGGCCTCGCGTTCGGCCAGGTGCTGGGCGCCGGCGGCCTGGGGGCTCTGTGCCTCCCAGACGGTGCCGCGCGCGGTGCGGACTTCCTTGAGCAGGCCCGCGCCGGTCAGGGTGGCGAAGGCCGCCGTGCAGGCGTCCTCGCCGAGGTCGGTCTCGTCGGCGGCCCGCGCCCGTGCCTGTGCCGTCACCGGGTCGTTGATCAGCGCCCAGTGGTAGAGGCTCTGGGCCTCTTCGCTGAGCTGCGGCTCCTGGGGCCGGCTGGTCACGGCATACCTCCTGAACGTGCATGGCGCGCAGATGAGACCTGCGATCTCTCCCGGCGGACCGCTTCGGCCTGCGAGTGTTCTTCCCATCGGCGGGCGCCCAACCGGAGCCCGGCGATCCGATGCCAGGTCACTGAGCAGGTGGGGAAGGGAGATCCCGTGGTGAAGAGGTTCGCACGGCGCACGTCGGCGGTGGTACTGGGGTTGGCGTTGGCCGCCCTGACGGGAGCGGGCACGGCCGCCTGGGCGGCCCCGGGCACGACGGCCTGGGACACGGTCGCAGCGGCCGCCGCGGGCCCCGCCGCCTCGCCCGCTCCACCGTGCCCCCGTATCCTCACCACCGCCTGGGGAGACGGCCGTCCCCCCTTCGGGCACTGCCTCGCCTGAGCCCGAACGGGGGCTCGCCGCGGGGCAGGGGCAGCGGGAGCCATCCGCTGCCGGCTGGGTGGGTGGGATCCGCCCCGGGGCATTCGAGAACGTGCTGGTGAAGGCGGCAGGCCCCGGTGCCCCCGGCGGCCCGGGGCGGCCCCGGGTGGCCGAAACCGGCCGGTGCCGTGCGCGCCCGGGGGCACAATCGTGGCCGTGAGCCTCCTGCACCGCGATCCGTCCGACCGATCCGCCCGTTGGCCCGGCTACGCCGCCGCCGTGTGGGGGTTCTCCTTCGCCGTCCCGAGTTTCTACTGGGCGCTGGGCGGTACGGCCCTGGCCTCCTCGACGGTCTCGCCGTCGCTGGTCAGGCTGATGGAGGAGCACAATGCGGGTTTCATCGCGGTGCTGTGGGCCACCGGTGCCCTCAAGGTCGTCGGCGGGGTGCTGGGCCTGGCGCTGGTGAGCGGCCGCACCTTCGGGCGCGGGCGCTGGCGGCCCTGGGAGGAGCGGCTGCTGCAGCTGATGGCGTGGGGCGCGGCGGTGCTGCTGGTGTGGCACGGGGCGCTGTTCGTCGGGCAGGGCCTGCTGGTGCAGGCCCACGTCATCTCGCTGGACCCGGAGCTGGAGTCGGTCAGCCGCTGGTACACCTACCTGTGGGGGCCGTGGTTCGTCGCCGGCGGCCTCGCCTTCCTGCTGGCCGGCCGCTCCCACCTGCGCGGCGTGGCGGACCGCCGCGGTGCCGTCCTCGCGGGCCGCGTCGGCGCCCTGGGCGCGCTCGGGCTGTCGGTGGCCGCCGTGATCGCCGGGATCGGCTAGGACCGTACGGGCGTAGGAGTCCGGCCCCGGACCCGGTGGAGTCCGAGGCAGGGGCCGGGTGGCGGGTCAGCGGGCGGTGCGGCCGGTGGCTGCCCGGGGGTCGAGCGGCAGGTAGCTGTGGCGCAGCAGCGGCGAGGTGCGGTGGCTGCGGGTGATCAGGCGGTGGGCGCGGCTGACGGCGTCGCCCTGGCCGGGGGTGTCCTGGGTGAGCAGGTAGAGCAGGAGGTCGAGGCGGTCGGGCGCGGGCAGGGCGCTGGCGTGCTGGAGGCCGTCTGCCGGTTCGGCGTGCGCCCACAGGGCGTCCACGGCCTCGGCGGCCTCGTTCTCCCGTGCTGCGGAGGCGGGGTGGCGGCGTTTCAGGCTGGCGTGGACGATCTCCATCGCGAACTCGGCCGGCTCAGCCGATGCCGGCCGGGGCGACGGTGCCGCCCCACCCGATGCTGTCGGAGCCGGTGGTGCCGGCCGGGGCGACGGTGCCGCCCCAGCCGATGCTGCCCGGGGCGACGGTCCCGCCCCAGCCGATGCTGTCGGAGGCGACGGTGGTGGCCGGGGCGGCCGCCGAAGTGGTGGCGGCGGAGGCGGCGGGGGCGATCATGAGCGTGGTGAGGGCGACGGAGGCGACCGCGGCGGCCTGGGCGATACGGGTGCGGATCATGGTGGAGTCCTCTGCTGTCGGTGGAAGGGGTGGACCTGGCCGGTCGGGCGTCCCGCGGTTGACGCTTCGTCCGGCTGCCGTCCGGGCTCGTCCTCCTGGCGGCGATCACCAGCTTCGTCGCCCGCGGACCCCGCCGGAAGGCCTTCGGGATGTCGCCAATCGGCCTGTCCGCATCCGGACATGCCGTCATGCCCATGCCAAATATCGACGCGACGAACACCCCGCTTCGCCCGTCCAGGCGGTGGGCCCCGGTTGCGCCCGGTGGTGAACTGCGGGATGAGGCTGGGCGGTTCGCCGGGGGAGGTATGGCGGATGGTGACCGGGCGGCGGCGGGGTCGGGTGGGAGGTTCCGTGCCTGCGGGCGGTGTCGGCCCGGCCCCGTGTCGGCCCGGCCCGGTCGTGGGGGTGGCAGAGTGGCGCTTCGGAGTGGTGTGCGGCCGGAGGAGGCGTTGAGGGTGCGGTGGCAGGTGTTCGGGCGGCGCAGGGTGTACGGCTCGGAGTGGGTGGAGCTGTGGCTGGACGATGTCGAGATCCCGGGCGTCGGGCGCGTCGAGCACCACGTGCTGCGCATGCCCAGGGCCTGCGCCACGGCCGTCGTCACCGACGAGCGGGGCCGGTTCCTGTTGCTGTACCGGCACCGGTTCATCACCGGCCGGTGGGGCTGGGAGCTGCCGGCCGGGTGGGTCGAGGCGGGGGAGGAGCCGGCCGCGGCGATCGCCCGGGAGGTGGAGGAGGAGACCGGCTGGCGCCCGGGCCGCGTCGAGCCGCTGACCGAGTACTTCGCCCTGACCGGTATCTCCGACGCCCGCTTCCACGCCTTCCACGTGACCGGCTGCACGTACGTGGGTGAGCCGCGGGACGCCGCCGAGGCCACCCGCGTCGAGTGGCTGCCCGAGGCCGAGGTGGTCGAGCTGCTGACCGGCGGACAGGTCTCGGACGGCGCCACGCAGGCCGCGCTCTCCTACTACCTCGGCCCGCACCGCCTGGCCGGCGGCTGACCCTGCCGGGGCCACCCGAAAGCGGAGGCCGGGCCCCGCTCGCACCGCGTGTGGCCTGCGCCGATTGCGGTTGGATCACGGCCTGTCCGATTCATCGGGCATTGCGGTGGAGTGTGACGGTTCATTGTGTTGGCGGGATCGTCATCGAACTCTCATACTTCCTGCTGAGACGCGCGATGGACGGTCCGGAGGCCTGCTCGGGGGAGCGGATTTCCGTGAGAGGGCCCGCGCGTGGAATCCACTTTTTCCCCGGGGGAGTTTTTTGTCCACGCCCGAGAACGAGAGCGCGGCGCCGCAGGCACCGCAGCCGCCCGCGCCGCCGCAGCCCGAGCTGCCGGAGCCGCCGCAGCCGGCGGAACCGCAGCCGCAGGCCCCGGCCGTGCGGCGGATGCCGCGCTCGGCGCGGGTGGCCCTGTCCACGGTCGCGCTCCTCGCCGTCACGGCGGCCAGCGCCGCGGTGACCGTCGCGGTCGGCAAGCCGGCCGACCGTGCGGCGGCCGCCGCGCCCGTGCCGACGATCGCGCGCACCGCCGCGGCGAGCGCCGGCCCGACGCCTTCCGCGGTGCCGGTCCCCGTGCCCACCGCGGCGCCCGACCAGCCCAAGCCGTCCAGCACAGTCAAGGGCACGGTCAGCGACGGCAGGCACGAGGGTGACCTGCGCTACTTCCTGCTCCCGATCCCGGCCGGCGGCGAGTCCTACGGCCCCGCGGACGGGGCGACGATGACCGACGACGAGGTCGCCGAGATCTTCGGCAAGCAGGACGGCATCATGGACCTCCTGCACCAGCTGGGCTACCAGGGCGGCGCCACCCGCATGTACCGCACGGCGGACGGCAAGGCGCAGGTGACCGTCACCCTGCTGCACCTGGGCTCCGCCGCGACGGCGAGCCAGTTCGTCAAGGGCTACAGCATCAAGTCGCAGGAGTCGATCGACATCGACGGCGACCCGGACGCGCACGGCTTCCTGCGCAAGCCCAAGCAGCAGGCCTACACCGGGTCGATGACCGGCGTCTCCAGCCAGGGCGATGTGCAGTACACCATCGACGTCGAGGTGAAGGGCACCCCGGACAAGGCGCTGCTGAGCGACCTGATGAAGCGCCAGCGCGACTGGCTGGCCTCCGGCAGCTGAGCCCGCCCCGCCGCCCGAGCCCCTGCCTCCTTCTCCTCCGCCTCTCCTCCTCTGGAGCCACCTTCGTGACCACCGAACCCGCGGAGCCGTCACCCGCGCCCGCGCCGGCCGTACTGCCCGCGCCCGCCGCGCCGGCCGCACCGCCACAGCCGTCACCCGCGCCCGCCGCCATCACCGACCTGAGCGCCGAACCCCACACCGCGCCCCACGCCGGCCCGGCCCCCGCCCCGGCCGCGCCGGGCGACGTGCTGGCCGCCGGCCCCGAGCAGCCGGCGCGCGCGCCGCGCCGCCCCCGCCCGGTGCTGCTGTCGGTGTACGGCCTGGTGCTGGGCGTGCTGGCCGGCGGCGGCGTCGGCTACGCCGTCCAGGCCCAGCGCCCGCCCACGCCGCTGCCGCCGCTGCAGGTCGCCCTGCCGGGCTACCCGGCCGCGCCGGTGGACGCCTCCGCGTTCGCCGCCGCCCAGCCCAAGGCGCCGGCCATCGAGGGCGATCTGACCAAACTGCTGGTCAAGCCCCCGGCGGGCAGCGAGCCCTGGGGCGACTTCCCCGACAAGGCGAGCTGGGTGTCGGTCGGTGAGCTCGCCGAGCACAAGGGCGATGCGGCCGATCTGTTCAAGTCCCTGCTCGGCTCCGGCATTCGGCGCGCGGCCGAGGTGGACTGGAAGAAGGACGGCATCCGCTACCGGGTGACGCTGACCCAGTACACGGCCCAGGAAGCCGACAACGCCAAGCCCGACCGCGGGCAGCAGTTCGCCGATGACGTGGACAGCAGTTTCCGCATCTACGACACACCGCGGAACTGGGCCGACAGCACCGACACGTACTACTACGGCTCGGCCGCCGCCAAGCGCGGCTCGGTGCAGATGCTGGTGGAGGTCTTCGCTCCCCAGCCGCTGGACGCCGAGGCCGTCAAGAGCCTCGCCAAGGAGCAGTGGGAGCGGCTGGTATGAGCGAGAACACGGTGACCGGCACCCCGGCCGCCCCCGAGCCGGCCGCGCCGCAGCCCGACTCCGAGCAGCAGAGCGCCGAGCAGTCGCAGAGCGCCGGGCCCCGGCCCGCCGGTGCGAGCCCGCTGCTGCGCGCGTCGGCGGCGACGGTGGCGGCGGCGCTGGCCGGCGTGGCGATCGGCATCGGCGTCATCAAGGTCCACTACGACGACGCCCCGGCCCCGGTTGCCGCGCCCGCCGCCGCTCCGGTGCCGAGTGCGAGTGCGACGCCTTACGGCGCGAAGTCGAACGGCAGTCACTTCGGCTCGCTGCGCGACCTGCTGCTGCCCGTGCCGGCCGGTTACCGGCTGGGCCCGGACGACGGCGGCTACGGCAACGACGCGGAGCTGGGCAGCCAGCAGCTGGCCGAGGAGTTGGACGCCGAGCTGCAGCAGGTGCCCAAGGCCCAGCGCGACAAGATGCGCGAGTACTGGGAGGGTCTGCACGTCAAGGGCACCGGTGTGCGGACCTACCGCACGGAGGCCGATGACCTGCTGATCGGTGTGAAGCTGCGTCAGTTCAACCAGCAGGAGGTGCAGAAGATCAACGAGTACACGGCGGTCTTCACCGGTGACACGGGCCTGTTCCGGGTCGGCCCGCAGGTGCCGGGTCACCCGGAGGCGCACTGCTATCTGATGCCGGCTCCGCCGTCCGCGCCGATCGACTACCTGGAGTGCTCGGCCGCCGAGGGCGACCTCCTGGTGATCATGAACGCCGAGGGCCCGGCGCCGCTGCCCAAGGACAAGATCATCGCGCTGTTCGCCGCGCAGCTCGACCGACTCGCCGCCCCGGGAGCCACCGCATGACCGACCAGCCCACCGCCGCGCAGCCCGAGCCGCAGCCCGAGCCCGCTTCCCCGGCAGCCGCTCCGGTCGCACCCGTGTCGGCGCCGCCGCAGGCTCCGGTGCCGGACTCCGTCTGGGCCCGCGACGCGCCCGTCGTCCCCGAGGCCCCCGCTCCGGCTCAGGCTCCGGCCCCCGCTCCGGCTCCGGCTCCTGCCGGGGATCCTGCTGACGGCCTGGATGCCTTCTACGCCCCGCCCGCCGAGGCCGCCGCCCCGGCGGTGGACCCCGAGGTCCGGCGCGCCCGCCGCCGGGCGGCCGTGCGCTGGGGCTGCGCCGCCGCGGTGTTCGCCCTGGCCGGCACCGGCACCGCGCTGGCCGTCACCGCGCCCGAGCGCACCGACATCCCGGGCCTGGCCACCGCGAGCGACGGCCGCTACACCTTCCCCGCCCTGACCCTGCCGCCGCTGCCCGCGGGCCAGGGCGTCCCGCAGAGCCCGGCCCGCACCCACCACGCGGACCTGCGCTACCTGGTGCTGCCCGCCCCGAAGGAGGCCGGCGGCGCCCGGGTGCCGGCGCCCTTCCCCTCCCCGGTCGCGCCCACCGCCTCGGCCTCCGCCGACGCCACCGCCTCCGCCGCGCCCACCCCCGCCGCCACCGCGCCGGCGCCGACCGCCGCCGCACCGGCCACCGCCACCCCGGGTTTCGCCGACTGGGTGCCGTGCGACGCGTTCCTCGCCGAGCAGCAGGGCGACGCGGCCAAGGCGCGCATGGTCCTGAACCGCGACGTGTGCGTGGGGGCGACCGTGCGGGAGTGGACGGCATCCGACGGCACCCGGACCCAGATCCGGCTGCTGCGCTTCGACTCCACCAGCGAGTCCTGGGACGCCTACACCTGGCTGCGCGGCAAGGGCCGGCTCAAGGCGGTGCCGGACAGCGACAGCGCGTCCACCAAGGACTGGGACACCGTGGAGGGCGTGAGCCTGACCGCGCTGAACGGCACGAAGAAGGGCGGCGCGAAGAACGACCCCACCGGCCGGATCGCCTACCTGAGCGCCGGCGACGTGGTCGGCATCGTCACCATGACCAACCCGGGCGGCGTCGCGGCCGCGCCCTTCCGCCAGGTCGTCACCCTCCAGGCCGACCTGCTCTCCTGACCCCGCCCCCGGAGCCGGCCGGCCGTCACCGGCCGGCCCCGGGGACCCGGCCATCCGCACTCCCGACCGTAAACCCCGTGCCGCAGAGCCGACTTGACGGCCGATCAGACTCAACCGCCCTGGCGCGCGGACCGGGTGGAGCCGGGTCCGCGGGAACCGACCCCTTGTGTCCATGACAGCCGTCACCTAGGGTCGCTTCCGGTTGGCCGCAAACCAGGCGGATCCAGGCACAGTTGACACTGCGGGGGTCACCGATGCGACTGCATCCCGTCGACGGTTTGACACTGCCATTGGCACTCTGCCTATAAACCACCATGACCGACCAGGAAACCACCGAGAAGGAAGCCCCGGCCGAAAAGCCCCCAGGACTGCTCCGCGAACACCCGGCATTCCGCCGGTTCTGGATCTCCCGCGCCGTCTCCGAACTCGGCTCCGCCGTCACCACCGTCGCCCTGCCCGTCCTCACCTACCAGCAGACCCACTCCGCCGTCCTGGTCTCCCTTGTCTCCGCCGCGGCCACCCTGCCCTACGTCGCCTTCGGCCTGCTCGCCGGAGCCCTCGCCGACCGCGTCGACCGCCGCCGCCTCATGGTCGCCACCGACTGGCTCAACGCCCTCGTCCTGGCCACCATCCCCCTCGCCCACGCCACCCACACCCTCACCACCGCCCACCTCCTGCTGGCCGCCCTCACCAGCGCCAGCCTCACCCTCTTCTACGAAGCCGCCGTCTACGGCCTCGTCCCCGACATCGTCGGCAAACACGCCCTCGCCCGGGCCAACAGCGCCCTCTACGGCGTCGAAACCCTCATGCGCATCACCGGCACCGCCGCCGCCGGCACCCTGATCGCCACGCTGCGCCCCGCCACCACCCTGGCCGGCGACGCCCTCAGCTTCGCCGCCTCCGCCCTGCTGGTGCGCGCCATCACCCGACCCGCCCCCCACCCCGCGCCACCCCCGCGCCCGAGCCTGCGCCGCTCCGTCACCGAAGGCCTGCGGTTCCTGTGGCACCACCGCACCCTGCGCCTGCTCACCGCCGTCGGCACCCTGCAGTCCTTCGCCGGCGGCGCGGTCATCGGCCAACTCGTCGTCTTCGCCGACCGCGGACTCGGCCTGCACGACAGCGACCCGCGCATCGGCCTGCTCTACACCGCCTGGAGCGCCGGCGGCATCGGCGGCTCCCTGCTCCTGCCCCGACTGCTGCGCCGCTTCGACGCCTTCCGGATCCTGCTCGGCGTCCTGCCCGCCGGCGCGGCCCTGGGCGTCCTGGTCGTCCTCACCCGCGACTGGCGCCCGGCCCTGCCCGCCATCACCGCCTGGGGCTGCGCCTACCTCGTCGTCCTGGTCAACACCATGACCTACTCCCAGGAAGTCACCCCGCCCCACCTGCAGAGCCGCGTCAACACCACCCGCCGCATGCTCTCCTCCGGCCTGGGCGTGCCCCTGGGCGCCCTGGTCGCGAGCACCGTCACCGTGCGGGCGGGCATCCGTGCCGGCATGGCCTGCGCCGTGGTGTCCCTGACGCTGGCGGCCCTGCTCGTGTGGACGGTGCGCCTGCGCGCCGCCCACCTGCCCACCCCGCCCCCGCCCTGAGGCGCGAGCGCCATGGCCCACCCGGCCGCCGCCGCGCGCGCCCCCTTCCCGAAAGGTTCGGACATGCTCATCGAGAACGCACTGGCCACCTACTACGGGGACATCCAGCACGCACTGCGCGACCTGTTCGCCACCACCCCCGAGACCACTCCCAACACCGGCGGCGATTTCACCCCCGGCACCGAACTGCCGCACCTGAGCGTCGCGATGCGCGACTTCCTCGCCCCCTCCGGCCTCGCCCACGCCCCGATGGGCCACTACGCCGGCAAGCAGCTGGCCCTGCTCGACCTCACCCGCAACCCCGCCACCGGCACCACCAAGACCTACCCGTCCCTGGTCATCGTCGCCCGCGCGATCCGCTTCATCCAGGACACCGGCCAGCGCGTCACCATCGTCACCCCCTCCTCCGCGAACAAGGCCATCGCCCTGCGCGACGCCGTCCTGCGCGCGATCACCTGCGGCCTGGTCGGCGCCGACCAGCTCAACGTGATCACCGTCGTCCCGGCCGCCTCCGTCCCCAAACTGCGCAGCTCCGAGCTGTTCACCGACCCCGCCCTGCGTGCCCGCAACCCCATCGCCGTCCACCACGGCCCCACCCCCGGTGCCGTCAAGACCATCGCCAGAGCCCTCGTCGACGACCACCGCACGCCCATCGAGCAGGCCACCAAGACCAACCTCTGGTACACCCTGCAGCTGGAGAACTACCTGGCCGCCGACACCGTGCGCGCCCTCGCCGAGCACCAGCACTTCCCGCCCGCCCCCGACCGCCCGCGCCTGCACGTCCACGCCGTCTCCAGCGCCTACGGCCTGCTCGGCCACGCCTACGGCCGCACCCTCCTCGACCCCACCGCGCGCGCCGCCACCCCCGAGCCGCACTACCTCCTCGTCCAGCACCTCGGCGCCCCCGACATGGTCCTCAGCCTCTACCACCACGGCGTCGTCGACCCCGCCCACGCCCCCGCCTACACCCGCGACCCGGCGACCGGCCTGTACACCCAGCACAC
>NZ_JZKH01000321.1 GCF_000961885.1 Streptomyces rubellomurinus
ACCGCCGCCAGCCGCTCAGGCGTCAACGACGCGATCGTCCCGTCGTCCAACACCCCCGCCGCATGCACCACCCCCGCCAACCGACGCCCCGCCAACACCTCCGCCAACGCCTCCCGGTCCGCCGCATCACACGCGGCCACGGTCACCGTGGCACCCAACTCCTCCAATTCCGCGACCAGTTCACCCGCACCCGGCGCCGCCACGCCCCGCCGGCTCAGCAGCAGCAGCTCACGCACGCCGTGCGCCGCCACCAAACGCCGCGCCACCAACCCGCCCAACGTCCCGGTCCCACCGGTGACCACCACCGCCCCGGCCGGGGGATCCACCCTCGCCCCGGCGGACACCTGCGCCCGCACCAACCGAGGTGCCAGCACCGCACCACCACGCACCGCCACCTGCGGCTCACCCGACGACACCGCCGCCACCACACCCTCCGGACCATCCGCCTCCACCAGCACGAACCGCCCCGGAAACTCCGCC
>NZ_JZKH01000322.1 GCF_000961885.1 Streptomyces rubellomurinus
ACCGCCGCCAGCCGCTCAGGCGTCAACGACGCGATCGTCCCGTCGTCCAACACCCCCGCCGCATGCACCACCCCCGCCAACCGACGCCCCGCCAACACCCCCGCCAACGCCTCCCGGTCCGCCGCATCACACGCGGCCACGGTCACTGCGGCGCCCAACTCCTCCAACTCCGCGACCAGTTCACCCGCACCCGGCGCCGCCTCACCCCGCCGGCTCACCAGCAGCAGCTCACGCACCCCGTGCGCCGCCACCAAACGCCGCGCCACCAACCCACCCAACGTCCCGGTCCCACCGGTCACCACCACCGCCCCCGCCGAAACCGCCTTCACCGGGGCCCCGACCGCCGCCCCGCGAGCCAACCTCGGGGCCACCACCACACCGCCACGCACCGCCACCTGCGGCTCACCCGACGACACCGCCGCCACCACACCCTCCGGACCATCCGCCTCCACCAGCACGAACCGCCCCGGAAACTCCGCC
>NZ_JZKH01000323.1 GCF_000961885.1 Streptomyces rubellomurinus
CTGGTCAGCCGCCGCGGCCCGGCCGCCGAGGGCGTGGCCGAGCTGGTCGCCGAGCTCGCGGAGCTCGGCGCCGAGGCCCGGGTGGCCGCCTGCGACGTCACCGACCGCGACCAACTGGCGGGCCTGCTGGCCTCGTTGGAGCACCCGCTGACGGCGGTCGTGCACGCGGCCGGCGTCCTGGCGGACGGCGTCGTCGAGTCGCTGACCGCCGAGCAGGTCGAGCACGTCATGCGCCCGAAGGTCGACGCGGCCTGGCACCTGCACGAGCTGACGGCCGGCTCCGAGCTGACGGCGTTCGTGCTGTTCTCCTCGGTCGCCGCCCTGATCGGCAGCCCCGGCCAGGCGAACTACGCCGCCGCGAACTCCGCCCTCGACGCCCTCGCGGCGACCCGCCGCGCGGCCGGCCTGCCGGCCACCTCGCTGGCCTGGGGCCTGTGGGCCGACGCCACCGGCATGACCGGCG
>NZ_JZKH01000324.1 GCF_000961885.1 Streptomyces rubellomurinus
CGCGCGAACGCGCCGAACAGGTCCGGGAGATCTACTGGCTCGGCATCGTCGGCGGCGGCGCGACCTTCGAGGCCACCGTCCGGATCCGGTAGGCGTTCGACGCCGCCCGGCCGCCCGGTCGCCCGGCCACCGCCCGGCCACCGGCCGGTCGCGCTCGGCCGGAGTCCCTCCTTGGCCACGAAGGCTTCGATCCGCTCGTCGGCGGGGGAAGCCACCCGCCAACCGGTGCGCCGGTATGTCGACGTCGAGTTGCCGTACGTGCGCCGGCCCGGCCCCGCCGCTGCCCGTCCCGCCCCGGGGCGCCGACCGGGTCGGGGCGTGGCGGCCGGTCAGGCCTGGGGGGTGGGGTGGGGGCGGTCGGCGAGTTTGAGCCAGATGAGGCTGGTGCTGGTGACGGCCAGCCACAGGGCTTTGGCCGCGTTGGTGTATTCGTCGAAGCCCGCGGCGGCCAGTAGTGG
>NZ_JZKH01000325.1 GCF_000961885.1 Streptomyces rubellomurinus
CGGTCGGCGGCCCGGCGCCGTACTGGAACACCTACAGCTACGACGCCACGGGCAACCGCACCGGCCTCGTCCAGCACGACATCACCGGCAACAGCCTGGCCGACACCACCGTCACCCAGACCTTCGGAGCCGCCAAGTCCACCAACACCGGCACGGGCAACGGCGGCGCTCACGCACTGCTGACCTCCACCACCGCCGGCCCGGCCGGCACCAAGGCCGTCAGCTACCAGTACGACGCCAAGGGCAACACCACCGCGATCACCGACCCCGGTGGCACCACCAAGCTGACCTGGAACGGCGAGGACAAGCTCGACACCCTCACCAAGCCCGGCCAGAACGGCGCCACCAGCTACCTCTACGACGCGGACGGCAACCAGCTGATCCGCCGCAACCCCGGAAAGACCACGCTCACCCTGGCCACCGACGAGATCACCCTCGACAGCGCGGGCACCGTC
>NZ_JZKH01000326.1 GCF_000961885.1 Streptomyces rubellomurinus
CCCACCCGCTACTGGACCACCCTCATCCAGGCCGGCGAACTCCTCACCACCACCCCCAACCCCGACATCCGCCTCCGCAACGCCCTCACCCGCTGCCGCACCCACGCCACCCGCGCGGCGCAAGCCTAGAAGTGGGCCCCGCGACTCTGCTGAAAGAGTCGTTATACCGCTGCCCGCCGGAATCCTCCGGCGGGCAGCGGTAATTAACTTCATTAATCCAACATCAATCACCAACGCCACAGCCCATCCTCATTCTGCGCAGGAAGTCGACCAGATCGACTTCCTGCGCAGAAGAGTGCAATGGGGAGGTTTCTCCTCGCTCCCGGCGGCCCCGGCCAGCCATGGCCGGGGCCGCCGGAGCTGTGCGTTTCCGATGAGAGTCGGTGGGCGGGGCACGCAGTGCCTTGGCGGGCCCGAGCGCTTGCACCGGGCCGCCGGATTGCTATTTATTC
>NZ_JZKH01000327.1 GCF_000961885.1 Streptomyces rubellomurinus
CCCCACGAGGACCTCGACCCCACCTTCTACACCCGCAACCCGCCCACCAGCGCCCGCATGAACCACCTCATCCACACCCAGGGCGGCGGCGGCATCGTCGTCTCCCTCGCCGAATGCCTCCAGCGCTACGCCCAGGCCCGCGACCTGCTCGCCCGCGCCGCCATCGACCTGCCCGCCAACCCCACCGCGGTGCGCGAATGGTCCCTGGTCATGGCCGTCGTCGGCCTGCTCAACGCCGTCGACCGCGGCCTCGTGCCCGAGGACGACATCCTCATCCACGCCTCCGGCCACTACCACGCCGACCAGGTCGGCCAGTTGAGCGCACGCGACCTGCACGACACCCCCGACACCGAGGCCCTGCGCCGGCTGGTCCTGGGCGCCTGCGCCCAGTGAGCCCGGGCACCGCACCCAGGTTGACGACCGGCCCCGACGCACCCGTGAGGAACCCGCC
>NZ_JZKH01000328.1 GCF_000961885.1 Streptomyces rubellomurinus
CGCGCAGGCGGCGGCGGGGGTGGCGGGTGTGATCAAGATGGTGATGGCGATGCGGCACGGGGTGCTGCCGCGCACGCTGCACGTGGACGAGCCGAGCCGGGAAGTGGACTGGGGCTCCGGTGCGGTGGCGCTGCTGGCGGAGGAGGTGGCCTGGCCCGAGACCGGGCGGCCGCGCCGGTCGGCGGTGTCCTCGTTCGGGATCAGCGGGACGAACGCGCACGTGGTGCTGGAGCAGGCGCCGGAGGTCGCCCCCGCGACGGGCGGCGGCCATACCGGGGTGGTGCCGTGGGTGCTGTCGGCGCGCTCGGAGGTCGCGTTGCGGGCGCGGGCGGCGCGGTTGGCCGCGCGGGCGGGTGAACTCGACCTGGCGGATGTGGGGTTGTCGCTGGCTTCCATCGGCGCAGGGTTCGAGCGGCGGGCGGTGGTGGTCGGTTCGGAGCGGGCCGAGCT
>NZ_JZKH01000329.1 GCF_000961885.1 Streptomyces rubellomurinus
AGCTCGGCCCGCTCCGAACCGACCACCACCGCCCGCCGCTCGAACCCTGCGCCGATGGAAGCCAGCGACAACCCCACATCCGCCAGGTCGAGTTCACCCACCCACGACGCCAACCGCTCCGCCCGCGCCCGCAACGCGACCTCCGACCGCGCCGACAGCACCCACGGCACCACCCCGGCATGGCCGCCGCCCGTCGCGGGGGCGACCTCCGGCGCCTGCTCCAGCACCACGTGCGCGTTCGTCCCGCTGGCCCCGAATGAGGACACCGCCGACCGGCGCGGCCGCCCGGTCTCGGGCCAGGCCACCTCCTCCGCCAGCAGCGCCACCGACCCCGCCGACCAGTCCACTTGGCGGCTCGGCTCGTCCACGTGCAGCGTGCGCGGCAGCACCCCGTGCCGCATCGCCATCACCATCTTGATCACACCCGCCACCCCCGCCGCCGCCTGCGCG
>NZ_JZKH01000330.1 GCF_000961885.1 Streptomyces rubellomurinus
GACGGTGCCCGCGCTGTCGAGGGTGATCTCGTCGGTGGCCAGGGTGAGCGTGGTCTTTCCGGGGTTGCGGCGGATCAGCTGGTTGCCGTCCGCGTCGTACACGTAGCTGGTGGCGCCGCCCGGGCCGGGCTTGGTGAGGGTGTCGAGCTTGCCCTCACTGTTCCAGGTCAGGGCGGTGGCGCCGCCGGGGTCGGTGATGGCCGTGGTGTTGCCCCGGGCGTCGTACTGGTAGCCGACCGTCCTGCTGCCGGCCGGGCCGGTGGTGGTCGAGCTCAGTAGTGCGTGCGGTCCACCGGTGCCGGTGTTGGTGGTCCTGGCGGCTCCGAAGGTTTGGGTGACGGTGGTGTCGCCCAGGCTGTTGCCGGTGATGTCGTGCTGGACGAGGCCGGTGCGGTTGCCCGTGGCGTCGTAGCTGTAGGTGTTCCAGTACGGCGCCGGGCCGCCGACCG
>NZ_JZKH01000034.1 GCF_000961885.1 Streptomyces rubellomurinus
GCCCGGTTACATTCCGAACCCGGAAGCTAAGCCTCACAGCGCCGATGGTACTGCAGGGGGGACCCTGTGGGAGAGTAGGACGCCGCCGAACAATTCTTCGAGAGAAGCCCCCGCCGGGTGAACCGGACGGGGGCTTTTCTGTTGTAAGGTCAAGTTCAACGTGCATTGTCGTCATACGGTTCAGGAGGCCCCCGGGTGGAGGTCCAGGAGACGCGGGTCCAGACCGATCGCGTCCTCACCATCCCCAACGTGCTCAGCATGGGCCGGCTGGTCGGCGTTCCGATCTTCCTCTGGCTCATTCTCTGGCCGGTCTTCGACGGCCCGAACAACGACGGTTGGGCCCTGCTGATCCTGATGCTGAGCGGCGTCAGCGACTACCTGGACGGAAAACTGGCCCGGCGGTGGGGGCAGATCAGCCGGGTGGGGCAGCTGCTCGATCCGCTGGCGGACCGGCTCTACATCTTCTCCACGCTCATCGGATTGACCTGGCGCGGGATTCTGCCGTGGTGGGTGACGGCGATTCTGGTGGCCCGGGACGCTTTCATCACCGTCCTGCTGCCGATTCTCAACCGGCACGGTTACGGCCCGCTGCAGGTGAGCTTTCTGGGCAAGGCCGCGACCTTCAACCTGATGTACGCGTTCCCGCTTCTCCTGCTCGGCCAGTTGGACAGCTGGATCGCGCGGCCGGCCGAGGTGGTGAGCTGGGCGTTCATCTGGTGGGGGACGACCCTGTACTGGTGGGCCGCGATTCTCTACGCGGTTCAGGCGCGGCAGATCGTCCGGGCGAGCACCGCGGGCTCGGCGTCCACGGTCTGAGACGTGATCTGAGAGAAGTCCCACGCCGGGCCGGTGCGTCGGACGATACCTTCCGGGTAGAGAACCCTCTGGAACGGTTTGATGGACCTGCAGGTCCACCACCGCGAAGGAGGACGCACCCGTAATGAAAGCCGTAGTCATGGCAGGGGGCGAGGGCACCCGACTCCGCCCGATGACCTCCAGCATGCCGAAGCCACTGCTTCCGGTCGCGAATAGGCCGATCATGGAGCACGTGCTCCGATTGCTGAAACGGCACGGTCTCTCCGACACCGTCGTGACCGTCCAGTTCCTGGCGTCGCTGGTCAAGAACTACTTCGGCGATGGTGAGGACCTGGGCATGCACCTCACCTATGCCCACGAGGAGACACCACTCGGCACTGCGGGGAGTGTCAAGAACGCCGAGGACGCGTTGAAGGACGATTCCTTCCTGGTGATCTCCGGCGACGCGCTTACCGATTTCGACCTCACCGAACTGATCGAGTTTCACCGCCGTAAGAACGCACTGGTCACCGTCTGCCTCACCCGGGTGCCGAATCCACTGGAGTTCGGCATCACGATCACCGACGAGGACGGGAAGGTCGAGCGCTTCCTGGAGAAGCCGACCTGGGGGCAGGTCTTCTCGGACACGGTGAACACCGGTATCTACGTGATGGAGCCCGAGGTCTTCGACTACGTCGCGGCGGGTGAGTCCGTCGACTGGTCGAGCGACGTCTTCCCCCAGCTGATGAAGGAGGGCAAGCGGGTCTACGGCTACGTCGCCGAGGGCTACTGGGAGGATGTGGGCACCCACGAGAGCTACGGGAAGGCCCAGGCGGACGTCCTGGAGGGCAAGGTCGACGTCGAGCTCGACGGCTTCGAGATCTCGCCGGGCGTCTGGGTGGCCGAGGGCGCCGAGGTGGATCCGGAGGCCGTGCTGCGCGGGCCGCTGTACATCGGGGACTACGCCAAGGTCGAGGCCGGCGTGGAGATCCGCGAGCACACCGTGCTGGGCAGCAACGTGGTCGTCAAGCGCGGTGCCTTCCTGCACAAGGCCGTCGTGCACGACAACGTGTACGTGGGCCCGCAGAGCAACCTGCGCGGTTGCGTCGTCGGCAAGAACACGGACGTGATGCGGGCCGCGCGGATCGAGGACGGCGCGGTGATCGGGGACGAGTGCCTGGTCGGCGAGGAGTCGATCATCGCGGCGAACGTCCGGGTCTACCCGTTCAAGACCATCGAGGCCGGCGCCGTGGTGAACACCTCGGTGATCTGGGAGTCGCGCGGGCAGGAGCACCTGTTCGGCGTGCGCGGCGTCTCGGGGATCCTGAACGTGGAGATCACCCCGGAGCTGGCCGTGCGGCTGGCCGGGGCCTACGCGACGACGCTCAAGAAGGGGGCGACCGTCACCATCGCGCGTGACCACTCGCGTGGTGCCCGTGCACTCAAACGGGCGATGATCTCGGGCCTGCAGACCTCGGCGATCGACGTCCGTGACCTGGAGAACGTGCCGATGCCGGTGGCCCGGCAGCACACGGCGCGGGGGAGCGCGGGCGGCATCTTCCTGCGGACCACGCCCGGGGTGCCGGACTCGCTGGACATCCTGTTCTTCGACGAGCGCGGCGCGGACCTCTCGCAGGCCGGGCAGCGCAAGCTGGACCGCGTCTACGCGCGCCAGGAGTTCCGGCGGGCCTTCCCCGGCGAGATCGGGGACCTGACCTTCCCGTCCAGCGTCTTCGACTCCTACGCCGGGAACCTGCTGCGGACGGTGGACACCTCCGGGGTCCGGGAGGCCGGGCTGAAGGTGGTGGTGGACACCGCGCACGGCAGCGCCGGGCTCGTCCTGCCGAGCATCCTCGGCCGGCTCGGGGTGGAGGCGCTGACCGTCTCCAGCGGGCTGGACGAGGCGCGGCCGACCGAGGACGCGGAGACGCGCCGGGCCGGGCTGGCCAGGCTCGGCGAGCTGGTCGCGTCGTCCCGGGCGGCCTTCGGGGTGCGGTTCGACCCGGTCGGTGAGCGGGTCGCGTTCGTCGACGAGCTGGGCCGGGTGATCGACGACGACCGGGCGCTGCTGGTCCTGCTGGACCTGGTGGCGGCCGAGCGGCGCAGCGGGCAGGTGGCGCTGCCGGTGACCACGACCCGGATCGCCGAGCAGGTCGCCGCGTACCACGGCACCCAGGTCATCTGGACCACGACGACGCCGGACGACCTGGCGAAGGCGGCGTCGGCCGAGGGGACGGTGTTCGGCGGGGACGGGCGCGGCGGCTTCGTGGTGCCCGAGTTCAGCGGGGTGCTGGACGGCGCCGCGGCCTTCGTGCGGCTGGTCGGACTGGTGGCGCGGACCCAGCTCACGCTGAGCCAGATCGACGCGCGCATCCCGCAGGCGCACATCCGGCGCCGGGACATCGCGACGCCGTGGGCGGCCAAGGGCATGGTGATGCGCTCGGTGGTGGAGGCGGCCGGCAGCCGGCAGCTGGACACCACGGACGGGGTCCGGGTGGTGGAGGCGGACGGGCGCTGGACGCTGGTGCTGCCGGACCCGGCCGAGGCGGTCACCCACCTGTGGGCGGAGGGGCCGGACGACGAGGCCACCGAGGCGCTGCTGGACGAGTGGGCGGCGGTGGTCGACGGCGCCGGGCGGTGAGGGCCGGCGGCCGTACGCCGGCGCCTCCGGGCGGCGCGCACGGCCCACCGAAGATCCACTGAAGTTCCACCGAAGGCGCATGAACGGCCCCGACCGGCGGGGCGCGCGGTACGGTCCGCGCGCCCCGCTGTCCGGTTTCACCTCATTCGGAGCGATCCGTCACTTTCCGTCGTGTCCGCAGCTCAGGGGCCGTGCGTGGGCGACCGTGCCGACGTGGGACGATGGTCGGCATGCCAGCGACGCCGACACCGAGTGCTCCGAACGGACGGTACAACCGTCCGGACGCCTCGATGTCCCTGCTGACCAACGTGATGGACCACGGTCTGGACGAGGGCTACGCCGAGGCGGCCGCCGCGCGCGGCGGGGCCCGCGACAGCCGGATACCCAGGACGGCCCGGGGCCTGCTGACGCTCGGTGCCGGGCTGGCGCTGGTCGGCGCGGTGGTGACGGTCGGCGCGGTGAACGCGCGCAAGGCCGAGCCGACGCTGGCCAAGGAGCGCGACGCGCTGATCCACCGGATCAACGACAGCAATGGCTCGGCCGACCGCCTCCAGAAGCAGGTCCAGGACCTGCGCCGCAAGGTCGACGACACCCAGCAGCAGGCGCTCCCCTCCGGGGGCGGCGACGCGGCCGGCCTGGCCGGCGCGGTGGGCCTGGGGGAGGTGACCGGCCCGGGCGTGAAGCTGGTCCTGGAGGACGCGGCGGGGACCGGCCTCGGCGGCAACGTCGACCCGCGGGCCGGGCAGGGCTTCTCCAACAGCGGGCGACTGCGCGACCGTGACCTGCAGCTGGTGGTGAACGGCCTCTGGGGCGCCGGTGCCGAGGCCGTCTCGATCAACGGCCAGCGGCTGACCGCGCTCTCCGCGATCCGCGCCGCGGGCGAGGCGGTGCTGGTGGACAACCGGCCACTCGTGCCGCCGTACACCGTCCTGGCGATCGGGGACGGACCGAAGGTCCTGGACGCCTTCGAGGGGGAGATGGCCGGGTCGTACCTGCGGCTGCTCCAGGAGAAGTACGGCATCAAGTCGACGCTCTCCGTGCAGAAGAGCCTGACGCTGCCGGCGGCGGTCGGGGTGACGCTGCGGACCGCGCAGCCGGCCACGCCCGAACCGACGCCCACACCCACATCCACCGCGGCCCCCACGGCGACCCCGACCGAGGCGTCGACCGCGACCCCGGGAACCCCGATCAGCCCGAGTGCGTCCGTCTCACCGTCCGCGAGCGCGGGCGGCGGCTCGGGTTCCGGGCGGCGCACGCCCAGCGGGGCCGCGAAGACCACGTCCGCCCACTCGCCCACGACGGCCTCGACCGGGCCGTCCTCCGCAGGGACAGGAGCAGCTAGACCGTGATTGCCGTACTGGGTCTCGTGATCGGGGTGGTCGTCGGACTCTTCGTCCAGCCCGAGGTGCCGGACGCCGTGGTGCCGTACCTGCCGATCGCGGTGGTGGCGGCGCTGGACGCCGTGTTCGGTGCCGTCCGGGCGATGCTGGACGGGATCTTCAACGACAAGGTGTTCGTCGTCTCGTTCCTGTCGAACGTGGTGGTCGCGGCACTGATCGTGTTCCTCGGCGACCAGCTGGGCGTCGGCTCGCAGCTGTCCACCGGTGTGGTCGTCGTCCTCGGCATCCGCATCTTCTCCAACGCGGCAGCGATCCGGCGCCATGTCTTCCGTGCCTGAGACGGGCCGCCCGGTGGCGGACGAGAAGGAGAAGGAGCCGGACGCCGTTCCGGCGGCCGAGGAGCGCGCGGTGAAGGCGGCCCGGAAGCCCGCGGAGGCCGCTGCCGAGCAGGTGGCGGCGGAGCCGGCCGAGGCGGAGTCGGCCCCTGCGGACACGTCGGCCGAGGAGGCCGTCGAGACGGCGGCGGAGGGCGCGGACGGGCCGGAGGAGTCGGCGGAGTCCGACGCCGCGCCGGCGCGGGCGCCCGAGGCGGAGCCGGAGCCCGTGGTGTCCGAGCCGGCGGCCGGGGCCGAGCACGAGGCGGGACCCGACGAGGCGTCGGCACCCGATCGCGCGCCCGAAGCTGCACCTGAGCCCGAGCCCGAGCCCGAGCCCGAGCCCGCGCCCGTGGACGGGAACGCCGGGCGGCGGCGCCTGAAGGCGGCGCTCTGGCCGCCGCGGCTGTCGCGCGGGCAGCTGGTGGTGGCCCTGCTGCTGTTCTCGCTGGGCCTGGCGCTGGCGATCCAGGTGCGGTCCACCAACGACCACCACAGCCAGCTGCGCGGCGCCCGTCAGGAGGACCTGGTCCGCATCCTCGACGAACTGGACAGCCGTCAGCAGCGTCTGCAGCAGGAGAAGGCGGAACTGGAGCAGTCCCTGGCGAAGCTGGAGAACAGCTCCAACCAGGCCAAGGAGGCCCAGGAGCAGACCAGGAAGAAGGCGACGGAACTCGGCGTGCTCGCCGGCACCGTGAAGGCCACCGGTCCGGGCATCGTACTGACGGTCGACGACCCCCAAGGGCTGGTGAAGGCAGATATGCTGCTGGACACCCTGCAGGAACTCCGAGCGGCGGGGGCGGAGGCGATTCAGATCAACGACGTGCGCGTGGTGGTCAACACCTACTTCACCGACCTCTCGGGCGGCGGGGTGCAGATCGACGGCAAGAAGGCCTCGGCGCCCTACCGGTTCACCGTCGTCGGGAACCCGCAGGACCTGGTGCCCGCGCTGAACATCCCGGGGGGCGTGGTCCGTACCCTGGAGAGCCACCAGGCGCGGGCGACGATCACCCAGCAGCAGAAGGTGGTCGTGGACGCCGTGGTGGACCTGAAGACGCCGCAGTACGCCAAGCCGGCCTCGAAGTGACGAGGCGCCTGGTCAACGGCCCGTCACGTGCGGGCGGCACCCGGTGCGGGGCGCCGCCGTCGCGTGGGCGAGACTGGTTCGTGCCGGTACTCATCGGAGTACCGGGACGCGCCGGAGCACCAACCGCAGCACCAACCGTCGGAGTACCACTCCAGCAGGCCCCGGCCGCAACCGGGCCCACAGCCTGTCCGAGGTTCTCACCCTGCCCCGCGGGCGGGTCTGTCACACGCAAGGGGATTCGCCCGTGAGTTTCTTCTCGAAGTTGTTCGGTCGCAACAAGAGCCGTGACGCGGCCGCCGTCGAGGCGCCCACCGCGCGGCACCGCCGACCCGAGGACGAGCCCGCCGTGCCGGGCATGCGCCCGGCCCCCGAGGCCGCGCCGTACGCGGGTCAGCAGCTGTTCCGGGACGGCGGCGCCGCCCAGTACGCGGGGAATCCGGCGGGCCACGGCGCGTCGGTTGACCCCTCCGGCGACCCGCGCATAGGTTTCCCGTCAGCACCCTCAACCTCTGGTGGAGGGTTCGCTCCGGACCCGTACGCCGGGCACAACCCGTCGGGTGTGCCGCGCCAGGAGGCTGTGAACATGGCTGGCCCCACTCCGTGCCCCAGGTGCGGCAACCAGAACCCGGCCGCGGCCCGCTTCTGTTCCAACTGCGGCACCGCGCTGCGCGGCGGGCTGCTGCCCGAGGGGGCGGCGGAGACCACCTCGACCATCTCGATCTCCGGCCTGGAGTCCTACGACCCCACCACCACGACCGGCACCGGCTCCACGCCGGCCCTGTCGGCCGAGGTGCTGTCGGCGATCGACGCCCTGCCGCCGGGCTCCGCGCTGCTGATCGTGCAGCGCGGCCCGAACTCGGGCAGCCGCTTCCTGCTGGACTCGGACGTCACCACGGCGGGCCGCCACCCGCAGGGCGACATCTTCCTGGACGACTTCACGGTCTCGCGCCGCCACGTGGAGTTCCGCCGCACGCCGTCCGGCTTCAGCGTCGCGGACGTGGGCAGCCTCAACGGCACCTACGTGAACCGGGAGCGGATCGACGAGGTGCCGCTGAACAACGGCGACGAGGTCCAGATCGGGAAGTACCGGCTGGTGTTCTTCGCCGGCCACAACCGGGGGTACTGAAACCAACGTCGGCAGGAGCCCGAGTGAATACGAATACCCCTTCCTCTTCTCTCGGGGCGGCCAACCCTGCGTCCTCGTCCGGTCCGCAGGCGGACCGGGGCGGGCGCGGGGTGGTCGCGGGCCCCAGGCAGCCGGTCCGCCCGGAGCGGGCGGGCGGGCGGCGGCGCGGTGCGGACGAGCTGCTGAGCATCGGCGCGGTGCTGGCCTTCCTGCGTGACGACTTCCCCGAGGTCACCATCTCCAAGATCCGCTTCCTGGAGGCGGAGGGGCTGGTCGAGCCGCAGCGCACGCCCTCGGGGTACCGCAAGTTCAGCCCGGCCGACGTCGAGCGGCTGGCGTACGTGCTGCGGATGCAGCGTGACCACTACCTGCCGCTGCGGGTGATCCGCGAGCACCTGGACGCGATCGAGCGCGGGGAGAGCCCGCCCGCGCTGCCCTCCGCCGCCGACGCCCGGCCCGGGCCGCTGGAGGAGGCGGACCGCGAACTGGTCGCCTCGGCCGACGCCTCGGCCGGGGTCCGGCTCGGGCGCGCCGAGCTGCTGGCCGCGGCCGGGGCGGGGGAACGGGACCTGGCGGAGTGGGAGGCATACGGGCTGCTCGCGCCCGGACCGGACGGCGGCTACGACGGCGAGGCGCTGCAGGTGGCCCGGCTGGTCGCGGAGCTCGGCCGGTACGGGCTGGAGCCGCGGCACCTGCGGGCCATGAAGGCGGCGGCGGACCGCGAGATCGCGCTGGTCGAGCAGGTGGTGGCGCCGCTGCGCCGGCACCGGAACCCGCAGACCAGGGCGCACGCGGAGGCCACCGCGCGGGAGCTGGCCACCCTGTCGGTGCGGTTGCACGCGGCGATGGTCCAGGCCGGACTGCGCACCCACGGGTAGCGGCGGGCGATCGGTGCGGCGCGCTGACCAGCGGCGTCGGTTCTGCGCTTTCATATCCGGGGTCGGAGCCATAGGGTTGCCTGTGTGAATGAGCTCGACGTCGTGGGTGTCCGAGTGGAGATGCCTTCCAGCCAGCCGATCGTGCTGCTGCGGGAGGTCGGGGGAGATCGGTACCTGCCGATCTGGATCGGTCCCGGCGAGGCGACCGCGATCGCCTTCGCCCAGCAGGGCATGACGCCGGTGCGCCCGCTGACGCACGACCTCTTCAAGGACGTCCTGGAGGCGCTCGGCCAGCAGCTCACCGAGGTGCGGATCACCGACCTGCGGGAGGGCGTGTTCTACGCCGAGCTGGTGTTCTCCGGCGGGGTCGAGGTGAGCGCCCGGCCGTCCGACGCGATAGCGCTGGCGCTGCGGACCGGTACGCCGATCTACGGGAGCGAGGAGGTGCTCGCCGAGGCGGGCATCGCGATCCCGGACGAGCAGGAGGACGAGGTGGAGAAGTTCCGCGAGTTCCTCGACCAGGTGTCGCCGGAGGACTTCGGCGGGAGCGGCCCCCAGTAGCAGGTCCGCAGGAGGGGTCCGCAGGAGGACGGGCGGGCCCGGGCGGCCGTGGTGCTGGCCGTTTTGCCAAAAGCCGTCCACCTACCCACACTAGGGGCACGAAAAACCACTCTCCTGAGTGACGTGGTTTGTCTGGCCCGGCGTGGCGATCGTTGACGGGTCATAGGGGACTGCCTACCGTCAGGAGTGGCTGTCCGGGTGGCCGATGCCCGCAGTCGGGTTGCCCGCAGCACACGTGGACGGAGGTAGGTATGAGCAGCACCGGCGATGACGCGGTCGTGGGAGGCCTGTGCGCCGTGCACCTCCCGCGCACCGCAAGCACCGTGACCGACCTGCCCCGGCTGGGCAGGTTCCCCGCCGTACAGGCGGGCCAGCCCGCCATCGAGCAGCTGGCGCCGACCTCCGAACTGCTCGGATTCCGCGGGCCGACCGCCTGCGCGGCGGCCGGCATCACGTACCGCCAGCTGGACTACTGGGCCCGCACCGGGCTGCTGGAGCCGAGCGTCCGGACGCCGTACCCGGCGACCAGCCAGCGGCTCTACAGCTTCCGCGACGTGCTCCTGCTGAAGATCGTCAAGCGACTGCTCGACGCGGGCGTCTCGTTGCAGAACATCCGGGTGGCCGTCGCCCATCTGCAGGCCGCCGAGCAGGCCGACCTGGCGGGGCTGACGCTGATGTGCGACGGGGCGACGGTCTACGAGTGCACCACGCCGCAGCAGGTGGTCGATCTGCTGAAGGGCGGTCAGGGGGTGTTCGGCATCGCGGTCGGGGCGGTCTGGCAGGAGCTGGAGCTGGTCCTCGGGCGGCTGCACGCGGAGCGGACCGACACCGGCGAGACGCTGGTCCGCAACGACCCGGCGGACGAACTCGCCCAGCGGCGCAACCGGGCGGTCTGAGCACTCATCACGAGGCCGTGGGCCCGGGCGGGGAACCGTCCGGGCCCACGGCCTCGTCGTGGCTTGCGGCGGAGCGATCGAGGGAGGGCTCGTGGGGGGCGGTACGGCGATGGCGGGCCTGCTGCGGCGCAGGGCCGGGCTGCTGCGGATCCGGCTGCGGCAGCGGCGCGCGCAGCGCAGGGTCTTCCAGCTGGTGACGGTGCTCTGTTCGCTGGCGCTGGCGCCGAGCGCCTGGTTGTGGTTCGCGGCCGGGGACCGGGTCGGCACCGTGGAGAGCGCGCCGTCCGCGCCGGTGGCGGTGGTGTTCGGCGCCGGGCTGGACCAGGGCAGGCCCTCGCCGTACCTGGAGCACCGGCTGGTGGCCGCGCTGGACCTGTACCGGGAGGGGAAGGTGCAGGCCATCCTGGTGACCGGAGACAACGGGCGGACCGAGTACGACGAGCCGGACGCGATGTACCGCTACCTGACCGAGCACGGGGTGCCGGGGACGCGGGTGGTGCGGGACTACGCGGGGTTCGACACCTGGAACTCCTGCACCCGGGCGCACCGGATCTTCGGGGTGGACCGGGCGGTGCTGGTGAGCCAGGACTTCCACGTCCGCCGGGCGCTGGCGCTGTGCGAGGCGGCCGGCATCCGGTCGTACGCGGTGGGGGTGCCGGAGCTGCACGACGGGACCTGGCTGTTCGGCGGGCTGCGGGAGGTGGCCGGGGCCGGGAAGGCGGCGTTCAACGCGCTGGTGAAGCCCGACCCGGTGTTCCTCGGGCCCGGCGAGGACGGCATCCCGAAGGCACTGGCGGAGGCCGCGGGGCGGTAGCGCCGACTGCGGCGGGCCCGGTTCGCCGGCGTTGTCGTACCCGTGCGCGATGATCAACGGGTGCGGTCTCTGCCGAGCATCATCCACCTCGACATGGACGCCTTCTTCGCGGCGGTGGAGCAGGCGGCCAAGCCGAGCCTGCGCGGCAAGCCGGTGGTCGTGGGCGGGCTGGGCGGGCGCGGGGTGGTGGCCACGGCCTCGTACGAGGCGCGCCGGTTCGGGGTGCACTCGGCGATGCCGATGGCGCAGGCGCGCCGGCTGTGCCCCAACGCGGCGTTCCTGGCCGGCCGGTTCGAGGCGTACCGGCAGAACAGCGAGATCGTGATGGGGCTGCTGCGCGAACTGTCGCCGCTGGTGCAGCCGTTGAGCCTGGACGAGGCCTTCGTCGACCTGGCGGCCGGTCCGTACGGGCCGGCGCTGGCGGAGGCCGACCACGCGACCGGCGAGCGGCTGGTGCTGGCCCTGGGGGAGGACCTGCGGGCGGACATCCACCGGCTCACCGGGCTGACCGGCTCGGTGGGCGCGGCGGGCTCCAAGCTGATGGCGAAGATCGCCTCCGAGCGGGCCAAGCCGGACGGGCTGGTGCTGATCGAGCCCGGGCAGGAGCGGGCCGTGCTCGGGCCGATGCCGGTCCGGGCGCTGCCCGGGATCGGGCCGGCCACCGAGCAGGTGCTGCGGCGGGCCGGGCTGACCGTGGTCGCGGACCTGGCGGAGGCGGGGGAGGCGGAGCTGGTCGCGCTGCTCGGGCGGGCGCACGGCGCCGGGATCCACCAGATGGCGATAGGGCTGGACGAGCGGCCGGTGGTGGCGGACCAGGACGCCAAGTCGGTGTCGGTGGAGGACACCTACGAGGTGGACCTGGCCGACCGGGAGCGGGTGCTGCGCGAGGTGGAGGCGCTGGCCGCGCGGTGCGTGCGGCGGCTGCGGGCGGCCGGGCGCTCGGGGCGGACGGTGGTGCTCAAGGTGCGGCGCTTCGACTTCTCGACGCTGACCCGCTCCGAGACGCTGGGCGGCCCGACCGACGACGAGGCCGTGGTCATCGCGACGGCGCGGCGGCTGGCCGAGCAGGTGGACATCACCGGCGGGGTGCGGTTGCTCGGCGTCGGGGTGGCGCAGCTCGCCGACTACACCCAGGAGGACCTGTTCGCCCAGGCGCTGCGGGAGGAGGCGGCGGAGCAGCCGGAGGCGCCCGGGGCCGAGGAGGCGGTGCGGGAGCCGGAGGCCGTCGTGGTGCGGCGCTGGCTGCCCGGGCAGGACGTCCGGCACGACGAGTTCGGGCCGGGGTGGGTGCAGGGCAGTGGTGTCGGCCGGGTCACCGTGCGGTTCGAGACGCCGTGGAGCGGGCCGGGGCGGGTGCGGACCTTCGCGGTGGACGATCCGGCGCTGGAGGCGGCCCGGCCGCTGCCGCTGCGGCGGCCGGAGGGGGCGGACGGCGCGGGCGAGGACGCGGGGGAGTGAGACGACGCGAAGCGGCCCCGCCCGGTGGGGGAGTACCGGGCGGGGCCGCGTTCACCGTGCCGGCCCTCGGGCGGTCGTGATGCCCTCACGACGGTCCGCGGGCCGGGCCGCCGCGCCCTGTCCCTGAGCGCGGCGGCTGGACGCCCTGGTCAGGCGTCGGTCTTGACCAGCGTGTCGCTGGGCTCGCGCTGCGCGGTGCCGGCGACGACGGTGGCCGGCTTGACGCTGCGGATCAGGAACGGGACGACGCCGGCGATGACGCAGACCACGGCGGCGGTCCAGAACGAGTTCTTGAAGGCGTCCAGGGTGGGCAGCGACAGCGGGATCTGCGGCGGCAGCTTCATGGTGTCGCCGGTGAGGATGGCGGCCATCACGGCGGTGCCGATGGCGCCGCCGACGGTGCGCAGCACGGAGTTCATGCCGTTGGCGATGCCGCTCTGCTCGACCGGGACGGCGCCGTTGATGTAGGCGGGCATCGCGGAGAAGGCGAGGCCGATGCCGAGGCCGAAGATCGCCGAGGCGGTGTAGATGTCGCCCTCGGCGCTGTGCCGCAGGGCCAGGTAGGCCATCGAGACGGCGCCGAGCACGCCGCCGGCGACGAGCGGCAGGCGCGGGCCGCGGCGGGCGATCAGCAGGGCGCCGAGCGGGGCGGCGACCATCGAGCCGATCGCGGACGGCAGCAGCATGATGCCGGCGTGCAGGACGGTGGCGGTGAAGCCGTAGTGGGTGATCACCGCGGGCGCCTGGGCGAAGTTGCTGATGACCATGAACGAGCCGTACATGCCGAAGCCGATCAGCAGGCCGGCGAGGTTGGTGAAGGCGACGGCCGGGCGGGACATCATCTTCATGTCGACCAGCGGGTGCGCGACCTTGGTCTCGATGATCCCCCAGACGAGGGCGACCACGGCGGCGACGGCGAACAGGCCGAGGGTCTTGGTGGACGTCCAGCCCCAGTGGTTGCCCTGGCTGACCGCGACCAGCAGGGCGGAGAGCCAGCCGGCCAGGGTGAGCGCGCCGAGCGGGTCGGCGCCGCCCTCCTTGTCGGTGACCGGGTCGGACGGGACGCGGAACATGACCAGGGCGACCGCGAGCAGGCCGAAGAGCAGGCCCATCCAGAAGATCGACTTGTAGTTCCAGTGCTCCAGCAGGAGGCCGGTGGCGACCAGGCCGAGGCCGGAGCCGACGCCCATCGAGGCGCTGATGGCGGCGACGCCGCCGGTGACCTTCTGCTTGGGCAGCTCGTCGCGGACGATGCTGATCGCCAGCGGCATCACGCCACCGCCGGCGCCCTGCAGGACGCGGGCGACGACCAGCCAGGTGAAGGAGTGGGTGCCGACCGCCAGCGCCGAGCCGGCGACCAGGCCGATCAGCGAGATCAGCAGCATGGGCTTACGGCCCCGCAGGTCGCCGAAGCGGCCCAGGAGGGGAGTCAGCACAGCGGCGGAGAGCAGGTTGGCGGTCATCAGCCAGGTGATGTTGGAGGCCGAGACGTTCAGTTCCTTGGCCAGCGAGGGCAGGATCGGGACGACTGCGGTCTGCACCACGCTGAACGACAGCATCGCCAGGATGAGGGCCGGCAGGACCCGGGCGCTGCTCTGCTTCTCGGCCGCGATGGTGGGCTGGGGTGCCTCACTCACGGTTGCTTCCTCCCGTACATAGTGAATGAACTGAAGTAACGATGCTGTAGATACTTCAGAGTGTCAAATATCGAGTGGTTAAGCTTTGGCAAAGAGGGAGGGCCGGGCGGTCCGCGCGGGCACGGCGAAGGGCCCCGGACGGACGTCCGGGGCCCTTCGTTGCAGGGGTGTCGGCGCTGGTCAGCGCCGGTCGGTGCTCAGGAGAGCGGCCTCATCGCCGCCGGGCGGGGCGTCTCGGCGGGCGCCGCCGGGGTGTCGTCGTGCACCTCGACCTGCTCGCGGCGCAGCTCCTCCCGGACCACCTCCTCCGCGGTGTAGCGCTCGACCACCAGGCGGACCCGCTCGATCGGGGCGAGGTACTTGCGGACCACCGGGCGCTCCTCGCGCAGGGTGACCTCCTCGACGGCCTCGGCGATCTCCTTCTCCGTCAGCGAGGCGCGCTCGGCCTCGCTCACCGGCATCCGCTCCACCCGGACGCGCTCGCGGACCACCGGCACGCGGCGCTCGATCTGCTCGCTGGTCACGTACTTGCGCAGCTTCGCGGTGCCGACCGCGTGCCACTCGGTGGTGATGTCCAGCCGCTCCTCGCGGCAGGTGATCTCCACCGGGCCGCTGGGTGCGGAGGTGGCCGCCCCGGCCGGGCGCTCGGGCGCGGTGGCGGGCGCGGTGGCGGGAGCGGAGCCGTTGGCCACGGACTGCGGCTTGGGCTCGACCGCCGGGGCGGCGGTGGTGGTGGTCGCCACGGCGGTGGCGGCGGGCGCGGGGGTGCTGAGGGTCCGCACGGTGGCCTCCGGGGCGGTGCTGGCGGTCGAGGGGGTGGTCGTGGTCGCGACGGGCGCGGCAGGTTCGGGAACGTGGGGGTCGGGAGCGTGGGAGTCGGGAGTGTGGGGTTCGACGGCGTGGAAGGCGAGCGGCCGGGTGGCCGCGGCCGCCGCCGTGGTGGTGCCGAAGTCGAGGTCGGGCTGGGCCGTCCGGACCGGCTCGGCGGCCGCCGGGCGGCCGTCCGCGGCGGTGTCCAGGCCGTAGTAGCGGTAGAGCTGGAGCTCCTGGGCCGGTGACAGGTGCTGGCCGACGCCGAAGTCCGGCGACTCCTTGACCAGCGACTTGTCGTACGGGACCCGGAGCTCCTCGCCGGAGAACTCGCTGGTGGTGAGCGGGACGAAGGCGTCCCGGCCGAAGATGCCGGTCCGGACGGCGGCCCACTCGGGCTGGCCGGTGGCGTCGTCCAGGTACACCTCGTCGACCGTGCCGATCTTGTCTCCGTTGCGGTCGACCGCCTTGTGGCCGATGAGGTCCCGGGGGTCGATGTCGGTCTGCACTCTTTCCTCCAGTGCGCTGCGCCTGCGGAATCCCCGCAGGTACGGCGGCCGGAGCTCCCCGCCCGTCCGCCACTTCACACCAAAAGGCATCTATCGGACGGGCGCGACCGGGGTGCGTCCGGACGGGCTGCGCGCTGGGCCGTCCGGGGGCCCGCGCATGCCACGCGCGTAGACCCCGAGTGACCTGACACACCCGTGATCGGGAGGCCTCCCGCTGGTACCCTGGGCCCCGACCGCCGAGCCCGCGCGGGAGAGTCCCCGTCAGTGAAAACCGCTGGTAGGGGCGCCGAAGGAGCAACTCCTCCCCGGAATCTCTCAGGCATCAGTACCGTGCGGGATAGGTCACTCTGGAAAGCAGGGCAGGAGCGCCGGCGCGGGAGCCGACGACCACCACCCTCACCGACGGTGCAAGCCGACGGAGCGCCACGGCGCGACGTGCGGGCGAAGCTCTCAGGTCCCGATGACAGAGGGGGAGGCCTGTCGGGTCCGTCCGCCCGCGGCCCTTCCGCTGTCCGCAGCGGTGGAGGCCGGCCGGGGTGCGGACCCCCCGCCGGTCCGTGACCAGGAGGCCTCGACCACCATGAACGCCCAGCCGAACGCGGGACGCCCCACCGGCGCCTCGACCCTCACCGAGCTTGAGCTGGCCAGCCCCTTCGAGAACCGCCACATCGGCCCCGACGCCGCGGCGCAGGAGAAGATGCTGGCGTCCGTGGGCTACGGCTCGCTGGACGAACTCGCCGCCACCGCCGTTCCCGAGGCGATCCGCTCCATCACCGGCCTGGACCTGCCCGCCGGGCGCACCGAGGCCGAGGTGCTGGCCGAGCTGCGCGAGCTGGCCGGCCGCAACCGGGTGCTCCAGCCGATGATCGGCCTGGGCTACTACGGCACCTTCACCCCGCCGGTGATCCTGCGCAACGTCATGGAGAACCCGGCCTGGTACACCGCCTACACGCCGTACCAGCCGGAGATCTCGCAGGGCCGCCTGGAGGCCCTGCTCAACTTCCAGACCGTGGTCTCCGACCTGACCGGCCTGCCCACCTCCGGCTCCTCGCTGCTGGACGAGGGCACCGCGGCCGCCGAGGCGATGGCGCTCGCCCGCCGCGTCACCAAGGTCAAGGGCGGCGTCTTCCTGGTGGACGCCGAGACCCTGCCGCAGACCGTCGCGGTGATCAACACCCGCGCGGTGCCGACCGGCGTCGAGGTCGTCGTCGCCGACCTGTCCGAGGGCATCCCGGCCGAGATCGCCGAGCGCGGCGTCTTCGGCGTGCTGCTGCAGTACCCGGGCGCCACCGGCGTGGTCCGCGACCTCGCCCCGGTGATAGCGCAGGCGCACGGCCTGGGCGCGATCGTCGCCGTCGCCGCCGACCTGCTGGCCCTCACCCTGCTCAAGTCGCCGGGCGAGCTCGGCGCCGACATCGCCTGCGGCACCTCGCAGCGCTTCGGCGTGCCGATGG
This sequence comes from Streptomyces rubellomurinus, assembly GCF_000961885.1. Lineage (GTDB taxonomy): Bacteria > Actinomycetota > Actinomycetes > Streptomycetales > Streptomycetaceae > Kitasatospora > Kitasatospora rubellomurina. The sequence goes on from NZ_JZKH01000034.1 coordinate 16,381, forward strand.
GCTTCGGCGGCCCGCACGCCGGCTACCTGTCGGTGCGCGCCGAGTACGCCCGCTCGCTGCCCGGCCGCCTGGTCGGCGTGTCCGTGGACGCCGACGGCAACCGCGCCTACCGCCTGGCGCTGCAGACCCGCGAGCAGCACATCCGCCGCGAGAAGGCCACCAGCAACATCTGCACCGCCCAGGTGCTGCTCGCCGTGATGGCCTCGATGTACGCCGTCTACCACGGCCCGGACGGCCTGGCCGACATCGCCCGCCGCACCCACCGCTACGCCGCCGCCCTCGCCGAGGGCCTGCGGGCCGGCGGTGTCGAGCTGCTGCACGGCGAGTTCTTCGACACCGTCACCGCCGTGGTGCCGGGCCGCGCCGCCGAGATCGCCGAGGCCGCCCGCGCCCGGGGCATCAACGTGTACCAGGACGGCGCCGACCGGATCTCGGTCTCCACCGACGAGACCACCACCCGCGAGCACCTGGCCGGCGTCTGGGCCGCGTTCGGCGTCCCGGCCGTCGAGGTCGCCGAGAGCGCCGACGCGCTGCCCGCCGCCCTGCTGCGCGAGGACGAGTACCTGACCCACCCGGTCTTCCACAGCCACCGCTCGGAGACCGCCATGCTGCGCTACCTGCGCCGCCTGTCGGACCGGGACTACGCGCTGGACCGCGGCATGATCCCGCTGGGCTCCTGCACCATGAAGCTCAACGCGACCACCGAGATGGAGGCGGTCACCTGGCCCGAGTTCGGCCAGCTGCACCCCTTCGCGCCGATCGACCAGGCCCAGGGCTACCTGACCCTGATCCGCCAGCTGGAGCAGCAGCTGGTCGAGGTCACCGGCTACGACGCCGTCTCGATCCAGCCGAACGCCGGCTCCCAGGGCGAGCTGGCCGGCCTGCTGGCCGTCCGCGCCTACCACCACGCCAACGGCGACACCCAGCGCGACGTCTGCCTGATCCCCTCCTCGGCGCACGGCACCAACGCCGCCTCCGCGGTGATGGCCGGCATGCGCGTGGTCGTGGTCAAGACCCTGGTCGACGGCGACGTGGACGTCGACGACCTGAAGGCCAAGATCGAGCAGCACCGCGACAACCTCGCCGTGCTGATGGTCACCTACCCGTCGACCCACGGCGTGTACGAGACCCAGATCACCGAGATCTGCGGCCTGGTGCACGAGGCCGGCGGCCAGGTGTACGTGGACGGCGCCAACCTGAACGCCCTGGTCGGCCTCGCCAAGCCGGGCAAGTTCGGCGCGGACGTCTCGCACCTGAACCTGCACAAGACCTTCTGCATCCCGCACGGCGGCGGCGGCCCGGGCGTCGGCCCGGTCGCGGTGCGCGCCCACCTGGCGCCGTACCTGCCGAACCACCCGCTGCAGGAGGAGGCCGGCCCGGCCACCGGCGTCGGCCCGATCTCGGCCGCGCCGTGGGGCTCGGCGGCGATCCTGCCGATCTCCTGGGCGTACGTCCGGCTGATGGGCGGCGAGGGCCTGAAGCACGCGACCCAGGTCGCCGTGCTGAACGCCAACTACATCGCCAAGCGCCTCGCCCCGCACTTCCCGGTGCTCTACACCGGCCCCGGCGGGCTGGTCGCGCACGAGTGCATCATCGACCTGCGCCCGCTGACCAAGGAGACGGGCGTGACGGTGGACGACATCGCCAAGCGCCTGATCGACTACGGCTTCCACGCGCCGACGATGTCCTTCCCGGTGGCCGGCACGCTGATGATCGAGCCGACCGAGTCCGAGGACCTGCACGAGATCGACCGCTTCTGCGAGGCGATGATCGCGATCCGCGGCGAGATCGACAAGGTCGGCTCGGGCGAGTGGGCCGCCGAGGACAACCCGCTGCGCAACGCCCCGCACACCGCCGCCTCGCTGGCCGGCGACTGGGCGCACGGCTACGCGCGGCAGGAGGCCGTCTTCCCGGCGGGCGTGAACCCGGCGGACAAGTACTGGCCGCCGGTGAGCCGGATCGACGGCGCGTACGGCGACCGCAACCTGGTCTGCTCCTGCCCGCCGCTGGACGAGTACGGCGTCTGATCGGCAGACCGTCCGATCGGCAGACGGGCTGATCGGCGCGGTGACGCGGCAGGGCCCCGGCGAGATCCCTCGCCGGGGCCCTGCCCGTTCCCCCTTGCTCCTGGCGGCTGCCCCCGCCGGCGCGGTCAGGCCGCGTGGGCGACCGGGCGGCGCGGGGCGATCACCCGGCCGTCCGGCAGCAGCTCTCCGGTGTCCTCGAACAGGACGACGCCGTTGCAGAGCAGGCTCCAGCCCTGCTCCGGGTGGCAGGCCAACGGCACGGCCGCCTCGCGGTCCTCCGACTCGGCCGATGGGCACTCAGGACGGTGCTGGCACATACGCGTACCCTCGCTTCGCTCTGCGATCCTCCCCGTGGTGCGGCCGCCGACGAACGAGCGTCGGGAACCGCCGCGGTGGCCGGATTCTGTCCGTGCGCCGGCCAGGTGTGGACCAGCGCTCAAGTGGGTAGGACAGGGGTCCTTCCACGCTGGTTCCCAGTGTCGGCATCTGCGGACGCGCGCGCAGGGATTTCGTGACATGCGCCACAACTCCCGGGTAGAGATCACCCGTTCAGGTGGGCCGGGCCGGAAATCGCGCACCAGTGGGCCAGTCGGCTGATGGCCCGCCGGGGCCATGCGCAATGGCCCGTCCGGGTGGGTGCCGTTCGGCTGCTGTTCGGGTGGTGGGGGCGGGGAGCCGCGGGCGCGACACAGGGCCGCCGGGCGGTGGCGCCCGGCGGCCCTACGGAGGTGGCGGGTTCAGGAGGAGCCGAGCAGCAGCGGCCGGGCCAGTGGCGCCCGGGCGAGCAGCGGCAGCAGCTCGGCCGCCGGCTGGGCGCGGTGGGCGGTGACGCCGAGCGGGGCGGGGGCCAGGGGGATCAGCAGGTCGGCGGACGGGTCGGCCTCGGGGCTGTGCAGCCACAGGGCCGTCGCGTACTGGCCGGGGAAGGTGAGCAGCCGGGGCTGGCGCTGGGCCCGGGAGCCCTGGGCGAGCTGCCAGGCCTGGCGCAGCGCCCGGACCGTCGAGTCGAGGTAGGGGCCGGCGGTGAAGTGGGAGAAGGTGTGGCCCTCGGCGCTCTGCACCACCTCGGCGGCGGCAGCCACCTCGGGGCCGTCCTTGATGAGGAAGCGCCAGCCCGTCCGGCGGGCGGCGGACAGCTCGGCGCGCGGGCCGTCCAGGACGTGGACGGCGAGGGGATGGGCGGGCAGCAGCGGTCCGGTCGGATGGAGCAGCGCTGCGGCAGCCGGCTGGCGCAGCGCGGTCTGCGAGTCGAGCGCGCCCAGGACCGCGCGCAGGGCACTCGGTGGGGGCTGGGGGGTCTGCAGAGTCATGGCGGGGTCCGCCCTCCGTGCGAGATCGGCGTGCGAGTGCGGCATACCGGCGTGGCGCGGTGCGTCAGCGCTGACGGGACTGGCCGTGTCCGGTTGTGCATGATCGCGGTGCCGGCGCGGTCGCCGCCGTCGCCGAGGACGCGAGGCGGGAACCGACCGGCCGGAGCGCAGTGCGAATTCCATCGAACAGGTGCGCAGGGTGACCTGTTTATCACAGGCGGTGGCGTCGGGCAAGTCGATTGATTTGGTGAATGGCCGTCAGATTCCTTGCATTGCAAGCCAGTACAAGCATTCGGGTATCGATCTTCGGGGTGGGCATGATGCTGGCACGATTCGACGGCCGGTGGCTCTGGAGGAGGGGACCGTGGGCGAGAAGGTCGTGGCCACGCGTGCGGAACTGGCGGACCGGCAGCTGTACCGACGCAAGCTGCAGGCGTGCCAGGACGCGCTCGGGCGGATGCTCGACGAGAACCGCTTCGACCGGCCGCGGGCGGTGATGGGCCTGGAGATCGAGCTCAACCTGGCCGACGACCAGGGCCTGCCGGTGATGAGCAACGCGCAGGTGCTGAGCGCGATCGGCTCCAGCGACTTCCAGACCGAGCTGGGCCGCTTCAACATCGAGGTGAACATCGCTCCGCACCGGTTGTGCGGGCACGTCTTCGACGAACTGCGCGAGGAGATCGACACCGGGCTGCGCTACGCCGACCGGCAGGCCGCCGAGGCCGGCGCCCGGATCGTCATGGTGGGGATCCTGCCGACCCTGGAGCACGCCCACACCGGTCTGGACGCGATGAGCGGCAACCAGCGCTACAGCCTGCTCAGCGACCAGATCCTGGCCGCCCGGGGCGAGGACATCGCGCTCGACATCGAGGGCGTCGAGCACCTGCAGCTGGAGTCGATCACCATGGTCGCCGAGGCGGCCGCGACCTCGCTGCAACTGCACCTGCAGGTGACGCCGCAGCGGTTCTCCTCGGTGTGGAACGCGGCCCAGGCGATCTGCGGCGCGCAGCTCGCGGTCGGCGCCAACTCGCCCTTCCTGTTCGGGCGGGAGCTGTGGCGGGAGACCCGGCCGGTGCTGTTCCAGCAGGCCTGTGACACCCGTTCGGCGGAGCTCAAGGCGCAGGGCGTGCGCCCGATCACCTGGTTCGGCGAGCGCTGGGTGGACTCGGCGTACGACCTGTTCGAGGAGAACCTGCGGTACTTCCCGGCGCTGCTGCCGATCTGCGACGACGAGGACCCGCTGAAGGCGCTGGCCTCCGGCGCCGCGCCCAGGCTCGCCGAGATGCGGCTGCACAACGGCACCATCTACCGCTGGAACCGGCCGGTCTACGACGTGGCCGGCGGGGTCGCCCACCTGCGGGTGGAGAACCGGGCGCTGCCCGCCGGGCCCACGGTGGCCGACACGCTGGCCAACGCCGCCTTCTACTACGGGCTCGTCCGGGTGCTCGCCTCGCAGCCCCGGCCGGTGTGGACCCGGCTGCCGTTCGAGCGGGCGGACGAGAACTTCCGGCAGGGCGCGCGCTACGGCATCGACGCGGTGCTCCACTGGCCGCGCTCCGGCCGGGGCGGCCGCGGCGGGCTGCAGACGGTGCCCGCCGTCGACCTGGTGCTGGACGAGCTGCTGCCGATGGCCCACCAGGGCCTGGACGAGTGGGGCGTCGAGCCCGCCGACCGGGACCGCTACCTGGGGATCATCGAGCAGCGCTGCCTGCGCCGCACCAACGGCGCGGCCTGGCAGAGCGCGACCTTCCACCGGCTGCGCGAGCGGTACGGGATGGACCGGCCGGCCGCGCTCGCCGCGATGACCCGGCGCTACGCCGAGCTGATGCGCGGCGGCGAGCCGGTGCACACCTGGCCGGTGGGCTAGCCTCGCGGCTGTGCCAGGATGATCGTTCCCGCGGCCGGTCGGTCGCGGGAACGACCGCCTGTCTGGAGCCCCCGTGACCACCGCCCCGAGCGAGCCGGAGACCGCGACGCCCACCCGCCGGCTGCTCGGCGCGGAGCTGCTGATCGTGCTCGGGCTCTCGCTCGGCGCCAGCGGGATCAGCGCGCTGATCAGCTTCGCCGGCTCGCTGACCGAGCCGATCAAGCTCGGTCAGCAGGTCGCCACGCTGAACGGCTCGCGGGCGCCCGGGCGGCCCTGGCTGGACCTGGTGTGGCAGCTCTACGCCATCGGGCGCGGGCTGATGCCGGTGGTGCTGGTCGGCTACCTGCTGGTGCGCGAGGGCACCACCCTGCGGGTGCTGGGCTTCGACCTCGGGCAGAAGCTGCGCGACCTCGGCCGGGGCGCGGCCGTCGCGGCGGCGATCGGCGGCTCCGGGCTGGCGCTGTACCTGGCCTCGCAGGCGGCCGGCTACAACCTGACGGTGGCGCCCTCGGGGCTGCCGGACGTGTGGTGGCGGGTGCCGGTGCTGGTGCTGTCGGCCTGGCAGAACGCGATCCTGGAGGAGGTCGTCGTCCTGGGCTACCTGCTGCGCCGGCTGGCGCAGCGGGGGTGGTCCTGGCCGGCGGCGCTGGCGGCCAGCTCCGTGCTGCGCGGCTCGTACCACCTGTACCAGGGGGTCGGCGGGCTGGTCGGCAACATGGTGATGGGCGCCGTGTTCTGCCTGCTGTACCGGCGCTGGGGGCGGGTGATGCCGCTGGTGGCGGCGCACGCGCTGATCGACACGGTGGCCTTCGTCGGGTACGCGCTGCTGGCCGGGCACGTCAGCTGGCTGCCGACCCCCTGAGCGGGAGCGGCTGCGCGCGCGGCGGGCGTTCGAGCAGCCGGTCGACGTGGCGGCGCTCCAGGCCCTGGCCGGGGTCGATCGGCAGCAGCAGGCGGTCGCGGCGCCACAGCGAGTTGCGGATCAGCCGGCTCGGGATGACGTCGTCCACCCAGGCGAACGGGCGCCCGGCGGCGTAGCGCAGTAACGGGGCCCACTTGGCGGCGGAGAACAGCTCCATCAGCGGGACGCGCGGGTCGCCCGGCTGCGGGACGTAGCCGGTGAAGCGGACCACCGGGAGCGGGTCGAGGCCGATCGCCGGGGCGATGTGGGTGTTGGCGTGCTCCTCCCAGGTGGTGGCCCACACGAGTTCGTAGCGGCCGGCGAGTTCGCGCAGCCAGCGGCCGTGCCGGGCGGAGAGCAGGACGGTGTAGCCGAGCAGGGTGTGGGTGTCGAACCCGGCGTCCGGATGCGGGCAGACCGGGTTGAGGACGCCGTCGACGTCCAGGAAGAGCAGTGGCTTCGGCACTGGTGGCGCCCCCCAGGTGAAATGGTGTTCCTCCTCGGTCGGACGAACCGGAACCACTCATGGTTGCTTTCCGGCGGGCGCACGCGGGGCGCACGGGGGCTCACGGCGTGGGCGCGGACTCCCGGACGGCCTCCGGTGCGTCCTCGGTGCTCCGGCGGGCGAGCCGGCGCACCTGCGGGTCGACCAGGACGGCGGCGCTGAGCAGCAGGCACAGCACGGCGCAGGCCCAGAGCGCGCCGGACAGGCCGAGACCGGCGGCGGCCGGGCCGGCCAGGGCGGTGCCGATCGGCGCGAGCGAGTAGGAGCCGAGCTCGTCGTACGCGGAGACCCGGGAGAACGCCTCCTCGGGGATCTCCTGCCGCAGTGCGACCATCCAGTTGACGCCGAAGACGGTGACGCCGACGCCGGAGAGGAACATCGCGGCGACCAGCAGCGGCAGCGGCGCGGCGACGGCCAGGGCCAGGGCGGGCGCGCCGAACAGGAACACGCCCCAGTTGCCGACCAGCAGGATGCGGCGGGGGCGCCAGCGCACCATCAGCAGCCCGGTGACGACCAGGCCGACGCCGTAGGCGGACATGGCCAGGCCCCAGGCGCCGGCGCCGCCGAGCCGGTCCTTGGCCACCGCGGGCCCGTAGACCGCCTCGACCGCGTTGACGCAGGCGACCACGACGGCGAACTGCAGCACGATCACCCAGAGCCAGCGGCGGGAGGAGAACTCCCGCCAGCCGTCCCGCAGATCGCGCAGCATGCTGCCGCCGGAGGGGGCCGGGGCGGACTCGGGCTCCAGGAGGAAGCGCAGGGCGGCGGCGACCAGGAAGCAGAGGGCGTCCAGGGCGAGCACCCAGCCGGGGCCGACCGCGGCGGTGAGGGCGCCGCCGAGCGCGGCGCCGCCGATCTGGGAGGCGTTCTGGCCCATCCGGAAGACCGAGAAGGCGCGGGCGGCGTGCTCCTCGGGGACGGCCTGCATGATCATGCCGCCGGCGGCGGGGGAGTAGAGCGCGTACCCGGCGCCGCCGGCGGCGGAGAGCAGCAGCAGCTGCCAGAGCCGGACGTCGCCGGCCAGCACGAGGGCGGCCAGGACGGCTTGGGACAGGCCGCTGAACACGTTGGCGGCGACCATGACCCGGTGGCGCGGCAGCCGGTCGGCGAGGGTGCCGCCGACCACCAGGAACAGCACGGTGGGCAGCAGCCGGGCGGCGGTGACGTAGCCGACCTCGGTGGTGCCTGCGCCGCTGTTCAGGACGGCGAAGGCGGTGGCGATGGGGGCGCCGGCGTTGCCGAGGCCGCTGACCACGGTGGCGGCGGTCTGGATGCGGAAGTTGCGGCTCGCCCAGGCGAGGCGGCGCGGGTGCGGGGCGGTGGGGGTCGGCACCCGGGTGACTATGGCGGGAGTTCGTACAGGTGTCCATCCGGTTTTCGTACCGTGCGGAGGGATTCGGCCGAGGGTGCCAGTCGAGGGTGTCGGCCGAGGTTTTCAGCCGAGGTGGCCCCAGAGGAAGGTGAGGGTGCGGCGCCAGGCGATCCGGGCCTGCAGCGGGTCGTGGGTGCCGATCAGGTTCTCGTCGTTCATGAAGGCGTGCCCGGCCGGGTAGAAGTGGATCTCGGGGCGGATGTCGGTGGCCTCGCCGATCCGGATCGCCGCCTCGTCGACCGCGGCCATCGGGATCGAGCCGTCCAACTCGCCGAAGTGGCCGAGGACATGGGCCGTCAGGCCGCGGTAGTCGAAGTCCGGGTCCGACGGCAGGCCGTAGAACGGGACCACGGCGGCGACCTTGTCGCCGGCGCGGGCGGCCAGCAGCAGGGCGAAGCCGCCGCCCATGCAGAAGCCGACCGCGCCGACCGCGTCGCCGACCACGCCGTCCAGCCCGAGCACGAAGTCGACGGCGCCGGACAGGTCCTCGACGGCGCGCTCGACCGGGAGTTCGCGCTTGAAGCGGGCCGCCTCGGTGCGGTCGTGGGTGGTGGCGCCGCCGAACAGGTCGGGGGCGAGGACGGTGAACCCCTCGGCGGCGAAGCGGTCGGCCATCGCCGCGATGTGCGAGGTGAGGCCCCACCACTCCTGGACCACCACCAGGCCGGGGCCGACGCCCTGCGGCGGGCGGGCCAGGTAGCCGTGCGCGGTGCGGCCGTTGCTCGGGAAGGTGACGTTCTGCCGGGAGCCGCCCTGGTCAGGCATGGGTTCCTCGCGATGGTCGGGCCGTGTGCGGCGGGGGTGCGTGCGGGGGCGGGCCGGTCAGCCCATCTCCTCCAGGGCGCGGCCCTTGGTCTCCTTGATGGCGAAGGCCACGAACGGGATGGAGAGCAGCGCGAAAGCCGCGTAGATGACGTACGTCGCCGAGAGGTTCCAGTCGGCGAGGTCCGGGAAGCTCACGGTGATCGCCCAGTTGGCGATCCACTGGGCCGAGGCGGCGACGGACAGGGCGAGCGCGCGGATCCGGTTGGGGAACATCTCGCCGAGCAGCACCCAGACCACCACGCCCCAGGAGAAGGCGAAGCAGAGCACGAAGACGTGCGCGGCGACCAGCGCGACGGTGGCGTGGGTGTCGTCCAGCGTCGCGGTGTCGCCGGTGCCGTGCCGGTAGGAGAACGCCCAGGCGGCGGTGCCCAGGGCGGCCGCCATGCCGATCGAGCCGGCCAGCGCGAGCGGCTTGCGGCCGATGCGGTCCACCAGCGTCATCGCGATCACCGTGCCGATCACGTTGATGATCGAGGTGGAGAGGCTGATCAGCAGCGAGTTGGACTCGTTGATGCCGACCGACTGCCACAGGAAGGAGGAGTAGTAGAAGATCACGTTGATGCCGACGAACTGCTGGAACACCGAGGCGCCGATGCCCACCCAGACGATCGGCAGCAGGCCGAACCGCCCGCCGAGCAGGTCCTTCAGCCGGGGCTTGTGCGCGGACTCCAGCACCGAGCGGATCTCCGCGACCCGGGCGTCCAGGTCGACGCCCTCGCCCTCCACCTCCACCAGCACCTTGCGGGCCTGCGCCTCCCGGTGGTCGGCGATCAGGAAGCGCGGGGACTCCGGGATCGCCAGCGCCATCAGCCCGTACACCAGGGCCGGGACGGTCTCCACGCCGAGCATCCACTGCCAGGCCTGGATGCCGCCGAGGTGGCCGGTGGACTCGCCGCCGGCGGCCTGGTTGAGCGCCCAGTTGGCGAGCTGGGAGACGGTGATGCCGAGCACGATCGCCATCTGCTGGAAGGAGGCCAGCCGGCCGCGGTAGGCGGTGGGCGCGACCTCGGCGATGTAGGTCGGCGCGATCACCGAGGCGATGCCGATCGCGACGCCGCCGATCACCCGCCAGGTGGCCAGGGTCTCGATGTTCGGCGGGAACATCGAGCCGAGGCCGCTGGCCGCGAACAGCGCCGCGGCCAGCAGCATCGTGCGCACCCGGCCCAGGTGGTCGGCGAGCCGGCCGGCGGCCACCGCGCCGGCCGCCGAGCCGAGCAGGGCGATGGCCACGACGAAGGCCGTGGTGCCGTGACCCACCGCGAAGTGCTTCTGGATGCCCGTCACCGCGCCGTTGATCACCGCGCTGTCGTAGCCGAACAGGAAGCCGCCCATCGCGGCGGCCGCGGAGATGAAGACCACGTGGCCGAGGTGGGCCTCGCCGGCCCGCTGGGTGTTGAGTGTGGACAAGCGCGCTCCCCGAGTGGACGGGCCCGCTCCTACGGCCGAGTGGGCGCGATTCGTCTCATTCGAACAGCGGGCCGGGGGTCGCGCCAAGGCGGCGGGGCCCGATCGGGTGATCCGGAGTCAGTCGGAGGCGGCCAGGCGCTCCGCGCGCCGGGCGCGGACGCTCTCCTCCCGGCGCTCGGCACGCTCGGCGCGCTTGCGGTGACGGCGCAGCAGCTGGGTGCGGGCGGCCGCGTACTGGTCGCGAGCGCGCCCGGGGCCGGCCGCCCGCTCGGCCAGCCGGTCGGCGAGCGCGAGCTGCGCCTCGGCCGGCTTCTTGTCGTCGTACTTGAACTTGGCCCGCACCTCGCGGACGGTCAGCCGCAGGGCGCTCAGCCCGGGCAGCTGGCGGGCCAGTTCGCCCTCGCCGGGGACGACCCGGACCTCCGGCGACTCCGGCTGGAAGTGCGCCAGCTGGCGGTTGAGGATCTCGGCCTTGCCCGCGGCGGAGGTCACGATCTCGGCGGTGCAGTGGAAGTGCACGGAGGCGTAGTAGCTGGTCGGTGTGCCCGGCGCGCCGCGCCAGTGGCTCGGGGCGAAGGCGTAGCCGTCGGTGACCGCGAGGGTGACCTGCGGGTCGGCGCGGACGGCGGCCAGCAGCGGGTTGGGGGCGGCGAGGTGGAGCAGGATCTCGCCGTGCTCGACGTCCAGCAGGAAGTGCGTGGGCACGAGCACCGGGCCCTCGCCGGGGGCGCCGTTGGCGGCGAGCAGGCCGAAGTCGCGGCCCTCGGCGAGCCAGGCGCGCCACTCGTCCTCGTCGCCGCGGTCCCAGGAGCGGATCAGCATCGTCGGGCTCCTGTTCAGCGGGGGTAGCGGCGCAGGTGCGCGGGGAGCGGGACGGCCTCGTCGTACGGGACGGGGGCGCCGTGCACGGTGGTCACCGGTATCAGGCCGGACCAGTGCGGGAGGTCCTGGTCCTCGGGGTCGTCGCCGGCGTCGTCCGCGCGGGTCTTGGCGGAGACCTCGTCCAGCTCCAGCCGGATGACGGCGGTGGCGGCCAGCTCCTTGGCGTTGGCCGGGCGCACCTCGCCGGAGCGGCCGGGCACCGCGTGGTCGACCAGGGCGGCGAGCGCGACGTCGAGCTCGGCCGGGTCGGTCACCTGGTGGGCGGTGCCGTGAGCGACCACCGAGCGGAAGTTCACCGAGTGGTTGAACGCGGACTTGGTCAGGACCAGGGCGTCGACCAGGGTGACGGTGACGCAGACCGGCAGGCCCTGCTCGGCGGTGGCGGCGCGCAGCGGGCGGCTGCCGGTGGAGCCGTGGATGTAGAGCCGGCTGCCGACCCGGGCGTAGATGGTCGGCAGGACGACGGGGGCGCCGTCGGCGACGAAGCCGAGGTGGCAGATGTAGGCCTCGTCCAGGACGGCGTGGATCGCCTCCTGCTCCCAGGTGGCGCGGTCCTTGTAGCGGGTGGGGGTGGTGCGCGGGGTGCGGGCGTAGGAGGGGGAGCCGTCTGAGCTGGCCGACATGACAGACCTCGTTGTACTAGTGCATAATCTGGTTTGTGCTAGGAGACTATCCCCTGAAAGGGCGACGCGCCAGCGAAATCGCGGCCCACATCGAACAGGGCGTCAGCAGCGGGCGCCTCGCCCCCGGAACCGCGCTGCCCCCGCTGCGGGACCTCGCCACCGAGCTCGGCGTCAACCCCAACACCGTCGCCGCCGCCTACCGCCTGCTGCGCGACCGCGGCGTGATCGAGACCGCCGGCCGTCGCGGCAGCCGGATCCTGCCCCGGCCCAAGCTCACCCCCCGCGACCAGATCCAGGTGCCCGTCCCCCCGCACGCCCGCAACCTGGCCGACGGCAACCCGGACCCGGCGCTGCTGCCCGACCTGGGCCCGGCCCTCGCGGCCGCCGCCGAGGCCGCCCGGGCCCAGCCGGTCCTCTACGGGCACGTCGCCGTCGAACCCGCGCTGCTCGACCTCGCCCGCGCCTCCTTCGAGGCGGACGGGCTGCCCGGCGGCCCGATCGCCGTCGCCTCCGGCTCGCTCGACATGATCGAGCGCACCCTCGGCGCCTGGCTGCGCCCCGGCGACGCGGTGGCCGTCGAGGACCCGGGCTGGGGCAGCCTGCTCGACCTGCTGCCCGCGATGGGGCTGCGGCCCGCGCCCGTCCGACTGGACGACGAGGGCCCGCTGCCCGAGTCGCTGGCCGCCGCGCTGGCCGAGGGCGCCCGCGCGGTGGTGGTCACCGGCCGGGCGCAGAACCCGACCGGCGCCGCGCTCACCGCGCGCCGGGCCGAGGCGCTGCGGGCCGTCCTCGCCGGGCACCCCGAGGTGCTGCTGATCGAGGACGACCACGGGCACGGCATCGTCGACCAGCCGTACCACCCGCTGGCCGGCTCCGGCCCCCGGCGCTGGACGGTGGTGCGCTCGGCCGCCAAGGCCTACGGGCCGGACCTGCGGCTGTCGGTGGCGGTCGGCGACGCGGAGACCGTCGGCCGGGTCGCCGGACGGCTGCGGCTCGGCGCCGGCTGGGTCAGCCACCTGCTGCAGCGCACCGTCGCCGAACTGTGGCGCGCCGACGCGGCACCGGCGCCGCGGGTGGCCGCCGCGTACCGGGCGCGGCGGGACGCGCTGCTGGCGGCGCTGACGGCGCACGGCATCGAGGCGCACGGGCGGAGCGGGCTGAACGTCTGGGTGCCGGTGGCGGACGAGACCTCCGCGCTGGCCGCGCTGGTGCAGCGCGGCTGGGTCGCGGCGCCCGGCGCGCGCTACCGCCTCCAGTCGCCGCCCGGACTGCGGCTCACCGTGGCCGCGTTGGAGGTCTCATCCGCTGGGCGGCTGGCCGACGATCTCGCGGCCGTGCTGGGAACGGACGGTAGCGGCTCCCGGCTGGTCTGAACCCGCCGGTAACAAACTGGGAAACCTGCTGCACGGGCCTGGCGCCCGGCCGAGTTGTCATGCCATCTTCTTGGCGCCACCGGCCGGCGGCCTTCCCTCACACCTCAGGCGTCTCCCCGCCCCCACTCGCGGGGAGACCGAGCCGCAGGAGCCTTCGCCGTGCCCGAAAACCGTACGAGCATCATCCGCAGAGCCCCTCGACTCGGCAGACGGCTGCTCAGCGCAGCCCTCGCCCTCCCGCTCGCCACCGGCGGCCTGCTGGCCGGCGGGCTGCTGGCCGCCGCGCCCGCCCGGGCCGCCACCGCCCCGAGCGGGCCCACCGCCAGCGTCACCCTGGGTGACAGCTACATCTCCGGCGAGGCCGGTCGCTGGAAGGGCAACTCCGCCGACTCCACCGGCGGCCGCACCGGCACCGACCGGGCCTGGACCGGCAGTTCGTACGACCCGAGCCTGGTCTACGGCACCACCGCCGCGAGCGGGTGCGACCGCTCGGACGTCGCCGAGGTGCTCGGCGCCCCGACCGTCGCGCAGAAGCAGATCAACCTGGCCTGCTCCGGAGCCGTCACCGCCAACGTCTTCCGCGCCTCCAACGGGGGACAGGCCTACAAGGGCGAGGCCCCGCAGGCCGACCAACTCGCCACCGTGGCAGCGCAGAACAACGTCAAGCTGATCACCCTGTCCATCGGGGGCAACGACCTCGGCTTCTCCGACGTCATCTCCACCTGCGTGCAGGACTACCTGGTCTGGTACAGCTACTGCCACGGCTCGCAGCAGTCGGCGATCGACGCGAAGATGCCCGCCGCGATGGCGGGGGTCGGCAAGGCCATCGACGAGATCAGAGCGGTGATGGCGAACGCGGGCTACGCGCAAGGGGACTACCGCCTGGTGCTGCAGTCCTACCCCTCGCCGATCCCGCGCAGCGCCGAGATGCGCTACCCCGAGAGCGGCTGGAGCCGGTCGGACACCGGCGGCTGCCCGTTCTGGAACGGCGACGCCGACTGGGCCCGCGACTCCATGGTGCCGCAGATCTCCACCGCGCTCGCCGGGGTCGCCGCCGGCAAGGGCGTGCAGTTCCTGGACCTGTCCAACCTGCTGCAGGGCCACGAGGTCTGCTCCACCTCGGCGCAGCAGCCGACCGCGAGCACGCCGCCGTCCGCGACCACCGGCGAGTGGGCGCGGTTCCTGGACGGCGGGCTGAACACCACCCAGGGCGCGCTGCAGGAGTCGATGCACCCGAACTACTACGGGCAGCAGGCGCTCGGCAGTTGCCTGACCCTGCTGTGGGCGAAGCCCAGCGGCAACTACGCCTGCCGCAACACGGCCGGGCGAGACGCGAGCGGGATGTACCTGACCGCGCGCTGACCCGCTGCGCCGCCGCTCCCCGTGCGTGCCGCCGCTCCCCGCCCGGTCGGTCGGGCGGGGAGCGGCGGCACGCCGGTCAGCCCTTGGCGAGCAACGCCTGGGCGTGCGACCTGACCTGATCGCGCGTCAGATAGGCGTCGGTGTACTCGAAGTCCTGCAGCCGGGCGGGCTGGCGGGCCAGGAAGCCGGTGCGGACGAAGTCGTCCCCGGCGGTCGCGTTCAGCAGCCAGTTCGCGCCGACCCGGAACTTCGCGGCGTTGGTGCGCATCGCCATCAGGTGGTAGCCGCGCGCCACCAGCTGGGCCGGCACCCCGCGCAGCTCGACGCCGACCGGCTTGGACACCGCGTCCTTGCCGCCGAGGTCGACCACCAGGCCCAAGTCCTTGTGGTAGTACGGCTCCAGGGGCTGGTTGTGGAGCGCGGCGATCACGTTGTCGGCCACCGCGCGGCCCTGCCGGGCGGAGTGCTGGGCGGTCGGCGGGCAGACCGCGCCGTCGCCCTTGGCGAGGTCCGGGACGGCGGCCGCGTCACCCAACGCGAACACGCCCTCGAACTGCGGCACCCGCATCTCGGCCGTCACCGCGATGCGCCCGCGCACCGTCTCCGCGTCCAGGGTGGCGATCAGCGGGCTCGCGGCCACCCCCGCCGTCCAGATCAGCGTGCGGCACGGCAGCACCCGGCCGTCCGTGAACTTGACGGACTCGGCGCCGACTTCGGCCACCGAGACGCCGAGCGACACCTCGATGCCGCGGCCGCGCAGAATCTCCAGCGCGGCCTCGCCGAGCGGGTCGCCGAGCTCGGGCATCAGCTTCGGCGCGATGTCGATCAGGTGCCACTTGATCTGCCGGGCGTCCAGCCGCGGGTAGCGGCGGGCGGCGGCGGTGGTCAGGCGCTGCAGGCAGGCGGCCGTCTCGGTGCCCGCGTAGCCGCCGCCGACCACCACGAACTGCAGCCGCGACTCCCGTTCCCTCTGGTCCAGGGTGGCCGAGGCGAGGTCGAGTTGGGCGATCACGTGGTCGCGGACGTAGGCCGCCTCGGCGAGCGTCTTCATGCCCCGGGCGTAGTCGGTCAGGCCCGGGATGTCGAAGGTGCGGGTGACACTGCCGGGCGCGAGCACCAGGTAGTCGTACTTCTGGGCGACCACCTCATCGGTGATCTTGCGCACGACGCACACCTTGGAAGCCGGGTCCACACCGATCGCCCCGCCGGGGACGATGTGGGTGCGCCGCAGCGAGCGGCGCAGCGAGACCGCCACCGACTGCGGGGTGAGCACGCCGGCGGCGACGTGCGGCAGCAGCGGCAGGTAGAGCTGATAGCTGAACGGTGTGACCAGCGAGATCTCGGCCTCGGAGGGCGCGAGCTTGCGCTCCAGGCGGCGGGCGCACTCCAGGCCGGCGAAGCCGCCGCCCACGATCAGGATCCGAGGTCGTTCCATCGCTCATCCCTTTGCCGTGCGGGTCGTACCGTGAAGGTCCCCTGTTACTGCCCGCCACACTCGCACGGAGCACCGGGGGCTGCCACCGGGGCGGGGCGGAGGAGGGAGGACGGCGGGGCGGAGGAAGGAGGACGGTGCGGCGGGCCGGATAAGCTGTCCGCCGTGCTCCCCGAGGTGACGGCGATCCGCTACGTGACGCCACTGCGAGAAGGCGGCTCGATGCCGGGCCTGGTCGAGGCCGACGACCGGCGGCTCTACGCGCTGAAATGGGTCGGCGCCGCACAGGGCCGCAAGGCGCTGGTGGCCGAGGTGCTCGCCGGGGAACTGGGCCGGCGGCTCGGACTGCCGGTGCCGGAACTGGTGACCGTCGACCTCGACCCGGTGCTCGCCCGCAGCGAACCGGACCACCAGATCCAGGACCAGATGCGGGCCAGCGGCGGGACCAACCTGGGGATGTCCTTCGTCTCCGGCGCGCTCAACTTCGACCCGCTCTGCTTCGAGGTGGACCCCGAACTCGCCGGGCGGGTGCTCTGGTTCGACGCGCTCATCGGCAACGTCGACCGCTCCTGGCGCAACCCCAACCTGCTGGTGGCGACCGGCGGGCTGCGGCTGATCGACCACGGCGCGAGCCTCATCTTCCACCACAACTGGGCCGGCGCCGCCGCCTGGGCGCGCCGCCGCTACGACGCCGCCGACCACGCGCTGCTCCACCACCGGCCCGATCTCGCGGGCGCGGACCGGGAGTTGGCGCCGCTCGCGGAGGCGGCGGTGGCCGACGCGGTGGCGCAGATCCCGGAGGTCTGGCTGGCGGACGAGCCCGGCTTCGACTCGCCGGAGGACGTCCGGGCCGCGTACCGCGACCAGTTGACCGAGCGACTGGCCGGTCCGCGCGACTGGCTGCCGGAGGTACCCGCATGACCGAGCCGCTGTCCGTTCCGTCGTCGTCCGGCGCGCTGCCGGCGGTGATCGAGCGGTACGACTACGAGTACGCGGTGGTCCGCGCGGTGCCGCGGGTCGAGCGCGGCGAGTGCGTCAACGTCGGGGTGCTGCTGTACTGCCGGCAGAGCGGCCACCTGGCCGCGCGCACCCACCTGGACCAGGGGCGGCTGCTGGCGCTGGACCCGGTGGTGGACGTGCAGGGCGTGCGGCGGGCGCTGCAGGGGATCGAGGCGGTCTGCCAGGGCGGCCCCGCGGCCGGACCGGCCGCGGGGGACAACCCCGGGCAGCGGTTCCGCTGGCTGACGGCGCCGCGCAGCGCGATCGTCCAGCCGGGGCCGGTGCACACCGGGCTGACCGCGGACCCGGACGCGGAGCTGCGCCGGTTGTTCGAGCAGCTGGTGCTCTAATGACTCTCGGTGTCGGCGGCGCGCGGACGGTTGCCGTGGTCAAATCTTGAGTTACTGAAGCAGTTCGCCGTACCCTGGCCCCATGGGTTCGACAGCGACGACGACCGTCCCGACCAACGCCGAGCTGATGGAGGTGCTGGCCGCCGTCGGCGCCGCCTACTTCCACGACTTCGCGGCGGCCGCGGCCCGGCACGGGCTCTCCTCCTCGCAGGCCAAGGCGCTGGGGGCGGTGCAGGAGCCGGTGCCGATGCGGGCGCTGGCCGGGCGGCTGGGCTGCGACGCCTCGAACGTCACCGGGATCGTCGACCGGCTGGAGTCCCTGGGCCTCGCCCACCGGGAGGCCGCCGCGGGTGACCGCCGGGTCAAGATCGTGGTGATCACGGCCGAGGGGCGGGAGATCCTGGGCCGCATCCGTGCCGAGATGGCGCGCACCCACCAGGCCTTCGAGGAGATGACCGACGAGCAGCGGATCGCGCTGCACTCGATCTGCGCGCAGGTGCTGCCGGTGCTGGTCGGCCGCTCGGGCGGCGCGCAGTAGCGCCGACGCGGGCAACGTAGGAGCGCCGACGCGGGCGACGCAGGAGCGCCGAGGCAGTGGCGCCATGGCTCTACGGGCGTAGCGTCCTGGCGCCTGCACCGGGCGTGACCTCGGCTGTTAGGCTTGCGAAGCGTGAGCGCGAAGCCCCAGATCCCCAATGTCCTGGCCTCCCGGTACGCCTCGGCGACCCTGGCCCAGCTGTGGTCCCCCGAGCACAAGGTGGTCCTCGAGCGCCACCTGTGGCTCGCCGTCCTGAAGGCCCAGCAGGACCTCGGCGTCGAGGTGCCGGCGACCGCCGTCGCCGACTACGAGCGGGTCGTCGACCAGGTCGACCTCGGCTCGATCGCCGCCCGTGAGCGGATCACCCGCCACGACGTGAAGGCCCGGATCGAGGAGTTCAGCGAGCTCGCCGGCCACGAGCAGATCCACAAGGGCATGACCTCCCGGGATCTGACCGAGAACGTCGAGCAGCTGCAGATCCGCCAGTCCCTCGAGCACGTCCGGGACCGCACGGTCGCCGTCCTGGTGCGCCTGGCCGACCTGGCCGCCCAGCACTCCGAGCTGGTCATGGCCGGCCGCTCGCACAACGTGGCCGCGCAGGCGACCACCCTGGGCAAGCGCTTCGCGTCGATCGCCGACGAGCTGCTGGTCGCCTTCCGCCGCCTGGAGGAGCTGATCGCCCGCTACCCGCT
The DNA here is from genome assembly GCF_000961885.1 of Streptomyces rubellomurinus. GTDB lineage: Bacteria > Actinomycetota > Actinomycetes > Streptomycetales > Streptomycetaceae > Kitasatospora > Kitasatospora rubellomurina. Next base: position 34,846 of record NZ_JZKH01000034.1, read on the forward strand.
GCGCGGGATCAAGGGCCCGGTCGGCACCGCGCAGGACATGCTGGACCTGCTCGGCGGGGACACCGAGAAGCTCGCCGAGCTGGAGCGCCGGGTCGCCGCGCACCTCGGCTTCGAGAACGTGCTCACCAGCGTCGGCCAGGTCTACCCGCGCTCGCTGGACTTCGAGGTGCTGACCGCCCTCGTCCAGCTGGCCGCCGCGCCGTCCAGCCTGGCCAAGACCATCCGCCTGATGGCCGGCCACGAGCTGGTCACGGAGGGCTTCAAGGAGGGCCAGGTCGGCTCCTCCGCGATGCCGCACAAGATGAACACCCGCTCCTGCGAGCGCGTCAACGGCCTGGCCGTCATCCTGCGCGGCTACGCCTCGATGACCGGCGAGCTGGCCGGCGACCAGTGGAACGAGGGCGACGTCTCCTGCTCCGTGGTGCGCCGGGTCGCGCTGCCGGACGCCTTCTTCGCCTTCGACGGCCTGCTGGAGACCTTCCTGACCGTCCTCGACGAGTTCGGCGCCTTCCCCGCCGTGATCGAGACGGAGCTGGACCGCTACCTGCCGTTCCTGGCCACCACCAAGGTGCTGATGGGCGCGGTGCGCGCGGGCGTCGGCCGGGAGACCGGCCACGAGGTCATCAAGGAGCACGCCGTCGCCTCCGCGCTGGCGATGCGGGCCGGCGCGCGGGAGAACGAGCTGCTGGACCGGCTCGCCGCCGACGAGCGGATCCCGCTGGACCGGGCCGCGCTGGACGCGCTGCTGGCCGACAAGCTGTCCTTCACGGGCGCGGCCGGGGCGCAGGTCGCCGAGATCGTCCGCCAGGTGGAGGCCGTCGCGGCCGCGTACCCGGCGGCCGCCAAGTACGCGCCGGCCGACATCCTCTGATCAGGACGGCCCCTGACGGTTCGTCAGCTGGTCGACGAGGGCCCTGCCGCCGTTCCGGTGGCGGGGCCCTCCGGCGTCCGGGCGCGGCCGGGATCGAGCGGCGGGGTGGTGGTGCCGCAGGGCCACTCGCAGTTCGGCTCGGCCACCGGGTGCTCCTCGTCCTCGGGGGCCAGGACGTTGCCGCGCACGGTCGCGAAGGCGATCAGGCCGCCGGTGGCCAGCAGGCCCGCGCAGATCAGCATCGCGGTGCGGAAGGCGGAGTTCACCGAGGACGGCACCCGGTAGGCGTCGCCGCTCAGCCCGGCCAGCGCCGGGAGGGCGGCCACCGCGAGCAGGCCGGCCGCGCGGGCGGCGGCGTTGTTGACGCCGCTGGCGATGCCCGCGTGCCGCACCTCCACGGCGGCCAGCACCGTCGCCGTCAGCGGGGCGACCAGCAGCGTCATGCCGGAGCCCATCACGGTGACGGCGGGCAGGACGTCCAGCCAGTAGGAGGAGTGCGGGCCGGTGCGCAGCATCAGCAGCACCCCGGCGGCGCAGAGCAGCGGGCCGAAGGTCAGCGGCAGGCGCGGGCCGATCCGCTTGCCGAGGCGCCCGGCGCGGGCCGAGAACAGCAGCATCAGCACGGTGATCGGCACCAGTGCGAAGCCGGAGACCAGCGGGGAGAAGCCGGAGACGATCTGCAGCTGCACCACCAGCAGGAAGAACACCCCGCTGAAGGCGGCGTAGACGCAGAGGGTGACGAGGTTCACCGCGGTGAACAGCCGGGAGGAGAACAGGCCGAGCGGCAGCATCGGGTCGGGCGTGCGGCGCTCGACGGCCAGGAAGGCCGCGCCGAGCACGAGGCCGAGCGCGCCGGAGATCCAGACGGCCGGGGACAGGCCCTCCCCGGCGGCCGTCAGCGCGAAGGTGATCGCGCCGAGGGAGAACGCGGCCAGCAGCGCGCCGGGCACGTCGAAGCGGCCGCTCGCGCTCTCGTCCCGGCTCTCCGGCACGTACCGGGAGGTGACGGCGATCACGGCGGCGGCCAGCGGCAGGTTCAGCAGGAAGATCCAGCGCCAGCCGGGGCCGTCCACCAGCCAGCCGCCGAGGAACGGGCCGACCGCGGCCGACACCCCGCCCAGGCCGGACCACAGGCCGACCGCCGGCGAGCGGTCGTCCGGGTGGAAGACGGCCTGGAGCATGGCGAGCGAGCCGGGGGTGAGCAGGGCGCCACCGATGCCCTGGACGGCGCGGGCGGCGATCAGCACCTCGATGTTCGGCGCGGCGGCGCAGGCCGCGGAGGCGGCGGCGAACCAGACCACGCCGAGCAGGAACACCCGGCGCCGGCCGTACCGGTCGCCGAGCGCGCCGCCGAGCAGGATCAGCCCGGCGAGGGTGAGGAGATAGGAGTTGAGCGTCCACTGCAGGGACGCCAGGGAGGCGCCGAGGTCGGCGCCGATCCGCGGCAGCGCGACGTTGACGACCGTGCCGTCGAGCATCGCCATGCTGGAGCCGAGCACCGTCGCCAGTAGTACCCAGCGACCCTGCGCGGTGCCCAGGCGCAGGGTGCCGGCCTCGGAGGTGGCCACGGCCCGATCCTGCGCCCCGGGGGGCGTGCGTGACAAGGGTCACCGGGAGGTGTGTCGACGGCGACGGCGGGTGGTCGCGCGCCTGCGGTGCGTGGACGAGTTCGGCGCAGGGTCGTGGATCAGTGGCGCCCGGTGAATGGATTGTGCACGCACGGTGTGGTGAGTCATGCGGAGGGTCACCGCGGGCGAGGCGGCCGCCCGCCGTTCGGGAGATCGACATTGCTTCACCCGAACGGATGGGTTTTAGTTCAGCGACCGACCGGCCAGCCCGGACGGATCCGCCGGGTGGAACGCCGAGTCCTGCCGCTGCCCGGTGGCTCGCACTGAACTCTGTACGGCAGGAGCGGGGGACCCACAGGTAAGTCGCCGGACCGGTGTCCGCGTGTTCGACGCGCGGACGGCCAGGACCGGCTTGGGGTGAAGCCGCACTTGTGGCCGGGCAACTCCAGCCCGAACCCGACAGCTCACCTCGCAGGCGTCGGAGAGGAAACTTCCATGCCTGCTCAGGCTCGTCGTATCACCCTGCCCCGCGCCGCCCGGATCGGCATCGCCACCGCGGTCACCGGGGTCTCCTTCGCCCTCCCGCTGGTCACCGTGGTGAGCGCCCAGGCCCACACCGCGCACACCGCCCCGGCTGCTGCCGCTGCCGCCGTCGCTGACGCCAAGCCGGCCGCCCCGGCCGCCGCTTCCGCCTCCGCGGACGAGAGCTACCGGGTCGTCAGCGGTGACACCCTGTCGAAGATCGCCGACGCCAAGCACGTCCAGGGCGGCTGGCAGGCGCTGTACGAGCGCAACCACGCGGTCGTCGGTGCCAACCCGAACCTGATCTTCCCGGGCCAGCAGCTCGTCGTCGCCGGCCACGCCGCGGCTCCGGCCGCTCCGGCCGCCCCGGCCGCTCCCGCTGCCCCGGCCGCTCCGGCCGAGAAGCCGGCCGCGCCGGCCCAGAAGCCCGCCGCCGCGCCGCAGGGCGACCTCCAGGTCACCACCGAGAACGCCAAGCCGGGCGCCCAGCTGCAGACCCAGGCTCAGGTCGCCGCCCCGGCGCAGGCCGTCACCGCCGCCCCGGTCGCCGCCACCTCCGGCTTTGTCGCGCCGCTGGCCAACCCGGTGCTCGGCGAGGCCTACGGCGTCGCCGGCTCGATGTGGGCCTCCGGCCACCACACCGGCCAGGACTTCGTCGCCTCCACCGGCACCCCGCTGCGCGCGGTCGCCAACGGTGTCGTGGTCAAGGCCGGCAACGGCGGCGCCTACGGCAACGAGGTCGAGATCAAGCTCGCCGACGGCCACTACGCGCAGTACGCGCACCTGTCCGTCATCGGCGTGAAGATCGGTCAGACCGTCACCGTCGGCCAGCAGCTCGGCCTGTCCGGTGCGACCGGCAACGTGACCGGCCCGCACCTGCACTTCGAGATCCGCACCGGTCCGGAGTACGGCTCGGACATCGACCCGGTCGCCTACCTGCGGGCGCACGGCGTCGCGCTGTAACCCCTCCGGGTTCAGGAACCACCGCCGGTGCGGGGCGAATCGGCCCTCCGGGATGGTCATGTCGGGTGACCGCTCGACCGGATGACCGCTGCACCGGTGGACATGGGCGCGGGACACGCCCAGGCCGGCCCGGCCTCGCGAGACTTTCCTCGCGTGGCCGGGCCGGCCGCTTTCGCGTTCGCGGGGCCGGCCGGCTCTCGAACGCGGCGTCAACTTCGGTGCGGCGCGGCTTGCGAGGCGTTCGGCGGCGCGCCGATGCTGTCGGTCGTCAGTGCCCGGCCCGGTCCGGCGGGCGGGCGGGCCGGGCGGACGAGGAGGCCGGATGGCCGTACGGGGTATGGACGCGGTCGGCGGGTCGGGCGCGGTCGGCGGGGCACGCGGGATCGACCGGTTGAAGGCCGATTCGGTCGGCCTGCCGGGCGTGGTGTTCATGGCCGTCGCCACGGCCGCCCCGATCACCGCGATGACGGGGAACCTGCCGATCGTCGTCGGGCAGGGCAACGGGGTCGGCGCGCCCGCCGCGTACGTCGTGGCGACCGCGGTGCTCACCGTGTTCTCGGTCGGGTACGTGGCGATGGCCCGGCACATCACGGCCGCCGGCGCGTTCTACGGCTACGTCTCGCACGGGCTCGGCCGGGTCGTCGGGATGGCCTCCGGGCTGCTCGCGGTGCTGGCGTACATCGTGTTCGAGGCCTCGGTGCTCGGCTTCTTCGCCTACGCGCTGCGCGGGCTGGTGCGTGCTCAGCTGGGGGTGGAGCTCGGCTGGGGCTGGTACGCGCTGTTCGGGCTGGCGGCGATCGGGGTGACGGCCTGGTTCGACCTGCACCTGACGGCGAAGGTGCTCGGGGTGGCGCTGGTGCTGCTGGTGCTCAACCGGGGCGCGGCGGCCGGGGTCGCGGCGGGCACCCTGCTGTTCCGGCTGATCCCGTACCTGGTGGTCGGGGTGTTCCTGGGCGGGATCGGGCTGGCGCTCGCGGTGCGGTGGCGGCGGCCGGAGCTGTACGCGCGGCTGGGGCGGATCGTGCTGGAGGACGCCGTCGAGCGGTGACTACCGGTGGCGGGTCGGCAGGCCGTACTCGGCCGCGGTGAGCAGCTCGTGCATCCGGTGGCCGAAGTCCTCGGTGTCGCGGGCGGGTTGGGGGAAGACCAGGCGGACGTCGCGGTGGCCGTCCGGGTGGTCCAGGCGCAGCACCAGGCCGTGGCGGTCCAGGGCGAACGGGCGGACCTCGGGGTGGCGGGCGAGCAGGGCCGGGTCGAGCAGGCGGGTGAGGACGGTGAGGGCGTCGGGGTGCTCGTCGGCGAAGTGGGTGAGCAGCGCGGCCTCGTGGCGGGCCAGCGGGTCGGGGGCGGCGAGGGCGAGGTCGGCGGCGGTGAGCGCGCCGGTGCCGTACGGGGTGGCGAGGACGGCGTGGGCGACGTCGACGCGCAGGTGGACGCCGAGGCCGTTGTCGGCGAGGTGGGCCAGGTGCAGTCGCCCGGCCAGGGTGAGGCGGGCGCGGATGCGGTCGCGGACGGCGACCGGGGCGACGTCGGTGACGTCCAGGACGACGGCGAGGCCGCCGGTGGCCCGGGCGGCGGCCGAGGTGAGCGGGGCGTCCAGCGGGGCCCACAGCCGCAGGCGGGAGCCGTGCACGCTGATCGGGGTGTCCAGGTCGTGCTGCTCGCCGAGGGCGCGGACGGTGAGCGAGGAGGCCGTGTCGAGCAGGCTGAGGGCCCGTTCGGCGGTGGTGGGCTCGGGCGCCTCGGCGTCGCCGGCGGGCAGGGTCATGGCGGACCTCCAGTAAGTTAGGTGAGCCTAACCTAATGTCCGCGTGGGGGTGTGGCAAGTGGGTGTGGGGGCGCGCCGAAGGGCCCGGGCGGCGTGTGCGCCCGGGCCCTTCGGGGGTGGGGTCGGGAGATCGGGTGGGGGCGGGAGATCGGGTGGGCTCAGGAGATGACGGCCTGGGCGTCGATCTCGACCAGCATGGGCTCCTGGGGGAGTTCGACGAAGACGGTGGTGCGGCAGGGCTTCACGCCGCCGGGCTCGATGTTCTCGTCGATGAACGCGGCGTAGACCTCGTTCATCAGGGGGAAGTCGGCGCGCTTGGTGAGGTAGACGCGGAACATCACCACGTCCTCGATGGTCGCGCCGCCGGCCTCGACGATGGCCTTGACGTTCTCCAGGGTGCGGCGGGTCTGCGCCTTCACGTCGCCGGGGTGGAGGTACTCGCCGGTGGCCGGGTCCTGCGGGCCCTGGCCGGAGACCTGGAGGATCGGGCCCTTGCGGACGCCCTGGGAGAACATCCAGGCCGGGGCGGGGGCGCCGTCGGTGCGGATCTCGACCTTGTCGGACATGGGGCTCCTTGGCTGCTTCGTGAAGTGATGGTGCGTCAGGTCTGGTCGGGGCGGCCGCAGTCGGCGGAGACGGCGCGGGTGGTGGCGAGCAACTGGGGAAGCAGATCCAGCACCTGCTCGTACGGGAGGACGACGTCCGGCACGGAGAGGGAGGCCGCGGCGACGACCCGTCCGGTGGCGTCGCGGATCGGGGCGGCCACGCAGTTGATGAACGCCTCGTGCTCGGCGTGGTCCTGCGCCCAGCCCTGGGCGGCGACCTGCTCCAGCTCGGTGAGCAGCGCCTCGGGGGTGGTGAGGGTGCGCGGGGTGTGGGGGGTGAAGTCGATGCCGGCCACCACCCGGCGGCGTTCGGGCAGTGGCAGGTCGGCGAGCAGGACCTTGGAGACGGCGGCGCTGTGCAGGGCGGCGCGCAGGCCGATCCGGGAGTACATCCTGACCGGGTGGCGGGAGTCGAACTTGTCGATGTAGACGACCTCGCCGCCCTCGTACGCGGCCAGGTGGACGGTCTGGCCGGTGGCGGCGTTGAGTTCGGCCAGGTGCGGGGCGGCGATGCGGCGGATGCCGCGCTGCTCCAGGGCGAGGCCGGAGAGGGCGAACAGGCCGGCGCCCAGGTGGTAGCGGTAGGCGGCGTCGCGGTAGACGAACCGTTCCTCCTCCAGGCTCTGGAGCAGGCGCAGCACGGTCGTCTTGTGGACGCCGAGCACCTCGGCGAGCTGGTCGAGGGAGCGCTCGCCCTCCCCGAGTTGGGCGAGGATGCGCAGGGCGCGGGTGACGGTCTGGCTCATCGGGCTCGGCTCCGGGGGTCGGGGATGCCGCTCATTGTGCCCGGGCGCGGGGAGTGTTCGGCGTCGGGTAGGGCGGGGGAGGTGATGCCGTCGGCGGTGACGCGGGTGGCGGCCCAGTCCGCGGCGGAGGCGGCGAGCAGGGCGGCCGCGACGGGGGCGGGCGGCAGCTCGGCCTGGTCGCCGGGGGCGGTCAGGGCGCAGGCAGCGCTGAGGTGGCCGAGCCGTAGCCGTCCGCGCTGGTCGAGGCCGCGGAGGGTGCCGGCCAGGTAGCCGGCGGCGAAGGCGTCGCCCGCGCCGGTGGCCTCGACCACGTCGACGGCGAGGGCGGGTTCGGTGACCGCCGTGCCGTCCCGGTCCAGGGCGGTGACCTGGCGGGCGGCGTCCTTGACGACGACGGTCGCGGGGGTGGGGAAACGGCGGCGCAGGGTGGCGGGGTCGCCGGTGCCGAAGGCGTCCCGCGCCTCGTCGGCGCCGAGCAGCAGGACGTCGGCGGCGTCCAGCAGCGGCGGCAGCACGGCCGGGTCGCGGTCGCGCCACAGCGCCGGGCGCCAGTTGAGGTCGAAGCTGACCAGCCGTCCGGGCCGGCGCTCGGCGAGCAGGGCGCGCAGCAGGGCCAGGCAGTCGTCGGAGAGGGCGGCGGTGATGCCCGAGAGGTGCAGCAGCCTGGCCCCGGCGAGCAGTCGGGCGGTGGCCGGGTCGGCGAGCAGGGCGGGGGAGAGCGCGGCGGCGGCGGAGCCGCGGCGGTGGTAGTGCAGGCGGCTGCGGCCGGGGCCGAGGTCGTGGCGGTGGCCGGTGGCGCCGCCGACCTCCTTGAGGTAGAGGCCGGTCGGGCGGTGCGGGTCGACGGAGACGGCGGAGACGTCGACGCCGCGGGCGGCCAGTTCGGCGAGCAGGCGGCGGCCGAAGCCGTCGTCGCCGACGCGGCTGATCCAGGCGGCGGGCACGCCGAGGGCGGCCAGTGCGCCGGCCACGTTGGACTCGGCGCCGCCCACGGACAGCCGGAAGGTCTCCACGGCCTCCAGCGGGCCGGGGCGGTCGGGGAGCAGGACGGCCATCGACTCGCCCACGCACACCGCGGCCGGGGGAGGGCCGGGGCGGGGCGGGGCGGGGGTGTCGTGGCTCGGCATCTGCGGGGCTCCTCGTCTGCGGCGCTTCGGCGCCGGGACCGGCTGAACCTCCCGCGCCGGTCGAGGCGTTGATCAAGGACCGACCGGCGTCGGCGCGTCACGTGCCGGTCGGTGAGCCGGTGCACGGTCCGTTGACCGTGATCCGGCGCCGATGCTAGAACCATGATGCCAGCATGTGCAACCAGCGTTGCACATGTTGCAACACGCACGAGGGAGAGAAGACGGTGGAGCAGACTTTCGCAAGGAGCGTCCCCGGACCCGGCATCGCCGAGGGTGCGGTGGCCGCCCTCGCCGACGAGACCCTGGACTGGCGGTTCAAGGCCGCTCCGCCGCAGTCCTGGGGGCACACCGTCCGGGACTGGCTCGCCACCGGGCCGACCCTCGGCGACCTCGGCACCCCGCTGCTCACCCTCGACGCCGCCGCCCTCGACCACAACCTGCGCACCATGGCCGACTGGTGCGCCTCCGCCGGCGTCGCGCTCGCCCCGCACGGCAAGACCACCATGGCCCCTGCCCTCTGGCAGGCCCAACTGGCCGCCGGCGCCCACGGCATCACCCTCGCCAACCTCCCGCAGGTGCGCGTCGCCCGGGCCTTCGGGGTGCGGCGCATCCTGCTCGCCAACACCCTGCTCGACCCGGCCGGGCTGGCCTGGCTCGCCGCCGAACTCGCCGCCGACCCGGCCTTCGCCTTCGTCTCCTGGGTCGACTCCACCGAGAGCGTGCGGCTGATGGACGAGGCGCTGCGCGCCGCCGGCGCCGAACGGCCGGTCGAGGTGCTGGTCGAACTCGGCGGCCCCGGCGGGCGGACCGGCGCCCGGGGCGTCGACGCGGCCGTCGAGATCGCCGCCGCCGTCCTGCGCGCCCCCACCCTGCGGCTCGCGGGCGTCGGCGGCTACGAGGGCGCGCTCGCCCACGACGCCGAACCGGACGCGCTCGCCGCCGTCCGCGGCTACCTCACGTCCCTCGGCGAACTCCACGGCCGGCTCGCCCGCGCCTACCCCGACGACGCGCCACCGGTCGTCACCGCCGGCGGCAGCGCCTACTTCGACCTGGTCGTCGAGGAGACGGCCGGCCTGCCGGAGGCCCTGGTGGTGCTCCGCTCCGGCGCCTACCTCGCCCACGACGACGGCTTCTACCGCGGCGTCTCGCCGTTCGCCCGCGGCACCGGACGGGCGCCGCTGCGCAGCGCGCTGCACGGCTGGGCCCGGGTGGCCTCCCGGCCCGAACCGCAACTCGCGCTGCTGGACGCCGGCAAGCGCGACCTGCCCTTCGACGAGGGCCTGCCCGAACCGCAACAGGTGCGCGGCGGAGCCGAGTTGACCGGGACGACGGCCCGGATCACCGCCCTCAACGACCAGCACGCCTTCCTGCGCGACGCCGGCGACCTCGCGCCGGTCGGCGCGGTGCTGCGGCTCGGCGTCTCGCACCCGTGCACGGCCTTCGACAAGTGGACGGCGATCCCGGTGCTGGACAGCGCCGACGCCGCCGAGCCGAAGGTCACCGGCCTGGTCAGGACGTTCTTCTGATGGCGGACGGGGAGAGAATCGGCGCGGGTGTCGGGGAGGACACCGTCTTCAAGGGCGCGACGGTCGTCGACGGCACCGGGGCGCCGCGCCGCCGGGCCGACGTGCGGATCGCGGGCGGCCTGATCGCCGAGATCGGGTCGGGGCTGGGCGGGCCGTCCGTGGTGGACGCGGACGGGCTCGTCCTCGCCCCCGGGTTCATCGACATGCACGCCCACTCCGACCTCGCACTGCTCCTCGAACCCGAGCACCCGGCCAAGGTCACCCAGGGCGTCACCTGCGAGGTGCTCGGCCAGGACGGCCTCTCGTACGCCCCGGTGGACGACACCACGCTGCCCGCGCTGCGCCGTCAACTGGCGGGCTGGAACGGCGATCCGGCGGGCTTCGACTGGGACTGGCGCGGGGTCGCCGGCTACCTGGACCGGCTCGACCGCACCGGGCCGGCCGTCAACGCCTGCTACCTCGTCCCGCACGGAACGCTGCGGATGCTCGCCATGGGCTGGGCCGACCGGGCGCCGAGCCCGGCCGAACTCGACCGGATGCGCCAGCACTTGGCGCAGGGGCTGCTGGACGGCGCGGTCGGCATGTCCAGCGGCCTCAGCTACACGCCGGGGATGTACGCGGACACCGCCGAACTGGTCGACCTGTGCACCGTCGTCGCGGCCTACGGGGGCTTCCACGCGCCGCACCAGCGCTCGTACGGCGAGGGCGCGTTGGCCGGCTACGCGGAGATGGTGGAGATCGCCCGGCGGTCCGGCTGCGGGCTGCACCTGACCCACGCCACGATGAACTTCGGTGTCAACCGGGGCCGGGCCGGAGAGCTGCTGGCGCTGGTCGACGCGGCGCTCGCCGAGGGCGTCGACCTCACCCTGGACAGCTACCCGTACCTGCCCGGCTCCACCACCCTGGCCGCCCTGCTGCCCAGTTGGGCGGGCGAGGGCGGGCCGGCGGCGACCCTGGCCCGGCTCGCCGACCCGGCGGTGCGCGAGCGGATCCGGTACGCGATGGAGGAGCGGGGCAGCGACGGCTGCCACGGCGTCGTCGCCGACTGGGCCACCGTCCAGGTGTCCGGGGTGGGTTCGGCGGAGCTGGCGGGCGCGGTCGGTCGGACCGTCGCCGAACTCGCCGCCGAGCAGGGGCGCGGCGGCACCGAGGTCTTCCTCGACCTGCTGGTCCGGGACGAGTTGGCCACCACGATCCTGCAGCACGTCGGGCACGAGGAGAACGTCCGCGCGATCATGCGGCACCCCGCGCACACCGCGGGCAGCGACGGCCTGCTCGTCGGTGCCCGCCCGCACCCGCGCGCCTGGGGCACCTTCCCCCGCTACCTCGGCCGCTACAGCCGGGAGTCGGGCGTGCTGACGCTGGAGGAGGCGGTCGCCCGGATGACCGGCCGCCCGGCCGCCCGGCTGGGGCTGCACGGGCGCGGCCGGATCGCCCCCGGGCACCACGCGGACCTGGTGCTCTTCGACCCGGACCTGGTCCGGGACGCCGCGACCTTCGAACACCCCCGGCTGCCCGCCGAGGGCATCGCGTACGTGTACGTCAACGGCATCGCCGTCGTCCGGCAGGGCCGCACCACGGGCGCCCGCCCGGGGCGCGCCCTGCGCCGCACCGACCGAGGGGTCATGGCCCTGTGAACGCTCCGCCTGTCCGTTCGTCGCCTGTCCGTTCGTCGCCTGTCAATGCGCCGCCCGTCAATGCGCCGTCCGAGCAGGGGACTTCGGCCGACTTCCGGGCCGAGCTGCGGGCCGGTACCGGGCCGGTGATCGCGGTGGTCCGTGCGCCCCGGATACCGGACGCCGCCGCGCTGTGCGCCGCGCTCGCCGAAGGCGGCATCGGCTTCACCGAACTCACCTTCACCACACCGGATGTGACGACCCATCTGGAGCGGGCCGCGCAGGCCGGCCGGCGGGTCGGCGTCGGGACGGTGCTCACCGCCGAGCAGGCCGAGCGCGGGATCGCCGCCGGGGCGTCCTTCCTGGTCACGCCCGGCTGCCGGCCCGAGGTGGCGCGGGCGGCACGGGCCGCCGGGGTGCCGGTGGTGCTCGGGGCGCTCACCCCGACCGAGGTGGCGCACGCGGTGGACCTCGGGGCCGCCGCCGTGAAGATCTTCCCCGCCCGGGCCTTCGGCCCCGGCTACTTCAAGGACCTGCGCGGCCCGTACCCGCAGGTGCCGCTGGTCGCCTCGGGCGGGGTGAACGCGGGCAACGCGGCCGAGTTCCTGCGGCAGGGCGCGCTCGCCGTGTGCGCGGGCACGGACGTGGTGCCGCCGGAGGCGGTGGCGGCGGGGGACTGGGCGGAGATCACCCGGCGGGCCCGGGCGTTCACGGCGGCCTGCGCGGTTCGGGAGTAGGCGGGCCTGTCGCTTGGGCGGCGGACTGTCGGGGTGGGCGGGATTGGACGAGAATCGGGGGCATCCGGCTCAGCCCCGAGCTTCAGCCCCCAGGCCCAGGACCCGGCAGGAGGACCCACCCCATGACCTCGACCCGCCCCGGCCCCCACTGGCTCGCCGACGCCGTCCTCTACCAGATCTACCCGCAGAGCTTCGCGGACTCGGACGGCGACGGCATCGGCGACTTCGCGGGCATCGCCGAGCACCTGGACCACCTCGCCTGGCTCGGCGTCGACACGGTCTGGCTCAACCCCTGCTTCGCCTCGCCGTTCCGCGACGCGGGCTACGACATCACCGACTACCTCGCCGCCGCCCCGCGCTACGGCGACACCGAAGGCCTGGTCGCGCTGGTCGAGGCCGCCCGCGGCCGGGGCATCCGGGTGCTGCTGGACCTCGTCGCCGGCCACACCTCCGACCGCCACCCCTGGTTCCTGGCCTCCGCCGAGGACCCGTCCGACCACCGGTACATCTGGTCCGACCGGCAGGTGGACGGCTTCGTCGCCTCGCCCGGTGCCCGCCCCGGCTGGTACCGGCCGAACTTCTTCGACTGCCAGCCCGCGCTCAACTTCGGCTACGCGCGCAGCAGTTCGGAGGAGCCCTGGCGCCAGCCGGTGGACGCCGAGGGCCCGCGCGCCAACCGGGCCGCGCTGCGCGGGATCATGGCGCACTGGCTCGGCCTCGGCGTGGCCGGCTTCCGGGTCGACATGGCGTACTCGCTGGTCAAGGACGACCCGGACAAGGCGGAGACCGCCAAGCTCTGGACCGAGACCCGCGACTGGCTGGACCGCACCCACCCCGAGGCGGCGCTGTTCGCCGAGTGGGGCGACCCGGCCGCCGCCGTCGCCGCCGGCTTCCACGCCGACTTCTTCCTGCACTTCGGCGGCGCCGACCACGGCCTGCCGCTGCGCTCGCTGTGGAACAACAACGGCGGGACGGTCGAGGAGTTCTGGCGCCAGGACGCCTGCTACTTCGAGGCCGAGGGGCGCGGCACCCCGCAGCCCTTCCTGGACGCCTGGCGCTCGGCGGCCGAACTCACCAGCGGCGACGGGCAGATCGTGCTGCCCACCGCCAACCACGACTTCTCCCGGCTCGCCACCGGCCCGCGCACCGCCGAGCAACTGGCCCCCGCCTTCGCCTTCCTGCTCACCTGGCCGACCCTGCCGGCGATCTACTACGGCGACGAGATCGGCATGCGCTACCTGCCCGGGCTGCCGGACGTCGAGGGCAGCGTGCTCGGCCCGCGCTTCAACCGGGCCGGCTCGCGCACCCCGATGCAGTGGGCGCCCGGCCCGACCGCCGGCTTCTCCGCCGCCCCGGCCGAGCGGCTGTACCTGCCGGTCGACCCGGACCCGCACCGCCCGGACGTGCTCTCCCAGCGCGCCGACCCGACCTCGCTGCTGCACACCGTTCGCCGCCTGATCGCGCTGCGCCGGGCGCACCCGGGGCTGGGCTCCGCCGGCTCGGTGGACGTCCGGCACGCCGGGTACCCGCTGGTGTACACCCGGGACGGGCGGTACCTGGTGGCGGTGAACCCGCGCCGGGAGCCGGGCGCGGTGCGGCTGCCGGAGGGCGGCGGAGCCGTCCGGCCGCTGGAGGCGCAGGGGGTGCGGGTGGCGGACGGCGAGCTGCGGGCGGACGGGTTCTCGTACGGGGTGTTCGAGCTGGGCTGACGGGCGCCGGGGCGGGAGGGCTGTCCCGCAGTGCCGGATAGTTGTAAGCTACATCCATAGATGGTTGCATTTACCACCCTCATTGGTTGGTTTTGCCACCTTGTTTCGAGAGAGCACCGGAGGACGGTACGACCGCCATGAGCAGCACACCCCGGAACCCCGCCGCAGCGCCCACCCTGGGGCACTCGCTCAAGCACCTCGCCGTCCACCTGATCACCCCGCTGCTGATGTGCCTCGGCATGGCGCTCGCCTACCAGGGCGCCTTCCATCAGCCCGAGCCGCACCACCTCAAGGTCGCGGTGGTCGGCACCACCCCGCAGGCGGACGGCCTCGCCCAGGCGATCCGCGCCAAGGCGGGCGACGCGCTCGACGTCCGGACGCTGCCCGACCGGGCCGCCGCCGAACAGCAGCTGCGCGACCGCGAGCTGGTCGGCGCCTTCGTGCCGGACGCCAGGAGCCCGGAGCTGCTCGTCGCCAAGGGCAACTCGGACACCTCGGTGGTGGCCGCCACGGCGGTGTTCACCACCGTCACGGACAAGCAGGGCGTGCCGCTGCACGTCACCAACCTCACCCCGCTCGCCGAGGGCGACCCGACCGGCCAGGGCCTGTTCTTCCTGCTGGTCGCGCTGAGCATCGGCTCGTACGCCAGCGTCGCGGTGATCGGCGCCGCCGGGGCCGCGCTGGCGATGCGGGTCCGCGTGCTGGTGGGCGTGGCGGTGTCGCTGGTGGTCAGCGTGATCGGGATCGTCACCGCCGGGCCGGTCTTCCACGTCGTCGACCACTCCCACGCCGCCGTGTGGGCGCTCGGCTGGCTCTACTCCGCGGGCATCGTGCTGATCGGCATCGGCCTGCACAGCTTCCTGAAGCGGTGGACCACGCTCGGGATGATGGTGCTGTTCGTGATGCTGAACTTCACCTCCTCCGGCGGCATCTACCGGCCCGAGCTGCAGAACGGGTTCTTCGGCACCCTGCACGGCTTCTGGACCGGCGCCGGCTTCCAGGAGGGCGCGCGCAGCATCCTGTACTTCGACGGCGGCGCCGGCCTCGGCGGGCACGTCGCCACCCTGGTGGTCTGGCTGCTGCTGGGCGGGGCCGTGGTCGCGGCCGCGGCGCTGTACGAGCGGCGCGGACGCCGCGAGGTGGAGACCGCCGTCGAGGCGGAGGAGGAGATGGAGGAGGCCGTCGCGGTCTAGGCCGCGGTCCAGGCCGCGGTCCAGGCCGCGGTCCAGGGAGTGCTCCCACCCGGCGCCAGGGCATCGGCACCGGGTGGGGATCGGCGGCCCGCGCCCGGCTCCGGACAGGCCGGGCGCGGGCCCCTTCGGCTCAGCCGACCCGCTTCACCGGCGTCGGCGGCCGGGTGAAGCAGCAGTCCCCGCAGACCCCGGCGTCCGGCCCCACCCGGTAGTACAGGCAGCAGCTGCGCCGCCGGAACACCGCGCCGCCGCCCGGGAGTATCCGCAGCGCGCCGGTGCCCGCCAGCGGCGGGCGGGACAGCAGCTCGGCGGCCAGGTCCCGCGCCGGGCCCGGGGCGTGCGCCTCCAGCACCCGCAGCGAGCCGGCCAGCGCGGAGGCGGCGTTGCCGTCCAGCAGCCGCGCCGACAGCGGGGCCGCCGCCCGGACGGCTGCCGCCAGCGGCGTCAACTGCCCGACCAGGACGGCCCGGTGGAGCCGGTCGGCGAGCGATCCGGCGGCCGGATCGGCGATTGGTTCGGCCTCCGGTGGCGCCCAGAGGTCGATCGGGCCCTGGTCGGGGACCCGCACCCAGGCGTGCTCCAGCGTCGGCACCACCCCCAGCAGCGCGGCCGCCCCGAGCCCCACCGACCAGAACCGGGCCGCCAGCCCGAGGTGCAGGATCGACGCCGCGACCCGGGGCTCGGCGGTGCCCAGGCGCTGCGCCACCACCCGGACGCGGGCGGCCAGCGGTGCGTCCGGGCCGGTGCCGAACAACTCGGGCAGCGGCCGGGAGCCCGGCGGCGGCCCGCCTGGGGAGGTGTCCAGGGCGAAGTACGGGCCGATGGCGGCGAGCCGGCTGTAGTCGGCCGGCCGGCGGCCGCTCAACGGCCCTCCCCGGCGCGGCGGTTCGTCCCGGCGCGACGGTCGGAGGGGGTACGGCGGCCGGGCGTCGCGCGGCGGTCGGGCACGGTACGGCGGTCGGACGGGGTGCGGTGCGGTGCGGTCATCGGGCCTCCGGGGGAGCGTCGGGCGGATGAACGCTACCGTGCCCGACGCCCCGCCGCCGGTGGATCAGCGCTGGTCGTCCTGCCCGCGGCCGCGCCCGCGGTCCCGTCCGCCGTCCACACATCACGCGGGTGTTGTCGACGGAGGCGGTGATGTGCCAGGACACCACGACCTCGCGCGAGGCGTCCGAGCCGAACTGCAGGTGCAGCCCGCAGACGCGCGGCGCGCCGCAGCCGTCAGGCCGCTGCCACAGCAGCGGGGAGGCGGCGGCGGGGGCGGCGGAGAGTCCGGAGAGGGAGACGGCGCCGCCGAGGCCGAGGTCGGTGGCATCGGCGAGCAGGGCGCGACGGCTGGAGGCGAGGTCCACTGGAAGCGTTCGTGACTCCTCCCCCGGCTGAGGCCGGGGGCTTCTCGCTAACCCTGGCAGGCGTCGCGACGGACCAGCCCGGCCCGTAGAACGTTGATGGCTCCCACCGTGTCAGCGTGCGCGCAGTGACCGCAGCTAACGCAGTGGAAGGTCTCCTGTGTGGGCCGGTTCTCCGCTGCGACGTGCCCGCATCCGGGGCAGGTCCGGGAGGTGTTGCGGGGGTCCACGGCGATCACTTCCCGTCCGGCGCTCTCAGCCTTGGCATGCAGGATCGTCAGGAACACCCCCCAACCGGCATCCGAGATCGATCGGTTGAGCCCGGCCTTCGCCGCCGCGCCGTTGGGCAGGAAGGTGCCAGGCTGGTCGGGGTCGGGCTTCGGTGCGGGGGCCTTGACCATGTTGCGGATCTTGAGGTCTTCGTGCGCGATCAGGTCGTGTGAACGGACCAGGTCGAGGGCCGTCTTGTGGGCGTGGTCGAGGCGTTGACGGCGGACCTTGCGGTGAAGGTCGGCGACCTTCCGGACGGCCTTGCGGCGGCGATTGCTGCGCCGCTTGCACCGGGCGAGGGCCTGCTGTGCGGCTTCGAGCTTCGCGGCGGCCTTGCGGCCGTGTCGGGGGTTGGGCACGAACTCGCCGCCCGAGTCGGCGAGGAAGTTGGCTATGCCCATGTCGATGCCGACCACGGATCCGGTCGCGGGCAGCGGCTCGGGCTCGGCCTGCTCGGCGGTCAGGATGACGTACCAGCGCTTTCCCTCGCGCTTGACGGACACGGTCTTGACCTTGCCGACCACGGGCCTGTGCTGGTTGACCTTGACGTGCCCGACACCCTGGAACCGGACGCGGGTGACCGGGTCGTGCGGGGTGGAGTTCCAACGGCAGCCGTCCCCGTCCCCGGGGAAGTCCACCGTGTCGAACCACATCGCGCCTCGGAAGCGCGGGTATCCGGGCTTCTCGCCGGACTTGACCCGGCGGAAGAACGCAGCGAACGCCTTGTCCAGACGGCGGAGCGTCGCCTGGTGAGAAGAGAAGGACCAGCGGCCCTGCCGCTCCGGGTCGAACGCCCGGATCTCCTTGAGCTGCGCGGACTGGTCGCCGTACCGGACGGTCGTCTTCGAGACGTGCCGGTAGGCGTCCCGGCGTTCCTGCAACGCCCCGTTGTAGAGCGAGCAGTGGTCGCGCAGCATCTCGGCGAGCGCCTGCGCTTGGCCCACGGTGGGCCGCATGACGAACTTGTACGCACGGATCATCCGACCCACCCCCTCTCGACTCGGCGATCAACATGCCACACACCACTGACACACGGCACGATCCGGCCAGCCTCACCGGGTGAGGGTGAACCGCGCCGGGGGCGGGGCGCGAACTTTCCGTCCGGCGGGGCGGGCCGCAGTGGACGTGCGCGCTTCCGCGCCGGACGTGAGCGTTTTCACGCCGGACAGGAGCGCGTCCACGGAGCCGAGGGGATGCTTCGTGGACGCGCGGAACCTGTGAGGTTGGGGTGGCTTCCGGGCGTAACGCTCAGCCCTCCAGCCGGTAGTTCGATCGTCGACCGAGGTAGTCGCCAGCGGCAGACCCTGATCCGTCTCGATCTGTCGCCACTGCCTCCTGCGGTCGAACTCCTTCAGCTACCTCACAGGTCCACTCCCATCATGCGCTTCCGGGGCCGCGCGCACCAGGGGCAAAGCTCCCCAAATCGGAATAAATTTCGCCCCTGGCGTGCGCGGGTCCCCGAGGGAGCTGCTACGGCTTCGGCCAGCCGTCCACGAAGCTCAGCGTCCGGTGGTACGGCCCCTCGGGCCCGTCGCTGCGGTAGTCCTCCGTGCTGCTGCCGGTGCGGACGGTGCGGTCCCCGTCGTGCCGCTGGGCGGTGGGCCGCAGGGTGTGGTCGACGGTGGCGCGCTCGGTGACGTGGTTGCCGGTCGCGGTGGTGGCCTCCCGGTGGTAGCCGAGGTCCATCGCGGTGCGCTGGTCGGTGTTCCCGGCCGCGTCGTGGGTCACCAGGTAGGTGACGTCCAGCGGTTCGCCCTCGTGCACGGTGGTGGTGCGGTGCGGGCCGCCGCCCCAGGTGCTGGTGCTGCGGGTGAGGTCGGCGAGGTTGTGCAGGGTGACGTCGTTGCCGCTGTCGCGCAGCTGCTGGGCGGAGCTGAACGCGAGGTCGTCGCGGACCTCGGTGGTGACCCGGCCGTGCGAGGTCTGTACCCAGCCGCGGGCGAGGTCGTGCCGCGCGGCGGTGACCGTCCAGTCGCCGCTGCCGCCGCCGTGGTCGGCGAGCTGCGTGGTGACGGCGGCCTCCGGGGCGACCCGGTGGTCGGTGAGCGCGCCGGTGGTGCGGGCGGTGCCGTGGTCGGTCTCGGCGAACAGGTTGACCTGGCCGGTCCACAGGTCGTTGCTCTGCGCCTCGCTGGCGTTCACCGCGATCCCGAGGGTGTGCGGGCGCCCGTCCAGCAGCAGGCCGACGTACGGGGTGAGGTCGAGCCGGTAGGCGGGCAGGTCGAAGGCGAAGATGCCGGGGACGGGCCGCCACAGCAGCGGGTCCCAGCCGCCGGTGTAGATCACCGGGTACGGCCAGACCGCGCCCGCGATCCGGCCGTCCACGCTGAGCCGCAGCTCGCGGAACGGGCCCTTGCCGCAGAGGCCGGCGCCGGGGTTCGCGGTGGCGAAGGCGTCCGGCGCGGAGGCGTACGCGAACTCCTCGCAGGCGCCGCCGCTGCGGGCGTACACCTCGGCGGTGAGGCGTTCGAGGTTCTGCGGGAAGGTGAGGCTGCCGGTGGCCGCCGGGGCGGCCTGGCTGAGCGAGAACGGCCCGGTGGTGAGCAGCCGGTCGGCGGTGCGGGCGGCGGGCCAGCGGTCGTCCGCGGTGTAGAAGGTGAGGCTCGCGCTGATCGTGAAGACGCCGGTGTAGGTGGCGTCGGTGACGTTGGCGAGGTCGAAGGAGAACGGCTGCGGGCCGGCCGCGAACAGCGGCGCGTAGCGGGTGACGTCGTGCTCCAGCCGCCACTCGATGCCGTCCTTGGACGGCTCCGGGGTGGAGGAGAGCATGACCTGCACGCCGCCGACGCGGACGCCGAACATCCGGTCGAACTGCCGCCCGGCGACCTGCCCGTGGAGGTCGAGCACGACGGCGGACCACGGCCCGGCGCAGTCGGCGGGCGGGGTGAGGGTGGTGGTGTACGGGGTGTCCGGCGGGTTGCCGTACCCGTTGCGGAACTGCCGCTCGTGCATCACCTCGACGGTGCAGGAGCGGGTGTCGGGGCGGGTGAGCGGGCGGGTGGCGGTGACCGGGTCGTGGTAGTCGGTGCCGAAGTCGGCGTGGGCGGGGCCGGCGGCGGTGAGGCTGCCGGCGATCACCAGGGCGGCGGCGCCGAGCAACCGGGCGGCGCGGTGGAGGAGTTGGCGGACGGCCAAGGTCGGATCCCCCCGGGTCGGGTGGCCCGGGGCGCTGCCTCGGGCCGGGTGGATGGTCCGCGCATCCTTCCGGTGGCGGCATGTCAGCGTCAAGGGTCGGCCGTGGCGGGGATGTTGGTGCGGGTGGTGGCGGGTGGTGGCGGGTGAGCGGCTACGGGCGCCGCCGGTGGTGTTCGAGGGCCGCCGCCTCCTGTCGGATCAGGTCCCGCAGCGCCGCCAGCCGGGGCCGGCGGTCGTCCAGCCGCCACTGCATCTCCAGCGGCAGGACGGCCCGGCCCTCCAGCCGTACGGTGGCCACGGCCTCGGTGAGGTGGCCGGTCATCGAGCCGGGCACCAGCGAGAACGCGCGGTTGCGGGCGAGCAGGTAGAGCCGGGAGCCGACGATCCGCGGCGGGCTGACCAGCACCGGTGGGTCGACGCCGTGCTCCGCGCACAGGCCGAGCACGTGGTCGTAGTAGCGCGGGTGCTGCTCGCGCGGCCACAACAGCAGGGGCAGGTCCCGCAGTTCGGCCAGGCGCAGGCTGTCCCGGCCGGCCAGCGGGTGGTCCCGGCCGAGGGCGACCACGACCGGCTCGTCGGCGATCCGCTCCAGCCGGTAGCCGTCCGCCTCGGCGAGGAAGCGGCCGAGGCCGATGTCGGCCAGCTCGGCGGCCAGGGTCGCGGTCACCTGCCCGGTGTCGACGGCGAGTTCGGTGGTGTCGAGGCCGGGCAGCTCCTGCTCGGCCCGGCTGACCACGGCGGGCAGCAGCCGGTTCACCACGCTCGGCGAGGCGACGATCCGGGCCGTCCCCAGCCGGGACTCCTCGTGCAGCCGGACCCGGGCCAGCAGCGCCTCGGCCTGCCCGAGCAGCCGCGCGCTCTCGGCGGCCATCACCTCGCCCGCCTCGGTCAGCACGACCGAGCGGCGGCTGCGGTCGAACAGCTCGACGCCGACCGTCCGCTCCAGCCGGGCGACCTCCTGACTGACCGTGGGCTGGGAGATGTGCAGCCGCTCGGCGGCCCGTCCGAAGTGCAGCGTCTCGGCGACGGTGAGGAAGACCTGGAGCTGGCGCAAGGTGAATGCCATGGTCCGAGCGTAGGCCAGACCGATAGGGGAAAGCCTATGGGAACGCCCGTTACTGATTCTGGATCCCGATACGAACCGTCCTTACGCTGAAGCCCACGTTGCCCCGCCGCAGTGGCATCCGAGGAAAGAGCACGCACCCATGACCGCACTGCCCGACAGCCCGTCCGCCGCCGCTCCCGCGCAGGCCGTCCGCGTCTCCGAGGAGGTCGCGCGGGCCGTCGCCGAAGGCCGGCCCGTGGTCGCCCTGGAGTCGACGATCTTCACCCACGGCCTGCCGCGCCCGCGCAACCTGGCCGTCGCGCTGGAGGCGGAGCGGCAGCTGCGGGACGCCGGCGTCGTCCCGGCGACCATCGGCGTGCACGCGGGCGTGCCCACGGTCGGCCTGAGCACCGAGCAGATCACCGAACTGTCCGCGACGGACGGCCTGGACAAGGTCAGCCTGCGCGACCTGCCGGTGGTCGCCGCGCTCGGCCGGCACGGCGGCACCACCGTCGCCGCCACCGCCTTCCTCGCCCACCGCGCGGGCATCCGGGTGTTCTCCACCGGCGGCCTGGGCGGCGTCCACTTCGGCGCCTCCGAGAGCTTCGACGAGTCCGCCGACATGACCGTGCTGGCCGCCGTGCCCGTCACCGTGATCAGCGCCGGCGTGAAGTCGATCCTCGACATCCGGGCGACCCTGGAGCGCTTCGAGACCTACAACATCCCGGTCATCGGCTACCGCACCCGCAAGTACCCCGGCTTCTACGTCACCGACTCCGGCCACGAGATCAACTTCGCCGTCGAGTCGCCGGCCGAGGCCGCCGGGGTCATCGACGCCCGCGACCGGCTCGGACTGCCGCAGGCCGTCCTGATCGCCAACCCGGTCGACCCGGCCAAGCAGTTGCCGCCGGAGGAACTCGACGGCATCCTGGCCCGCGCCTGGGCCGAGGCCGAGCGCCAGGGCGTCACCGGCAACGCCTCCACCCCCTTCCTGCTCGACTTCATCCAGCGCGACACCGGCGGCCGCAGCCTGGAGGTCAACGTCGAGGTCTACCGGGGCAACGTCCGCCTCGGCGGCGAGATCGCCACCGCGCTGGCCGCCGCTGCCACCTCAGGGTCCTGACCGTGCTCGGGGTGCTCGGCGACCTCGTCGAGGACGTCGTGGTCTGGGTCGACGGCCCGCTGCGGCACGGCACCGACTCCTGCGCCCAGGTCTTCCGCCGCCGCGGCGGCAGCGCGGCCAACGTCGCCTGCTTCGCCGCCGGGGCCCACCCGGCGCGCTTCCTCGGCTGCGTCGGACCGGACCCGGCCGGGGACGCCGTCGTCGCCGAACTCCGGGGCCACGGCGTGGACGTACGGGTCCAGCGGCGCGGCCGCACCGGCAGCATCGTGGTGCTGATCGACCAGGCCGGCGAACGCACCATGCTGCCCGACCGGGGCGCCGCCAAGCTCCTGGAACGCGTCCCGGACGACTGGCTGGCCGGCCTCGCCCACCTGCACGTGCCCGCCTACTCCTTCGACGGCGATCCGGTCGGCGCCACCGCGCTCGACGCCCTCGCCCGCGTCCGCCGGGCCGGCGGCACCACCTCGGTGGACGCCTCCTCCACCGGCATGCTGGAGCACTACGGGCGGGAGCGCTTCCTCGACCTGCTGGGCGAGTTGGCGCCCACCTTCCTGTTCGCCAACCGCTCCGAGGCCGACTACCTCGGCCTCCTGGCGGCCGGCCGGCCCGGCCCCGAGCGGGCCCGGCTCCCGGCCACCACGGTCGTCACCAAGGCGGGCGCGGAGCCGACCACGGTCGACGCGCCCGGCGCGGCGCCGTTCACGGTACCGGTGCCGCCGGTGGCCGAGGTGCGCGACCTCACGGGAGCCGGGGACGCGTTCGCCGCCGGGTTCCTGGCGGGGTACCTGGCAGCTGGGGCGGGGGATCTGCGCTCGGCGGTCGCCCTCGGCCACCGCAGCGCGGCCCGGGTCCTGGCCTCCCCCGGGGCGTCCTGCGGCTGAACGCGCGCCGGCGGAACGCGCGTCGACAGGGGCGGACCGCGGCGGGCGACCGCCGGTCGATGACTTTGATCCTGGAGAAGTGCGACGGCTACTGCCAGGGCGTGGACGGCCGAGCCGGGCCCAATCTCGCCTGCACGGGGTGCGGCAGAGCCGTGGCGACCCGGATCGACGACTGCGGCTCGGAACCCCACGACGGGGCCTTCAGGGACACCCTGGTCGGGTTGCCCGCGATCCGTAGCCCCCGGCTGCGCGGGTATCACGACGCCGCGTACCGGTCGTGAGCGCCCGTTGGGCGGCTCGGGGGCCGGCTCCGGACCGTCCCGGCGTCCCGTGACCGTTCCTCCGGGGGTGTGGGCGCGCGTCGGGTGTTCGAGTCACGGAGCCGTCGTGGACCGGCCGTCGAGGTGCGGGAGGAGCTGGACCGCGCTGATCCAGGGGGAGTCGCCGGTCTTCTGGAACGCGCGGACCCTCCAGCGTCCCGCGGGCAGGTCGACGGGGGCCTGGTCCGGCTCGCCGCTGCCGTCCGGGTAGGGCACGCCGAGGTGCTCGCCGGCCTCGACGGAGTCCATGAGGACCGCCGGTCCGTCGGTCTCCCAGAGGCCGCACTCCTCCCACGGCGTCGCCGGGTCGTTCAGCGCCGCCTCGGTGACGGCGAGCAACTCGGCGTCGGAGGCGGCGGCGAGCCGGCGCACGAAGGCCCGCTGCTCCGGCAGGTAGCAGGTGGTGGCGGGCCCGTCGCCCAGCACCAGCGCGGAGACGTCGCCGCGGTCGCGCAGGCCGATCACCTCGGCCAGCTCCTCGACCTCGCAGGCCCGGTCGTAGTCGTCGGGCTGGTCGCCGTCACTGATGATCATGCCGTCCTCGGTGCAGCCGCCCCAGTGCTGCAGGGCGGACACCGGGACGACGATCAGCGGACCGCCCATGGACTCGACCCAGGTCGGATCGAGGGTCCTTCGGTCGGCAGGTGGATCGGTGCTCATGCGTGCAGTGTGCCGCTGACCGGTGACAAGCGGGGAACCGGGGTGGGGGCGCCCGCCAGGGGTCAGTGCAGCGCGTCCTTGCGCAGGAAGTGCTTCAGCCTCTGCCACGTCCAGGTGTTGACCACGTCCTCGGCGGTCAGCCAGCCGCGCTGCGCCGTGCCGATCCCGTAGCGCGGGTAGGCGAGTTGGCCGGTGGCGTGGGCGTCGCTGTCGATGGTGAAGCGGACGCCGTGCCGCTTCGCCCGCAGGACGTCCTCGTCGCGCAGGTCGAGCCGCTGCGGGGAGCTGTTGACCTCGATCGCGGTGCCGGTGCGGGCGGCGGCCGCGAACACCGCGTCCAGATCGACGTCGATCGGCCCGCGCCGGCCGATCCGGCGGGTGGTGAGGTGGCCGATGACGTGCACGTACGGGTTCTCGCAGGCGCGGATCAGGCGGCGGGTCTGCGCGGCGCGGTCGAGGTTGAAGTGCGAGTGCACCGAGGCCACGCAGACGTCGAAGCCGGCCAGGAACTCGGGCGGCCAGTCCACGCCGCCGTCCGGGCCGATGTTCAGCTCGGTGCCGTGCAGCAGGCGCAACTTCTTGTGCCGACCGGCCAGTTCGCGCAGCTGCTCGCGCTGGGCGAGCATCTTCTCGTCGGTCATCCGCTGCATCACCAGGTCCGGCGCGTGGTCGGTGACGGCGTAGTAGGAGTAGCCGCGGGCGGCCGCGGTGTCGACCATCTCGGTGAGGGTGGCCAGGCCGTCGGTCAGGTCGGTGTGCGTGTGCAGGTCGCCGCGCAGGTCCGACTCCTGGACCAGCACCGGGAGTTCGTCGTTCAGCGCGGCCTCGATCTCGCCCCGGTCCTCGCGCAGCGTCGGCGGGATCCACGGCAGGCCGAGCGCCGCGTACACCTCGTCCTCGGTCGCCGACACCACCTTGGCGCCGCCGTCCACCTCGAACAGCCCGTACTCGGACAGCTTCAGCCCGGCCCGGACGGCCATCGTGCGCAGCTTGATGTTGTGCGCCTTCGACCCCGTGAAGTAGACCAGCGCCGCGCCCCAGTCCTCCTCCGGGACCACCCGCAGGTCCACCTGCACGCCCTGGTCGGTGCGGATCGACGTCTTCGTCGGGCCGCTCCCGATCACCTCGGCCACGTACGGGAGTTCGGTGAGCGCGGCCATCAGCGGCGCGGAGTCCTCGGCGGTCGCCAGCACGTCGACGTCGCCCACCGTCTCGCGCATCCGGCGCAGCGAACCCGCGTACGCGCACCGGGTGCAGCCCGGGACGGCCGACAACGCGGCGACCAGCTGCTCGGCCAGCTCGGTCGCGGCGTCCAGCAGCGTGCGGCCGCCGGACTGCCGCAGCAGCTCGATGCCGTGCAGGATCTTCTCGCCGCTGCGCTCGCCGAAGCCGGCCAGGCCGGACAGCTTGTCGGCGCGGATCGCCTCGGCGAGCTCGTCGACGGAGGAGATCCCGAGGTCCCGGTGCAGGGCGAGGGCGCGCTTCGGGCCGACACCGGGGACGGCCGTCATCTCCCGCACACCGGACGGGATCTTCGCGCGCAGCTCCTCCAGCGCGGGGATGCGGCCGGTGGCGAGGAACTCGGCGACCTTCTCGGCGGTGGACTTCCCGACGCCGGGGATCTGCTGGAGGCCCTTGGCGTCGAGGCCCGCGACGTCCTCCGGGTACTCGCCGACCGCCCGGGCCGCCTTCTCGTAGGCGCGGGCCCGGAAGGCGTCCCCGCCGGTGATGTTGATCAGGTCGGCGTACTCCTGGAGCAGTTCCCTGACCTGGTCGTTGAGCCGGGGCATGAGGTCAGCTTAGGGGCGGGGGACGGCCCTCGCCTGTGGGTCGGGGCGGGGGCGGTGGCCCCTCGTGCGGTGGTTCCGGGCTGCCCCGGCCCGCTGTCCCGGCCCGCTGCCCCGTCCTGCGGTCGTCCGGGATCGGGCCCGGCGGCGGCCGCGTACCCGCCGGTCGGGGGGTGTCCGACCGGCCGAGCGGCGGGGGTGGTGCGGAGACGGCGACCGGGAGCCGGATTGTCACCCGGGCGGGGGAGGCGCAGGCTGGCGGGAGGGCCGGAGCAGCGGCGCGGCGCGGTCGGTCGCGGTGGGCTGCGGTGGCTGCGGTCGGGCGAGACGGCCGGGTGGCGGCCGGGTGACGGCCGGTGGTGAGGCACGAGGGGCAGGGCAGGACGATGGCACGCGGGAAGCTCTGGGGCTACGTGGCGTCGGGGGCCCGGGTACTCGGCGCGCTCGGCGGCGGGATCGGCGGCGCGCTCGGTGGGACGCTCGGTGGGACGGGCGGCGCCGGCGGCGGCCGGGCGGGTGAGCCGGACGACGGCGCGGCGGCGGTCGAGGGCCTCGGGCTGGTGCGGCCGGGGGCGGTGGCCGGGCCGCGGGCGCTGTCCCGGCCGGAACTGGAGCGGCTGCGCTGGACCGGTCGGCAGGCCGGCTGCGGGCCGCTGTCCCGGCACGTCCAGGTGGCCGACGTGCTGCGCCGGGTGGTGCGCGGCGGCGGCCGGTCGGCGAACGTGACGGTGCGGGTGGCGCCCGGGCTGCCGGTGGTGGCCGGGGACGCCCGGCGGCTGGAGGCCGCGGTCGCCGGGCTGGTCGACCACGCGATCCGGCGCAGCCCGCTGGGCGCCCGGGTGTCCGTCCGGGCCGAAGCGGCGGGCGGGCCGGGCTCCGGGGCGGCGGCGTGGGACCGGGGCCGGGTGGAGGTCCGGATCTCGGACCGGGGCTGGTACGAGCCGCCGGAGGCGCGGGAGTGGCTGCTCGCCCGGGTGCGGCCGGGCGGGCCGGTGGGGCCGGCGCTGCACAGCCTGGTGCTGGCGGCCGGCGGATGGATCGCGGTGGAGCCGACGCCGGGCGGCGGGCTGACGGTGGTGCTGCTGCTGGCCGTCGCGCAGGAGTGACGCCGGGGCGCGTCTCTTCTTCGTTTCGCGCGGGCCGATGCGTTTCGCGCCTGCCGATTCGTCTCGCGCGTGCCGACCGCACGAAGTTTTTCGCAAAAAACCCTTTGCAAAGAACTCTGTGCGGTCCTACGCTCCTGCCATGACCGAAGACCAGGGTTGGAAGCACAGCGACGATCCGCACGTCGTCCTCACCGCCAAGGGCATGAAGGCGATGGCGCACCCCGTGCGCATGCAGCTGGTCGGCCTGCTGCGCAAGCACGGGCCGTCCACCGCGACCAGGCTCGCCGAGCAGCTGGGGCTCAACTCCGGAGCCACCAGCTACCACCTGCGCCAGCTCGCCGCCGCGGGCTTCGTGGAGGAGGACGCGGAGCGGGGCAACGCCCGTGAGCGCTGGTGGCGTTCGGTCCGCATGATGACCGTCTGGACGGGCGACGACCTGGCGGACGAGGAGACCGAGACGGCGGTCGGCTTCCTGCGCTCCGTCCTGGCCGCGCACACCCTGACCGGCCAGCGCACGCTCGACGCCTTCGAGACCATGCCCCGGGAGTGGCGCAAGGCCGTGGACTTCAACGACCTGGTGCTGCGCCTCACGCCGGCGGAGGCGGAGCAGCTGGGGGCGGAGCTGTCCGCGGTGATCAAGCGCTACCGCCGGGAGGGGGCGGAGGGGCCGGTCCCGGCGGGCGCCGAGCAGGTCTCCGTCATCGTGCACGTGTTCCCCGATCCGGCTGTCGGCGACGCCGACGACGCCGCCGACGCCGACCCGACCACCGACACCGACGCCGACACCGAGGGGGACCGATGACCGGCACCACCGCAGTACCCGCCGACCGGGCGGGGCGAAGCCTCCGGCCGCTGGTCGGCGTGCTGGCCGCCACGGCCGTCTCCCTGACCGGGACGCGGGTCTCGGCGATCGCCCTGCCCTGGTTCGTCCTGGCCACCACCGGCAGCGCGACCATGACCGGCCTGGTCGCCTTCGCGGAGATGACGCCGTACGTGCTGGTCAAGGCGTTAACCGGGCCGCTGGTCGACCGCCTCGGGCCGCGCGTGGTGTCCTGGACGACCGACGCGGTGAGCGCCGTCGCGGCCGGGCTGGTCCCGCTGCTGCACGCCCAGGGGCTGCTGCCGTTCTGGCTGCTGCTGGCGATGGTCGCGGTGATCGGGGCGATGCGCGGCCCGGGGGACTTGGCGAAGTCCGTCATGGTCCCGGAGGCCGCCGACTACGCGCGGGTCCCGCTCGAACGGGCCACCGGGCTGTCCGGTGTCACCGAACGGTTGGCCTCCACGATCGGCCCGGCGGTCGGCGGCGGCCTGGTCGCGCTGGTGGGCCCGCTGTCCGGCCTGGCGCTCAACGCGGCCACCTTCGCGCTGGGTTCGCTGATCATCGCCTTCGCCCTGCCACGCGGCATGGGGCGCACGGCCGTTCCGACCGCGCCCGGGGAGGGCGAGCCCGACTCCGGCGGCGAGCAGGGCGGTTACTGGCGGATGCTCGGCGCGGGCTTCGGCTTCCTGCGGGCCGAGCCGTTGCTGCTCACGGTGATCGTGATGGTCGGCATCACCAATCTGCTCGACGCCGGGTTCTCGACGGTGCTCGTGCCGGTGTGGGCCCGGGAGTCCGGGAACGGCCCGGGCGCCATCGGCCTGATCGGCAGCGCGATGGGTGTCGCGGCCGTCGTCGGCAGCCTGATAGCGGCCGCCGTGGCGCACCGGCTGCCCCGCCGGACGGTGTTCCTGGTCGGCTTCCTGGTGGCCGGAGCGCCGCGCTTCCTGGTGCTCGCCTCGGGCGCGCCGATGGGGGTGGTGCTGACGGTCTTCGCGATCGGTGGCTTCGGCTCCGGCTTCCTCAACCCGATCCTCGGCGCGGTGCTCTTCGAGCGGGTGCCCCGCCACCTGCTGGGCCGGGTCCACGCCCTCAGCGACTCGCTGGCCTGGGCGGGCATCCCGCTCGGCGGGCTGGTCGCCGGTGCGGTCGTCGCCATGACCGGGCTGATACCCGCCCTGGTCGCGGGCGGCGCGGCCTACTTCGTCACCACCACTGTGGCCGGGCTGCGGCGGGAGTGGCGGGAGATGGACGGACAGCGGGGCGGCAAGGGCACCGTCGCGGAGTCCGATGCGGAGCCGGTGGCTGCGGCGCAGGGGGCGGCGGTCCCGGCGGTTCCGGCGGGCTCGTGACCGAGTCAGCGGACGTCGGGCGCCGGCCGGGGCGCGGGCGCGAGCCCGGCCCAGCGCAGGAGCAGCAGGCTGGCGGCGGCCGCGAGGGCGCACCAGGTGGAGATGAAGGCGAGGTGCCAGAGCAGGGCGCACAGGACGGCGCCGACCCCGGTGAGCAGGCCGAGGAGGCGGAGCGAGCGGTCACCGCTGAACAGGAAGGAGCCGACGGTGGCGAGGAGATAGCCGGCGAGCAGGACGGTCGGGTGCGGGACGCCGATGCCGTAGCCGAGGGTGCGGCCGTGCACGGTGGCCGTCACCGGGTGGGCGGCGACGGCCACCGCGAGCGGAACGGCGACTGCCGCGCCGAGCAGGGTCAGTGCGGCCAGCGCCCGGCGGTGGCCCGGGCCGGCCGGATGCCCGGGCTCGGTGGCCGCGCACCACACCCCGGCGGGCACGAGTACGGGCAGCAGGGGCAGGGCGATCACCGCCCAGGCCGTCCGGGCCGCCTGGGTGAGGGCGCCGGGCGCCTCGCCGTCCGCACCGAGCCAGACCAGCGCCTCGATCAGCTGGTGCGCGCCCAGGACCAGCGGGAGCGCGGCGAGCGGCAGACGCTGCGGCCGACCGGCCCGGCGGGCGCGGACCAGGCACAGCACGCCGAGGCCCGCGACCACCCCGCCGGCCACGGCATCCGCCTGCGCGCTCCAGCACATCGGGCCGGCTAACCTCCCTCGTCCCGAGGAGGGTTGGGGTCGCCAGGTCGGTCGGGGCCGGTGCCCCCGCCCGGGCCTTCGCCCTCGTCCCCACCCGCGCCCTCGTCCTCGTCCTCGTCCTCGTCCTCGTCGGCGCCGTCCGGGCCCTGCTCGGGCGGTGCGCCGATGCTCTCCAGGGTGTCGTAGACACTGCCCGGCATCGCGGGGTGGCGGCCGATCACGATCACCCCGATCACGATCGCCAGTAACCCGGCCGACTGCCAGGCCAGCGCGCCCGGAGTGACCCGCAGCCGGTCGCCGAGGAAGCCCACCGCGCAGGCGATCCCGGACAGCGGCTGGGCGGCGGTCAGCGCGGGCAGGGACATCCGCAGCGGCGCCACCTCGAAGGCGCTCTGCACCAGCAGCAGCCCGACCACGCCCGCCGCCACCACCGCGTACGGCTGCCAGCTGCGCAGCACCGCGTCCAGCCCCTGGTGGTCCAGGCGTTGGGTGGTGGTGCGGGTGAGGGCGTCCTGCAGGCCGTAGAGCAGCCCGGCGGCGAGCGCCAGCAGGGTGGCCTCCTCCAACAGCGGCAGCCGGCGGGCGAGCGAGACCAGCAGCAGGGTCAGCCCGACCACGATGCCGACCACCAGCCAGTGCCGCAGTTCCCCGGCGGGCGCCCCGCCCCCGGTGGGCTGCCCGGCCACGATGAACGCCGTCACACCGAGCCCGAGCAGCAGCACGCCGGCCCAGCCGGAACGGCCGAGGCTCTGTTTGGTCAGCACCCGGGAGAGCGCCATGGCGAACAGCAGGTTGGTGGTCAGCAGCGGCTCGACGAGGGAGACCTCGCCCTTGTTGAGGGCGAGCGCGGAGAGGATCAGCCCGCTCACCATGAAGCCGGTGCCGAGCAGCCACTCGGGCATCCGCATCAGGTCGAGCAGCAGCCGCCACCGCAGCAGGTCGGCACGGGGAGCCCGCTGCGCCGCGTGCTGCTGGAGGACGAAGCCGAGCCCCAGACAGCAGGCCGCGCCGATCGCGAGGAGGAAGACCGCCACGGTGGGACCGCCAGGTTGTCGCTGCCGGCGCCGCGCCCGTGGGTCCGCGCCGGGGTCGGTCGGCGGTCGCGGCGCGCCTCCGTCAGCGTACCGCCGGGGCGTCGGCCGGGCCGCGCGAACGGCTGACCGCGGGGCCCGTAGCGGCGGGCGCGGCCGCGCTTGCCGCTACGGGCGGGGCGGGCGCACGCTGGTGTGAGCGGCCGCCACGGGCCACCGCCCGTGCCGGCCCCGACAGCCGCGACGGGGGCCGGCGCCAGGAGGTATGGCATGCACAACCAATGGGAAGTGGAGCTGAGTTTCGAGGAGGACGGCGTGCACACGGCGTGCGACGCCCGACTCACCGGAGCTCGGGCGCCCGGCCTGAGCGCACACGGGGAGTCCGTGAAGAGCGCCGACGACCGCCCGCTCGCGAGGATCGGCGAGGAGGTCGCGGCCTCCCGCGCCCTGGAGGAGCTGTCCCGCAAGCTGCGGGCCCAGGCCACCGGGGAGATCGACGACGAAGGGCACCGCCCGGGCTACCTGATCTACTGAACGGCCGCGCGGACGCGCCGCCACCCGCCGCCGGTCAGCTCCAGGGGTTGGCCGGCCGGTCGTTGACGGTCGGCCGGAGCCGGGTGTCGGCCGGGAGGCCGGGTGCCGGCCGGACGGCGGCCGAGCGCACCGCCGCCTCCCACCCCGGGACCTCCTACGGCCGCGTCTCCGTCAGGTGGGCGAGGCGGTACCCGGCGTCCACCGCGTCGAGGAGGCCGCGTTCGGCGTCGGCGCGGGCCGCGGTCGGGGTGGCACCCCGCCAGCCCTCGGCCGCGAGGGCGCGGGGAGTCAGCTCGCCGGCGACGAGGCGCCCGGCGAGGCGGCGGAGCGCGGGCGAGTCCAGGCCCGCCGCGAGCAGCCCGGCTGCCGCCATCGGCGGCTCCTCGGAGGGGACGAGCCCGGTGACGTACTGCCAGGTGAGCGTGTGCAGCCGGTCCGTGCCCGGCATGGTGCCGTAGGCCGGCGCGGGCCCGCCCGGGGTCTTCGGGCCGGGCGGGCCCGGGCGGACCCGGGCGGAAGGTGTCGGACAAGCCCTAGCTGCGCCACCAGGGCGGGCGGATGACGTCGTCGGCTTCGACGGCGCAGTTGGTGCCGCTGACCACCTCGCGGGCGGCGAGGTCCCAGCCGACCACGCCCGGGGCGGAGCGGTCGAGTTCGACGACGCGGGCGCGCTGCGGCCCGGTGCCGGTGTTGACGTCGCAGCTCAGGACGCTCGTCCAGGAGCGGCCGTTCAGCGCGGCCGAGACGGCGAGGGCGGGCAGGACGACCAGGGCGAGCAGCAGGGCGGCGACGCGGACGGCCTCGGCCGCC
Source organism: Streptomyces rubellomurinus (assembly GCF_000961885.1). GTDB lineage: Bacteria > Actinomycetota > Actinomycetes > Streptomycetales > Streptomycetaceae > Kitasatospora > Kitasatospora rubellomurina. The sequence goes on from NZ_JZKH01000034.1 coordinate 66,706, forward strand.
CGGGGACGGAACGAGGTGGCGGGGCGGCCGGTGCGGTGACCGGTGTCGGCGGAGCGGGCGCCCGTCCGGTACTCGGCGACGACGCCGAGCCGCAGCAGGTAGCCGAGCGCGCCCGAAGCCACGCCCCACCACAGGCCGTTGAAGGCTCCGACCACCACTCCGGCCGCGAGCGGGACGATCGACGCGGCGGCCGCCGTCGTGATCAGGGCGCGCTCCCGGTGGCGGGCGGCGCCCCCGTGGGCGGCCCGGTAGGCGTAGGTGAGGTGGCAGGCCACGGCCGCCAGGACGGCGGCGAGCACCGGTTCGGCGAGGAACATGCCGATGACGACGTCGACCCAGTTGGCCGGCCCCATGGCCGACAGGGCGTCCCGCGCGGCGTCGCCCCCGCCGAGCGTCCAGGCGAGCTTGAGGACCGGGATCGCGAACAGTACGGCCGGGGCCATCACGTGCTCGGCGCTGGCCCGCGCCCCGCCCCTCGCCTTGGCTCCGCTCATCCGGCCAGGCTACGGCTCCTGCCCCGCCCCGCCGGGACGCCACCGGCGCGGCAGACGGGCGGTTCGTCAGCTCTCCCGGCCGGGCTGCCCCAGCACGCCGAGGCAGTGCGCCCAGGCCGGTTCGGACAGCAGCGGCCGCCACCGGGTGAAGAGGTCGAGGAGGTCGGCGCCGTAGCGGGCGCGGGCCTCCGGGCTGACCGCGGCGATGTCCAGTTCGTTGGCGGCGGTGAGTTCGGCGAAGTCGCGACGGGCCCCGAGGTCCGGAAACACCGGGGCGCCGGTGAACCGGTCGACGAACGTGCCCCGCTCGTCGGCCAGTTCGCGGTAGGAGGATGCCCGGTCGCAGGAGGCGTAGAAGTGGACGAGCGCTTCGGCCTCGGCGCCGATCGCCTCGACCAGTTCCGCCCGGCGTCCGAGGTCCAGCAGCGCGACCGGGAACCCGTCGGTCCCGTAGAACGCGTGGCACAGCCCGGCCGACACCAGCGCCGGGCGGGCGCCCCAGGAGGCGAGCAGCTCGCCGACGCGCCGCAGGTGGGCCAGCAGCGTTCCGCCGGGGTGTTCGATCGTCTCGGCTCCGGCCGCCCGCAGGATCGTCAGGGCCTTCGCGGTCATCTCTTCGTCCACCCGCTCCATGATCGTCGCCCGATCGGCGATCGACCACGTTCGTGCGGCGGAAGGCGGCTGTGAGCCGGATCACGGTTGAGGTTGACCTCGGGTCAGGGTGGAGGCTCCTCGCAACGGCGCGACGCCGACCAGGGCGCGGGCCATCGATGTGAGGAGACAGCATGTCCACCAACCTTTCCGACCGTCCGCAGGACCGTCCGGAGCTGCAGGCGGCGATCGAGGAGCTGGTCGGGTCCGGCTTCCTCGGCGTCCAGCTCCGGGTGAACGACGAGCGGGGCGCGTGGGTCGGCAGCGCCGGTGTGCGGGAACTGGGCGGGAGCGCCGCGCCGTTGACGGACGGGCACGTCCGCATCGGCAGCAGCACCAAGAGCTTCGTCGCCACCACGGTGCTCCTGCTGGTGGCCGAGGGCCGGATCGGCCTGGACGACCGGGTCGCCGACCACCTGCCCGAGTTCGGTCTCGACCGGCGGATCACCGTGCGGATGCTGCTGCAGCACACCAGCGGGATCTTCAACCACACCGGCGAGCTCTACGAGGACGGGACGATCGTGTTGGGCGTCCCCTGGCAGGGCAAGGAGTGGGTGGACAACCGGTTCCGGACCTACCCGCCCGAGGACCTGGTGCGGCTGTCGCTGTCCCGCCCGGCCCGGTTCGAGCCGGGCGCGGGCTGGAGCTACGCGAACACCAACTACGTGCTGGCCCGGCTGGTGGTCGAGCGGGCCACCGGCCGTCCGTTCGCCGAGGAGCTGCGGCGGCTGGTGCTGGAGCCGCTGGGGCTGACCGGCACCGTGGCCCCGGGCGCCTCGCCGGAGATCCCGGAGCCGCACAACCACGGCTACTACCGCTACGAGGACGCCGGGCGGCAGCGGACGGTCGACGTCACCCGGCAGAACCCGTCCTGGGTCGGAGCCGGCGGCGACATGATCTCGACCACCCGCGACCTGCACACCTACTTCTCCGCCCTGATGGCCGGCCAGCTCCTGCCGGAGGCCCTGCTGGCCGAGATGCGCACCCCGGAGGAGACCGTCGGCTACGGCCTGGGGGTGTTCGCCCAGGAGACGGCGGGCGGCACCGTCTACCACCACAACGGCGCCACCATGGGCTCGGCGGCGCTGATGTACGGCGCGGCGGACGGCAGCCGGACCCTCACCGCCGGGCTGACCTGGGTGGACGACGCCGACCTGTCGATCGCACCGGCCTTCCAGGCCGCCCAACAGCGTTTGGTCGACGCGGTGTTCTGCGGCAAGCTGGCCCGATGACGAACGGGGTCACGAACGGAGTCACGATCGGGCAGGCGGCGGCGTTCGTCGGCGTCACGGTGAAGACGGTGCGGCACTACCACAAGCTCGGCCTGGTGATGGAGCCGGAACGGGACGGCTCCGGCTACCGGCGCTACGGCTCCGACGAGTTGCTGCGGCTGGTGCAGGTGCGGACGCTGGCCGCCGCGGGCGTGCCGCTGGCCGGGATCGGGCCGATGCTCGACGCCGACGCCGCGCGGTTCGACGCCGCGCTCGCCGACGTCGGGCGCCAGCTCACCGAACGCATCGACGAGTTGGTCGCCCGCCGCGACACCCTGCACCGGCTCGCCGACGGCGACCGGGCCCTGCTGCCCGACCGCGCTTGCGCCGTGCTGGACCGGATGCCCGGCCTCGGCTTCGACCCCGCCTACGTGGCCGCGCAGCGCGAGGCCCTGGTGCTGGCCCGGGCGCTGGTCCCGGAGGCCTTCGACGGCTTCCTGACCCAGCTCGAACACGGTCTGGACGACCGCGAGTACGTCGACCTGGCCAAGCGCGGCTGGGAGGCCCAGAGCTGGGAGCCGGACGACCCGCGGATCGAGGAACTCGCGACCGCCATGGCCGACCGCTACCTCGCCAACCCCGCCCTGCTGGGAGACCACGCCACCCGCCAGGCCTGGGCCAGGGCCTCGGCCCAGTACCAGCTGATCAACCACCACCGCGAGGACCGCGCCCCCGTGGCGGCCCGGCTGACCGCGCTCACCGAGGCCGGGCTCCGTTCCGCCGGCGTCGGCATGCCGCCCCGGTGACGGCCGGGAGGACGGTGCGGATGATCCGATCCGTTCGAGCTCCACGGCCCGCCCGGTCCAACCGGTCCGCCCGACCGGGGCTCACGGTACGAGCGGTCATGGCGTGCCCGGTTCCCACCGCTCTCCTCGCTGTTTCCGGCTGCGGGGGCGACGAGCCGTCGATGAACCCGGGGCAGGCGGAGGAGAAGGTCAGGTCGTACGCCTCCGGGCGACGGGCGACGGGCGACGGGCGACGGGCGACGGGCGACGGGCGACGGGCGGTGGGCGACGGGCGACGGGCGGTGGGGCGTGGGGGGTGCCGGTTGGCGGGCGGTGGCGGGGGTGTTAGACATCCCTTGTGGACGATCACCCTGAGCCCTCGACCCTGCGCGTCTTCGTGGCGCTGGCTCCGCCCGACGATGCCAAGGACGAGCTGGCCCGGGCCCTGCGGCCCGCGTACGCCGGGTACCCGCGGCTGCGGTGGAACCGGATCGAGGACTGGCACATCACCCTGGCGTTCCTCGGCGAACTGCCGTCCACGGCGGTGCCGTTGCTGCGGTCGGCGCTGGCCGGCCTGGCGGCCTCGCATCCCGCCCCGCGGCTGGCCCTGCGGGGCGGCGGCCAGTTCGACGAGCGGCTGCTGTGGAGCGGGATCGACGGGGACCTGGAGGGGCTGCACCTGCTCGCCGAGGACGTGCGGGAGCTGGTCCGGTCCTGCGGGATCGCCTTCCGGGACCGCCCGCTGCGGCCCCATCTGACGCTGGCGCGGGCCCGGCGCGACGATGCCACCAGCGTGCCGCAGGCGGCGGCCGGGCTCAGCGGGTTCGTGGGGCGGGCGTGGCAGGCCGAGCGGCTCCACCTGGTCGGCAGCAACATCGGCCGTGGGCCCGGCCCGATCCGGTACCGCGACATCGAGTCCTGGCGACTCGGCGCCGCGGTCCGGGCCGGGCGCGACAGTGCCCCGGCCGGGCCGTAGCCGACCGGCGGACGCCCTGCGTCACAGCGGGGTGAGGATGTCCTGGTGGGCCCCGTCGAGGACGAGGCCGTTGTCCAGCCGGACCCGGACCGTCACCCGCTCGCCCGCCTCCCGGTGGGCGGCCCACTGCGGCTCCAGCGCGGCGATCTCCGTCTCCAGCCGCTGGCGGCTGGCCGCCGGCATGGTGTGCCCGTAGTCGTCGAGCAGCGCCTTGAGGCGCTGGTACTCGCGGACCTCGTGGCTCTCGGGGAGTTCGCCGTCCACGCGCTCGACGGTGCCCTCGATCCCGGCCGCGAGCGAGAGGAACCCGACGACGCCCGCGGGTTCCCCGGCGAGCGCCTCGCCGATCCCGAGGTCCTCGGCCAGCCTGACGCGCCAGCCCGCCTCCAGGGTCATCCGTCCTCCGCCTCTCCGTCGATCAGTGCCGTCGATCACTGCCGCCGGCGCAGCAGGCCACGGTACCGGACCCCCGGCCGGTGTCAGGTGCGGGCGGAGTCGGCGAGGAAGGCGGCCACCTGCTCGTTGACCCGGGCCGCGCCCGTCATCGGCAGGTTGTGGTGGGTGGTGTCCGGGACGACGGCGACGGTGGCGGTCGCCAGCGCGGAGCGGGCGGCGGCCGCGACGCGCCGGGCGTCGTGGGTGTGGCTGTGCTCGGCGAGGAGGGTGAGGACGGGGTGCACGAGGGTGCGGAGGCGGGCGGGTGCGGGACGGGGGCCGGTGACGACCCGGGAGGCGGGGAAGTCGGCGTAGCCGAGGGCGTAGAGCTCGCGCCAGTCCGGGTCCAGGTGCCCGCTGCCGCCGGACTCCCAGTCGAGGTAGCGGCGGGCCCGGGCCGGGGTGCGGCGGGGGAGGAAGAGCGGGAGGGCGTGCAGGAGGTAGCCGGGGCGGAAGCCGGCGAAGCACTGGGTGGGGTCGAGCAGGGCGAGCCGGCCGACCCGGGCGGGCGCGTGGAGCGCGTACTCCAGGGCGATCCAGGCGCCGTAGGAGTGGCCGCAGAGGTCGGCCTCGGTGGCGCCGAGGGCGTCGAGCACGGCGTCCAGCCAGCCGAGCAGGCCGGGGACGCCGCCGAGCGGGGCGCCGTCGTGGACGCTGCGCCCCGGGTCGCCGATGAGGTCGACGGCGAGGACGCGGTGGCCGGCTCCGGCCCAGGCGGCGGCGTTGGCGAACCACGTCGTGGAGGTGGCGCCGCCGCCGTGCAGGAGGACGAGCGGGCGGCCGTCGCGCGGGCCGCAGGCGTTGATCCGGGTGGTGCCGTGGGCGGTGCGGACGGTGACCGCCTCGACGGGGACGGGCCAGCGGGCGAGCAGGGCGTCGTAGGCGGCGAGGAAGGCGGCGGTGCGCTGGGAGGGCGGGCGAACGGGTGTGCCGGACATGGGTGTGCCTCCGCGGCGGGCATCAGGGCATGATGGGGTCACTCGCAGAACAAGTATCTCGCTCAGCGAGAGAATAGTGGCACATGCGTGCCCGGGACGGAGAAGAGGGTGTCCGAGACCCCACTGCCGGCGGAGTCGGCGAAGACGGAGTCGGCGGAGACGGAAACAGCGGAGACGGCGACGTCGGCGGAGCCGCTGCGGCTGGTCCACCTGCTGCGCGCGCTGACCGTCGAACTCGACCTGTTCGGCGCCGAGTTCGCGTCGCGGAACAAACTGCACCCGACCGACCTGCGGGCGCTGATCCACCTGCTGGACGCCGCCCGGGCCGGCCGGGTGGTCACCCCCGGCCGGCTCGGGGAGGCGCTGCGGCTCAACTCGGCGGGCACCACCGGCCTGGTGGACCGGCTGGAGCGGCTCGGGCTGATCCGCCGCGAACGCGACCCGCGGGACCGGCGGCGGGTGCACCTGGTGGTGGAGCAGCGGGCGATGGAGCTGGGGGAGGGCTTCTTCGGCGGGCTGATCGGCGAACTGGTCGCGGCGATGGGGGAGTTCGAGCCGGCCGAACTGGCGACCGTCCGGCGCTTCCTGGAGACGGTGACGGAGGCGGTGACGGGGGCGGTGACGGGGGCGGTGACGGGCGCGGTGGCCTCGGCGTCGCCGGGGGTCAGGACGGCCCGAGGGACCAGCTGATCACCGACAGCGTGGCCATCGACACCAGCGTCGACCAGAGCACCGCGTCCCGGGCGAGCCCGGTGGCCTGCCCGTACTCGCGCGCGTAGGTGTACACGTTCTGCGCGGTGGGCAGCGCGGAGAAGAGCACCACGGTGAGCAGCTGGTGCGTGGACAGGTGCAGCAGCGGACCGGCGACGGCGAGCGCGGCCAGCGGCTGGACGAGGGTCTTGACCGCGACGATGAACCCGGTCTCGGCGAGCCGCGAACGGCCTTCGGCCGGCGGGCGGTTGTGCAGCGACATGCCGAGGGCGACCAGGGCGGTCGGCACGCCGGCGCCGCCGAGGAGTTCGGCCGAGTGGTTCAGTTCGGCGGGCAGGTGCAGGCCGGTCGCCGAGGCCACCGCCCCGAGCGCGGTGGCCAGCAGGATCGGGTTGCGCAGCGGCAGGGTGACCAGCGCCCGGCGGCCGGCCGCGCCGCTGTCCAGCACCGCCAGCACGGCGGGGGTGACCAGCAGGATCTGGAACAGCACCACCGGCGCGACGAAGGAGGCGTCGCCCACGACCTGCATCGCCACGGGTATGCCGAGGTTGGCCGAGTTGACGTACCCGGAGGCCATGGCGCCGATCGCGAGTTCGCCGCCTTTGCGGCGGAACAGCAAGCGCCCGGCGAGCAGCCCGAGGCCGGTCGCGGCGGCGGTGCCGGCGGCGAAGGCGAGCATGGAGGGGTTGGCGAAACGATCCAGCGGGGTGCGGGAGATCATCAGGAACAGCGCGGCCGGCATCGCCACGTGGAAGACGAACTTGGTCAGCACCGCCTCCGCCTGCGCCCCGAGCAGTCTGCTGCGGCCGACCAGGTAGCCGACTCCGGTGAGCGCCCAGATCGGGGCGAAGCCGGAGAGCAGCGGGTGCAGGGAAGGCATGGTTCCTCGGATCGCTCGGAGGGGACGGCCGGGCGGGGTGGGCGGCCGCGGTGGTGCCGGTGGTGCCGGTGGTGCGGATGGTGCAGGCGGGGATCGCCCGCCCGGGGCAGTAAACCAGTGGCCGTCCGAGGACCGACCGGCGCCCCGGGTGCCCGCCCGGGCGTCCGCGCTCGGACCCGCGCTGGGACCCGCCCGGGATCCGCCCTCGGCCGGGCGTCGAAGACGGCCCCTAGGATGGGCGGATGGAGGATGACCGCTACCTGAGCCTGTCCGAGGTCGAGACCGTCGCGCGCCGCGCCCACCAGGGGCAGGTGGACAAGAACGGGCATCCGTACGCCGAGCACATCGCGGCGGTCGCGGGCGGGACGGCCGCACGCGGCGGCAGCGAGGCGCAGATCGCGGCGGGCTGGCTGCACGACACCGTCGAGGACGACCGGTTGAGCCGCGAGTGGCTGGCCGGGGCGGCACTGCCCGAGGAGACCAAGGCGATCGTGGACGCGCTCACCCGCCGCCCCGACGAACCGGTCGAGGAGTACGCCGCGCGGATCCTCGCCACCCCCGGCGCCCTGCTGGTCAAGCGGGCCGACCTGGCCCACAACTCCGACCCGGACCGCCTCGCCACCCTGCCCCCGGCCACCGCCGAACGGCTCGTCGCCAAGTACGCGCGGATGCGCGAACTGCTCGGCCTCACCGGCGAACTCTGAGCCCACCCTGGCCGGTTGGGCGGCGTGCCGCCCGCAGTCGGCGGGCCCCGGGCGCGCCGCGCGCCGCCGAGCGCGGCCGGGTGGTCAGGGCGCGAGCGGCGGAGGGCAAATCCCGGGGGTCAGCCACACGCCGTGGGTGGGCGGCAGGAGCAGGTGCAGGCCGTGCGCCGGGGCCACGTTGAACAGCAGGTCGGCGGTGCCCAGGGCGCCCAGGGCGAGCGGCGCCAGCAGGAGGCCGGCCACGGCGCGCACCCAGCGGGGGCGGCCGCGGAGCAGGGAGTGCGGCGCCCAGAGGCCGGCCGCGAAGGCGGCGAGGTAACTGGAGAGGTAGCCGAGGGCCTTCACCAGCGGGGTCAGGAAGTCCGGATCCGGCCCGGGATCGTTCGGCCCGGGGCCCGGCGGGTCGCACTCCAGGGCGAAGGGGATGGTCTGGTGGACCGTCACCAGGGCGAACACGCCCAGGACGAGGCCCGCCGCCAGCGTGCCGATGGTGAGCAGGCGCCACCACCAGTGCGCGGCGGGTGCCGTAAGGTCCGGTCTCCGGTTCTGGTCGAGCCGGCCGATGGTGCGTGCGGACATCGTTCCCCCTGGTCGTTCAGGAGCGGGGACGGTGTGCGCCGCCGCGCGGTTCCCGGGAGGCGGCGGGAGAACGCGACCGGGCCCGGCCCCGCGCGGATCGCGCGTGGGGCCGGGCCCGGTCGGGTCACCTCGGGAGTCCCTGTCCGGCCCCCGGGGTGAGGGGGGAGTGGTCAGGTGCGCCGGTGCGGTGGGGGCGGCTTAGTACCAGTGGTTGGCCTGCCAGAAGTTCCAGGCGGCGTTCGGGCTGCCGTAGCGGGAGTTCATGTAGTCCAGCGCCCACTTGATCTGGGTGGCCGGGTTGGTCTGCCAGTCCGAGCCGGCGGAGGCCATCTTGGAGCCCGGCAGCGCCTGGGCCAGGCCGTACGCGCCCGAGCTCGGGTTGGTCGCGGTCACGTTCCAGCCGGACTCGTGGCTGATGATCTGGTTGAACGAGGCCAGCTGGTTCGCCGGGACGATCTGCGCGGCGACGGTCTGCGGGGTCGCGGCGTTCGCGGCGGTGGCGGGCAGGACGGCCGCACCGAGGCCGGTCAGAGCGGCGGCGCCGGCGAGAATCGCGGCGGAAGTGCGCATACGGAGCTTGAGAGTGGGCATGTAGAACAAGACCTCAATCAGGTTGGGCCGGGTCACGCCCCGCCCGGGACCGTGGCCGGACAGGGGCCGATACGGTCGCGGGGCGTGACTCGGCAGCAAGCCGTTCACCGGCGGGACAGGTGCCGGTGCGGCTGACGACTGGGCAATTGTTGCCAGACGGGATCGGCCGTCGCCAAGACCCCCTCGTTACGACGCGGCGTCGTACGGGGGGTGGGCGCCGTCGATTCGAAGGCGGGTGGCGCGGGCCGGTCGAGGCTGCTCCCGGGCTGCCTGGCCCCGCTTCGGTCGGTCGGGCGCGGGCGCGCCGGCGACCACTATCGGGCGTCGTGGATGCGGTCGGGGTGTGAGCGCACTCACCGTTTGGCGCCCGCGGCCGTCACGCGCCCGACCCGGCGGCGGCACTTTGCGTACTGACGATCTCGGTCCCGGTTGAGACCGGCGCCACACCGTTGGTGCGACCGGGGCCACCCCGTGGGCGGCGCGGGCTCAGCGCGGGTCGCCGAGCCGCCGGTGCCGGACGGCCCGCTCCGCCAGCCGCCGCGCCTCCGGCGTCGCCGCCAGCGCGCCGAGCGCCGTGCCGACCGCCCGGCCCAGCCGCGCGCAGAACGCCGCCGGCTCCTCGGCGGCGTCCGGCAGCTCCGGCACCACCTCGTCCACCAGCCCCACCTCGGCCAGGTGCCCGGCGCCGATGCCCTGGGAGCGGGCCAGCTCGGGGGCGTGCGCGCCGTCCCGGTGGACGATCGCGGACGCGCCCTCGGGCGGGAGCGGCGCCAGCCAGGCGTGCCCGGCGGCGATCACCCGGTCCGCCGGGAGGAGCGCCAGCGCGCCGCCGCCGGATCCCTGGCCGAGCAGGACGGCGAGGACGGGCGTGCGCAGCGCGAGCAGGGTGGTCAGGCAGTACGCGATCTCCACCGCGATGCCGTCCCGCTCGGCGTCGGCGGAGAGCTCGGCCCCGGCGGTGTCCACCACCGTGACCAGCGGCAGGCCCAGCTGTTCGGCCAGCCGCGCGGTGCGGCGGACGGCCCGCAGGTCGGCGGCGGTGAACGGCCGCTCGTGCTCGGGGGTGCGCCGTTGCTGGCCGACGACCAGGACGGGCCGGCCGCCGAGCACGGCGAGTGCCCGGACCAGCGCGCCGCCGCGCCCGCCGGGGGCGTCCAGCAGCACCAGCTCCTCGGCGGTGTGGCGCAGCAGCTCGCGGGTGCCCGGGCGGTCGGGGCGGCGGGTGCGGAGGACGGAGTCCCAGGCGTCGGTGGGCTCGGGTGCGGTGGCCGTGTCGGTCGTCGTGAGCGTGTCGGTAGAAGGGGCCGTGTCGGTAGAAGGGGAGGGGAGAGGAGAAGGGGACGGCGGGGGCGGCGCCGCGGCCAGGACGGCGAGCGTGCGGCGGACCAGCTCGCGCAGCTCCTGCGGCGGCACCACGGCGTCCACCAGCCCCCGCTCGGCCAGCGTCTCCGCCCGCTGGACGTCCGGCGGCAGCTCCACGCCGCGCAGCTCCTCGTACACGCGCGGGCCGAGGAAGCCGAGCCGGGCGTCCGGCTCGGCGAACACCAGGTGGCCGAGCGTGCCCCAGGAGGCGAAGACCCCGCCCATGGTCGGGTTGCGCAGGTAGGTGAGGTAGGGGAGTCCGGCCGCGCGGTGCGCCTGGACGGCGGCGGTGATCCGCAGCATGCAGAGGAAGGCCGCCGAGCCCTCCTGCATCCGGGTGCCGCCCGAGACGGGCAGGGCGAGCAGCGGCAGGCGTTCGGCGGTGGCGCGCTCGACGGCCCGGGTGATGCGTTCGGCGGTCGCGACGCCGATCGAGCCGCCGAGGAAGCCGAACTCGGAGGCGACGAGGGCGACCGGCCGGCCGTCGATCAGGCCGACGCCGGTGAGGACGGCCTCGTCCAGCCCGGTGCGGGCGCGGGCCCGGTCGAGCGCGGCGCGGTAGTCGGTGTCGGCGGGCGGGCCGGCCGGGGGCTCGTCCCAGCCGCGGAAGCCGTCCGGGTCGACCAGCAGGCCGACGAGCTGGCGCGCGGTCAGTGCGGCGGCCGGCGCCGCGGTCGGCGCCGAGCCCTTGCCGGTCCTGCTGCCCGTGTTGCGGGGACCGCCCGTACCACCCGTGCTCATGCACACTCCGTCAGAGATCGTTCCGGCTCGACACGATCCGTCACTCTATGCGGCGGGGGCGAGGTGGGGCCGGAGCCGCCCGAAGGTGTGAGGAGGCCGACAGGGCGGGGCCGGGGGAGGCGCGGGAGCGGTGATTCCGCTAGTTCGACGCCGGTCGACCCTTGGGCCGCCCGGGCGGTTCGTGGACGCCCCTGGAGGAGGTCGTCGTGGGTTCGGAGTACTGGTCAAGTCGCTGGTCGGACACGGGAGTTACCCGTGGGTTAATTGTTGGCCGGGAGGCTTCCGGAGTTGACCGTGGCCCGCCACACTGGGGGCATGACTCGCACTCTACGCGCGTGGAAGACCCGCGCCGCCGCCGTCGCCGCCGTCGCCATGATGACCCTCGCGCCCGTCGCCGTCGCGACCGACGCCCACGCCGCCGTGAGCGGCACGGTCTGTCTCACCGCCCTCCCGCAGGAGGCCGACGACACCCTCAACCTGATCGCCTCTGACGGGCCGTTCCCGTACAGCCAGGACGGCGTGGTGTTCCAGAACCGGGAGCACGTCCTGCCGACCCAGTCCTACGGCTACTACCACGAGTACACCGTCATCACCCCGGGCGCTCCGACCAGAGGCGCCCGGCGGATCATCACCGGGCAGGGCGACCAGGAGGACTACTACACCGGCGACCACTACGCCACGTTCTCGCTGATCGACCAGAGCTGCTGATCGACGCCCCACCGGATCCGCCCCTCCCGCGTGCGTTCCCGCCGCGCGGTCCCGGCGCGCCTCGGCGCCGGGGCCGCACGGCGGGGCCGCCGGGGTGCCCGGGGCGGGGAGGCTCCGGCCGTACGTCAGGGACGCGTACGGAACGCCCGGTGCCGCGTCAGGGCCGTGTCAACGGGCCTCGGCCCGGCAGCCGTCCGCCGCTTTGCTGGGGTGACGGTTCGGCGATGCGGGCGGAGAGGCGGTCCAGGCCATGAAGGACAGCGGGGCGGGCGGGGCGAGCGGAACGATCCCGGCGGAGAGCCGGATCGTGGTCGGCGTCAGCGGCTCGCTCGGCAGCATCGCCGCCCTCCACCACGCCGCCGCCGAGGCCCGCCGCACCGACGTCGAACTCCTCGCCGTCCTGTGCTGGACCCCGCCCGGCGACGAGCTCGGCTACCGCCGCACCCCCTACCCGCCGGCCCTCACCGCCGGCCGCGACGCCGCCGTCGCCCGGCTCCGCCAGGCCCTGGACGAGGCCTTCGCAGGCCACCACGCCGGAGTCCGCCTGCGCTGCCAGGCCGTCCGCGGCGACACCGGCCGCACCCTGGTCGGCTGCGCCGACCGCCCCGACGACCTCCTCGTCCTCGGCGCCGGCCACGAACGCGGCCGCCTCTCCCGGCTGCTGCGCCCCTCCGTCGCCGCCTACTGCGTCCGGCACGCGACCTGCCCGGTGCTCACCGTCCCCCGACCCGCCCTCCAGCGCGACCTGGAGGAGCTCGAACGCGGCCACGGCCTGCGGCAGTCGGTCACCGGGAGCTGAACCGCCCGGCGGGAACCGCCGGACCGGCCGCCCTACGACACTCCGGCGGCCGCGGCGATGGCGAGGGCGGTCCGTCGGCCGGCGTGGACGGCGGCCGGGGCGGTGGCGGGGAGGCAGCGGCGGGCCTCGGGGCTGTACGCGGTCATCACCACGCCCGCGTGGTCGGTGGGGAGTTCGAGGTACGAGGCGGTCGGTGCGGCCGCGCGCAGCTCGCGCGCGTGCGCCACGTCGACCACCTCGTCCGCCGCGCCGTGCACCAGGTGGAGCGGGACGGGGGAGGGTCGTGCGGCCAGGGCGGGGAGCGTGGCCTCGCCCGTGGTGGCGGTCGGGGTGTCGTAGCGGCCGGCGATGCCGACCACGGCGGCGGGGCGCAGGTCGGCGGGGGTGTCCGGATGGGTGGCGAGGCCGACCGCCTCCTTGGCGCCGAGCGACCAGCCGGCCAGGACGAGGCGCTCCCCGCCCCCGCCGGCCCCGTCCCCGCCGAACTCGGCCGCGGCGCGGCGGGCGTGGGCGAGCGAGGCGAGCAGGTCCGCCCGTCCGCCGTCCGGCAGGTGGGGCCGCCAGTCCGGGACGAGCACCAGCAGCCCGAGGTCGGCGGCGGCCCGGGCGAGCGGCCGCAGCACGTCGCGCTCGTCGGAGCCGCTGCCGTGCCAGAGCAGCACGACGGGTACCGGCCCCGGGGTGCCGGCCGGCGGGCGGTGGACGTCCAGGAACTGCCCGTCCGCGTACGGGACGGACTCGGGGAGGGGGGTCGTCATGAGGGGTTCGCCTCGATTTCGGTGGGCGGCTGCTGAACTGCTAGTGTTCCTCATGTCGCGAGGGAGATGATCTCTCGTCAGGCGTCAGTGGTGCTACCAGAGCACGTCCCACTTTCAGTGGGGAGAGTCCGTGCGACCCGGGCCTGGCGCTCCAGTTCGGACGAGGTCCGGT
>NZ_JZKH01000331.1 GCF_000961885.1 Streptomyces rubellomurinus
CGGCACCTTCGACACCGAGCCCGGCTACCTGGCCTCCGGCGTCGTCGCCCCCGAGTGCGGCGACGCCCGGCCGGGGCCGGACACGGTGTACGACGTGGCGTCGCTGACGAAGGTCCTGGCCACCTGGCCGCTGGTCGGCGCTTCCCTCCTGGACGGCTTCACCCTGGACACCCCGATCCGCGAACTGCTGCCCGACATCCCGGCCGACGCCCCCGGCGGCCGGGTCACGCCCCGGCAGATCCTCGCCCACACCTCCGGACTCCGCGCCGACACCCGCCTCGACCAGTACCGGGGCCGCACCGAACCTCTCGCCCAACTGATCTGCGGAGAGCCGCTGATCGCCGATCCCGGAGCCGGACACCGCTACATCAACCGCGGCTTCATCCTCCTCGGCCTGGCCCTGGCCCACTACCGCTGCCGACGCCTGGACGAGCTGGCGGCCGAA
>NZ_JZKH01000332.1 GCF_000961885.1 Streptomyces rubellomurinus
TTCGGCCGCCAGCTCGTCCAGGCGTCGGCAGCGGTAGTGGGCCAGGGCCAGGCCGAGGAGGATGAAGCCGCGGTTGATGTAGCGGTGTCCGGCTCCGGGGTCGGCGATCAGCGGCTCTCCGCAGATCAGTTGGGCCAGCGGTTCGGTGCGGTTGCGGTACTGGTCGAGGCGGGTGTCGGCGCGAAGTCCGGAGGTGTGGGCGAGGATCTGCCGGGGTGTGATCCGGCCGCCGGGGGCGTCGGCCGGGATGTCGGGCAGCAGTTCGCGGATCGGGGTGTCCAGGGTGAAGCCGTCCATGAGGGAGGTGCCGACCAGCGGCCAGGTGGCCAGGACCTTGGTCAGCGAGGCCACGTCGTACACCGTGTCCGGCCCCGGCCGGGCGTCGCCGCACTCGGGGGCGACGACGCCGGAGGCCAGGTAGCCGGGCTCGGTGTCGAAGGTGCCG
>NZ_JZKH01000333.1 GCF_000961885.1 Streptomyces rubellomurinus
TGGACCGGGCGGACGATGAGGGAGCGTGCGGAGACGACGGGGGTGCCGTCCGGGTCGACGGCGTCCAGGCGCAGCGAGGTGCCGCCGGTCATGGTGGAGCGGACTCGCAGGCGGGTGGCGCCGGTGCGGTCGAGCTGCACGCCGTTCCAGCTGAACGGCATGAGGTGGGTGCCGGAAGCGGTTTCGGTGAGCAGGATGACGCCGCTCTGGAGGGCGGAGTCGAAGAGGGCGGGGTGGATGCCGAAGCCTTCGTGGCCTTCGGGCAGGGTGACCTCGGCGTAGGTCTCGTCGCCGTCGCGCCAGATGGCCTCGACGCCGTGGAAGAGTGGGCCGTAGTCGTAGCCGATGTCGGCGAGGCGGGTGTACAGGTCCTCGACGGGCAGCGGCTCGGCGTCCTGCGGCGGCCACTGCTCGGGCCAGTCCGCGACGGGCGCCGCGTCGGC
>NZ_JZKH01000334.1 GCF_000961885.1 Streptomyces rubellomurinus
GCCGTTCGGCGCCAATCGGCCGGTGAACAGGTGGCCCTCGCCCTCGGCCAGAGCAGTCGCGGCGCCCAGCCAGGGGTGAGCGGACGCCTCCAGGCCCATGGAACCGGCGTCGGCGGAGGCCGCGGTGGCCTCCGTCCAGAAGTACTCGCGCTGGAACGCATAGGTCGGCAGCTCGGCGACCGGAAAGCCGCCCTCGCCGAGGACCTTCGTCCAGTCGATGTCGACGCCCTGGACGTGCAACTGACCGAGGGACTTCAGGAGGTGGCCGATGCCGCCCTCGTTGCGGGCGAGGGAGCCGACGACCACGCCGCCGTGCTCGGCGCTGCCGTCCGTCAACGGCATGGACAGCACCGGGTGGGCGCTGACCTCGACGAACACGCTGCGGCCGTCACCGAGCAGCTGCTCCAGCGCCCGGTCGAAGCGGACCGGCTCCCG
>NZ_JZKH01000335.1 GCF_000961885.1 Streptomyces rubellomurinus
GCACGCTGTTGAGTTCTCAAGGAACGGACGCTTCCTTCGAGCCGCCTTCCAGCGGGCCCTCCGGGCGCTTCGTTCTTTCGTGTTTCCAGCTTATCAGATCCTCGCCGCCGTTCTTACCGGCTTCGTTTTTCTGAATTCCCGCTGGGGGGATTTCCTTCGAACTTCGCTCCGAAGCTTATCAAAGCTTTCGGTGTGCTCAGTCCGCGGGATTTGCTTCGTCGGAGGGCGCGCATTTCGTGAAACGCGCTCGCCTCGATTCGGCGGTGTCGTAGACACTAACGCCCGGGATCGACCGTTGTCCAGTCGCTCCCAACCGTTCAAACCTACTAGCCCACCCTCACCACGTCAATGGTTTGGTCGGGATGCGAGAAGAGTAGCAGGTCAGCGGCCTGTTGATCACATCGGCTCAGGCCGCGACCGGCTGCAGGTCCG
>NZ_JZKH01000336.1 GCF_000961885.1 Streptomyces rubellomurinus
GGCGGCGGCACCTGCACCCCGGCGCAGCTGCTCGGCAACCAGGGCTTCGAGACGGGCACGGCGGCGCCGTGGACGGCTTCGAGCGGCGTGGTCGACAACAGCTCCTCGCAGGCGGCGCACGGCGGCTCGTGGAAGGCGTGGCTGAACGGCTACGGCAGCGCCCACACCGACTCGCTGTCGCAGACGGTCAGCATCCCGGCCGGCTGCAAGGCGACGCTGAGCTTCTGGCTGCACATCGACACCGCGGAGACCGGCTCGACCGCGTACGACAAGCTGACCGTGTCGGTGAACGGCACCACGCTGAAGACCTACTCCAACGTGGACGCCGCCGCCGGCTACCAGCAGCGCACCTTCGACCTGTCGGCCTACGCGGGCCAGACGGTCACCCTGAAGTTCAACGGCGTCGAGGACTCCTCGCTGCAGACGAGCTTC
>NZ_JZKH01000337.1 GCF_000961885.1 Streptomyces rubellomurinus
CGCGCGTGGTCGGCTGATGCAGGCGCTGCCGGCGGGTGGGGTGATGGTGGCGGTGCGGTTGTCCGAGGCGGAGGCCGTCGAGCGGTTGGCGGGCCGGTCCGGTGTCGGGATTGCGAGCCTGAACGGCCCGCGGTCCCTGGTGCTCTCCGGTGAGGTAGCGGCCGTGGACGCGCTGGTGGCGGACCTGGAGGCCGAGGGTGTGCGGTGCAAGCGTCTGCGGGTCTCGCACGCCTTCCACTCGCCGCTGATCGAGCCGATGCTGGACGATTTCCGGCAGGTGTTGGAGGGCGTGGAGTTCCGCGCGCCGCAGCTGCCGGTCGTCTCGAACGTGTCGGGCGGTCTGTTGACGGCCGAGCAGGCGTGTGCGCCGGAGTACTGGGTGCGTCAGGCCCGCGAGGCGGTGCGGTTCGCGGACAATGTG
>NZ_JZKH01000338.1 GCF_000961885.1 Streptomyces rubellomurinus
CGCGCGTGGTCGGCTGATGCAGGCGCTGCCGGCGGGTGGGGTGATGGTGGCGGTGCGGTTGTCCGAGGCGGAGGCCGTCGAGCGGTTGGCGGGCCGGTCGGGGGTGGGGATCGCGAGTCTGAACGGGCCGCGGTCGCTGGTGCTCTCCGGTGAGGAAGCGGCCGTGGACGCGCTGGTGGCAGACCTGGAGGCCGAGGGCGTGCGCTGCAAGCGCCTGCGGCTCTCGCACGCCTTCCACTCGCCGCTGATCGAGCCGATGCTGGACGAGTTTCGGCAGGTGTTGGAGGGCGTGGAGTTCCGCGCGCCGCGGCTGCCGGTGGTGTCGAACGTGTCGGGCGGTCTGTTGACGGCCGAGCAGGCGTGTGCGCCGGAGTACTGGGTGCGTCAGGCCCGCGAGGCGGTGCGGTTCGCGGACAATGTG
>NZ_JZKH01000339.1 GCF_000961885.1 Streptomyces rubellomurinus
GTCAGTGCAGGAGACTGCCCTGGAGTTCCGCGCGGAGTGCGGGGGTGAGGACGGCGCCGGCGCGGTCGACGAGCAGGGCCATCTCGTAGCCGACGAGGCCGATGTCGGAGTCGGGTGCGGCGAGGACGGCGAGGGCGGAGCCGTCGCTGATGGCCATCAGGAAGAGGAAGCCTCGTTCCATCTCGACGACGGTCTGGTTGACCTCGCCGCCCTCGAAGATCCGGCTGGCGCCGGAGGTGAGGGAGGTGAGGCCGGAGGCCACGGCGGCGAGCTGGTCGGCACGGTCCCGGGGGAAGCCCTCGGACATGCACAGCAGGAGGCCGTCCGCGGAGACCACCACGGTGTGGGACACCCCGGGGGTGTTGTCCACGAAATTGGTGATCAGCCAGTTCAGGTTCTGTGCGGCCTGGCTCATCTGG
>NZ_JZKH01000340.1 GCF_000961885.1 Streptomyces rubellomurinus
CCCAGCGTCGTCGCCGACCCCGCCACCGGACACCTGATCACCTACATCCGCGACACCGCCAACCACCTGTGGTCGGTGGATCCCAAGGGACCGGGCTGGATCGACTTCGGCCCGATGGCCGCCGGCGACCCGATGACGGTCGTCGACCCCGCCACCAACCACCTCATCACCTACCTGAACGGCCCCGACCACCGCCTGTGGTCCGTCGACCCCCAGGGCCCCGGCTGGACCGAGTTCATCCCCACCACCTCCGGCACCGTCCTCGGCGGCAACCCGTTCACCATCGCCGACCCCGCCACCGGACACCTCGTCACCTACGCCCACGACACCAACGGCACCTTCTGGTCCGTCGACCCCAAGGGCCCGGGCTGGACCAAGTTCTGGGGCGGCCCCGCAGCCGTCGCCTCCTGA
>NZ_JZKH01000035.1 GCF_000961885.1 Streptomyces rubellomurinus
CGCCGCGACGGCCACCCGTACGACACCCACGTCCTCCCCCACCGGCCCACCGCCCCCACCCTGCGCCCGGTCGACCTCGACACCCTCCCCGACCTCACCGCCGAATCCGGCCGCGGCCTCTTCCTCATCCACGCGCTCACCGACCACGTCCAACTCCGCAACCACCCCCTCCGCGGCGCCATCGTCAGCTTCGACAAGATCCTCAAGTGGCAGGACGGCGCGCTGCTGCGGGCGGCCTCGTAGCGCTGCGCCGCGGTATTCGGCGGCAGGGGAGCAGGAAGTCGGCGGGGTCGACTTCCGGCGCGGTGGTCAGTCGTCGGTCAGTCGTCGGCCGGGCGGCGGCGGGCGGGGAGGAGGAGGGCGGGGCCGAGGAGGAGGGTGGCGGTGCCGGTGATGGCGAGGGGGCGGGAGGCGGTGCCGGCGCCGGTGTCGGCGAGGCGGGTGGGGTTCGGGCGGGCGGGGCCGGTGAGGGTGCCGGTGTAGCTGCCGGTGAGCTGGGGGCAGGTGTACTTCTTCGCCGGGGCGGAGCCGCTCGGGAGGAGCTCGGACTTCGCGGTGACGGTGAGGCGGTGGCCGCCGGGCGCGGTGGTCCGCAGCTGGAGGGTGAGCTTGTGGCCCGGCGCGAGCTGGTGGTGGCCGGCGTCGACGGGGGTGCCGGAGAGGGTGAGCGGCTTCCAGTCGCCGCCGGGCGCGCGGAGTTCGACGGCGAGGTCGCTGCCGCCGTCCGCGAGGGCCAGGGTGGTGGCCAGCTCGCGGATCGTCGCCGTGCTGGTGTTGTCGAAGGTGATCGCGAGCTCCCCCGTGGCCCCGCCGCTCCCGGTGACGGGCAGGGGGGAGGCCATCGGCCCCTCGGGGCAGTCCGCGGGCCAGGGCGAGCCGGTGGCGGACGGCGTCGCGGTGGGCGAGGCGTCGTCGGCGAGGGCGGGGGCCGCGCCGAGGGCAGCCGTGCCGGCCGTGAGCACGAGGACGGCGCAGGCGGCGGGCAGGCGGGGGGAACGCATCGGCGGGCTCCAGCGGTGGGTCGGGGTACTACACGTCTCCGGTTGCCAGACCACCGAGGGGTGCGAACGGTTGTCCGCACCCCTCGGGTTCATCGCACGAGCGGTCAGCCGTGCGCGCCGGCCTTGCGGCGGCGGAGCACGAACAGCGTCCCGGCGCCCGCGGCCAGGACGGCCGCGCCGCCGAGGGCGATCGGCAGGGTGGTGGAGCTGCTGCCGGTCTCGGCCAGGTGCGGGCCCGCGGACGGCGAGGCGGAGACCGTGGCGGGAGCAGCGGCCGGGGTCGTCGCGGCACCGGCCTCGGCGACCTGGAACTGGCCCTGGTAGTCGTCGAGGAACTGCGTGCAGGCCTGCGCCTTGTTGTTGGCCGGGGTGGGGACCTTGTCGTTGTCGAAGGAGTCCGAGCCCGCCTCGTAGTTCGCGCCGTAGCGGCCGACCGGGGCCTTGGCGGTGGCGGCGATCCGGACCTTGTAGGTGAGCTTCTCGCCCTTGGCCAGCTTGAAGTCGGGCACCTGGAAGGCCCGGTCGTTGAGCTTCATGGGCTTCCAGCCGGCGCCGGTGTCCAGCTGGACGTCGAAGAAGTCGGTGCTCCAGTCGACCGGGCGCGGGGCGTCGAACTCGTCGGTGACGTACAGGCCGTTGTGGACGGCGGGCAGGTCGACGCCGCTCTTGTTCTCCCAGGTCAGGGTGATCTCGGCGGCGGGGCCGCCCTTGACCAGGGTGGTGCCGTACAGGCCGGTGCCGGTGACCTTGAGCAGGTTGCTCTGGTAGACGCCGCCGTGGCAGCGGTTGTCCGGGCCGGTGGTGGGGGCCGGGATCGGCTTGTTCGTGGCGGTGCCGGTCGGGGCCGGGGTGCCCGGGGTGGTCGCGGTGGCGGTCGGGGTGGCCGGGGCCGGTGCCGGGACGGTCGCGGTGCCGGTGGGGGTCGGGGTGGCGGGGACGCCGACCGCGCTCGCCGTGGTGGTGCCGATCGTGGCGCCGAGGGACAGGGCAACCAGGGCGGATGCGGCCAGTATGCGAGAAGAGCGCACGGGAGAAGGCTCCAGGTTTGGGTGAATAATGCCGGTTTCGGCGCGACTTGGCGGCTCGACGGGGACGGTCGAAGGCGGTCGCGCCCGGGCACCCTACCGGGCGGCCGTGGCCGGATTCCGGTGGGGGCGAGCCCGGCCTGCCCCGGTTGCCGGGGGTGGCGGGTGGTCGGACGATGGGGGGCATGAGGCACCAGATGCGAGCGGAGTTCGGGGCCGAGGGGGCGTCGGGCGGTGTGCGGCTGTGGCACATGGTCCGGGGCGAGGACAGCGTGGCGATGTGCGGGCGGGAGTTGGCCGCGGACGGCCCGGTCCGGGAGGCGGTGGACTGGGGGCGGACCCCGGAGCTGTGCTGCCACACCTGCGGGGCGTACTTCCTGCGCGAGCAGCCGTACCTGGCGGCCGAGCACCCGTAGGCGGGGCCGGGGCTACCGTGGTCGGCATGGCGGAACCCCTCGTCCGGCCGCGCCCGTTGACCCGTGAGGCGGCCGAACTCCGGGCCGGGCGGCCCGACTTGACCGCGTACGTGGACCGGTTCTGCGCGCGGGTCGAGCGGGTCGACCCGCTGATCCACGCGTTCGTGCCGGAGTCGGGGCGGCACGGGCGGCTGCGCGCGCAGGCCGGGGAGTTGGCGGCGCGGTACCCGGAGCCGGCCGGGCGGCCGCCGCTGTACGGGGTGGTGGTGGGGGTCAAGGACGTCGTGCACGTGGACGGGCTGCCCACGCACGCCGGCTCCGCGCTGCCGCCGGGCGTGCTGGCCGGGCCGCAGGCCGTGGTGGTGGACCGGCTGCGGGCGGCGGGGGCGCTGGTCGGCGGCAAGACGGTGACGGCGGAGTTCGCCGCGAGCGCCCCCGGGCCGACCCGCAATCCGCACCACCCCGGGCACACCCCGGGCGGGTCCAGCAGCGGGTCGGCGGCGGCGGTCGCGGCGGGGCTGGTGCCGCTGGCGGTGGGGACCCAGACGGTCGGTTCGGTGATCCGGCCGGCCGCGTACTGCGGGGTGGTGGGCTTCCGGCCGACGTACGGGCGGATCCCGGTCGCGGGGGTGGTCCCGAACGCGCCGAGCCTCGACACCCTGGGCGTGTTCACCGCCGACGTGGCCGGCGCGGCGCTGGCCGCCGGGCTGCTCTGCGACGGCTGGCGGACGGATCCCGGGCCGGTGCCCGAACCCGTGCTGGGCGTGCCGGACGGGCCGTACCTGGAACGGGCCGAGCCGGCGGCGCTGCGCGCCTTCGAGGAGCAGGTGGCACGGCTGGCGGCGGCCGGGCTCGCGGTGCGGCGGGTGCCGCTGTTCCCCGACTTCGCGGAGATCACCCGGCAGTTGCGGACGGTCAACCGCTTCGAGCTGGCCCGCGGCCACGCCGACTGGTTCGCCCGGTTCGGCGGCCTGTACCGGCCGGAGACGGCGGCGAGCATCCGGGTCGGCCAGGGCGTCGCGGCGGAGGACCGGGCGGCCGCGCTGACGGCCCGGGAGCGGCTGCGCGAGCGGGTGGCGGAGGCGACGGCCGCGGCCGGGGTGGACGTGTGGCTGGCGCCGTCCGCGACCGGCGGAGCGCCGGAGGGCCTGCACAGCACCGGGGACACGGTGATGTCGCTGCCGTGGAGCTACCTCGGCCTGCCCGCGCTGAGCCTGCCGGCCGGGTGGACGGCGGACGGGCTGCCGCTGGGCCTGCAGCTGGTCGGCGCGGCGGGCGGCGACGAGCGGCTGCTGGCCGCGGCCGCGGTGCCGGCAGGCCTTCTGATGAGGGGTTAGGCGAGGGCGGGGTCGGCCGGGTCGGTGGCCTCGGCGCGCAGCAGGCGCAGCAGGAGGCGGCCGGCCCGCTGGTACGGAGTGTCCTCCTCGTGCAGCACGGCCTGGGAGTTGGCCGCTTCGAGGAGCGCGATCAGGCCGAAGGCGAGGTCGCCGAGGTCGGTGTCGGGGCGCAGGGCGCCGGCCGTGCGGGCCTCGGCGAGGGTGTCCTCGACGATCCGGTGCCAGGTGCGGGCGCTGTCGGCGAGGGCGTCCCGGAGGGGGCCGGGGCGGGCGTCGAACTCGGCGGTGACCTCGAAGAAGAAGCAGCCGCCGGGGAACACCCGGGTCCGTGAGTAGGCGAGCCAGCCCTCGCACAGGGCACGGGCCCTGGCGAGGCCGGGCGGGATGTCGGCGACCGGGGCGAGGACGGCGTCGGCGAAGATCCGGCGGGCGGCCCGGACGGTGGCGAGCTGCAGCTCCTCCTTGGAGCCGAAGCCGGCGAAGACGCCGCTCTTGCTGAGTCCGAGGTCGGTGGCGAGGCGGCCGATGGAGAGCGCCTCCAGGCCTTCGACGGAGGCGATCTCGACCGCGCGGCGCAGCACTGCCCGGCGGGTCTCCTCGCCGCGCAGGAGCCGTCTGTCGGTGGTCGGTCCGGCCATGGTCCGCCCCGTCCCTTCTCACTGTGGGTGCCCGCCCAGGGTAGTGCGTGGGCGGGGTCGGGCCCCCTGGGAGCCGCCCAGAAAACTGAACGAACGATCGTGCTAACATCTCGCGCCAGGGACACCGAGCACGCCGAAGCCGCCAGGGACGCCGACAGGGATGGGAGACCCGATGGACCCGGCCCGCGCACTGATCCGCACCGCCCTCAACCCCACCGCCGGGCTCGCCCCCGCCCTCGCCGGGCGGGCCGCCTTCGAACTGTTCCGGCGTCCGCTGCGCCGCGGCCGGGTGCGCCCGGCGGAACGGGACGTCCACGGGCGGGCCGCCGCCGAGCCGCTGCGGGTGAACGGCACGGCCGTGGCCGGCTACCGCTGGGGCAGCGGCGAGCGGCCCGTCCTGCTGCTGCACGGCTGGCGCTCCCGGGCCTCCCGCTTCGCGCCGCTGGTGCCCCGGCTGCGCGCGCTCGGCCTCAGCGTCGTCGCCTTCGACGCGCCGGGCCACGGCGACTCCGGCGGCCGGAGCACCAGCGTGCTGGAGTTCCGCGAGCTGGCAGGGCAACTCCAGGAGCGGTACGGCCCGTTCGAGGCCGTCGTGGCGCATTCGCTGGGCGTCTGCGCGGCGTTCGGAGCGCTCGCGGACGGCCTGCGGGCGGGCCGGCTGGCGGCGGTCGCCGGGGTGTCCGACGTCGGCTTCTTCCCGGCCGCGTTCTGCGCCGAGCTCGGGCTGGTCGGCACCGTCGAGCAGGCGCTGCGGCGCGAGATCGAGCGCGGGCTGTTCGCCGGGGACGCCGGCGTCTGGGAGCGCTACGACGCCGCCCGGCAGGCGGCGGTGGTCGGCCTGCCGATCCTGGCGGTGCACGACGAGGGGGACGCCGTCGTCCCGCCGGGCCAGGCGCACCGGCTCCAACGGGCTTACGGGGAACGGCTCGACCTGGTGACCACCCGGGGGCTGGGCCACCGACGCATCGTCACCGAACCGACCGTCATCGACCAGGTGATCGGTTTCATCTCCGCCGGAATGGAGGCGACTTCCTCATGAGGATCGTCGAACTGCACGCGAGGTCGCTGGAGTTGGCCGCCGAGGTGGTGGACTCCGTACGGCCCGGCCAGCTGGACCTGGCCACCCCCTGCGCCGGCTGGACGCTGCGCAGGCTGCTGGAGCACGTCCTCGGCCAGCACCGGGGCTTCGCCGCGGCCGCCCGCGGCGCCGGGCCGGACCTCGCGCTGTTCGCGGACGCCCCGGTCGGTGCCGACCCGGCGGGCGACTTCCGCCGCACCGGGGCCGAACTCACCGACGCCTTCCGGGCGGCGGCCGCCGCCGACCGGCCGCTCTGGCTGCCCGAGATCCGCGACGGCGGCCCCTTCCCGCTGCGCCAGGCGGTGGGCTTCCACCTGCTCGACACCCTGGTGCACGGCTGGGACGTCGCCGCCGCGCTCGGCAGCCCGGCCGGGCTGGTCGCGGCGGTGGAGCGCGACGAGGAACTGGCCGACGCGCTGCTGGCGGTGACCGGGGCCGTCCCGGACACGCCGGAGGACCGGGCGCCCGGCCGCGCCTTCCGTCCGGGCCTCGAACCCGGCGACGGCGTCTGCCGGTTCGACCGGGCCCTGGCCCTGCTCGGCCGCGACCCGGCCTGGCGGGCCTGAGGCCCGCCGCCTCAGCCCTGGGCCCGGCTCCGCTCCGGCCCGCGCGGCTCGTCGGGGAAGCGCGGCCCGCCGATCAGGAAGAGCAGCGCGGCGGCCGGGAAGCCGAGCCCGGCGGCCAGCACCACGATGAACTGCCAGAACATGATCCGCTCCTCGTCAGTACCGGGCCGTACGGGCACTCGAAAGGTGATCCCAAACCCGTACGGCCCGAATTGGCCGAATCGTCCGGTCGTTATCAGACGGTATGGCCGAATCGCCCCGCCTGCCACCGGACCCCGGGGGCCGTCCCGCGCCACACCGGCGCACGGGTCTGGGCGCGGGGCCCGGGCGGCGGCCACACTGTCGGGATGCAGCTACAGCTCGCAGGGGAAGCACGGCGGCCCGACCGCGAGAGCGAGGACTTCGCGGCGGCCTCACCGGAGGCGCTGGTCCTGTTGGACGGCGCGAGTTCGCCGGCCGGTCTGGACTCCGGGTGCCGGCACGGAACGGCCTGGTACGTCCGGCGGTTGGGCGTGCACCTGCTCGCCCGGCTGACCGACCGGGTGGACCGCTCGATCGCCGAGTGCCTGGCCGACGCGATCGTCGAGACGGCCGCGCTGCACGGCGGCCGCTGCGACCTCGGCCACCCGAACACGCCCGCCGCCATGGTGGTCGCCGCCAGACGGCACGGGGAGTCGCTGGAGTACCTGGTGCTCGGCGACTCCCTGCTGGTGCTGGAGTTCAAGGACGGCCCGCCGAAGGTGATCGGGGACAACCAGCGCTTCCCGGACGGCGAGGGGCTGCGCCGGCAGGTCTGGTCGACCGTCCCGGGCACGGCCGAGCGGGCCGCGCTGCACCTGGAGTACGCGTTGGCCGTGCGCGCCGCCCGCAACCGGGGCGAGGGCCCGTGGATCGCCGCGGCCAGCCCGCGCGCCGCCGGCCACGCCGAGACCGGCTTCGTGCGGATCGACCGGCTGCGCGCCCTCGCCGCCCTCACCGACGGCGCGTCGCGCTACACCGAGCGCTTCGGGCTGGGCAGTTGGGCGGACGTGCTGCGGCTGCTGGACGAGTCCGGGCCGGGCGAGCTGATCGCCCAGGTGCGCGCGGTGGAGCGGGAGGACGCGGGCTGCGAGCGCTGGCCGCGCGGCAAGGCGCACGACGACGCCTCCGCCGTGTACGCGCTGCTGTAGCGGCGGCGTACGACGGCGGAGGCGTCGGGGGTGCCGGGGGTGCCGGGGGTGGCGGGGGTGGCGTCCTTGCCGGAGGGCTCGGACTAGTGGGCGTCGGTCGGGACGGTGCCGAGCCGGCCGGCCTGGAAGTCCTCCATGGCCTGCTGGAGCTCGCGGTGGCTGTTCATCACGAACGGGCCGTACCAGGCGACGGGTTCGCGGATCGGCAGGCCGCCGAGCAGCACGACCTCGAAGGTGGAGCTGCGCGAGTCCGGCTGCTTCTCGTCGGCGCGGATGGTGAGGGAGTCTCCGTCGCCGAAGACGACGGCCTGGCCCATGTGGAACGGACGGCGCTCGGCGCCGGCCGAGCCGCTGCCGGCCAGGCCGTAGGCGAGGGCGTTGAAGTCGGCGCGCCAGGGCAGGGTGACCGAGGCGCCGGGGCTGAGGGTCGCGTGGATCATGGTGATCGGGGTGTGGGTGACGCCGGGGCCCTGGTGGCCGTCCAGCTCGCCCGCGATCACCCGGAGCAGCGCGCCGCCGTCCTCGGAGGTGAGCAGCTTGACGCTGCCGCCGCGGATGTCCTGGTACTTGGGGGCGATCATCTTGTCCGAGGCGGGCAGGTTGACCCACAGCTGGAGGCCGTGGAACAGGCCGCCGGACATCACCAGCGACTCCGGCGGGGTCTCGATGTGCAGCAGACCGGAGCCGGCCGTCATCCACTGGGTGTCGCCGTCGGTGATGGTGCCGCCGCCGCCGTGCGAGTCCTGGTGGATGAACGTTCCGTCGATGATGTAGGTGACCGTCTCGAAGCCGCGGTGCGGGTGCCAGGGGGTCCCCTTGGGCTCGCCGGCCGCGTAGTCCACCTCGCCCATCTGGTCCATCATGATGAACGGGTCGAGGTACTTGGTGTTGATCTTGGCGAAGGCGCGGCGGACGGGGAAGCCCTCGCCCTCGAAGCCCTCGGGGGCGGTGGCCACGGTGAGCACCGGGCGGGCGACCGCGGCGGCGGCGTCCGGGGTGGTGACGCGCGGCAGGGTCAGCGGGTTCTCGACGGTCACGGCGGGCATGTCGGCCTCCTTCGGGGGGTTTCCTCTGGCCTACGTGGACGAGGATAGTTCAATCCTCAACAACAAGCAAGTTGAAAGTTGAACTATGTGGGTGCGAGGAAGCGCGGGGCTCCTCTCCCGGCTCCGGGCGGGGGTGGCTCGGTCGTCCTAGGGGCGGATCGGCCGTATCAAGGGTGGCTCAGCCGTACATCCGGCGCATGGTGAAGTCGACCATCTGCTCGACGGCCTTCGCGTCGAACACCATCCGGTGCTCGCCCTCCATGTCCAGCGCGAAGCCGTAGCCGGTCGGCAGCAGGTCCAGGACCTCGGCGCCGGTGACGGTGAAGTGCTTGGAGTCCTTGCCGGCGTAGCGGCGCAGCTCCTTGAGCGAGCTGAACATCGGGATCACCGGCGTCGGCGTGTTGTGCAGCGCCAGGAAGCCGGGGCGCTCGCCGCGCGGGCAGTGCACCTTGGAGGTGATGAAGATCGCCTGGAAGTCCTCGACCGCCATCGAGCCGGTGGTGAAGGCCCGGACCGCGTCCGCGAGCGAGGGCGGGGAGGGCTCCGGGTACAGGGACTGCTGCGAGGCCTGCGCCTGGGCGCCGTAGGCGTCGGGTCCGGGCATGCCGTTCATGCCCGGCTGCGGACCCGCCTGCTGCTGGTAGGGGTCGCCCGGGTATGCGTTCTGGTCATATCCGTACACACGGACAGGCTAGCGGGAGCGCACCCGCCCGCGCTGGCGTCGATCCTGACAAGAGGTGGTCGTCCCGCCTTGTGGGACGTGACCACGTTCACGGCGGATTCACTGCCGGGGGCTTGCTGAAGTTACCGCTGGGTAGCATCATGATGCCTACTGGTGGGTACGGGGCGCCCGAGATACGGCGGTCTCCCGCAAGCGACGAACCGGAGAAAACGGCCATGGGTCACTACAAGTCCAACCTGCGGGACGTGGAGTTCAACCTCTTCGAGGTGTTCGGCCGCGACCAGGTGTACGGCACCGGACCGTTCGCGGACATGGACGTCGAGACCGCGAAGAACATCCTGAGCGAGATCTCGCGCCTCGCCGAGAACGACCTCGCCGCGTCCTACGCCGACACCGACCGCAACCCCCCGGTCTTCGACCCGGAGACCAACACCGCGCCGATCCCGGCCGCGTTCAAGAAGAGCTACCAGACCTTCATGGACGCCGAGTGGTGGCGCCTGGGCATCCCGGAGTCGATCGGTGGCCAGGTCACCCCGAACTCCCTGATCTGGGCCTTCGCCGAGCAGATCCTGGGCTCCAACCCGGCCATCTGGATGTACTCCTCCGGCCCGGCCTTCGCCGGCGTCATCGCCGAGGAGGGCACCGAGGAGCAGCTGAAGATCGCCCAGCGGATGACCGACGGCCTCTGGGGCTCGACGATGGTCCTCACCGAGCCCGACGCGGGCTCCGACGTGGGCGCCGGCCGCACCAAGGCGATCCAGCAGGAGGACGGCTCCTGGCACATCGAGGGTGTGAAGCGCTTCATCACCTCGGGCGAGCACGACATGTCCGAGAACATCATCCACATGGTGCTGGCCCGCCCCGAGGGCGGCAAGCCGGGCACCAAGGGCCTGGGCCTGTTCGTCGTCCCGAAGTTCGACTTCGACTGGGAGACCGGCGAGCTGGGCGAGCGCAACGGCGTCTACGCCACCAACGTCGAGCACAAGATGGGCCTCAAGGCCTCCAACACCTGCGAGATGACCTTCGGTGCCAAGCACCCGGCCAAGGGCTGGCTGCTGGGCGAGAAGATCGACGGCATCCGCCAGATGTTCAAGATCATCGAGTTCGCCCGCATGATGGTCGGCACGAAGGCCATCGCCACCCTCTCCACCGGCTACCTGAACGCGCTGGAGTACGCCAAGGAGCGCGTGCAGGGCGCCGACATCTCGCAGTTCCTGGACAAGACCGCCCCGCGCGTCACCATCACCCACCACCCCGACGTGCGCCGCTCGCTGATGACCCAGAAGGCCTACGCCGAGGGCATGCGCGCGCTGGTCCTGTTCACCGCGTCCGTCCAGGACGACATGGCGATCGCCAAGCTGCGCGGCGAGCGCGACGAGGCCGCCGAGCGCCTGAACGACCTGCTCCTGCCGATCGTCAAGGGCTACGGCTCGGAGCGCTCCTACGAGCAGCTCGCGCAGTCCCTGCAGACCTTCGGCGGCTCCGGCTACCTGCAGGAGTACCCGCTCGAGCAGTACATCCGCGACGCCAAGATCGACACCCTCTACGAGGGCACCACGGCGATCCAGGGCCAGGACTTCTTCTTCCGCAAGATCGTCAAGGACGGCGGCCAGGCGCTGACCGCGCTGTCCGAGCAGATCCAGAAGTTCCTCGGCTCGGCCGAGGGCGGCGAGGCCCTGGCCGCCGAGCGCGAGCTGCTCGCCAAGGCCGCCGGCGACCTGGAGGCGATCGTCGGCAAGCTGCTGGCCGACCTCACCTCGGTCGAGCAGGACGTCAAGAACATGTACAAGGTGGGCCTCAACACCACCCGCCTGCTGATGGTCTCCGGTGACGTCGTCATCGGCTGGCTGCTGCTGCGCCAGGCCGCGGTGGCCCTGGCCAAGCTGGAGGCCGGCGCCTCCGAGAAGGACGTGCCGTTCTACCAGGGCAAGGTCGCGGCCGCCCGCTTCTTCGCCAAGAACATCCTCCCGACCGTCGCCCCGCAGCGGGCGATCGCCGAGGGTATCGACAACGAGATCATGGACCTGGCGGAGGAGGCCTTCTAAGGCCTGCACCCCTCCTCCGGCCTCCGTGATGCGGACCGCCTGACGAAAACCCTCACACCGAAGGGCCCGGCTGCCACCGGGTCCTTCGGTGTTTTTTCCGCGCGCCTCGCTCGTCCCTTCCTCGCCCCCTTTCTCGCCCCCTTCCGCGCCGGCGCCCACCCCGCGATGACTCAGGGTGACGGCTTCCGCGGTGTACCAGAGCAGTCGGCGTTGTGTCCGTGTTCTGCACCCTTTGCGCCGGTGCCCGAAGTCCTGTCCGTGTACGGGCATATGCTCGACACACGAAGCCGATTCCCCGATCCGGCTCCGGCCCTCCCTCGACCCAGGAGCAGCATGTCGACCGCCGCCCAGCAGGCCTACTTCGACCGTACGCACAGTGACGATCTGATCGCGTTCCTCGGGACCTCGCCATCCCCGTACCACGCGGTCGCGAGCGCCGCGGAGCGGCTGGAGAAGGCGGGCTTCCGGAAGGTCTCCGAGACCGAGGCCTGGGACGCCGCCCCCGGCGGGCGCTACCTGGTCCGGGGCGGCGCGCTGATCGCCTGGTACCTGCCGGAGGGCGCGGGCCCGGAGACCCCGTTCCGGGTCGTCGGCACCCACACCGACTCGCCGAACCTGCGGGTCAAGCCCGTCCCGGACACCGGCTCGGCCGGCTGGCGGCAGGTCGCGGTGGAGATCTACGGCGGCGTCCCGCTGAACACCTGGCTCGACCGGGACCTCGGCCTCTCCGGCAGACTCGCGCTCAAGGACGGCAGCGCGCGGCTCGTCCAGCTGGACGAGCCGCTGCTGCGAGTGCCGCAGCTCGCGATCCACCTGGACCGCTCCGTCAACGACGGCATGAAGCTCGACCGCCAGCGCCACCTCACCCCGATCTGGGGCCTCGGCCCGGTCGACGAGGGCTCGCTGATCGCCTACGTCGCCGAGCGGGCCGGGCTGGCCGCCGAGGACGTCGTCGGCTGGGACCTCATGACGCACGACATCCAGCCGGCCTCCTACCTGGGCCGCGACCGCGAACTGCTGGCCGCCCCCCGCCTGGACAACCTGCTCTCCGTCCACGCCGGCACCGCCGCGCTCGCCGCCGTCGCCTCCTCCGAGGGCGCCGCCGCGCTGCCGTACATCCCGGTGCTCGCCGCCTTCGACCACGAGGAGACCGGCAGCGAGTCCGACACCGGGGCGCAGAGCCCGCTGCTCGGCAACGTCCTCGACCGGACGATCCACGCCCGCGGCGGCACCCCGGAGGACCGCGCCCGGGCGCTGGCCGGCACCGTCTGCCTGTCCTCGGACATGGGCCA
The DNA here is from genome assembly GCF_000961885.1 of Streptomyces rubellomurinus. Lineage (GTDB taxonomy): Bacteria > Actinomycetota > Actinomycetes > Streptomycetales > Streptomycetaceae > Kitasatospora > Kitasatospora rubellomurina. Next base: position 12,296 of record NZ_JZKH01000035.1, read on the forward strand.
CGCCGTCCACCCGAACTACCCCGAGCGGCACGAGCCGGGCCACCACCCGGTGCCCAACGGCGGGCCGATCCTCAAGGTCAACGTCAACAACCGCTACGCGACCGACGGCGTCGGCCGGGCGGTCTTCGCGGCCGCCTGCGAGAAGGCCGGCGTGCCGTGGCAGACCTTCGTCTCCAACAACGCCGTCGCCTGCGGCACGACGATCGGCCCGATCACGGCGGCACGCCTGGGCATCAAGACGGTGGACTGCGGCATCGCGGCGCTGTCCATGCACTCGGCGCGCGAGCTGTGCGGCGCCGAGGACCCGCACCTGCTGGCCAGCGCGCTCAAGGCGTTCCTGGAGGGCTGACGCCCCCCGAGCGAGAAGGGGCCCGGCGGTTCTCCGCCGGGCCCCTTCCGCGCGCTGCTACTCCATGCCGGCGAGGACCAGCGGCAGGCGGCGGGCGCCGTCGGCGACCAGCTTCACCGGCACGCCCCAGTCCTGCTGGTGCACGTGGCAGGCCGGGTACTCGACCGCCGGGTCGTCGTCGCAGGAGGCCGCCATCGCCGAGACGTGCAGAACGCCCTCGGCGACCTCCCCGGAGAGCACCAGCTCGCGGGAGAGGGCGCTGTCCGCGCCCGCGCCGGAGACCAGCAGCTCCGGCGGCGTCGAGCTGACCAGCAGCCGGGTGGACGGGCCGTAGCGCTCGTCCAGCTTCTGGCCGTTCGGCGCCTCGAAGACGACGTCCAGCTGGAAGGCGCCCGGCGCGACCTCGGTGGCCGCGCGCTGGGTGCGGTGCGCCACCGACTCCACCCGCACCGCCTCCTCCGGCAGCCGCAGCCTGGTCAGCCGGTGCCGGGCCGACTCGACGACCACGAGGTCGCCGTCCGCCAGCACCGCCCCGGAGGGCTCGCGCAGGTCGGTGGCCAGGGTGCTGACCTCGCCGGTCGCCGGGTCGTAGCGGCGCAGCGCGTGGTTGTAGGTGTCGCTGACCGCGACCGAGCCGTCCGGCAGGACGGTGACGCCCAGCGGGTGCTGGAACAGCGCCTGCTCGGCGGCGCCGTCCCGGTGGCCGAAGTCGAACAGGCCGGTGCCGACCGCCGTCGAGACCTCCTTGGTTCCACGTGAAACCCGGCGCAGCGCCGAGGTCTCGGAGTCGGCCACCCACAGCGTCCCGCCGTCCGGGGAGACCGCCAGGCCGGACGGCTGGGCGAACCAGGCCTCGGCGGCGGGCCCGTCGACCAGGCCCTCGTTGGTGGTGCCGGCCGCGACGCCGACCGTGCCGGCCGCCGGGTCGTACGCCCACAGCTGGTGCACACCGGCCATCGCGATCCACACCCGGCCGTCGAACCAGGCGACGTCCCACGGCGAGGACAGGTCCACCTCGCGGGCCGGGCCCTCGGTGGCCGAGCCCTGCCACCACTGGCGGCCGGTGCCGGCCAGCGTCGTCACGTGGCCGTCCGCCAGCCGGACGCCGCGCAGGGCGTGGTTCACGGTGTCGGCCACGATCACGTCGACGTCGTACGGGTGACCCTCCGGCAGCAGCGCCAGGCCCTGCGGCTCGCTGAACCGGGGGGCGGCGCCGTCCACCAGGCCGCGCTGCCCGTCCCCGATCCGGCGCAGCACCGTCTCGCCGTCCTCGGCCAGCTCCACCAGGCTGTGGTGGCCGGAGTCGGCGACCAGGAAGCCGCCGCCCGGCAGCCGCACGGCCTTGCCCGGGAACTTCAGGTCCCCGGCGGCCGGCTCCGGCGGCACGTACGGGCCGTCGCCGCGCCGCAGCGTGCCCTTGGCGGCGTGCTCCGCCTCCAGCTCCTCCACCAGCCGGGCGATCGCGTGCGCGTGCCCCTCGCCGGCGTGCTGGGCCACCACGTAGCCCTCCGGGTCGATCACCACCAGCGTCGGCCAGGCACGCACCGCGTACTGCTTCCAGGTCGCCAGCGCGGGGTCGTCCAGCACCGGGTGGTGCACCTCGTACCGGGCCACCGCGTCCACCACGGCCTGGTGGTCGGCCTCGTGGACGAACTTCGGGGAGTGCACCCCGACGATCACCACGGTGTCGCGGTGCTTCTCCTCCAACTCCCGCAGCTCGTCCAGGACGTGCAGGCAGTTGATGCAGCAGAAGGTCCAGAAGTCCAGGATGGTGATCTTGCCCCGGAAGTCGGCGAGGGACAGGTCCTTGCCGCCGGTGTTGAGCCATCCGCCGGCGCCGACCAGCTCGGGGGCGCGTACACGTGCACGAGAAGCCATGTCGACATCCAACCCCATCGTGCCGTGGATGCATTCCAGGAGGGCGCTCCAGGACACCGAGTTCGCCGAGCGCCGGGTCGGGCCCTGACCGGGCCGGCCGCTCAGCCCGTCGTGCCGGGGGCCGCGGCGGCTTCCCAGCGGACCTCGCCGTCCTGGGTGTTCGGCGTCGGGCGCAGGCCGAGCGCGCGGGCGACGGCTGCGGAGGCGTGGTGCTCGGGGTGGATGTGGGCGACGGCCGTGGTGACGCCGCCGGCGGTGAGGTGGGCCAGCAGGGCCCGGGCGGCCTCGGTGGCCAGGCCGCGGCCCTGCCAGGGGGTGCCGATCACCCAGGCGAGTTCGGCCGTCCCGGCGCGGACGGTGGCCTGGACGTAGCCCGCCAGCGCGCCGTCCGCGCGCAGCCGCAGCGCCCAGTTGCCCCAGGCCTCGGCCGGGTCGGGGGAGCCGGCCGCGAGCCGGGTGTAGCGGGCGCGCAGCTCGTCGGCGGTGGCCGGGCGGCCGCCGGTGAAGGCGTGCAGGGCCGGGTCGGCGAGGGCGGCGGCCATCGCCTCGGCGTGCTCGGGGCCGATCGGCGGCAGGTCGAGGCGCGGGCTGCGCAGCGGGGCGGTCAGGTCGGGTCGCATGGCGGTATTCAACGCGGCCGCCGGGCCCGCGTCGACCGGCCGGTGAACGGCGGGCGCCGACCCGGAGGAGGTGTTCCGCTTCCCGGCCCGCCGCCCGACCGGGTGGGGTATGTTTTGCCAACCCTTGACCGTTGCGGTCCGGGGACACGGACACGGGACACGGTGAACGGACCGGGGGGCTGGAGCGGCCATGAACGACATCCTGCACGGGCTCGGCGCGGCGGCGGCCTACGGCGCCCTCGGGGTGGTGCTGCTGCTCCTCGGCGTCGCGCTGGTGGACCTGCTGACGCCCGGGAGGCTCGGCCACCAGATCTGGGTCGAGCGCAACCGCAACGCCGCCGTCCTGCTCAGCTCCGCGCTGCTCGGCATCGGCGGCATCGTCTTCACCGCGATCATGTACACCTACGCGGACTTCGCCAAGGGCCTGCTCTCGACGGCCTGTTACGGCCTGCTGGGGCTGCTGCTGATGGCCGTCGCGTTCTGGGCGGTGGACCTGCTGACGCCCGGGAAGCTCGGCGCGATCCTGGTCGAGCCGGAGCCGCACCCGGCGGTCTGGGTGTCGGCCAGCACCAACCTCGCGGTGGCGGCGGTGGTCTCGGCCGCGATCGCCTGACCTCGGCGAACCCGCTGTGACGGCGGGGCCCGGCCGGTAACGTACCGGCATGGCTGACCTTGAAGAACGCGCCAACGTCGTCGCGTCCGGCTCTCGGCGGGCCGGGGAGGTGGCGACCGTCAGACGGCGCCGTCCCGCCGATCTCGCCGACTGCGTCCGGGTGTTGGGCGACGTCCACACCGCCGACCGCTACCCCGCCGACTGGCCCGACCGCCCCGCCGACTGGCTCACCCCGGACGGCCTGCTCGCCGCCTGGGTCGCCGAGGCGGACGGCCGGCTCGCCGGCCACGTCGGCCTGGGCCGCAGCGCCCCCGGCGACGCCGCGCCCGGGCTGTGGAGCCACCGCACCGGCGGGCGCCCGGAGTTGACCGCCGTGATCGGCCGCCTCTACGTGGCCCCCGCGGCGCGCGGCCACCGGATCGGCGCGCAGCTGCTGGCGAGCGCCGTCGCGCACGCGCGGGCGCTCGGCCTGCACCCCGTCCTCGACGTCCTCGCCACCGACACCGCCGCCGTCGCCCTGTACCACCGGCTCGGCTGGACCCGCCTCGGCACCGTCGACCAGCACTGGCCCTCCGGGCGCACCGTCCAGGTGCACTGCTTCGCGGCTCCGCGGGGGTAGGGCCAGCCCGGCCGGGCTGGCCCGTGCCGTGCCGGAGACGCTGTGATCCCCCCGCCGGGGGACGGGGATCCCCGTGGTGGGGGAGGTCGGCGGCGGCGGGGCGGGCGAGCCTGGGGCCATGGTGAAGAACGGGTGGGCGGTGGCCGGCTGGGGTGTCGGCTTCGCCGGTTTCGGAGCGGGGTGCGCGCTGAGCGGGACGGCGCTGTTCGGCGCGTCCTGGGTGGGGTGGCTGCTCGCCGCGGTGGGCGTGACGGCGGTCGGTGCCGGCATCGGGGTGGTGCGGGGGCGCCCGCCGCGACGGCTGCTGCGGGCGCTGTGCGGGCCTGCCGCGGTCGCGGCCTGGGGCCTGCTGATGGACGTGCTGGCGCTGCTGTTCGGGCAGGCGGTGGACAGCGTGCCGGGCGCGGTCCAGCACGTGCTCGGCGCGACGGGGGCGCTGCTGCTGGCGGCCGCCGCCCGTCGCCCCGGCGGCGCGGCCGGGGTGCGGCGGGAGGCGGCCGTCGAGGCGGCCCCGGCGAACGTCCAGGTCGCCTGCTGGATCGGCACCACGGCGTTCCTGCCGTACGTCGTGATGAAGCTGACCTGGGCCTTCGGCGGCAGCTTCGCCGGGCTCAGCGGCGACCGGATGTACGACGGCTACGTGCGCAACGGCTCCTCCGGGATCTGGCTCGCCCTGGAGCGCTGGGGGCTGGACGGCACGGCGCTGCTGGCGGCGGTCGGGGTGTTCCTGCTGTGGGGCCTGGTCCGCCCGTGGGGGCAGGTCTTCCCGCGCTGGACGGTGGTGCTGAGCGGCCGCCGCGTCCCGCGGTGGCTCCCGCTCGCCCCGGCGCTGGTGGGCGCGGCCACGCTGGTGCCGTACGGGCTGGGCATGACCGGCTACCTGGCGCTGTGCACGGCCGGGGTGGTCGAGGTCCGGCGGGCCGACTTCGGGACCGGCGAGCTCGCCAGCACCTCGGCGATGCTGCAGATCGGCTGGGTCGGGGCGGTGGCCTTCGCGGGGTTCGGGCTGGCGCTGGCGGTGGCCACCCGCTCGTACTGGCGGCGGACGGCCCGGTGAGCCGGGTTTTGCCGAGGCAGCAACAAAGCTTGCCGACCTCGGGCGGCCGGTCGCAGCCTGGCGGTGGAGGTGAGCGCCATGAGCGAAACGGCGAGGACGGGCGGCCGCGGCGGGCCGAGGACGGGCCACGGCGAGCGCTACGACGCGGTGGTGGTCGGCGCGGGCGCGGCCGGGCTGAACGCCGCGCTGGTGCTGGGCCGGGCCCGGCGCCGGGTGGCGGTGGTGGACGCGGGCGAGCCGCGCAACGCCCCGGCGGCCCACATGCACGGCTACCTGAGCCGGGACGGCATGCCGCCGGCCGCGCTGCTCGCGGTCGGGCGGGAGGAGGTCGCCCGGTACGGGGTGGACCTGCTCGACGGCCGGGTCGAGCACATCGAGCCCGTGGACGGGCCCGGCTTCGTGGTCCACCTGGCCGGCGGCCCGGTGCTGCGCGCGCGCCGGGTGGTCGTCGCCACCGGGCTGCGGGACGGCCTGCCGGAGCTGCCCGGCCTGGCCGAGCGCTGGGGGCTCGACGTGCTGCACTGCCCGTACTGCCACGGGTGGGAGGTCCGGGACCGCCCGCTCGGCGTGCTCGGCACCGGCCCGGGCGCGGTGAACCAGGCGCTGCTGCTGCGGCAGTGGTCGGCGGACGTGGTGCTGCTCGCGCACACCCTCGTGCTCACCGCGGCCGACCGGGAGCGGCTGGCCGCCCGGGGCGTGCGGGTGGTCGAGGGCCGGATCCGCCGGCTGGTGGCCGACGACGGGCGGCTGCGCGGGGTCGAGCTGGTGACCGGGCAGGTGGTGCCGCGCGAGGCGGTGTTCGTCCTCCCGCAGCTGGTGCCCCGGGACGGGCTGCTGCTCGGGCTGGACTGCGCGCGCGGCGAGGACGGCTGGGTCGCCACCGACCGAACGGGCCGTACCAGCCAGCCCGGCGTCCGGGCGGTCGGCAACGTCGCCGACCCGCGCGCCCAGGTCGTCATCGCCGCCGGGACGGGTGCGGCGGCCGCCTTCGCGCTCGACCACGAGCTGGCGGCGGAGGACGTCGAACGGGACCTCGCCCGCCACCGCGCGTCCGGCGCCGCCGTTCCCGCCTGAGCGGGACGCTCATCACCGAACTGCCGAACCACCACCGCACGAAGGGAATCCGCATGTCCACGCACCAGCACCAGCACCAGCACGGAAACCACCACCACGGCCACGGCGTCCCCGCCGCCGACCTCGACTGGGACGCGCTCGCCGCGCACCTGGAGCGGGAGGCGGAGCTGCGCGCCGCCGCCGTCACCGAGGCCGCCCGCTGGCTCGCCGGCCTGCACGCGGAAGGCGCCACGAACGGCGCCACGGACAGCGCCCCGGACGGCGGCTCGGAAACCGGCCGGGGCAGCGGCGTGCGCCGGGTGCTGGACGTCGGCAGCGGCCCCGGGGTGATCGCCGGGATGCTCGCCGAGGCGTTCCCGGCGGCCGAGGTGGTCGCCGTCGACCGGTCGGCGGCCCTGCTGGAGCGTGCCCGGGCCCGCTCGGGCGGTCGGCTTGGCGTCCAACAGGCCGACCTGCCCGCCGAGTTCGGCAAGCTGGGCGAGGCCGACCTGGTGTGGTCCGGCAACGCGATCCACCACCTCGGCGACCAGCAGGCCGCGCTCGCCTCGCTCGCCGGGGTACTCCGGCCCGGCGGCCTGCTCGCCGTCGCCGAGAGCGGGCTGCCGCCGCGCTACCTGCCCCGTGACTTCGGCCTCGGCCGACCCGGCTTCCAGGCCCGGATGGACGCGGCGCACGAGGACGGCTTCAGCGCCATGCGCGCCGAACTGCCCGGCGCCGTCGCGGAGGTGGAGGACTGGCCGGCGATGCTGGAGCGGGCCGGGCTGACCCCGAGCGGCACCCGGACGTTCCTGGTCGAGCACCGGGCGCCGCTGGCCGAGCCGTTCCGCGCGTACCTGCACACCCAGCTCGCCCGCCGCCAGGAGCAGTTGGCCGACCACCTCGACCCGGAGGACCGCGCCACCCTGGCGGCCCTGCTCGACGAGGACGCGCCCACCGGCATCCTGCACCGCCCGGACGCCTTCTACCTGTCGGCGATGACGGTGCACACCGCGCGCAAGGCCTAGAGGCCCAGGGATGCGGGATAGCGTCGGCCCATGAGCGCAGCAGCATCGGCAGAGCAGGGCTTCGTCGTGGTGACCACCACCCACGAGAGCGAGGAGCGGGCCCGGGAGCTGGCCGCCGCCGTGGTCCGGGAGCGGTTGGCGGCCTGCGCCCAGGTGTACCCGGTCCGGTCGGTGTACTGGTGGGAGGGCGAGGTGCAGGACGCCGAGGAGTGGCGGATCGACCTCAAGACCCGGGCCGCCCTGGTCGACCGGCTGGGCGCCTTCCTCGCCGAGCGGCACTCCTACGACACGCCGGAGCTGGTCGCGGTGCCGGTGGTGGCCGGCGGCCCCGGCTACCTGGCCTGGGTGGCCGAGGAGACGGCGCGGGGCCCGGCGTAGCGGCCGGAAGGGACGGCCGCGAGGGCCCCGCGGCCGTCCCCGTGCGCGTTCAGCCCTCGGCGCCGCCGAAGCGGGCCGTCCAGGCCGCCAGGTCCTCGTCGGTGATCTTGGCGAACAGCACCGGCGGCACGGTGAACGCCGTCCCGGCCGGCACCGCGTCCAGCGCCCGCGCCCGCTCCGCGTCGACCCAGGTGCCGGTGTCCCCGGGCAGCGCGAAGGCCGCGCGCATCGCCGCCGCGGCGGTCGGGATGAACGGCTCGGACACCACCGCGTACAGGTGGATCAGGTTCATCGCCGTGCGCAGGGTCAGCGCCGCCCCCTCCGGGTCGGTCTTCACCTGCATCCAGGGCGCCTTCTCCTCCAGGTACCCGTTGCCCGCGCTCCACAGCGCGCGCAGCGCCTGCGCGGCCTTGCGGAAGTTGAGCCCGTCCAGCTGGGCCTCGTACTCAGCGAGCAGCGCGGCGACCTGCTCGCCGAGCCGCTGCTCGGCCTCGCCCGCCGGGTGTCCGGCCGGGACGGCGTCGCCGAAGCGCTTGCGGCTGAAGGAGAGCACGCGGTTGACGAAGTTGCCGAGGGTGTCGGCGAGGTCCTTGTTGACGACCGAGGCGAAGAGGTCCCAGGTGAAGCTGGAGTCGTCCGACTCGGGCGCGTGCGCCATCATGAAGTAGCGCCAGTAGTCGGCGGGCAGCAGTTCCAGCGCGACGTCGCTGAAGATGCCGCGCTTCTGGCTGGTGGAGAACTTCCCGCCGTAGTACGTCAGCCAGTTGAAGGCCTTGACGTAGTCGACCTTCTTCCACGGCCGGCGCGAGCCGAGGATGGTGGCGGGGAACATCACGGTGTGGAACGGGACGTTGTCCTTGCCCATGAACTCGGTGTACCGGACGGTCTCGTCGGCCTCGTACCACCAGGACTTCCAGTCCCGGGTCTGCCCGTCCGGGGCGGCGTCCGCCCACTCCTTGGTGGCGCCGATGTACTCGATCGGGGCGTCGAACCAGACGTAGAACACCTTGCCCTCGGCGGCCAGTTCGGGCCAGACGTCGGCCGGCACCGGGACGCCCCACTCCAGGTCGCGGGTGATCGAGCGGTCCTGCAGGCCCTCGGTGAGCCACTTGCGGGCGATCGAGGAGGCCAGCACCGGCCAGTCGTCGCCGTACGCGTCGACCCAGGCCTCGACCTCGCCGGTGAGCTCCGACTGGAGCAGGAACAGGTGCGTGGTCTCCCGGACCTCCAGGTCGGCGCTGCCGCTGATGGCCGAGCGCGGCTCCAGCAGGTCGGTCGGGTCCAGCACCCGGGTGCAGTTCTCGCACTGGTCGCCGCGCGCCCTGTCGTAGCCGCAGTGCGGGCAGGTGCCGACGATGTAGCGGTCCGGCAGGAAGCGCCCGTCCGCGTTCGAGTACACCTGGCGGATCGAGCGCTCCTCGATGAAGCCGTTGCGCTGCAGCTCGCGGGCGATCTCCTGGGTGATCTCGCGGTTCTGCGGCGAGGAGCTGCGGCCGAAGTGGTCGAAGGAGAGGCCGAAGCCGTCGTAGACCGCCTTCTGCGCGTCGTGCGCCCGGGCGCAGAACTCGGCGACGGGCAGTCCGGCCTCCTGCGCGGCCAGCTCGGCGGGGGTGCCGTGCTCGTCGGTGGCGCAGATGAACAGCACCTCGTGGCCGCGTCGGCGCAGGTAGCGGGAGTACACGTCCGCCGGGAGCATCGACCCGACCATGTTGCCCAGGTGCTTGATCCCGTTGATGTACGGAAGGGCGCTGGTGATCAGGTGCCGAGCCATCCTCGGATGCTCCGGTTTCTCCGGCACGCGCAACCCAGCCGGAGTGCGCTGCCAGGCGTAGGTCCGCTGTGGGCTGCCCAGCCTACTGCGGCGGGCCGGGGGACCAGCGGGATTTCACGGCCGGCTGGGGTCGCCGTAGCGGTCGAACTCGCCGGCCTTCACTCCGAGCACGAACGCCGCCCACTTGCGCGGGGTCGTCCGCACCACCACCTCGGGCAGGTCCGACTCGCGGATCTCGACCCACCCGGCGACGGCTCTGACCTCGACGCATTCGCTGCTCTCGCCGCTCGACGACGACTTGCGCCACCTCGTCTTGCCCGACCTCGGCTTGCGCGACCTCGTCATGAGAAGTCTTTCAGTATGGTCCGGATGAAGTCCCGCGACTCCTCCGGCCCGAGGGCGGTCGCCGCCGTTCCCTCCTTGATCCGCCGGTAGGTGCGCAATTCGGCGTGGCCGTGTACGAACTTCGGACCGTTGGAAAGGTCGATCTGCACGGTGTCGAGCTCCGGTACCGGCCCCCGGGCCAGATACAGGCTGCTCTCCCCGGAACCCGGATAGGTGGGCACGCTGAACGGGATCACCCGGATCTCCAGCCCGGGCCGTTCGGAATTCGCCAGCACGCTCTCCAACTGGTCGCGCAGCACGTCCGGGCCGCCGAACTGCATGCGCAGCGCGGACTCGTGGAGGATCGCGCTGTACGGCTTCGGCTGGTCGGTGAACAGCTGCTGGCGCCGGATCCGGAACGCCTTCCGGATCTCCGCGTCCTGCCTGGCCTGCGGGGGGAGCCGCTCGAACACCGCGCCGGCGTACGCCTCGGTCTGCAACAGGCCGGGGATGAACGTGGTGTTGAAGATGGACAGCGACTGCGCGTGGTGCTCCATCTCCGCGATGTCGACGAGCCCGCCGGGCAGGCGGCCGCGGTAGCTGTCCCACCAGTACTTGCGCCGGTCCTGCGTCATCGCGAGCAGCGCGTCGAGGTACGGGCCCTCGGGGCACTCGCAGATGCGCGCCCAGATCCGCAGCCGCTCGGCGCTGATCCCCGACTTCCCGTTCTCCATCTGGGAGATCTTGGGGAGGTCGGTGCCGATCGTGGCGGCCAGGATCTTGGGCGTCACGCCCACGTGTTCGCGCATCCTGCGCAGCTCGATCCCAAGGCGCTTCTGGCGCACGGTCGGCGACAAGCGGGGTGGCATGACTCTCTTCTCCGGATCGCGGCTGGCGGTCGATGCTTCCGGTGAAGTGTGACGTGCATATCCGGCCTTAGCTACCAAATTGGGGGATACCCCACGATGGAGTGAACGTCCACTCCCTCGGTAGCAACTCTGGCACTAGGACCCTAGGGTCGTCCGTGTCACTCACTGACTTGTTGCCGGATGAACAGTCGCCGACATTCGCCGACCGGAGACAGCCGTGCTCCTTACCTCGCCCCTCTGCTTTCTCCATCGACCCCGCATTTCCCCGACCAGGTGAATGCCGTGCTCGTCGCCGGATTGTCCGCCCTCCTGCTCGCCCTCCTTTTCGTCGGCTGGCTGGTCTGGCTGGTGAACGCCCAGCCCCGACTCCCCCGCCCGGCGAAGAGGGAGCTTGCCGCCCGCCCATCTGCCTCCGCGAACCGCGAATAGCCCTGCGCGCGCCCGTTGCCGCTTCGGCTGTGCCGGATCGGCAACGGCGCTCCTATCTCATCGGACAACTGAACTGCGGCCACACCTTGTTGGGGCACACGATCACGTAGTGGCCCGACCACCGGTTGTCGGACACCCATCGGGACCGCACGACATCCGAAGCCCCGGCCAACTGCTCAACCGCGCACTGCCGTCGTGCCTCGATCGGCAGCCAGGGATCACCCCCGGGCGTGTGTTCCTCATACCGCCCCGCAAGCCATTCGACCGCATCGGCCGGCGCCGCCCAGGTACCCCGCACCTGAGCGGGCGGCCTCAGGAGCCACCACCCCGTCATCAAGGGTGGAAGCTCCGAGAGCCTGAACCCTCCACCCTCGACCGGCCGGCGCTCCGACTCCTTCGCCAGCAGCCGTCCGTCACCGGCCCACTCGTAGCCGTGGAAGTGCAACTGCACTTCTCCTCAGAGACGTTGGTGCCCCGGCCGCCCGCACGGGACTGCGGGCGGCCGGGGCGGTCGGGGGACGTCAGACGGACAGGCCGAACCGCGCCGGGTCGATCCCGGCGTTGGTCAGCTCTTCGACGGTGAACAGCAGCGGCTCGCGGTATCGGGGGCAGGGAAGACCGTCACCCGCGCGAGGCCTGCCACTCGAAGAAGCCGCCGGGCGCATCATCCGGCGGGACCAAGTCTGCGAGCCGGACCACCCGCTCCACCCCACCGCGCAACGGCCGGACGTAGATGCCGGTCTTACTGATCTCCATGACCTCAACAGCAGCCCCACTACGGCGCTCGTAGACGCGCTGCCCGGCCTCCGGCACCCACTGCTCGGCCGTCACGGTCACCGCCACAGACTGATACGAGTGGTCAGCTGGTCGGCCGGCACCTGCCGCACCGGCGAGTTCGGCTCGAACAGCAGCCGAACCAGCGCCCGCCCGTCCCGCGCCCCCACCACCTCGACCAGCCGCCCGGTCACCAGGTCCTTCCGCACCGGGTTGTTGTCGACCCGCTCCATGAGCTCCGCGTGCGTACGGCGATGTTTCGGCTGCTGATTCGTGTCGGCCGGTTGCGTGAGATCCGCAGCGGACATGGAATGCTCCGTAACTCCCAGATGGCTTCAGCGAGTCACCAAGTTACGACGGATCGGGGTCGATCGCTAAGCACTTTCCTGCTCGCGAAAGAACTCGTCTCGGATTCCTTCGATCAGTGCGCGCATATCTTCTCCGTGAAGGGCCGCGGCATCGAATCTGGAGAATGTCGACAGATAGAGACTGACATCCCTGGGGTCGCGAGTAGTGATCTCCGAATGGAAGGTCTCCAGCATGACCAGGCGATCGTCATGCATGCTGAAGCACGTCATCGGAAAGTCCGGCATCAGCCTGGCGAGAGGAAGGACTCCGATGGTCACATTGGGAAGCCGAGAGAGCGAAACCAAGCGATCAAGCTGAGTAGCCATGACGCCAGGAGGGCAAACCCGCCACCGCAATACATGCTCACAAATGACGAAATGAAATTCTCGATGGCGGTCGTACAAGACAGCCTGGCGCTCAAGTCGAGCCGCGATTGTCTTTGCCTTGGACTCTTCCGATAGCTCCGGGGGTAGTGAGAATACGGCGGCGACGTATTCGGCGCTCTGGAGCAGTCCAGGGATCAGCTGCCCCTGGAACAGTTTGAGAACAGTCGTCCGGGCTTCGATGGCCTTGATCGCCTGTTGATGCTTCCCGTGGCCCATGCGGCGGAGTTCCCGCCAGGCAGTCTGTTCGGTGGCCGCGCTGCGAGCTGCGTCCAGGAACTCGGCTTGGCTTCGTCGGATATGCCGAGCGCGGACAGAATGAGGTCCACGTCCTGCACACTCGGCAGTGTTCTGCCGTTCTCGATCTTCGAAAGCTTGGCCGGAGACATGGAAGCCCTGCGGGCGACGGTCTCGGCTGTCTTGTCCGAGGCGATCCGAAGCGCCCGCAGGGCTTTGCCCAAGTCGTTGTACTGTTCCCCGCTCAAGCCGCCGAGTACTCCCCGAAGGGCACGGCGTTCGCCAGGGCGATATCCCGATACTGGCGGTACTCGTTCAACCGGTCGTCGGGCAGCAGTTCGGCACCGAGGAACTCTCCTGTGTCGCTGTAGTGCATCCGGTAGACCAGGGCATCGTCGAACAGCCAGAAGTCGTGGTCAGGCAGCCCCGCGACCTCCTGGCGCGCTTTGTCGATGATGCCGATCGCCTCGCCGGCCGTGATGTTGCCGGGGTACGACGCCAGCTCGTACCGGAGGTAGTCCGACAGAGGGGACCGGAGGACGTGCACCCGGGCCACGTGCTTGCCCAGGTTTGTCATGGAGCGAACCCAGGGGTTGTCGGAGGACTCCGGCGGCAATCCCTTTCCCGCGAGGAAGTCTGCGAATTCCTCACGCTCCTCGTCCACGTCGTAGACGGCCAGCGTTTCGAGCCGGAAGGCCGTTCGTTCGAATGTCTCGAAGAGGCGGCCGAAGTCTTCACCCCTGAGCACGGAAGTATCCCTCCAGAACCGCAGCGGGAATCACGACCGCCGACTCACCATCGGGCAGGTTCAACTCCGCCAGGCGGTGGCGATCGGTGATCACGTATCCCTGGACCACGTAGTCCCCGTTCTCGGTGCCCCACAGGGTGGGGCAGGCTCCGTTCTTGCAGGACCCGTTCCCAGCCAACCAACGCAGCATCAAGTGCCTCCAGTTGTCGCTTGGTCCCTGTCTCTCTGATGATCCTGACCTCCAAGGCTTCGGGTCAAGAACCTGATCTTTCGAGAACGGGAAAGCCCATTGGCCCCTGAGCTTCGCGCGATGGATCCCGTGTTCTGGCCGGCGGCCTCTTGCGAGGCGCAAGAGGCCGCCGGAACAGACTGTCAGACGTTGGCGGCGAAGTCAGATGGTGAACTCCCCCTTGGATATGCCATCGAGGAGGTCTCGGTGAGTGAAGCGGACCGGCACCGTGTCGCGGGCGAGGGTGCTGCGGGCGAGGATCGAATCGGCCGTGATCGCGACCTCGGGGCAGTTGTTGCCCGCGCCGCAGATGCTGGGCCTGCGCTCCTCATCGTCGGCGGGGGCAGGCCACGGGTGACTTCTTCAAGCGCGAGGAACCTCATCCCCTTCAGGGCTGGAGGCAGTTGTGTGTCTTCCTCTGTTCACTGCACCTCGCACCGAGCCGGCCCCCGGGGTCTCGGCGAACCCCCTCCAGCGGCAGGCCTCGGACGGCTCGCGGGCGAGTGGCCGGGGCCCGGGCGTCGTCGCAGCGTCGAGCTGATCGGCAGCTACGGCAAAGCGGTGTGGGCCGTCGCTGCGGTGAGTGCTCAGCCGCGGGAAAGCCGTTCCTGGAGGCGGGACTTGGCGGCGGGCCACTCATCCGCCAGCATCGAGAAGTAGGCGCTGTCGCGCCAGGTGCCGGTGGGGCGCAGGCGGTGGCGGCGCAGGATGCCCTCGAACTGGGCGCCGAGGCGCTGGATGGCGTTGCGGGAGCGCTCGTTGAGGGCGTCGGTCTTCCAGAAGACGCGGCCCATACCGAGGTCCTCGAAGGCGTGGATCAGGAGCAGGAGCTTGGCCTCGGTGTTGACCGCGGTGCGCCAGACCGAGCGGGCGTACAGGGTGCCGCCGATCTCGACGGACTCGTCCTGGGCGCTGTAGTCGTGGTAGCCGGTCATGCCCACGGCCCGGCCGCTCGCGAGGTCGACGGCGGCGAAGTAGACGCAGCCCCCCTCGGCCGCCTCCGCGATCCGCTCGTCGACGATCCGGCCGAGCTCCTGCTCCGACGCGGGCGGGAGGTTCATGGTCCAGCGCCAGACCTCGGGTTCGGAGCCCACGGTGGCCCAGAGGTCGGCGACGTGGCGGCGGTCCAGCGGCTCCAGGCGGATGTGGCGGCCGGTGAGGGTGGTGGGGGAGGGCAGCTTCGCGGTCATGATCCGAAACGTAGCCCGGTTTTGAACTAGAGGCAAGGGATTTATGCACTAGTGCAAACGGCCGAAGGCTGGGCAAAGCGAAGGCCCGGCGGGAGCGTCCCGCCGGGCCTTCGCTTCAACTACCGGATCAGATGAACGAGTTGATCTGGATCGTCTCGTCCCGGCCGGGGCCGACGCCGATCGCCGAGATCGGCGCGCCGGACATCTCCTCCAGGGCCTTCACGTACGCCTGGGCGTTCTTCGGCAGCTCGGCGAAGGTCTTCGCCTTGCTGATGTCCTCGCTCCAGCCCGGCAGCGTCTCGTAGATCGGCTTGGCGTGGTGGAAGTCCGACTGGTTGTAGGGGAGCTCGTCGACCCGGCGGCCGTCGATCTCGTACGCGACGCAGACCGGGATCTGCTCCCAGCCGGTCAGCACGTCGAGCTTGGTCAGGAAGAAGTCGGTGAGGCCGTTGACCCGGGTCGCGTAGCGCGCGATCACGGCGTCGAACCAGCCGCAGCGGCGGTCGCGGCCGGTGGTGACACCGCGCTCGCCGCCGATCCGGCGCAGCGCCTCACCGTCCTCGTCGAGCAGCTCGGTCGGGAACGGGCCGGAGCCGACGCGGGTGGTGTAGGCCTTCAGGATGCCGATGACCCGGTCGATCTTGGTGGGGCCGATGCCGGCGCCGGTGCAGGCGCCGCCCGAGGTCGGGTTCGACGAGGTCACGAAGGGGTACGTGCCGTGGTCGACGTCGAGCAGGGTGCCCTGGCCGCCCTCCAGCAGGACGACCTTGTCGGCCTTCAGCGCCTCGTCCAGGACGAGGGTGGTGTCGGCGAGGAAGGGCCTGATCTTCTCCGCGTAGCCCAGGTACTCCTCGACCACCAGCTCGGCCGGCATCGCGCGGCGATTGAACAGCTTGACCAGGATCTGGTTCTTGTCGTGCAGCGCCGCCTCGATCTTCTGGCGCAGGATCGACTCGTCGAACAGGTCCTGGACCCGGATGCCGATGCGGTTGATCTTGTCCGCGTAGGCGGGGCCGATGCCGCGGCCGGTGGTGCCGATCTTGCGCTTGCCGAGGAAGCGCTCGGTGACCTTGTCCAGGGTGCGGTGGTACGGCGTGATCAGGTGGGCGTTGCCCGAGATCAGCAGCTTGGAGGTGTCGATGCCGCGCTCGTTCAGGCCGTTGAGCTCGGAGAGCAGCACGCCCGGGTCGATCACGACGCCGTTGCCGATCACCGGCGTCACGTTCGGGCTGAGGATGCCGGAGGGGAGCAGGTGCAGGGCGTACTTCTGGTCGCCGATGACCACCGTGTGACCGGCGTTGTTGCCGCCCTGGTAGCGGACGACGTAGTCGACGGAGCCGCCGAGGAGGTCGGTGGCCTTCCCCTTGCCCTCGTCCCCCCACTGAGCGCCAACGAGCACGAGTGCCGGCACAGGCGTACACCCCTTCCGGTTGGGGCATCCTGCGTAGGCCGCAGTCTGCCCCGAGATAGACGAAGCCCCTGGCGCAGTAGCGCAAGGGGCTCTTGCACCGAGAGATTACCTGAGGAAGGACCGGTCGTGTCGTCCCTGTCCACGCCCGCGAACGGCGGCCCCGAACCGATCCTGCTGCTCCTCGACCCGGCGGCCCGGCGGGCGGACGGCGAGTCCGTGCGGATCGCGAAGGACGTGCTGTGCGGAGGTACGGACGTCAAGCTGGCCTGCCCGGAGGGCCCGTCCGAACTCGACCGGATGCTTTCGCACCGGGGCCGGCGGCGACCGGTGGTGATCGGTTCCGACCTGGCGCTGCGGAGGGTGCTGCAGGCCCTGCACCGCCAGTGTGAGCTGGGCGTCGATCCGGTGGGGATGATTCCGGTCGGCCGTGCCGAGGAGTCGGCGGCGGCCCGCGCGCTCGGCGTGCCGGGGGAGCCGGTGCGGGCCGCGCGGGCGGTGCTGTCGGGCGTGCCGCGCCGGCTGGACCTGCTGGTGGACGACGGCGGCGGGGTGGCCCTGGGCGGGGTGCGGATCACCTGCGGCGGAGCCCGCAGGATGGTGGGCCGTCCGGGTGGCTGGCGTTCGCTATGGGCGAAACTGGCTGCGGCCGAGCAGGGGACGACACTCACCGCCGAGGCCGTCGAGTCCGGCTCCCGGGTCCGGGTCGAGGCGGACGGCCGGCTGCTCGCGGACGTCCACCGGCCGGTCCGGCTGGTCCAGGTGACCCTGCCGGGCGCCGAACCGGAGGCCGCGGCGGTGAACGGGACGGCGGACGGGACGGCGGACGGGGCGGTGAACGGGACGGCGGACGGCCTGCTGGAGGTCGTGGTCCGCGCGCCCGGCGGGCTGGTCCGGGCCCGGGCGGCGAGCGTCTCGGTGGTCGGCCGGGGCTTCGACTACGAAGCGGACGGCCACCCGGTGGGCCCGGTCCGCGCCCGCACCTGGACGGCCCACCCGGGCGCCTGGGGCCTGCTGCTGCCCGCACGGCCGGTCGGGTAGCGCGCCGGACGGCCCCGGGCGGCTCGGCCGCCGCCGGATGACCGCCGGGTGAACCCCGGGTGAGCAGGCTCACTTTCGCGATCGCGGCGCCGGGCGGGCCCGATCGCCCCCGAATCCCCAACAGGCGCGAACCGCAAGGCCAACCGCCGCCCGCGGGAATTCCCCCCACCCGAATTCCCGGCCCGGTAAGGGGTTTTGTCTACGCGCGTTACCCGACGATCACGCCCCTGACCGGCCCTCCCGCGTTCCGAAAGCCCGTTTCGACTGCCCTAGACTCGAAGACGTGCCACGTGGTGACGGAAGACTCAACCACGATCTTCTTCCCGGCGAGAAGGGCCCCCAGGACGCTTGCGGCGTCTTCGGTGTCTGGGCTCCCGGCGAGGAGGTCGCCAAGCTCACGTTCTTCGGCCTTTACGCCCTGCAGCACCGCGGTCAGGAATCCGCGGGCATCGCAGTGAGCAACGGCTCCCAGATTCTCGTCTTCAAGGACATGGGGCTCGTCTCCCAGGTCTTCGACGAGGCCTCGCTGGGGTCGTTGCACGGGCATATCGCCGTCGGACACGCCCGCTACTCGACCACCGGGTCCTCGGTCTGGGAGAACGCCCAGCCGACCTTCCGCGCGACCGTGCACGGTTCGCTGGCCCTCGGGCACAACGGAAACCTGGTGAACACCGCCGAACTGGCGGCCATGGTCGCCGAACTCCCGGGCGAGGAGCACGTCTCCCGCTCCGGCCGGACGGCCGCGACCAACGACACCGACCTGGTGACCGCCCTGCTGGCCGGCCACCCGGACCTCTCCATCGAGGAGACGGCCAAGGTCGTGCTGCCCAAGGTCAAGGGCGCCTTCTCGCTCGTCTTCATGGACGAGCACACCCTCTACGCCGCCCGCGACCCGCAGGGCATCCGCCCGCTGGTGCTCGGCCGGCTGGAGCGCGGCTGGGTGGTCGCCTCCGAGACGGCGGCGCTGGACATCGTCGGCGCCTCCTTCATCCGCGAGGTCGAGCCCGGCGAGCTCATCGCCATCGACGAGAACGGCCTGCGCACCTCGCGCTTCGCCGAGGCCAAGCCCAAGGGCTGCGTCTTCGAGTACGTCTACCTGGCCCGCCCCGACACCTCCATCGCCGGCCGCAACGTGCACCTCTCCCGCGTGGAGATGGGCCGCCGGCTGGCCGAGGAGGCCCCGGTCGAGGCCGACCTGGTGATAGCCACGCCCGAGTCCGGCACCCCCGCCGCGATCGGCTACGCCGAGGCCAGCGGCATCCCGTACGGCTCCGGCCTGGTGAAGAACGCCTACGTGGGCCGCACCTTCATCCAGCCCAGCCAGACCATCCGCCAGCTCGGCATCCGGCTCAAGCTCAACCCGCTGCGCGAGGTCATCGCCGGCAAGCGCCTGGTGGTCGTGGACGACTCGATCGTGCGCGGCAACACCCAGCGCGCGCTGGTGAAGATGCTGCGCGAGGCGGGCGCCGCCGAGGTGCACATCCGGATCTCCTCGCCGCCGGTGAAGTGGCCCTGCTTCTTCGGGATCGACTTCGCCACCCGCGCGGAGCTGATCGCCAACGGCATGACCATCGAGGAGATCGGCCGCACCCTCGGCGCGGACTCGCTCTCCTACATCTCGATCGACGGCATGATCGAGGCCACCAAGCAGCCCAAGGACAAGCTCTGCCGGGCCTGCTTCGACGGCGAGTACCCGATGGAGCTGCCGGATCCGGCGCTGCTCGGCAAGCTCCTGCTGGAGGCGGAGATCAAGGGCGGCCAGCAGGCCCCGGCCGTCCGCGGCAAGCCGACCAGCGGCAGCGACCTGGACGGCGTCCAGTCGCTGCTCGGCGGGGCGGGCGCGGCCGACGCGCTGCGCCGCCCGTAACGAACGCAGGTGGGGTCCCGCGAACCGGGGCCCCACCGCCGTTCCACCCCCCGGTTGTTCAAGAACCACCCCCACCTGACCCGAAAGGGCCGCACGCAGTGACCAGCAACCAGAACGGCGCCACCTACGCCGCCGCCGGTGTCGACATCGAGGCGGGCGACCGCGCCGTCGAGCTCATGAAGCAGTGGGTGAAGAAGGCCAACCGCCCCGAGGTGGTCGGCGGTCTCGGCGGCTTCGCCGGCCTCTTCGACGCGTCCGCGTTCAAGAACTACGAGCGGCCGCTGCTGGCCTCGGCCACCGACGGCGTGGGGACCAAGGTGGCCATCGCGGCCGCCATGGACAAGCACGACACCATCGGCCACGACCTGGTCGGCATGGTCGTCGACGACCTCGTGGTGTGCGGCGCCGAGCCGCTGTTCATGACCGACTACATCTGCGTCGGCAAGGTCGTCCCGGAGCGCGTCGCCGCGATCGTCAAGGGCATCGCCGAGGGCTGCGCGCTGGCCGGCTGCGCCCTGGTCGGCGGCGAGACCGCCGAGCACCCCGGCCTGCTGGGCCCGGACGAGTACGATGTCGCGGGCGCCGGCACCGGCGTGGTGGAGGCCGACGCGCTGCTCGGCGCCGACCGCGTGCGGGCGGGCGACGTGGTCATCGCGATGGCCGCCTCCGGCCTGCACTCCAACGGCTACTCGCTGGTCCGCCACGTGCTGCTGAACCAGGCCGGCTGGTCGCTGGACCGCAAGGTCGAGGAGTTCGGCCGCACCCTCGGCGAGGAGCTGCTGGAGCCGACCCGGATCTACTCGCTGGACTGCCTGGCGCTCACCCGCGCCACCGAGGTGCACGCCTTCTCGCACGTCACCGGTGGCGGCCTGGCGGCCAACCTGGCCCGGGTCATCCCGGACGGCCTGCACGCCCGCCTGGACCGCGGCACCTGGACCCCGCTGCCGGTCTTCCGGACCGTCGCCGAGGTCGGCAAGGTGGCCACCCTGGAGATCGAGAAGACGCTCAACATGGGCGTCGGCATGGTCGCCGTCGTCCCGCCGCACTCGGTGGACGTCGTGCTGGCGATCCTGGAGGACCGCGGCGTCGAGGCCTGGCTGCTCGGCGACATCGTCGAGCGCACGGACGAGCACGAGGGCGGCGCGGCGCTCTACAACGCCTACGAGGGCTTCACGGCGGGCTGATCCGCCGAGGACGACGCGAGGGCCCCTCCGGCCTGCCGGAGGGGCCCTCGTGCACGTCGGGGGAGGCGAGCGGGCGAATCACGAGAACGCCGAAGACCGGCCCGGCGCCCAGGGCGCCCGGACCGGTCCGGTGAAGCTGCGGGTTACGAGCGGCGGGAGGCCTGCGAGGACCCGGCGCCCGGCTCGTTGTCGTCCTCGTCGTCGAGGGCGCCGTAGCGGGCGGCGTACTCCGCGTACGGGTCGTCGTCCTCCTCCTCCTCGATCGGCTCAGGCTCGATCGAAGCGGTGGACGGCGATACGCCCAGCTCGTTGGACAGACGGTTAGCGTCAAACCCGCCGCTGTTGTACTTCAGCTCGCGGGCGACCTTCGTCTGCTTGGCCTTGGCCCGGCCGCGCCCCATGGGTCGACCCCCTCAACGATGGGGCTCACGGCCCCGAGTCTGACACGTGTTCATGATCAGGACCGGCCTGCCCGAAGTGGAGAAGCCGTCCCTTGGAGCATTAACGGTACCTGTTTCCGCCGCTGGACGGTACGTCGTCGGTGTGACGTGGCGCGCACCGACCGCACCCGCGACCAGGTCTTCCCAGGTCAGGGGAGGTTTTGCGGCAGTTTGCGCGCTGTCCAGAGGTATCTGAGGTCCGTCGTTCCAGGACTGATTATCCCCCCTGGGGGGACCTCGGATCACCCGTTCGGGCGGAGAAGTGAGAATCCGGTTCCACATCGTGATGCGCGGGAGGCCATTGGGGGGCCTCCCGCGCATCACGGCCGCTCGGTCAGCCCCGGCGGGCGCCCGGCAGCAGGACGGTGCGCAGCGCGCTGATCTCGCGCATCCGCTTCTCGGCCAGGCGGTCGGCGGCGACGGCCGGCGGGACGTCGTCGGCGGCGGCCCGGGTGAAGATCTCCAGGGTGGTGTCGAAGATCTTGGTGGCCTTGTTCTTGGCCCGCTCGAAGTTGAAGCCGTCGATCTCGTCGGCGACCTGGATCACGCCGCCGGAGTTCACCAGGTAGTCCGGCGCGTAGAGGATGCCGCGGTCGGCGAGGTCCTTCTCGACGCCCGGGTGGGCCAGCTGGTTGTTGGCCGCGCCGCAGACGACGGAGGTGCCGAACTCGCCCAGCGCGGCGACGGTGTCGTCGGTCAGCGCGCCGCCGAGGGCGCAGGGGGCGTAGACGTCCAGCTTGGCCTGGAGCAGCGCGGCGGTGTCGGCGACGACCTCCACCTCCGGGTGGGCGGCGCGCACCCGGTTGACGGCGGCCTCGAAGGGGTCGGTGACGACGACGGTGGCGCCGTCCGCGACCAGGTGGCCGACCAGGTAGTGGCCGACCTTGCCGACGCCCGCGACGCCGACCCGCTTGCCGCGCAGGGTCGGCTGGCCCCAGCGGGCCTGGGCGCTGGCGCGCATGCCCTGGAAGACGCCGAAGGCGGTCAGGATGGACGAGTCGCCGGCGCCGCCGTGCTCGGGCGAGCGGCCGGTCACGAACGAGGTCTCGCGCGCGATGACGTCCATGTCCTGGACGTAGGTGCCCACGTCGCAGGCGGTGATGTAGCGGCCGCGCAGGGACTCGACGAAGCGGCCGTAGGCCCGGAGCATCGCCTCGTTCTTGACCTTGTTCGGGTCGCCGATGATGACGGCCTTGCCGCCGCCGAGGTCGAGCCCGGCCAGCGCGTTCTTGTAGGACATCCCGCGGGACAGGTTCAGCGCGTCCTCCAGCGCCGCCTCCTCGGAGGCGTACGGGAAGAAGCGGGTGCCGCCGAGGGCCGGGCCCAGGGCGGTGGAGTGGATGGCGATGATCGCCTTGAGCCCCGAGGTGCGGTCGTGGCAGAGGACGACCTGCTCGTGGCCGTCGCCGAGGGCGCCGTCCTGCTCGGTACGGAAGATCCTGCTGAGCACGCCGGATGCGGAGTGCGTGGCGGGGGTCTGTACGTCGGTCACTGTGGTGACTCCAGTATCGAAGGCCCGCTGCTGTGGTGCGGGCGCCTAAGGCGAAGAGTAGTCGCGCACGGGCCTCGGATCGGCCCTCTTGTCCGAGCTTGGGCCGGTTGTCCGAGTGCTGAGACGGGAGGGGTGCGGAGGGTGCGGGCGCCAACGGTCCGGGGCGCGCCCTCCCGGGCCCGCGCGACCCGTGCGACCATGCAGGACGTGACCGTCGTACGCACTTCCGTACAGCCGCCCTACGCCGCCCACCTGCGGGTCTACGAGCCGTTGGCCGCCTACCCGGAGCCCGAGCGCGGGCACTGGCAGGCGTACGCCGCGGAGCACGGGCCGGACGCCGGGGCGGCGGAGCGGCCGGTGGCGGCGGCGGTGCTGGAGGAGCAGCGGGAGGCGCTGGCGGAGCTGGCCGCGCGCACGCCGCGGGCGCTGCCGGAGCGGGAGAGCGGCCGCGCGTACCTGCGGGTGGTGGACGGCGTCCTCTACGTCTGCCCGTGGGCCACCAGGCTGCGCAGCTGGCAGGCGCTGGACGAGTTGCGGGCCGGGGCGCCGGTGGCGCTGCTGGACACCGCGCTGCCGCCGGCGGCCCGGGCGGCCGCCGAGGCGGACCGGGAGCGCTGGCGGGCCGAGCACCCGGACGCCCGGCCGTGGATCCTGACCAGCCGGTGGGAGGTGCCGGTGCGCTGGTTCCTGCCGTTCGGCGACGAGGACCGCTGCTTCGTCCCGGCCGGACCGGAGGCCGGGCAGGAACCCGTCCGGGAGGCGGGCCGCGGGAGCGGGCAGGATGGGGAACAGGCCGGGGCGGCGGCGCTGTTCTACCTGGTGCCGATGGCGCAGGCCCGTCGGCGGGTGGCGCGGGCGTACCGGGCGCTGCGCGAGGAGGTGCCGGACGGGGAGCTGGTGCAGGGGGCGGAGCAGGTCGGGCGGTGGCTGGAGGAGTTCCATCCGCGCTCGCTGGTGGAACTGGACTACGGGGGGCTGGTGCACCTGCTGGGGCCGGAGCGGCTGTCGGCGGACCGCTCGGCGGGGGAGCTGGAGGAGGGGCTGCGCGCCCTGCGGGCGGGGGACACGGCGGAGGCGCTGCGCGTGTACGGGGAACTGACGGTGCGCTGGCGGCGGGTGCTGGCGCTGCGGCACGCGAACTGACGTCCGAACAGCCGTGTATGACTGTAAGGGCCCTACGTCCTCCGGCCCGGCTGACCAAGGTCCCGGTTCGGGTCAATAGCTGTCGAACGTGACACTACTCACCGTTGACGCGAACTTACCCCTATGTGCAAAAATGGGACAACCAGCCCAACTTCACGTGAGCGTGCCCACTTTTGGGTGGTTCTGGAGTCGATGCGTGCTTTGCGGGGAAACGGAGGGTCTGGTCCCCTTGTAACCGGACGTCACTGCCGTGTGACTGTCCGTTATGGGGTGGTCCATCGCCATCCGTCTGCCTTGAACCCGTGAGGGGTCAATTTTGGCGGTTTGGTCGATAGGGCTGGACGGATGGTGTAGTTGTAGACACCAGGACAAGCCGTTCGTCCTATAACCGACTCGGCCCGTCTATGCCATTTCGGGCATCGCGGGCCAAGGTGCAGAATTTGAAGGATAGAACCGCCCTGGTTCGGTTCTCCCGAGGAGGCCGCTCATGACCGCTCGTACCCCTGATGCCGAGCCCCTGCTGACGCCGGCAGAGGTTGCCACCATGTTCCGCGTGGACCCGAAGACGGTCACCCGCTGGGCCAAGGCGGGCAAGCTGACGTCGATCCGCACGCTCGGCGGCCACCGCCGCTACCGCGAGGCGGAGGTGCGCGCTCTGCTGGCCGGGATTCCCGCCCAGCGCACCGAGGCCTGATCGGCCAAAGGCTCTGAAAAGGGGCCGCTTACCGGACTCCGCCGGGTCCGGTAAGCGGCCCCTTTTGTCATACCTTTAAGGCTTGCCTAAGTTGTCGGAATGCTGAACTCCGGATAACGGTTCGACATCCATGATGCGGGGGGGATTTACAGTGAATAGCAGTGCAATTTTACATATTAAATTAACCGGCTCATGAGGAGGGTGTGAAGGGCCGGTTTTCAGGGGAGTGCGGGTGACGACCGTCACATGCAAGATCGCTTGTGGTCCGGACCTGGTTCGGGGTAAAGGGGTCGGCCGGTGAAACGCGAGAGGCCCGGAACCTTGACGGTTCCGGGCCTCTCGCCTTGCGGCGATCCCGACGGGACTTGAACCCGCGACCTCCACCTTGACAGGGTGGCGAGCTAACCAACTGCTCCACGGGACCAGATTGTTCTGATCTCGTTCACTCGCTTGCCGCGCTGCGAACAAGACAGACTGTAGCCCATGGTGGGCCTCCAGGTCGAACTGGCTCCTGAAGGCCCACCACGCCGCCCCGCAGCTCAGGGCGCCGCCCGGGTCACAGCGAGGCCCGGGCGGCCTCCATCGCCTTCGTGATCCGCTTCTCCGAGACCGGGCTCGGCGTGCCCAGCCCCTGGGCGAAGAAGCTGACCCGCAGCTCCTCGATCATCCAGCGGATCGCCAGCACCTCCTCGGACGGCTGCTGCCCGGCCGGCACCGCCGCCAGCAGCTCCCCGTACGCCTGCTGAACCTGCTGGACCTTCAGCAGCTGCTGGGCGTCCCGCTGCGGGTGGTTGGGCAGCGCCTCCAGCCGGCGGTCCACCGCCAGCAGGTAGCGCTTGAGGTCCGGCAGCCGCTGCCAGCCGGTGGCCGTCACGAAGCCCGGGTGCACCAGCGAGGCCAGGTGCAGCCGGACGTCGTTCACCGCGTTCAGCAGCACCGGGCTGCTCACCGACTTCAACCGGGTCGACGCCTTGTGGAAGGCGATCAGCGCGGTGGCCGTCTTCAGCGTGGTGTCCGCGGACAGGTCGTACAGGTCCGCGCGCACCTTGTCGTGCAGCTTGCCGAAGGCCTCCGCGTCCCAGGCCGGGCCGCCGTTCAGCGCCATCAGCCGGTCCGTCGCGGCCGAGACGACGTCCTCGAACAGGGCCGCGATCGAGCCGTGCGGGCTGTGCGAGAGCGCCAGCTTCGCCTGGTTGCCCAGCCGCCCCTGGATCGACTTGGCGGGGGAGGTGGTGGTCAGCATCAGCAGCCGGCGCGTCCCCTCCCACATCGCCCGCTCCTGGGCCTGCGCGGTGTCGAACAGCTTGACGCCGACCGCGGCGCCCTCGTCCACCAGCGCCGGGTAGGCGCGCAGCGAGTGGCCGCGCGACCGCTGCTCGAAGGTGCGCTGCAGCACCGGCAGCGAGGCCGGCCAGGCGGTCAGCCCGCTCTGCTCGATGCCCCGGCCGGAGGCCGCCGAGGAGAGCGTCTCCTTCAGCTTCGGCTTGAGCCTCAGCCGCAGCTCCTCCAGGTCCTTGGACTCGGCGAGCTTGCGGCGCCCGTCCACCACCCGGAAGGTCACCTTCAGGTGCTCGGGGACCCGCTCGTCGTCCCAGGCCTCCGGCGGCACGGTGACGGCCGTCAGGCGCTTCAGCGCGTGCTCCAGGGCCGGCAGCAGCGGCTCTTGGCGGTCCTTCACCGCGCGCAGCGCGGCCTTGGCGAAGTCCGGCGCCGGCACGAAGTTGCGGCGGATCGCCTTCGGCAGCGACTTGAGGTACGCCGTGACCAGCTCCTCCCGCAGGCCGGGGATCTGCCAGTCGAAGCCCTCCGAGGTCACCTGGTTGAGCACCGGCAGCGGGATGTGGACGGTCACGCCGTCCGCGTCGCTGCCCGGCTCGAACTGGTAGGTCAGCTTGAAGCGCAGCTTGCCCTGCTGCCAGTGGTCCGGGTAGTCGGCCTCGGTGACGCCGTCCGCGGCGTCGTTCATCAGCATCGACTTCTCGAAGTTCAGCAGGTCCGGCTGGTCGTGCCGGGCCTTCTTCCACCACGCGTCGAAGTGCCGGGTGGAGACGATCTCGTCGGGCAGCCGGGCGTCGTAGAAGTCGAACAGGGTCTGGTCGTCGACCATGATGTCCCGGCGGCGGGCCCTGTTCTCCAACTCCTCGACCTCGCCGAGCAGCCGGCGGTTCTCGGCGAAGAACCGGTGGTGGGTCTCCCAGTCGCCCTCGACCAGCGCGTTGCGGATGAACAGCTCGCGGCAGAGCTCCGCGTCGATCCTCCCGTAGTTGACCTTGCGCTGGGCGACGACCGGCATCCCGTACAGGGTCACCTTCTCGTAGGCCAGCACGGCGCCGGCCTTCTTCTCCCAGTGCGGCTCGCTGTAGCTGCGCTTGATCAGGTGGCCGGCCAGCGGCTCCACCCACTCGGGCTCGATCTTCGCGTTGATCCGGGCCCAGAGCCGGGACGTCTCCACCAGCTCGGCCGACATCACCCAGCGCGGCGGCTTCTTGAACAGGCCGGAGCCGGGGAAGACCGCGAAGCGGGCGCCGCGCGCGCCGCCGTACTCGCGCTTCTCCGCGTCGAACAGGCCGATGTGGGACAGCAGTCCGGCCAGCAGGGACTGGTGGATCCGGTCCGCGTCCGGCTCGGCGTCAGGATGAGGCTCCTCGATGGTGACGCCCAACTGCTTCGCCACCGTGCGGAGTTGGGTGTAGATGTCCTGCCACTCCCGTATCCGCAGGTAGTTCAGGAACTCCGTCTTGCACATCCGGCGGAACGCCGAGGAGGAGAGCTCCTTCTGCTGCTCCCGGACGTAGCGCCACATCGCCAGGAAGGAGAGGAAGTCCGAGGTCTCCGAGTTGAAGCGCTTGTGCCGCTCGTCGGCGGCCTGGCGCTTCTCGGCCGGGCGCTCGCGCGGGTCCTGGATGGAGAGCGCGGCGGCGATCACCATCACGTCGCGCACGCAGCCGTTCCGGTCCGCCTCCAGCACCATGCGGGCCATCCGCGGGTCCACCGGGAGCTGGGCCAGTTTGCGGCCGAGCGGCGTCAGCCGCTTGCGCGGGTCCTTCTCCTCCGGGTCGAGGGCGCCCAGCTCGTGCAGCAGGTGGACGCCGTCCTTGATGTTGCGCGAGTCCGGCGGGTCCAGGAACGGGAAGGCGGCGATGTCGCCGAGGCCAGCCGCGGTCATCTGCAGGATCACCGAGGCCAGGTTGGTGCGCAGGATCTCGGCGTCGGTGAACTCGGGGCGGGCGAGGAAGTCCTCCTCCGAGTACAGCCGGATGCAGATGCCGTCCGAGGTGCGGCCGCAGCGGCCCTTGCGCTGGTTGGCGCTGGCCTGGCTGATCGCCTCGATCGGCAGCCGCTGCACCTTGGTGCGGTGGCTGTAGCGGGAGATCCGGGCGGTGCCCGGGTCGATCACGTACTTGATGCCGGGGACGGTGAGCGAAGTCTCGGCCACGTTGGTGGCCAGCACGATCCGGCGCGAGTGGGAGCGCTGGAACACCTTGTGCTGCTCGGCCGAGCTGAGCCGGGCGTACAGCGGCAGGACCTCGGTGTTCTTCAGCTTCAGCCGGCCGAGCGCGTCGGCGGTGTCGCGGATCTCCCGCTCGCCGGAGAGGAAGACCAGGATGTCGCCCGGGCCCTCGGCCTGCAGCTCCTCGGCCGCGTCGCAGATCGCCTGGACCTGGTCGCGGTCGCGGTCCGCGGGATCGTCGTCCTCGTCGGCGGTGTCGTCGACGATGGGCCGGTACCGGACCTCCACCGGGTACGTCCGGCCGGAGACCTCGACGATCGGGGCGTCGCCGAAGTGCTCGGCGAAGCGCTCCGGGTCGATGGTCGCGGAGGTGATCACGACCTTGAGGTCGGGGCGGCGGGGGAGCAGCTGCTTGAGGTAGCCGAGCAGGAAGTCGATGTTGAGGCTGCGCTCGTGCGCCTCGTCGATGATCAGGGTGTCGTACTGGCGCAGCTCGCGGTCCGTCTGGATCTCCGCGAGCAGGATGCCGTCCGTCATCAGCTTGACCAGGGTGTCCGGGCCGACCTGGTCGGTGAACCGGACCTTCCAGCCGACCGCCTCGCCGAGCGGGGTGTTCAGCTCCTCCGCGACCCGGTCCGCCACCGTGCGGGCGGCGATCCGGCGCGGCTGGGTGTGGCCGACCAGGCCGCGCACGCCGCGGCCCAGCTCCAGACAGATCTTCGGGATCTGGGTGGTCTTGCCGGAACCGGTCTCGCCCGCGACGATCACCACCTGGTGGTCCCGGATCGCCGCCAGGATCTCGTCCTTCTTCTGGCTGACCGGCAGCTCGGCGGGATAGCCGATCTTCGGGACGGCGGCGCGGCGACGCTCGACCAGCAGCTCGGCGCGCTCGATGTCGGCGGCGATCTCGGCGGCGACCTTCTGCCGGGCCTCCGGCTTGCGGACCTTGCGGGCACCCTCCAGCCGGCGCCCGATCCGCACCTGGTCGCGCAGGGTCAGGTCGGGCAGGCGGGCGGCCAGCTCACCGATGCCGGGCCCGGCGGCGGGGACGTCGGCGGACTGGACTGCGGGAGAACTCACTGCGGGCATCCCTCTAGGTTCGCAAGGAGGCACGGCGGCGCGCACCTCGGTTTTCGAGCCCCTCCAGTGTCACAGCCGGGGGAGGCGAATCGCGAACGGCAGGCAACGGTCCGCGGCCCCGCTGGGCTCTGGGGGGTTGAGGAGGTGCTCATGGGAGCCCAGAAGACCGCCCGGGACGAGGAGTTCCGGGCGTTCGCCGCCGCGACGTGGTCGCGGCTGTTCCGGACGGCCTACCTGCTCGCGGGGGACCGGCACGGCGCCGAGGACCTGGTCCAGCAGGCGATGGAACGGGGGTACACCGCCTGGGGACGGGTGCGTTCGGCCGCGGATCCGTACGCCTACGTACGCCGCGTCCTGATCAACGAGCACGCCCGGCGGTTCCGGCGCAGACCGCGCGAACAGCTGGTCACCGCCGTCCCCGACCGGCCCGCGCCGGCCGGCAGCGACCCGGACGCCCGGGCCGTGCTGCTCGGCGCGCTCGCCGGCCTGCCGCCGCGCCAGCGCCAGGCCGTCGTCCTGCGCTACTGGGAGGACCTCAGCGAGACCCAGGCCGCCGAGGCCATGGGCTGCTCGGTCGGGACGGTCAAGAGCCAGGCGGCACGCGGCCTGGCCAAACTCCGCGAGGCCTCCTCGCACAACGGACTGATCGGTATCGGAGGCGAGAGATGAGCAAGGCATTGGAGAGCGGGCCGGACGAGGCGGCCGCCGTGCGCGAGCTGGGCGAACTGGCCGGTGGCGTCGACCCCGGGGCGGTGCCGTACGACCGGCTGATCGCCGGCGGGCGGCGCCGGCTGCGGCGCCGGCGGACGGCGGTCGCCGGGGCGGCCGCGGCGCTGGTCGTGGCGGTCTGCGGGGCGGGCGCGGTGATCGGCGCGCCCGTACGGGGGTCGGGCGCGCCGATCACCGCGGCGGCCGCCCCGGGCACGGACGGGCGGGACCCGTTCACCCCGGTCCGGGTCAAGATCGGCGAGGGCACCTCGGACGGCCACACCTGGCAGGCCTGGGCCGCCCTCTGGCCCGGCACCGCCACCGAGGAGGACGGCCGCCGGCAGGCCCGGCTGATCCGGGCGGACCGGAGCGCCGCGGACCCGCGGCCGCAGCAGCCGACCGCCCCGGAGGCCGAGCGCCCCTGGACGAAGGATCTGGACCTGGTCGACGTCTACCTCACCCTGGACGGCAAGCGGCAGGCCGACGACTCGGTCACACCGGTCGCCCCGCCGCCCGCGCACCCGACCGGCGACCCCGTTGCCAGCACCCTCGCGATCCTCGGCGTCAAGGGCGGCGCGATGGGCGACTCACCCGCGGTGATCGTCTCGGTCCCGTTCGGTGCCACCAGGGTCGCGGTCGACTGGGGGACGGGCGGCAGCACCGAGGCGACCCCGGTCGCGGTCGCGAACTCCCCGACCCGCTGGTGCGTCCTCGCCAAGAAGCCCGGCACCGACGCCACGACCGTCACCTACTACTCCGCGAACGGCGAGGTGACGGGGAGCACCGGCACCGGGTACGTCCAGACCCCCTGAGGGGTGGTCAGGCCCCCGCCGGAGCGCGGCGGGGGCCTGCGGAAAAGCGCAGGAGCCGGGCCGGGCCGTGTCACTAGACTGCGGCTCCCGACGCGCGGCCGGGGCGGGTGCGGCCGCGTCGTCCCGCTGCCTGCCGAGGCGCTGGGCGTCTCGGTGCTCGGCCCGGACGGCGAGCGCGTCGCCCCGGTCATGGGCAGCTACGGCATCGGCGTCGAACGGGCGCTGGCCGCCGTCGTGGAGACCCACCACGACGACAAGGGCATCGTCTGGCCGGTCGCGGTCGCCCCCTTCGAGGCCGTCGTCACCGTCCTCGGCAGCACGGACGCGACCGTGGCCGAGACCGCCGAGGCCCTCTACCGGCAGCTGCGGGCCGAGCGGGTCGACGCCCTGCTGGACGACCGGGACGAGCGCCCCGGCGTGAAGTTCCGCGACGCCGAGCTGATCGGCATTCCGTACCGGATCACGGTCGGGGCCCGCGGCCTCGCCGGGGGCACCGTCGAGATCACCGCCCGCGCCACCGGCGAGACCCGGGCCGTCCCGCTCGCCGAGGCCGCGGACCACGTCCGCAAGCTGCTCACCGCCGCCTGACCGCCGCGCCCGCCCCCGGCGGTCAGGGCGTGGACGTGGGCGTGGGGGCGGGCGGGGCGGACGGCGGCATCAGGCACGGCGTGGTGACGCTCAGGACCATGCGGTCGTGGCCCGCGGTGCTGGCGACGTCGACGACGTACCGGCTGCTGGGGTGGCGCGCGCTGACGGTGGCGTCCGGCTCCGCGCCGTGGGACTCCTGGTACTCGGTGATCGTGAGGCCCTCGGCGGTGAGCCGGTCGCGGACCTTGCGGACGACGTCGTCGTGCTGGGCGTCCGGGACGGTGCTGTGGACGCCGTAGATCAGCTGGTAGCGGTCGTCGGGCGCGGACTCTCCGTTGCGGCCGACGCAGGAGGTGAAGACCGGGTCGGCGGGCTCGGCGTTGATCCGGATCCCGGCGGACTGGGCCAGGTGCTCGGTGAGCTGCTTCGCCCAGTCCAGCGTCTCCTGGCGGGACTTGACGGGCAGCGGGTCGTCCTTCCCGGTGCCGGGGCCGGTGGTGGGGCTGGTGCTGGACATGCAGGCTCCGAGGGTCGTGGCCAGCAGCGCCGTTGCCAGGAGCTGCTTCAGCCGGGTGCCGGTGAGCGGTGGACGGGTGGTCGGGTTGCGCATGGGGGTTCTTTCCGGCCGGCGGGTCAGTGGGGGATCGAACCCCAGAGCGGGTCCTCCTTCCAGGTGGTGCGGGGAGGCTTCCCGGCGATGATCTTGCCCTGGTTCTTCAGGCTGTCCGAGCCCTCGTCCCAGTAGCCGCCGTGCCCGGACGTGTCGATGTGGATGTTGTTCCCGCCGAACCCCGCGACGTGCGGGCTGGGGCCGAGCGAGAAGCCGCCGACCAGGCGGGTGGGGTCGTCGCTGGCCTCGCCGATCCACAGGTGGTCGGGGTTGACGTTCAGCTGCCCGGCGTAGAGCACGCCCATGCCCGGGCTGCCGAGGGTGACGATGTCGTCGGCGTCCAGGCCGTGGCTCCCGCCGCTGTCGGCGACGCCCACGGCGAAGCTGCCGTAGCTGTGCGCGATGTAGCTGAGGTGGGTCCGCGGATCGCCGTGCGCCACCCGCAGGCCGTTGGAGAAGCGGCGCATGTCCTCGGCGCCGTCGAGCCCGCGCATCGGGTTGGACGCCCCCGGCAGGCTCTCCGGGGCGTCGTAGCCGAGGTAGGAGACGACCGACACGGTCTCGCCCTCCTTGGCGTACTGCTTGCCGTAGCCCTGCAGCTGCCGGATGCGGTCGATCTGGCCCGGCACGCCGTTGAAGTCGGTGTTCGTCCCGGGCACGAACACCGAGGTGTGGGTCGCCTTGTCGGGGTTGCCGGTCGCCACGATCGCGCGCCCGTCGCCCCCGAACGCCTCCGGTTCGAGCGCGAGCAGGAACAGCTGGTGCTGCTCGTCCTTCGCGTCGGCGTTCTCCTCCAGCTTCTTCCGGATCTCGGTCAGCGCGGCCTTGCGCTTGTCGAAGGCGCCCTGGTCGAGGCCGAAGGAGGCGGGCGTCCCGGCTTCCAGGGCGTCGAGCTTCTGGTCGAGGACGAGGCGGTTGGCCTCGTCGCGGACGGTCGCCGGGATGCCGTCCAGGTTCCCGATCTTCGCCGCGTCCAGGGCGAGGTAGCTCTCCTGCTGGTCGGGGGTCAGGCTCTTCCACCAGTCGGCGTTCTTCTGCGGGTCCTTGCCGTCCGGGACGTACGGGTCGATCAGCCCGAGGTCCTTCATGACGTCGGCGACGTCGGTGCGGGTCTCGGCCATGGCGCCCTTCCCCCGCTGCTCGCCGAGGATGTCGGCGCCCAGGTGGCCGAGCGCCTTGTTGCCCTGGTCGCTGGCCGTTCGGGCGTCCTTGATGGCAGTGTCGATCCGCTGCTGGAAGCCGGTCTTCAGCTCGGCGAGGCTGCGGCGCGCGGCCTGCGCGTCGGGGTCGTTGTGCTCGCCCGGGCCCTCCGGCGGGAGGTCGACGATCCCCTCGGCGGACACCGTCAGCTTGGCGTCCTGGGCGCGGTGCACGGCGTTCGTCAGATTGGTCTGCGCCTGGTAGATCCGGTCCGCGACGGTGTTCAGGGCCAGCGCGGCGGCCTCCGCCTCCACCCGGACGATGCCGAGCCGCTGCTCGGTCAGGTCCATGAACGGGAAGGCGGCCTCGGCGTCCGCGCCCTTCCAGCCCCGGCGCAGCGGGCCGTTCACCTGGCTGCGGTGCCGGGTGGCCGTGCTCTCCATGGTGTGGGCGAGCGCCTTCCACGCCTTCGCGGCGTCGCGCAGCCCGTGCGGGTCGAAGGCGACCAGTAGCTCGTAGGCGCTGCTCACTGCGCCGCCTTCTGCGGCTGCTTCCAGGCGTCCGCGGTCGCCTGTTCGTTGTGCGCGTGGGCGGTGGCGCTGGCCTGCAGGTTGGTGCCGGTGTCGGTGAGCCGCTTCTTGAGCGCGTCGAGCGGCGCCGCCCAGTCGGTGCCGAGCTTGCCCAGGCCCGCGGCGATCGACCAGCCGGTGAGTTGGCCGGCGGCGGTGGTGGCCGAGGTCAGCGCGTCCTTCACCGGTTGGACGACCTCCTCGGCGAGGGTCTTCGCCACCCCTGAGGAGGCGGTGAGCGCCTGTGGATCGACGGTGACCTGGTCGGCCATGGTGATTCCCCCGAATCGGCTGGTGCGTGCGCGCGGCCCGGTCGGACGGCAGGCCGGGACGGCGGCGTTAAGCACCCATATGGATGATCACCAGATCATATGGGCGGTTCGGGGGTCTTGGGGGAACGCGAAAGGCCCCGCAGAGTGATCTCTGCGGGGCCTTCCTGTGGTGGCCAGGGCCGGGGTCGAACCGGCGACCTTCCGCTTTTCAGGCCAAGCCAGTGTGGCGAGATGCCCCAGTTTGGGCGAATCTGCCGTCCGTGGAAGGCCGCCGTCGGACGCCATCGTTCGGGACGGTTGGCGTCACCGTTGGCGTCAACCGGGGCGGGCTGGAAGCGCCACCAGGTAACAGACCGCTCCTTGATTCACACGATTCTCCGTGTCGGTACCGCTGAAGAGGCGAGACTGGGTGTGCATCTCTCGGGAGGGGACTGATGGGGATCAAGATCGTGCCGGCGTCCGGTACGCAGGAGGAACTGATCGAAGCGGCGATCGTGCTGGGGAATCGTTACACCAAGACACTGGGCCTGTTGACTCCACCCGTCTACCAGAACGCCGCGGACGAGGGCGGCCTGCTGATCGCTGTCGACGGTGACGAGGTGATCGGCTACGCGCTCTGCGGACTTCCCAAGCGGAGCCCACATGTCCGGTTGACCCACCTGTGTGTCGCCGAGGAGCGCCGGGGTGAAGGCGTTGCCCGCCTACTGGTCGAGACCATCCGGACCAGGTACTCGCAGCGGCTCGGGATCAAGGTCAAGTGCCGGCGCGACTACGGGCTCACGGGGATGTGGACGAGTCTCGGCTTCGTCCCGCGTGGCGAGGTGCGGGGCCGCAGCAAGAATGGCGATGACCTTGACGGCTGGTGGCTTGATCACAGTCATCCGGACCTCTTCACCGACGTCGAGAGCGATGCGCTGACCGTCGTCGTCGACCACGGAGTATTCACGGACCTGCGCGGGCTGACTCCTTCGCCCGGAGCACTGGAGTCAGAGGCTCTGGAGGCCGGCTGGCTGGCCGACCTCGTGGAGTTGGCCTTCACTCCTCAACTGTTCCGTGACGTCCGCGAGATCACTGACGCGGCGGAGCGCAAGCATCAGCGGGCTGCCCTCTCTGGGATGCGGCAGATCACGCCTGCTTCGGCACCGGTGGCGGCCAGAAGCCGCGAGTTGCTCGAGGCGGCCAGCGGCGTCGGGGCCGACCTGTCCGAAGGGTCTGAACTGGAGCGGCGCGTAAGGTACGTGGCCGAGACTTCGTGTGCTGGGCTCCAGGTGCTCGTCACACGTGATCCGCTGCTCACCGGGTTGGCGGACGTGGCATGGGACGTCGCCGGAGTACGGGTCGTCCATCCGTCGGTCGTCACCCTTCACGTGGACGAACTGCACCAAGCCCAGGTCTACAGGCCGGCCGATCTCATGGGTACCGAGTTTCGGGTCGGGGAGGTCACCCCGGGCACCGAGGGCGAACTCGTCGCCTTCTTTGACCAATCGAGCAGCGACAACGGCTCGGCGTTCGCACGGCGCCTCCGGGCGCTTGCGGAGGATGCCGTCGTGTGGCGTCGGGAGCTCCTCCGCGACGGAGACGGCCGACCGGTCGCTCTGTACGTATGGGCAATGGATGGCCGGACGTTGACCGTGCCCCTCCTGCGGACGGCTTCGCACCGGTTGGAGCAGACCCTGGCCCGGCAGTTGCTCTTCGGGTTGAAGCGCCTGGGGCGTGAGCGGGGCGCTCGAGTAGTGCATATCTCGGACGCATTCATGTCGCCCGTCGCAAGGGCAGCTGCCGGCAGTGATGGATTCTTCGAGCACCAAGGCGGTCAAGCGGCCTTGCTCGTCAACGTGATCGGGACGGCCGATGCAGTCACGCAGTCCGCTGCGGAGGCCGCTCGTGCCTTGGGGCGTACGGCGACAGTCCTCCAGACAGGGCTGCCGGCCGAGGTGACGGGAGCCGTGGAGCGGGCCTGGTGGCCGGCCAAGGTCATGGACTCGCTGATGCCCTCCTTCATGGCGCCCATCAAGCCGCGGTGGTCCACGGAGCTGTTCAACGTCCCCGCGATGCTGCTGCCGCGGAGCAGCGAGCTGGGAATCAGTCGCGAGCACGTCTACTACCGGTCACCCGGGCACCGGAACGAGAGCGTCCCGGGCCGCCTGCTCTGGTACGTCAGCGAGGGCTTGCCGGGCCAGGACGGGCAGATGGTGATCGGTTGTTCGCGCTTGGACGAGGTGGTGATCGACACAGCTGACACCCTGTTCGCCAGATTCGAACACCTGGGCGTATATGGTCGGGCCGAGGTCCGCGAGATCGCCCACGAGGGCTCAGGTCGAGCGATGGCCTTGCGGTTCTCGGACACCGAGATCTTCCCCAAACCGGTGACGCTGCGACAGCTGAAGTCGTTTGCCGGTGACCTGGGGCTACCGTTGTCCCTGATATCGCTGACGAAGATCGACAACAGGCTGTTCCAAGCGATCTACGAAGAAGGGCATCGAAGGACGTGAACGAGCCGGAGCGCGCGATGCTGCTGTCTGTCCACCCCCGTTTCGCCACCGCGATTCTCGCCGGCAGTAAGACCGTGGAGGTGCGTCGACAGCGCGTCGCCGTCCCGCCGGGCACGCCCGTCGTGCTCTACGCCACTGCTCCCACCATGGCCCTCGTCGGAGCGGCTCTGGTCGCTGCCGTCCACGTCGGCTCTCCTCGGGAAGTCTGGTCAGCACATCGGGCGCAAACGGGCATCAGCAGGCGCGAGTTCGACGAATACATGAGCGGCGCTTCGCAGGCAAGCGGTCTCACACTTACGGAACCGGTTACCTTCGAGGAACCGGTTCCGCTCAGCGCGCTTCGGGCCGCCGGCCCGTTCCACCCACCGCAGAGCTACCGCTACCTCCACGGTGAGTCGCTCCGGCAGATGGTGGAAGCATCGTCTGCTGCAGGCGCTGTCCTGCATGGTGTTTTGGGTACCCCGGTCCCTGTGTAACTCAGGGCCAAGGACCTGTGACGTGGACGACTCGGCGAGACCGACGGATCGTTCAGCAACGGAGACGAGAGCGTGGAACCGTCGGCCGGTGGTCTCGTCAGCGAGAGTGAGTGGCGGGCCGTCTGATGGCGCTGCCGGTGACTCCGGCGGTTCACGTCACCCCAAGACCGGGAACGCGCTCGTAGAGCTGGTCTTCGACCTGATGGATCTCTCGCTCGACGGACTCGGTCAGATTGGGGTTGTCGATGAGGACTCCGAACTCGACGTTGCCGTACTCCGCGCTCCAGGAGAAGTTGGCGCTGGTGACCAGGAGGAACCGGTGATCGATGGCGAGGAACTTAGCGTGGTTGCGCACTGGTCCTCCATCGAACTCCCTCGTGCGTAGGACGATCCCTGGGCGAAGGTGCGCGGCCACCTCTGCTGTGGTCGGCGACCCGGGCTTGGAGTGCCGGTCGGCTGCTTGGGAATCGAGATAGATCCGCACGTCGATCTCTGGACGGCTGGCCGCTCGGCTTAGCGCTCCCCAGAGCCCTGACGAACGTTGGAAGTTGAAGGTCGAACAGGTGACGGACTGGCGGGCGCTGTCGACGAGGTGGGCGACAGAGCTGGTCAGCGGGCCAGACTGGGCCAGGTGGCCGGGCATGGTCCAGAGCGGGTCGAGGGCAGTAGTGATCGACCGCGCTCCTTCCACGGCTCGGAGCACGGCCACGACCTGGCCTGTGCCGGGCGATCCTGGTCCAGAACCCCGTTCCAGCAGCGCTCGCACCTCGGCTCTGCATCCGGCAGCGACCACCTTGAGGGCAGCCGTCAGGGTGTCGCCGTCGGTGAGCCGGTCGGCGATCTCTCGGGCTTCGGTGCCGGTAAGGAGCTGCCCGAGCTGCCTCGCCGCCGCCGGGTCAATCGGCGTGGTCGAAGAAGCCAAGGTTGCTCCCGGGTAGGTCGACGAGGAAGCGGCGGTCGAGGAAGCGGTTGGCCCGTTCGCAGGAGGTCTCGGAGGCCATGACGCAGCAGTGGCAGGCGGCGCCGTGGAGGAAGTCCTCGGGGTCCTGCGGCGTGCGCGTGGCGCAGATCGGGTCCGAGGAGCACCGGGTGGCTCGATAGAGGGCGCGGGAGACAACCCCCTGCAGGCGCGTGGGCTCGCTCAGCTGCACCAGGCCGCCGAGCGTGCCATCGCTGTCCGAGGCGGTGGTGCAGATCAGAAGGCCGGCGGCGGCAGACCGTCCCTCCGATTCTGGCCAGGCGTACAGGCGCTCGCTCAGGCTAGCCGCGGAGTAGCCGCAGGTCATGGCCAGTTCGCGGATCAGCACATGGGCGAGGGTGTGGACGAGCCAGTAGCGCGGCGGCCTCAGCCGAGTGTCGGGGTCGACCTGGACGGCCGTTTCGGAGAAGCGGCGGTGGAAGTTGCGCCGATGGGCGTCGCGGTGCGCCCGCCAGATGTCGCTGGTGGAGATCCGCTCCTCCCACGCGGCGACCGCCTGGTCGTCCAGCTGTAGGAAGATGCCCTCCCCGCGGTCCTCGGTGGCGACGGTCCAGGCTGGGCGGGCACTACGGGTCAGCGGGGCGAGTCGGCGCGGCAAGTCCCCTACGCGGTCCATAGCGTCGATCCGGGTGAAGCCGATCAGGGCGTTGACCTTGCGCAGCTTCTCGACTGCGAGCACCCGGGTGATCTGCGTCGGCAGGCCGGGATCGCGCTCTCGTTTCGAGAGCGTCAGCCCGCTGGACGGGTCCTCAACCCTGGGGCCGAGCACGTCCTTTTGCAGGTATAGCCATTCGGGAACGAGAAGGTCGACGGGATCCCAGGTGCGGATGCGCTCTTCCTGCTCCGCCTCGGAGGCCGGAGGCGCACCGGCCGCTGCCACCGCCTCCGTCAGTTCTGCGTCCGACAGGTCGGTGACGTCGACCTTGCCGTCCAGCACGTCCCGCAGGGTCTCCAGGTCATCCCGGTACTTCGCGAGCTTCTCGCCCAGGGCGGTTCGGATCTGGTCGGCGAGGTCGCTCTTGCGCTCCTCCGAGGACTCCGGCATCACGATGATCGAGTGCGTCGCCGGGAACCACAGGTTGGAGGCACCGACGAGCATCAGCCGGGTCTCGTTGCCGCAGCCGCCCGGCTCGAACGCGTCCAGGTGCGGGTGACGCCCGCGGCAGCGCGGCAGCTTGGACCGTCCGGCTTCGCCCTGTGCCTCGTTCATCGGCCGCCGCGCGCCGCAGGACTCGCAGCGGATCACGGCCGATGCACCCTTGCCAGCCGTGCGGTCGACCATCTTCAGCGCCGGGAACTCTGCCTTGTCGCATTGCTGGCCCTGGTGGACCCACCGCTCGTAGGGGAACTCGTCGAGGTGACCGTCGACGCAGGCCAGCAGGTAGCGGGCCGGCACCGCCGGGCGGCGGGTCGGCCTGCGCGTGCGGTCACCGGCTCGGCCGGTGCACCGGGCGTGCTCGAAGCAGGCTAGGTCGGTGCGGTAGGGGTGGGTGTTGCGATAGTCGAACTGCGCGAGGGCGCCGAGCATGTCGCAGCCGGTGCACCGCAGCCACTGCGGGAACACGCGGGCGGGCACGCCAAGGTCGTTGCCCTCGGTGGACAGGCTCATCTTCTTCGCCTGCCAGGGGAAGGGCCGCAGCTGGATGTCCCGCGAACGCAGCAGCATGGCGACGGCCTGACGCAGCCGTGGCGCCCGGATCTGCGGAATGCCGTCGCGCCGACGCCAGATCCGGTCCCAGTCGTCGAGGCCGGACGGCATGACCGTGAACTGCGGAAGGTCCATGATCGCGCCCGGACCGTAGGTGTACAGCAGGGAGGACGGGCGCCCCGAGCCGACCTTGGCCCGGTTGTGCTTGCGGCCCTCGTCCGACTCCCGCTCGGCGTCGCCCAGCGGATCGACGGCGTTGGACGCGTCGTAGAGGAACCGGGTCTCAGCGAGGGGTTCGGCTGTCACGAGTCCTCCTTGGGTGGAGCGAAGTCCCAGCTCGGGGTGCCGGGCGGTTCCACGAAGATCAGGTTCTCCTTGATCGGGCTCACCAGGAGGTTGATCTCCGGTTGCACCTCGCGCATCGAGTTGGCCACGACGAACGGTGGAGCGTCCTTGCTGTCCGCCGCGGAGCGGGCGTTTTCGGCGCTGATCATGAGCGGGCCGAAGTGCGCCTCGTCCGACGTTCGCTCGTAGACCAGGCCCTTGCGCAGGCGCGCAAGATGCGTGCGCCGCTTCTCCCACTGGTCGAGCCGGTTGCGCAGACGCTGACGTGCCCGGTCAGCCGCATCCTCGTCGGATGCCCGCTGCACCCGCGCCACGAGCCCGTCGATCAGCGCCTCCGCGAAGTCGCGCTCGGCCGCGATCCGGCCCGCGTGCTGTTCGGGCGACAAGCCGTCGGGACGGACGGCGTCGAGCACCCGGGCCGCGCTGACCAGCACGCCGTCCAGCCCGCGCTCCAGGGAGGTGACCGAGAACGGCGTTACCGACAGCGCCTCCACCCGGGCGTAGAAGGTCTCGTGGTAGTGCCGGAACTGCTCGAAGTGTGCGAGGTCGCGTGGCCGGGCCCAGTTTCCCAGCGTGACCACCAGTCCGGGCTTCTCCCCGGAACGTCCCACGCGCGAGGACGCCTGGATGTACTCCGCCGTGTTCTTCGGCTGCCCGACCACGAGCATCAGCCCGAGCCGGGTCACGTCCACGCCCACCTGCAGCATCGAGGTGGCCAGGATCGCGTCGTACGGGCTTACCTCGCGGGTGGGTATCGGCTTGCCCGCCTCGCGCAGCGCGCGCAACTCCCGCTTACCAGAGACGGAGTCGAAGGCTGGGTCGAACGGCACTGCCATCTGGTCCAGCGTGGTGGTGATGTCGGCACTGGCCACACGGGAGGTGAGCTCCGCGGTGTTGAGCGTCCCGTAGTCCGTGCCGGTGCGGCGGGGCAGCTTCGACCACGGTCGCCGCTTGAAGAGAGCGGTCTGGATGTCGTCGCCCATGTAGCGGGCCATACCGGCCAGTTCGCGTGTGGCGCTGAAGTAGCTGACCAGGGTCATGTAGGGGTCAGCGGCCGTGCCGGACCGGTCGAGCAGCAACTGCGCGCCGGCCATGAGGACCTCGGCGACCCGGATCTCCGCTGTGGTCAACCGGACCCCCGTGGTGCTGATCCCCACGTAGCGCCGACCGGGGAAGTGCTCCGATACGGGCTCCTCCCTGGAGAAGAACGTCTTCCCGGCGTCGAGCACCTGCGGCGGGAAGATCGTCACATACCGCCCGTAGAGGGCGCGCACCTGATCATCCGCGTTGCGGGCAGTGGCGGTGGAGGCGACCAACAGCGGCCGGACCGCCCGGCCCTGCGCGTCGCGCCAGCCCGCCATCACGTCGATCGCCACCTCGAACAGGCCCACCGTCGTACCGAGCGCCCCGGTGATCAGGTGCAGCTCGTCCTGGATGATCAGGTCCGGCGGACGCAGCCGCCCGGCCGGCCGGAGTCCTGCGGCAGGTAGACCATCCTTGGCCGGATGCCTGCCGTTGTCGGTCAGCTCGCAGTACCGGGAGTCTGGGTGCACGTAACCATGCCGCCCGCAGAACCGGGACACGTAGCCGAACAGGGAGGCGGCCTCCCCTTCCCGCGCTAGGCGGGCGAACTTGTCCACGGTGGCGATGACGAACGCCGGGGTGAGCCGGTAGATCTCCTCATCCACCGTCAGCACCGGCAGCCCCTCGGCCACCTCACCGCCCTCCGCGAACGGGCAGCCCGCAAGTTCGTCCCCGCAATACACGTGCACCCGACGGGACGCCTTGACCGCCCTGACCTCCCGGGCACCGATCTTGCTGCCGCACCACGGACACCGCTGGATCTGCAGCACCGTCAGCCGGTAACCGGAGCGGTTGTTGGCCTTCTCCAGCTGCGTTGCCGCTTCCTCGAACCGCTTCGGGCTCACATCCGTGCCCACCCACAGCCCGATCCGGAACGGCTCCTCGCCCCACGTCTTCGGGTCCGTCCTGCGCGCCAGCTCGGCCGCGCAGACGAGCGCCGTCGCCCGCTGGAACTGCTGCGCCGTAAGCAGCCGCAGCGTGTAACGCATCAGCACAGCCACGCCCGCGCCACCGTCCAGCGCGCCATCCGGAGTCACGACGACGCCCTGGCGCCGCCGGATCGCGAACGTGTAAGCGGCCAGACCCAGATACGCCTCCGTCTTGCCACCACCGGTCGGGAAGAACAGCAGCTGCGCCTTCGCCAGATCGCCGGAGCGCTTCTCTGCCGCCGGATCGGTGAGCAGCGGCAGCTGCATGAGAATGAAGGCCAACTGGAAGGTGCGCCACGAGTGCGCTTTCGCGCCCTTGTCAGCGAGCACGGCGGCGCGGGCCTGCTCGATGCTCACCTGCGGGTGCTTGGCCCGGTGCTCGGCCACCTGGGTGTGGATGCGCTGGTCCGCCATCACTCTGTTCATGAACTGGAAGCAGCGCAACGCCTCGTCGTCGGCAAGCAGGTGCTCCAAGCCCTTGGCGAGCTGACGCTGGACCTTGCGCGCCTCGCTGACTGCGTCCAGCCCCTCGCCTCGCAGGTGCTCCGGCAGGGCCTCGGCACGACGCCCTTCGCCGTTGAGCCAGGCCGCGTACTCGCGGACGATCGGCTCCAGGCCGGCCCGCAGCTCCTCCCGGCTAGCCGAGGCGAGCACGGTCATGTCCAGCAGCGCCTCACCGATCTCCTCCGCCGTGGTCTGCGGCGTCTGACAGGTCGGAAGCCAAGTCGTCCACACCTCGCTGGCCCGGCGCGCACCTGCCGCCACCTGCCAGTCCACCGAGCACGTGCGCCCGACGGCGAACTCCAGACGGTCCCGGTACTGCAGATTCAACCGCCGCAGCTCGTCGTCCCGCTCATAGCGGGTGTCCTCCACCGGATCCGCGACGGGGAGGAACACCTCGGCGCCCCCGGCGTCCACGGTCAGCCTTGTCTGGTACAGCCACGCCTCGACCGGAATCTTGCGCGGCGTCTCCCTGTCGTTGCACAACGCCACCTCAACGATCAAGCAGCCACGCGCCTCGTCAGCGTGCCGGTCGACGCGCAGCACGACCTTGTCCTTCAGCGGGAACTCCGCCGTGGCCCCTGCCTTGAGGTCGGCGACAGCGACCTTCGTGACGATCTCGATGGGCGTGCGCTTGTAACGGCGGACGCGCCCACCATCAGTGGCCTCGGACTCCACCTTGACCGGCTCGTACAGCCCCCAGGAGGCGGTGACCGTGAACGAGTCGAGATCGGACGGGACCTGGCAGCGCAGACCCATCGACGCGGGGATCATCAGCCCGCGCTGCTGCGGCTGATCCTCCACCCCGGCGTCCTCGTCCGCGCCTGTGGTGCTCTCATCGACAGCGGTGACAGGCACGCCCCGGCTCTCGTCCGCATCCACGGCGTCACCGACATCAGTGGCAGCATCGGCGGCGTCGGCCTCCTGCGGGTCGTCGCGGCTGACGGTCAGCTTGAACGGGGCGATCCGGCCGATCAGGTACGCGGCGTCCGGAGCCGCGTCCAGCACCTCTTCCGGACCGCCCGCCGGGCCGAGTAGCTCCCGTTCGAGGATGTCGACCAAGTTCTCCCGCGCCGTCCACGACCGTCCGTCAGGCTCACGCACGAGCCGGTAGTCCGCCTGGTCCTCGGCCTTGGCGGCGGGTGACGCCGCGGCCGGCTTCGAGCTGGGCTTGCTCACTCGTCCTCACCCTCGATCTCTTCATCGGCATCGATCGGGGCCGATGCCTCCCCCTGGACAGCGGCACGGCGGTGATTCTCTTCCAGCAACCGGTCCAGGATCTCGACGCGCGCCCCCGGACTGACCGTCCACCGCTGCATCTGCCGGTAGGTGTGGAACCCATGCTCCAGCGGGACATCACCCCAGCCGTAGGCGTCCATGACAGCCTCGTCGAGCGCGACATGGAGTTGCCGGAGGCGCGCAACGTCGCGATCGAAAGAATCGGCGATTTCTTGATCATTGACGAGGTGATAGAGCTTCGTCAGGCCGAGATCACGCCTGAGCATGATCTCGTGCCGCTCCGTGTGCAACTCCTTGCCAATCTCGGCCAGCCGGTTGTTTGTTTTCGGGCGAGGGAATGTAGCGAACACGCCGGAAGGCGTGTAGCGTGGGTCATTTCGCAATCCTGACCCGTACTTGATTGCCCACATCTGGTGCAGACTGGATGACAGTACCGCCTGGTCTACAAATGAGTCTGTGGCAAAAACTACAGTGGCCTCGCTTGGAATGAGCCCTTTGCTGATCCGGTAAGGCATCACTGTCACCGAGTGTCGCGTCATGACAAGAAATTCATTCAGGTCCGCAATTGCCTTTCGCATCGCAGGGCGGGACCGCAGAAAGAGCCACCATGGAGCCTCCCGAACTGCCTTCGCCTTCTTCGCCCGCTCGGGCTTTACGCGTTCAGCCAATCTGCCGTATGGCAGTTCATACCTCTTGGCCTGCATCTCTAGGTGACCATTGAAGTCGATGATCCAGCGAGACGGCGAGGCGT
The DNA here is from genome assembly GCF_000961885.1 of Streptomyces rubellomurinus. Classification (GTDB taxonomy): domain Bacteria; phylum Actinomycetota; class Actinomycetes; order Streptomycetales; family Streptomycetaceae; genus Kitasatospora; species Kitasatospora rubellomurina. Next base: position 56,132 of record NZ_JZKH01000035.1, read on the forward strand.
CAGGTCGGGAGTTGAGATCCTCTCCATTTAGATACGGGAAGAGTACCTCGGCATTCTTTGAGTCAACGTCAATCCAGTCTGCAGCCTCTTCTGGGTCGATAACGAATCCCATGCCGAGCGCGTAGCAGCCGATGAAAGCGATGCCACTGTTTTCGGCTAGCTGAATGGGAATTCCATCGATTCGACCGGCGGGCTCCAAGAGCGTTGAAATTCTCTCCGTCCCGACGCCGTCGGAAACCCTGGGCGCTCCAGGTGCAACGGTGCCGCGTGTGCCCCAGACTGCGGCATACTGCAAATTTGCACCAGCGGCCGGCCATGTTCGGCTCTGAATGGACCTGGTAATGCAGAATCCATCGGCAACCATTCGGTCCAGCCCCACCTCTCGGGTGGCGCCCTGGGCGATGCTGTTTGTGGCGATTAGGCCGATATTTCCCTTTCTTGTGAGCAACTGCATGGCACGGAGGAAGAAATATGCAACGCCATCTGCAGTGCCTCGCCGTCCGGACGCCAAGATGGTGACGAACCAGTCGCGCACATTGGTCCCCATAGCGCCTGTAAGCTTCGGCCCGCCCAGGAACGGCGGGTTGCCGATGATCGCGTCGAAGCCGCCCCTCTCCATCACGTCCGGCACCGCGAGGATCCAATGAAGAGGCTTCCACCGTTCATAGTCGGTCTTCACCGTGGGTGTGAGCCCGGCAGTGAGGATGCCGTCGAGCATGGCCTTGTTGGGTTCGTCGGCGTCTGCGGGGTACGCCCGGCCGACGGCAACGCGCAGGTTCTCGTACGCCTCCGATAGCGCTCTGCCGGGCTTGCCGCCGAGCTGTAGGCCAGCCGCGATCACGCCATCGGCGACGTCCGCGAGTTGGTGGGTCAGCTCCTGGTACTCGCGCCACTGCCTCCGCTTCGTGGCCGCCGAGCGCTGAGGGTCGTTATCACTGACCTCGCTCGCCAGGCTGCGGCGCAGCCTGGCTGCCCGGGTGAGCACGCCGTCGATGTCGAGGTGGCGGATCGCCTGAGCTCCGTCACCAAGGTCGAAGAGCGGTGTTGCAGCCGCCTTGGCTGGGGTGATGTGAAGTGCTCGGAGCTGCTCAGCGTCGGTAAGGCCGAGCAGGGAGTTGCCGTGCAGGACCTTGTCGTCGACGAAGGAGAAGGGCAGCTTGGGGTCGAGGGAGACCAGCCACAGTGAGAGCTTGCACATCTCCACGGCCATGGCGTTGATGTCCGCGCCGTACAGGCACCTGGCGACCACTGTCCTTATCGCGTGGACGTACAGGTCGTGCGCGCTCCCAGTCGCGACACCCTCGCGGCGCCACGCTTCGACGAGCCGGGCCGCCAGGAAACGAGCGGCGGCGACAAGGAAGGCGCCGGAGCCGCAGGCGATGTCGGCGACCCTGATGTCGAGGATGTCGTCGGACGACAACGGCCGCCACGCATCGGGGTCGCCGGTCTGGTGCGGGCCGGGATTGAAGACCAGCGGCTCTAGGGCGTACTTGACGACCTCCTCCGCCAGCTTGCGCGGGGTGTAGTGGGCACCCGCCGTGGCGCGCGACGGGGTTTCGACGAGCAGAACGCCGCCGGGTTCGACGACGAAGGGCCGGTTGCGTAGATCCCGTCGGATGATGCCGATGAGGGGCCGCAGCCGATCGCGCAGGGCCTCGTCGGTGGTGACGGCGCGGAGAGCGCGTTCGGCGTCTTCGACCTCGGTGCTGCCGCGGATCGCTTTGGCCAGTGCGGCCTTGGACGGCAGTTTGGCGGCGGGCTGGTCGTCCTTCGCCCAGGCCAGGATGGCGTCGGCCAGCTTCGCCGGGTCGTGGTACCGGGCGGCCATGGCCTCCAGTTCGGCGAGCGGCATCTCCGGCTCCTCGCCGGCCTTGCCGATGAGGCCGATGGTGACCTCTTTCGTCTCCTGGCTGGAGTAGCCGAGCAGGCCCTCGTAGATGTAGCCGATCTGCTCGACGTCGATGTCGCGGAAGGAGATCCGCCGGGCCGGTTCGCCCCGTAGCTGGGCCATCTGCACCGCGCGCAGAACCTCCAGCATGACCCGGTCACTGACCGTGATGGCAAGTGTGTCGCGGGGACTGCGGGCGGTGAGGAACGGGAAGCGGTCGGGGTCGAAGAGCGAGCCGCCGTAGGAAGGCAGACGCAGATCTTCGAACGAAGCGCCGCGCGAGAGCGCCTGAGAGGTCGCCAGCAGCCGGTGCCAGGTCAGGTGGGTTCCGTCGAGGGTTTCGCCGCCCTCTTCGCGCTCGCGACGGTCGAGGGCGTCCAGCTCGTCGCTGATGCCGTAGCCCATCGCGAACAGCCGGCTCTGCGGAAGCAGGCCGCGTTCCTCGGCGAAGAGCAGGAAGACCACTCGCATCATCACCGTCACGGCGGCCTCGTAGACCTCCTCGCGGTCCGCCGGCAGGGGGTCGGGCTCGCCATGGCGGACGGCGTCCAGGCCGGCCTCCGACAGGGCCTGTACGAGCAGCTCGACCGCGCGCCGCACCTGAACGCCGAGTGCTTCGGTGATCTCCTCGGCGGCGGCGACCGACTCGCCGAACAGCTCGGTCAGGCGGTCCTCCGGGCGTCCGCCGAGCAGCCGCCGGAGCCGGAGCAGTTCGACGAAGGCGTCGCGGGTCTGCGGCTCCTCGATCCAGGTCTGCGCGTCGACGACGCCAGAGGCGACCATGGTGTCCTTGCGGGCGCTGACGACCGCCCACCAGCGTCCGTCGGTGACGACGCCGATGGGGACCTTCCCATGCCGCAGCAGTTCCTCCATGCGGTCGATCGGGCTGGTCGCCCAGCCGTCGTCCAGCGGGTCGCGTAGCGAGTCCACGGGGTCAACGACAAGGACGAGCGCGCCGATCGTCTCGCCGTAGGCGAGCGCTCCGGTGGGCGTCACCGTCACGGCATAGTTGGGCGACCGCACGCCGTCGGCGGCGTCTGCGAACAGAGCCCCAGTCAGGTCGGTGGTGTAGTGGTCGCCCCAGCCGAGGACGTTCCGGAGAATCAGTTTGACCCAAGCATCGCGGGCCTCGCGGTAGCGGTCGAGCGCGGACGGATCGTCTCGGCGCAGGTCCCAGCCTTCCCATGCCTTCTCGAACGCCGGCTTGGCGTCCTTGAGCAGGGCCGCCTGGTCGGCGCCGAGCTGTGGCATCCCCTGCTGCCAGACACGCTTGAGGGCAGGAACGGACAGGAATGGCCCATCGGCGTCCACCAGCTCCAGCCACGCGCGGTGGAGGTCGGCGGTGGAACGCGCTGGCCCGGCGGATTTGCGCCTCATGACTGCACCCTCCCTGCTTCGGCGTCGGCCGGGGTCAGCGCGAAGACCACGGCCGCGGCGGACACGTGCGGTTTGACGTCGGCGTAGCGCTCGCCGATCGCGGCGATCTCGCGCTGCTCCTCCTCATGGAGGTTGGCCAGCCGGTCCTCCATGGCGAGCAGGTCACGGCGGCGTTGTGCCTGCTGGTCGTCGGTGAACAACAGTTCCTCCTGGGCCTGGATCTCCCGCGCCAGCCGCTCGCGGGACTCTTCCAGGTTGATCCGGAAGGCCGCGAAGATCTCCCGGGCACGGGAGACATCGGACTCCTGGCGGGTACGCAGTGCCTCGGTAACCCGCTCCTGGTGGGACTCGGCCCTGCGCCCCACGGCATTGAGCAGGCGGGTCCGCAGCCGGGAGTCCTCCGCGTCCCACAGCTGGGCGAGCGTGACCCGCACGCTCTCGTCAGCCAGGGCCAGGCGCTCCGCGTCGAGGGCTTGGTCGAGCACCTCCTCTACCTTGGCCTCGGCCATTGCCTGGCCACGCAGGCGGATCCCAGTTAGGAAGACCTCCTCGTGCAGCCGCAGGCCGCCGCGCCCGACGAGGACCAGCCGGGAGACGGCGGCTACGCACGACTGAGGCAGGTCCTCGACCACGACCGCGGTGACCCGGTGCACTGGGGAGTCGACGCTGAACAGCGCGCTGCGCAGCAGCCGGGCCGAGCGTTGCATCAGCGCGTGGCCGAGGTGGACGTGCACCAGATCGGTGCGGTCCTGGGCTGCCTTGTCGTCGAATGTGATCGGCCGCAGGACGCCGGGTTTCAGGCGGGTATCGAGCCCATCGAGGGCGTGCTGCCAGGCCGACCCGAGCGAGGGGATCTCGAACACCTTGGCATCGCTGCGGTCGTCGCCGATCTCGATCAGCGGCGGCTGCGCGGTGAGCGCCAGAGCCGCGTCCACCACGCGACGGGCGTTGCCGGGAGTCAGGTGCATCTCCAGCTTGCGCTGGTCGTATGTGCGGGACAGCTCGGTGAGGCGGCGGTTGAGCTCGATGCCGCCCGCCAGCGCTCGGGTGATGATTGCGTCGCCGCTCTCGCGGTCGGTGGCCCGGCTCTTGCGGGTGGCCGTGCTCGGGCTGAAATGCTCCTGCAGTTCGCCGTCGATGATCTGGTTGACCGAGCCGAGGTCGTGGGCGACGTTGCCGACCTTCTCCGCGATGCGGCGCATGAAGTCCATGTCCGCGGCGTAGGTCGCCGAGGTCGAGTTAGGTGCGAAGTGGTAGATCTCAGGCGTGTGGTGCTGGCCGTAGCGGTCGATGCGCCCGATCCGCTGCTCCAGTCGGGAGGGGTTGAACGGGATGTCGAAGTTGACCAGCCGGTGGCAGTACGTCTGCAGGTCGATGCCCTCACCGGCGGAGTCGGTGGCGACGAGCACCCGCACGCGCTCCTTGCTCGGGTCCTCGGTGAAGCGGGCGCGGATCTCCTCCCGCTCCTCAGTGGGCGTGGACCCCTGGATGGTGGCCAGCACCTCGCCGTAGCCGCGCTGGGTGAGCACGTCGGCAATCCAGTCCAAGGTGGCGGCGTACTCGGTGAACACCACCACCCGCTCATTCATCCAGGTTCTGCCGTCCGGACGACAGACCGCGTCGAGGAAGCCGATCAGCGCCTTCAGGCGGGAGTCCGGCCGGTGCTCGAAGCGCCGACCCCATGAGACCAGGGCGGAAATCTCCTGGGGGCTCGCGGCTACCAGCGGATCGGAGCCCTTGCTCTGCCGCAGGGCGGTGAACTCCGGATGGTCCTCCCGGCCCTCCTCCTCATCCGACTGCCGACTGCCGAGGACCTCCTCGTAGTACTCGTCCTCGTCATCCAGGTCCGGCAGCCGACCCGTTGCGGCGGCCTGCTCGTAGAGCTCCAGCGTGCGGGCGAACGACCACGGGCTGGACAGGAAGCGCTTCTTCAGCAGCATCGCCACGATGTCGCCTGAGCGCTTCTTGCCGTTGGCACGGGCGCTCTCGGCGAGGAGGCGCTCAAGGACTGTGAACTGCTGCTGCTCGTCGTCGTCCGGCGTGAACGGGATGGTCTTCAGCTGCCGGGCCTTGAAGCCCTTGTCCTTCAGCTCAGTCTTCAGCCGACGTACCGTCACCTCGCGCAGCGCTCGCTCGTCGAGGAGGGCGCCGCGGCTGAACCGCCGACCGTCGATCATCTCCAGCAGCGCGGTGAACGACTCCGGGTACCCGTTGTGCGGGGTAGCGGACAGGAACAGGCGGTGCTCGCACCGCTCCGCCAGCTCGCGGGTGGCCACCGTGCGCTGGCTGTCCACGGCGTACCCGCGGTGGCCGTCCGCTGTGCTCGGGCCGGCGGGCGCAACATGGTGGGCTTCATCGACGACGAGCACATCGAACGCGAACCGTCGGGCGGTGGCCGTGTCCCGGGCGTCGGCGTAGATCGAGCGCAGCAGACGCTGTGCGCGCACCGTCGGCAGCCACGACAGGCTCACGATGACCCGCGGGAAGAGCCGGAACGGATTCGCGTTCAGCCCGTGGCTGCGCCGCACCTGCGACATCAGCTCGCTGTTGACGATCACGAAGTCCAGGCCGAACTTCTCCCGCATCTCGTCCTGCCACTTCAGTGCAAGGCTTGGCGGGCAGACGATGACGACCGAGCGCGCCCGGTGCCGCAGCAGCAGCTCCTGGATGACCAGGCCGGCCTCGATGGTCTTGCCCAGGCCGACGTCGTCGGCAAGCAGCAGGTTGGTACGGGAGGACTGCAGGGCGCGGCGCAGTGGCTCCAGCTGGTACGCCTCGACGTTGGCGCCGCTACGGAACGGTGCCTGGTACGAGTCGGCGTCAGCGGAGGTGACCGCACCCCAACGTACGGCGTCAACGAATGCCGCGAGCGTGTTCGGGTCGTCGAAGCCGTCCACTGCGATGGTCTCCGGCAGCCCCTGATCGGGCGCGACGGTGTGCCCAACCTCTAGCTCCCAGACAACTGCCAGTTCCTCGCCAAGGCGGTCTTCTTCCAGGGATTGGAGGCTGACTACGTGCGTCAGCTGAGCCGTGCCCTCATCGGCGGGGCTGCGCGGCAAGCCCTGTTGGCGTACATCCGCGACCGCCCAGGTGGAACCCCGGACGTTGACGACCTGTCCCGGTTCGGGGATCTGCGGCAGGGCCGCAGGCTGCGCGGTGCGCGGGCCCCGCTGCACCTGCTCGTCAGACACAACCGCCATCGCGCGTCCCTTCGCCACCACCGCTGCTACTGCCACCTGATCATGCCGGAACCGGGATCATCACCGGACCAAACCGGCCGAAGAGGTACGACGGCCCATCTACCCGAATCATCCTCGCGCTATTTTTCGATTTTCGCAAACAGTCCTGCTAGCATGGCTTGCATGCCGAACACCCCCGACCGCGTCCGCGAGCTGATCCAGGCGTCGGGGCTGAGTCAACGTGATTTCGGCCTCCGGATCGGGCTCGACGACTCCAAGCTGTCCAAGTCCCTGAGCGGCAGCCGCCGATTCTCGTCGCTTGACCTGGCGCGTATCGCCGAGCTGTGCACCGTGACAGTCGACTGGCTGATCACCGGTGAGGAGCCTCCGCTTGCTCTGGCGGCACGGACCACCGGCGGTAGCGCCGGCGAGGCGATCCGCGCGGCAAGGCGGTACAGCACGCTCAGATCAGACATGGCAGCTATCGGTTTCCCGCAGCCGTGGCGGCCTGTCCTTCAGGATCCCGCTACAGGGAACTGGACGGAGCGGGGTCGCCGTCTGGCCACAAGCGCACTAGGGGCCGTAGCTCGCAGCGGGCTGTCCGTACAACAGGAGGACCTCTCGAAGCTGGTGGAGGAGGTGTTCGGGGCCGATGTGGCGGTCGTCGAGGTCGGCCCCGACTTCGACGGGCTTGCCGCCGCATCGAGCGACGCGAAGATCATTTTGCTTGCTACCTGCCACCTCCCCTCTCGGCAGCGGTTCACCCTGGCCCACGAACTTGGCCACCTGCTGGCGGGTGACAACCAAGAGCTGCACCTCGATAACGACGTATTCGACAAGGTGTACGCGAAGGAGCCGAGCGAAATCCAGGCCAACGCCTTCGCCGCCGCCTTCCTCATGCCAGAAGAGGAAATGCGCCAGGCCGTGGGCGCGACCGGTCTCACCGAAGCATCTTTCGCTGCTCTGGCCTGTGACTGGATGGTGACCCCTTCAGCTCTCGCGTATCGACTACTGAACCTTCGTCTGATCGACGCCGGCGCCTGCGAGCGCTACAAGGCCATCACCTCGGCCAATGCGGCAGCCCTGGCTGGCCGCGGTGAGGAGCTCGCCCGACGAACCGTCACCACAAGCAGCTCTAGACCCCCAGGACTCCTCGTGCGCGACACCTACGCAGCCTACGAGGCGGGCGAAGCCACGCTCCGCCCGTACGCTGGCCTTCTTGGCAGGGATGTTGACGCGCTCAGGCGCGATCTGGAGACGGGAAGCGAGGCTCCCAGCTCCTCGTGAACGCCTACTTCTTCCCCGACAATACGGTGCTGTGCAACTTCGCTTCGGTGGAGCGAATCGATCTGCTCAAGGCAGTACTCGACGAACGCGGACGATGGACCGCCGCAGTCGCCTACGAAGCGCACCGGTCCGCATCCGTCCTACCCTCCCTCGGCAACCTCACAGCTGATGGCTGGCTCGGCGAGCCAATCGAGATCACCAGGGACGTCGATGTCCAACAGATCAACCGCATCCGCCGCACGGTCTTCGGCGGCACCGACGACGAGCCGCTGAAGCACCTCGGCGAAGCTGAGACCTGCCACGTCATCCTGAACCTCGGGGAGTTCGCGGGCTCGTGGTGGATCTCGGATGACAACGAGGCACTCAGGTACGCACGACTCAAGGGCATCACCACCCGCGAGACAATCGATCTCATGGCCATCGCGGCTGTGAACGGGGATATCACTGCACAGGACGCTTACGCGTTAATGCGGGCTATGGCCGACCAAGGTCGGCACTTGCGGCTCCCCACGTCCGCGGCTGACCTCCTGAACTGACTGTTGCCAGGCGTACCTGGCTCGCTACGCGGGACCGGCCCGGCGGGCGGCAAAGAGGATGTGTGTGCCGCCGTCGCGGGCGCCGAGGCTGGCGCAGGCGGTGGTCTCGTAGGTGAGGAACTGCTCCCAGAGTCCCGGAGAACGTTCGATGTCGGCGAGTACGGCCGGGTCCTCGAGGCTCGCCCAGTTACTGGCCGATCCGGCGAGGGTCTCGCCGCCGGATTCGGTCACGAGGGCGGTGAGTTGTTCCCAGGTGAACATGCGGCAGACGTGGGTCATGCCGGGTACGTGGCGCAGGTCGCCGGTGCGGATGACTGCATCGGTGACGTCGGCGCCGTAGCGGATAGCGAGCTGGGTGGCGCCGGGGAAGCGGGCTCGCCAGCTTCCCCACAGGGACATGACCGAAGCGACCACGACGCCCCTGGGCTTCACGATGCGGAAGAGGCCGGTGAGGGCCTGGTGTTCCTGGTCGAACGCGTACGAGAGCGGGCCTCCGTAGGCGAGGACCAAGTCGAACGCGGCGTCGGGGAAGCGGCTGGTGTCGCGCACGTCGAGGGTGTGGCGGGCTTCGATGGCGTGCTCGTGTCCAGCAGCGGTGACGTTGATCTCGTTCAGGTGGAGTTGGACGGGTGAAATGTCGGTAACCACGACGCGAGCGTCGTGTTCGGCGAGCACCGTCGTGAAGCGGCCTGGGCCCGCTCCGATCTCCAGGACTCGCTGATCCTTGCTCAGATATTGGTCCAGGAAGTGGCGGTGGATCTCGAAGGAGACCCGACCGGCGACGTCCTTGGTGAGCCGGTCGTGCTCCGCCTCGCCGAGGGCGTCGTAGTAGCGGCGGATGGCTTCGACGGATTGATCGCTGCTGGGCGTCTCATCCGGTGTGTCGGCCATCTGCCTCCGTCCGTGTCATCAGGGACGCCGCTCCGCATGGGGGCTCTGACCTGTGCTTCTCAAAACGGAGCGATTCGGGCAGGGCTCCGCCACTAGAATGCGTTCCCCGTCGTGATGTCGGCGTGAGCGCCGCCGCGACACTCCGCAGTTTCACCGAGAGGACGGTCTCCGGTCCCATGCGTTGGTCCCAGCTGTACGTGCCCACTCTCCGGGAAGACCCGGCGGACGCGGATGCGGTGAGCCACCGCCTGCTGGTGAGAGGAGGGTTCGTCCGGCAGCTCATGGCCGGCCACTACTCCCTGCTGCCGCTGGCCGTGCGCGTCCGCGCCAAGATCGTGGACATCATCCGCGAGGAGATGACCGCGATCGGTGCCCAGGAGTTCGTCCTGCCCGCCCTGCACCCGGCGGAGATCTGGCAGCGCAGTGGTCGCTGGGAGGTGATGGGCGAGGAGATGTTCCGGCTCAAGGACCGCAAGGGTGCGGACCTGGCGCTCGGCATGACGCATGAGGAGATCTTCACCGTCCTGTCACAGGAGCTGAAGTCGTACCGGGACCTGCCGCAGATGTGGTACCAGTTCCAGACCAAGTTCCGCGACGAGGCCCGCCCGAAGAGCGGCCTGCTGCGGGTGCGCGAGTTCACAATGAAGGACTCGTACAGCTTCGACATCGAGGCCGGCGGCCTCGACCGCTCCTTCGACCTGCACAAGGCCGCCTACGAGCGGATCTTCGCCCGCCTAGGGCTGCCCGCAATCCCGGTGCAGGCGTCAAGCGGCAGCATGGGCGGCAGCGCGTCGGTGGAGTTCATGAGCCCGTCGAACGCCGGCGAGGACCTGGTGGTCCGCTGCCCGGGCTGCGACTACGCGGCAAACACCGAGAAGGCGACCTCCGCGCTGCCCGCCGTGGTGGACGGCCCTGGTCTGCACGCCCCGGAGCGGTTCGACACCCCGAACGCGCGCACCATCGAGGAGCTGTCCGTCCAGCACAACGTGCCGGCCGAGCGGCAGATCAAGACGCTGGTGTACGTGGTCGACGACCAGCTGACCCTGATCCTGGTCCGCGGTGATCACGCCCTGGTCGAGCAGAAGCTCATCGACACGCTCGCCGCCAAGGCGGTGCGGCCCGCGACTGCGGAGGAGATCCAGGCGGCGCTCGGCGCCTCCCCCGGAAGCCTGGGCGCGGTCGGTATCGCCGAGCTGCCCATCCTCGCGGACGAGGCCCTGCGCGGCCGGACCGACATGACCACGGGAGCCAACACCGACGGAGTCCACCTGCGCGGCGTGTCCATCGAGCGGGACATCGCGGTGCAGCGCTGGGCGGACCTGCGCGAGGTGACTGCCGGCGAGCCCTGCCCCCAGTGCGGTACACCGCTGGAGGTGGTGGTCACCATCGAGGTGGGCCACATCTTCAAGCTCGGCCGCAAGTACACCGAAACCCTGGGCGTGACCGTGCTCGGCCGGGACGGCGAGCGCGTCGTCCCGATCATGGGCAGCTACGGCATCGGCGTGGAGCGAGCGCTCGCCTCCATCGTGGAGACACACCACGACGACAAGGGCATCGTCTGGCCCGTCTCGGTCGCCCCCTTCGAGGTGGCCGTCGTCATGCTCGGCACCAGCGACGAGAAGGTGACCGAGGCCGCCGAGACCCTGTACCGGCAGCTCCAAGGCGAGCGGGTCGACGTGCTCCTGGACGACCGCGACGAGCGGCCAGGGGTGAAGTTCCGCGACGTCGAGCTGATCGGCATCCCCTACCGGATCACGGTCGGCGCCCGCGGTCTGGCCGACGGCACGGTCGAGGTCACCACCCGGGCCACCGGCGAGACCCAGTCCGTGCCGGTGGCCGAGGCGGTGGAACACGTCCGCAAGCTGCTGACAGCCGCTGTGTGAGTCGTCGGCTCGTCAGCCGGTCGCCCGGTGGAACGCCTCGGTGAGGAGCGTTTCCGGGTAACAGCGAAGGATCTTCGCGACGCTGCGCGCCTGGGTCTCGTAGTGGCCCATGGCGCGCAGCTTCGCTTCCAGAGCATCGCCCACCTGCATCCGCAGGGTGGCCGGCAGTCGCATCGCCTCGACCTGGCGGGGGTCCAGGAAGCCGGGCCTTGCCGGTTCGGTGTACTGGATCGTGCTGGTCACCAGGAGCACGTCCGGGCTGGCCTGGTAGCGGTCGAGCGCGGCGAGGGCGATCCGGTGTGCGGCGCGGTGGTCCGGATGGCCGTTCATCCCGTTGGGCGGGAAGGCCACCACTCGATGGGGCTTCCAGCGGCGCAATGCCTCCAGGACGAGAGTTGTCCCGGTCGCCTCGTGGTCGCTGAGGCCGCCGTCGGGCAGGTCGTGGACCTCGGCGCACGTGACTCCGAGTGCCTCGGTGGCGCGACGGAGCTCCTGCTCGCGAAGGGCGGGCAGGTCCTCTTCGGTGCACATGCCGAGGGTCCTGCCCGCGCCTCCGCGGGTCAGGGTGACTGTGACCGTCGTACCGCCGCGAAGGGCGGTGCGGTGGAGGAGTCCGCCGCAGTGCAAGGTCTCGTCGTCGGGATGGGCGACAACGACGAGCAGGTCGGCGACCGTCATGCCGGCACCTCCTCGACAGCGTTCTCCAGCGCGGCCAGGCGGTCGAGAATGTCGGCGTCGCTGACATTGCCGATCAGGTGCCGGCGGTCGTTGGCGTCCTCGCTGTGCCAGACGATGGCCTGCGACTGCTCCGGTGTCCACACGAGGCCAGCGGAGTCGATCAGCAGGTAGCGATGCTTGCGGCCACCCGCGCTCTTGGCGGCGATCCTGACGTGTCCGGGCGCGTTGTCCCGGGCAACGGCAACGGCGCGCTGGAACTCGCCTTCGCTGATGAGGTAGCGCTCGCGGTTTCGGTGCCCCAAGGGCCCGATCGGCATGAACTGGAAGAGCTGCCACTCCTCGATACCGACGAATCCGCTGAGCAGCCCGGCGATCTCCGCGATGTCACCGCTGTTGCCGCTGTGGACGACGGTGTTGACACAGATCCGGGCTCCGACCTTGCCCAGGAGGGATAAGACCGCCAGCTGGGAGGCGACGGTCGCGTGCCGGCGAAACTGCTGCTGCACGGCGTCGGTGCTGCCGTCGAGCGGGATGCCGATCAAGTCGCTGACGGCGACCACATCGTCGGCCGCGACCTGGTCGACGGCACCCGTGCCCATGAAACGGATCCGGGCCGTGCCGAGGAAGGCGGTGCCGACGGTGTCCAGGTGGATGCGGAGGCCCAGGTCGTGGAGGCCCGTGAGGAGCGGGATGATGTCGGGCCGGGTGAGCGGGTCGCCGCCTCCGACGGTGATCTTCTCGATGCCGAACCGTTCGCGTAAGCCAGCCGCGAACCTGAGCACTTGGGACGTCTCGGTGACCGTGCGGCCGAAGTAGTTGTAGCAGCCGGGGCAGGCCACGAAGCAGCTCTTGCCCGCGCTGAGGATGACACTGCGCATGATGCCTCACTGGCGGTAGTGGGGTCGGGAGTTGAGCAGTGCGACGCCGAGCGGATCAGCCCTGTATGGCCATCCGGTAGGCGGCTTGGTAGCCGTCCGCCATCCGGCGGGTCGAGAACTCCGAGGCGACGTGCGCGCGACAGCTGGCGCGGTCGATCGTCGGCAGGCGGCAGATCGCGTCGGCCATCTCCTGGGCGTTCTCGGCGAGGAAACCGGTGATGCCGTCTCGGACGAGCTCGGGGGCGGCCCCGGCGCGCAGGGAGACCACAGGCGTGCCGCAGGCCATCGACTCGATCGGCACGAGTCCGAACGGCTCCGGGATGAGCGAGGTCATCAGGGTGGCAGTGGCGCCTGCGAGGAGTGCGGTCTTCTGCGGGAAGTCGAGCTCACCCAGGAAGGCCACCTGGTCGCCGTTCACGTGAGGCTGGACCTGCTGCTCGAAGTACGCCCGGTCACCGGGCTTGATCCGGCCGGCGATCTTCAGCCGCAGTCCTGCGCGGCGCGCCGCCTCGATGGCGACGTGGACGCCCTTCTCGGGTCGGATCCGGCCGAGGAACACCAGGTACGGCCACGAGTCGACCGCTTCGGTGCCGAAGGGGAAGGCTTCCACGTCGATGCCGTGGTGGACCGTGCGGAGGTAGTTGAGCTCTGGCAGGTGGGAGCGCTGGTCGCCGCTGATCGCCACGTAGCGCTCGGCGGCGAACCGGCGGAAGAGCGGCGCGTTGTCCTCGTTGAAGAAGCAGTGCACGGTGTGGACCACCGGAGTGCGCAGACCGTGGAGCGCCGGAATCGCCAGACACCCGGTGTTGGAGTGGACGTGCGAGTGGATGACGTCGAACTCGGAGGCGCGGTCGCGGACCTCCTGGAGCTGGAGCATGCGGTAGACCTCGGGCTCGCAGACGCTCGGGTCCGCGTGCAGAGCCGTCGTACCGATGCTGTGGAGGTTGCCGGCCACCTTGGAGTCACCAGAGGCGAAGACGGTGACGTCGTGCCCGTCGAGGACCTGGGCCGAGGTGAGGTCGGCGACCAGCGTCTCGACGGCCCCGTAGCCCCGGGGAGGGACGCTCTCCCATAAGGGGGCCACATGTGCGATGCGCATACGTTCAAGCTCCTCTCGACACGGCGACCCGCCGTTGCGGCGGGCCGCCTGCGGCAGTTGGGAACGAGGGCCGTAGCCCGGAACGGCCGGCTGTTCGGCCGTCGGCGAGGTTCGCTCGGCTTCAGGCGCGCGTGTCAGCGCCGAGCTCGGGTACCTCGGTGAGGAAGTCGCGCACCTCGTCCGCGCAGCGACGGATCTCCTTCTCATGGGAGTCGAGGGCGAACAGCGTGAGGTAGCGTGCGATGTTGGACTCGTAGATCCGCGGGTTGATGCCGTGAGCGGCCATGGTGTCCGGCCACAGCGGGAGCATCCACATGTGGAAGTGCGGCCGGTCGAGCTTCTCCTCCTGGTACATCTGCACCGCCGCCAGGCCCAGCCGCTCACGCATGGCTCGCCGGACGAAGTGCGTCACCCGCCCGAGCCGTTCCACCAACGGCAGCTCCATCTCGTCGAGAGCGCCGATGTGCGGACGGACGCCGACGACCATGAAGCCGGGCACTGCCCACTCCGCGTCCTGCCTGACGGTGATGACGCCGTCGTCGTACACGGGGGCGAGGATGTCGGGCAGCTCGCGTTCGGCGAGGTTCATGAAGCAGCCCCGGCAGGTGTCCTCGTGGACGAGGCGGCTGGGGCCTCCCAGGAAGTCGAGGTACCGGTAGCCGGACGGCGGGTCGGGCAGGCATGGCTTCATAACGGACTCGGGCACGGGGTCTCCATTCAATTCGGCTGGTTGTGGGTTATTTGGGGTGTTTCGGACGCGCACAGGCACGTCGCTGACCCAGCGGTGAAGCCTTGAGGGCAGCGTCGAGCACGCGCAGGACGTCAGGACCAAGCTCGGCGGCGGCGCGGTCTGCGTGGGTCGCCGGGTTAGCCAGCGCTGTCGCGGCTGTCTACCCAGAGCCGTCGCCCGCGCAGAATGAGCGCAGGGCAGGTGAAGTGGCGTCGACTCAGCAGAGGCAGCAGGGTGACGCGATGAACGGCGAGCGCCATGCGGACTCCGGTGCCGCACAGCTCCAGTTCGTAGCCACCGCCGTCGTCGATCGCCTTGATCACGGAGGGAAGGACGGAGTGGTCGCCCAGCCACCTCCGTAGCTCTGCATCCGTGCTTCGACTCAGCGCCTGGCTGACGCCGGCAGCGGCTCGCCGCAGGTGCTTGTACGCGGCCTCCGCGTTCGGCAGTACCTCCCAGTCGAAGAGCTGGGCCAACTCAGTGCCGTGCACGTCGAAGTACGAGGTGCACCGGTAGAGCACGCCTGGGCGGGTCATTCCGAGCCCTTCAGGCTGCGCGACAGGCAGGGTGGGTGCCGACGTCATGCGGCGCTCTCCTCCTCGTAGGGCCTTGATGCCTCGGGGCCGAGCCGGAACCAGACCTGCTTGCCTGTTCTGCGCGGCTTGGTGCCGAACCCATCCGCCATGGCCGCGAGCAGGAACAGCCCTCGTCCGCCGACTTCGTCGTCGGCCGGCTCTCGGATCACCGGGAAGGTCCCGTCGAAGTCGCTGACCCCGACGAAGACGCCGGTGTCCGTCTCCGACAGGACGAGCTCGCAGTCACCGCGGGTGTGCTTGTAGACGTTGGTGAGCAACTCCGTGACCCCGAGCTCGGCGACGAAGCTCAACTCGGCTTTGCGCCATAGCCGCAGGTGCGCGCGGACGATCTCGCGTACCGGTTCCATGTGCTCGGGCCGGACGAGGGGGAGGCTCATGCGATACCACCTCCGCTCGGTCGGCCTCGCGACTTCGGGCGGGTCGCTCGGCTCCCCTGCGTTGAGGCAGGCATCCGGAGAACCGAGTGACGTCACATCAGTTGCTGTGCTCTCGGTCCTCATAGCTGAGTACTCCTCAAGCGGTGCAGATCACTTCGGGCAACCAGGTAACCGCTGTTGAGTAATCGGGAGTAATGTCGGTGGGGGTGTCGAAGGGTGTCACTTCCGCTACCGATCGTGCTGGGGGCCACGGCGATGAAACCGGTGAACGCCAAACTCGAGCAACTGCTGGAGCAGTCCGGCATCAGCCGGGGCGAGCTGAGCAGGCGAGTTCGTGCGAAGGCGAAGGAGTGGGGCCAGCCCCACATCGCGCCGGACACGACGAGCGTCCGCCGCTGGCTGGGAGGTGAGATTCCACGCCAGCCGGTGCCGGACATCCTGGCCGACGTGTTCTCCGCCGAACTCGGCTACCGGGTCACTACCTACGATCTCGGCCTCGCCGACGCCCCGTCCGCCGATCGCTCACTGGTGTACAACTCCTCGTACGCGGCTACCGTGGAAGCCGTCACCAACCTGGGGAGAGCTGACGTGGACCGTCGCAAGTTCCTGGCCATGGCCCCGTTCGCCGCTGTCGCGGGCGTCGGGCCCTCGCGTGACTGGCTCTTGAGCACGCTGGATCAGTCCCCAGCCCCTGGGCCGCAGGTGCGGTTGGAAGACGTGACGGCTGTCCGGAACATGTTCGGCGCCTTCCAGCAGATGGACATCTTCCAGGGCGGCGGCTCGGGCCGACTGGCGCTCGCCCAGTACATGAACGCCCACGTCTACCCCCTGCTCCGTCGCACCTACACCGAGCAGGTTCGGCGGGCACTGTGCGAGGCCGCCGCCGAGCAGACGTACCTCCTCGGCTGGATGGCCTATGACAACGGCGAACACGGCACCGCCCAGCGCTACCTGATCCAGTCCCTCCGCCTCGCCGAGGAATCGCACAACCCCGCGCTCGGCGCCCACGTGCTGGCAGGCATGGCCGACCAGGCCACCCTCCTCGGCCACCCTGACGAGGGCCGCCGACTCGCCCAAGCCGGCCGAGCCGGACTCTCCGGGGTCTCCTCGCCCGCTTGCCTGGCCGATCTCTGGGCGCTGGAGGCTCGCGCCCTGGCCAAGCTCGGAGACAAGGTCGGCGCCGCTCAGGCCATCATCCGCTCCGAGGACGCCTTCGAGCGGGTCCAGTCGGATCAGGAGCCCGAGTGGGCGAAGTTCATCGACGCCGCCTACCTCCACGGCGAGCACGCCAACACCTTCCGCGACCTCGACCAGCCCGACCACGCAACCGAGCACGCCCGCCTCTCCATCGACCACGCCCGGCAGCAGAAGCGTGCCCGGCGCGGCGCGATGTCCCAGGCGGCATTGGCCGTCTCGCACCTGCAGCGCAATGACCTTGAAGCCGCGCACGCTGCCGGTGTACGGACTCTCTCGCTCACCAAGCAGGTGCAGTCCTCCCGCGCCATCGAGGCGGTCCAGGACCTCCAGCGCCGCATGGAGCCGTTCGGCGGTCACCGTCTGGTGGTGGACTTCGCGGAGCGGGCGCGGGAGCTCACTGCTGCGGCGTGATCGCTCTCACCATCGCAGCACTTGCTACTGGTGCGGGAGCTCGCCGAGTAGGCGGGCTCCCGTGAGGGTTCGGTGGCGGTCATTGTGGTCAGCGACGGCGACGGTTCTGTGCACCTCTGGACTCGCGCACGGTTCGGCACCTCAGCCGGTTCGTGAACCTCGGAGGGTGGGCACGTTCGATCGCCGTCGATGCCGCAGGCACCCACCTCGCGGTGGGATCGGGTACCGAGGAGATCCACGTCCGCGACGCTGGGCCGGTCAGTCCCGAACCCGCCGATAGCCGAGTAGAAGGACGACTCTGAGCATGCCCAGCGCACCCGTGATCCTGAGCGGTACCCCCGGCTCGTTCGCCCGGGACGTCTTCCACGAGCGGCACCCGAAGCTCGTCCAGCAGGTGCTCGACGCACTGCCGTACGGGCCGAGCGAGCGGGTCGCGATCGCGGAGCTCCTCGCCGAGAGCACTGACGGTGTGCTGCAGCCGCTCAGCATCAGTGCCCACGATCACCAGCAGTGGCTGGAGTGGGGTGAGGGCCTGTTCGGACGGCCGTGGGGCGATGCGCCGTTCCTGTGGGCCGAGAGCTACTTCTACCGCAGGCTGCTCGAAGCCACCGGCTACTTCCGGCCCGGGACTTGGCAGGGCATCGACCCGTTCGCACCGTTCAAGGACGCCGAACTCTCCGGCCCGGCCGTCGCCGCCGAGCTGGCAGCCCTCGGCGACCTGCCCTCGGGCTTCACCGACAAGCGAGCCGCCGCGCTTCTCTCCTCGGCGCTCTGGGGCAACCGCGCCGACCTGAGCTTCCAGATCACGGCGGAGGCCGGAGGGTCGATCGCGTCCGACCTGGTGGCCGACGACAGCGAGTCGCTCTGGGCCGAGCTGGAGCGGGCCAAGGGCGGGCGTGTCTGCATCATCGCGGACAACGCCGGCCGGGAGCTCCTGCCGGACCTGGTGCTGGTCGACCACCTCCTGGCTTCCGGCCTGGCGGCACAGGTCGTCGTGTACGTGAAGCCGCAGCCGTACTACGTGTCGGACGCGATGATGGCTGATGTCCTCGCCACCGTCGAGCGCCTGCGCACCGCCACCACGGCGGCTGCCGCGACGATCGGCGAACGGCTGTGGCGAGCGATGAACAGCGGCACGCTCGTGATCCGCACGCACCCGTTCTTCTGCGCACCACTGCCGTTCCACGACATGCCGGCCGACCTTCGGTCCGAGTTCACCGGCGCGGCGATGACGATCCTCAAGGGCGACCTCAACTACCGTCGGCTGGTGAGCGATCAGCTGTGGCTGCCCACCACCGCGTTCACCGGGGTGGCCAGCCACTTCCCCTCAGCCGTGACGGCCCTGCGGACGCTGAAGTCGGACGTGATCGTCGGCGTGGATGCTGCCGTCGTCGCTCAGCTCGACAGCGCCGGGACGCCGTGGCGTACCAACGGCCGCCACGCCGTCATCCAGGTCGACCTCCGCCGGTAGTCGAAGCGCCGTCCGTGTGCCCTGCTGTCCTCGCTCGTCTGGGCGTGACGCGGCAAGCGTCGGAGGTGAACAGTGGCGGGTGCGGCGTGGACCTCAGTCCAGGTTCCAGGTCGTTCCGGCGAGGAGGCCGTCGAAGGCGAGGGCTCTCATGGCGGTGTCGAAGTCGTCCCACTCGTGCTCGGGTTCGACGTAGTGCAGGTCGAAGTCGGCGCGGGTGAGGTCGGGCTCGCGCCATTCGTGGGCGCAGCGGCAGCGGACGAAGATCTGGTCGTGGACGGCGAGGAGGAGCCAGTCACGGCGGGCGCCGCAGCCGGTGCAGGTGATGGTGATGCCGCGCGGGTTGAGCTCGGCGGGGTGCGGGACGGCGCGGATGACGGCACGCGCGGGTTCGGGGGCGGGGTTGTAGAAGTCGTGGTCGTAGTCGGTCATGCGGTCCCTTCGGGTCGGCAGCGGGGCAGCAAGGGACCATACGACGTGCGCTGCCGGAATGGATCCCTCCCAGCGAGAAGGACATCGAATCGACACCGTCACCTTGCCGCAGGGTAGTTGTGGCGCTCCGGCCAAGCAGGGCTTCCTCGCGAAATCCCGGCGGTCTGCTTTGGCTGGGTTCTGCTTTCGGCGGCGGCTGACGGGTGTCGTCCGTGCGGGGCGAGATTGGCGGGTGGGGGCGGGGGGGGGGGGGGGGAG
>NZ_JZKH01000341.1 GCF_000961885.1 Streptomyces rubellomurinus
GTGCGAGGCGTAGTCCACCTTGACCTTGCGGGCCCGGACGCCGTCGCGCTCGCAGGCCTCGAACACCTCGTCCAGCGCGGCGACTTCACCCGCCACGACCACGGCGGCCGGGCCGTTCACGGCGGCCACCGAGAGCCGGCCCGCGTACGGCGCCAACAGCTCCTCGACGCGCTCCACCGGCAGCGCCACCGACATCATGCCGCCCAGGCCCGCGAGCTTCTCGCGCACCAACTGGCTGCGCACCGCCACGATCCGGGCCGCATCGCGCAGCGACAGGCCACCCGCGACGTACGCCGCCGCGATCTCACCCTGCGAGTGCCCGACGACCGCCGCGGGCTCGACCCCGTACGAGCGCCACAGCGCCGCCAGCGACACCATCACCGCGAACAGCGCCGGCTGGACCACG
>NZ_JZKH01000342.1 GCF_000961885.1 Streptomyces rubellomurinus
TCGGCGCTGCTGATCGGGGCCAGTGCGTACGACGATGCGCCGCTGCGCTTTGTCCCGCGTGATGTCGAGCAGTTGGGTGAGGCGCTGCGGGGGCGTGGGGTGCGGGTCGAGGTGCCGCGGCCTCGGGCGGGCCGGCCGGTCACGGCGAACTTCGTCAATGGTGAGGTGGTCGGGTTCCTGGCGCGTGCCGAGCCGGGGGAGCGGCTGCTGATCGGCCTGAGTGGGCACGGCACGCACGTCGACGGGCAGGACTACCTGGTTCCGGAGGACATTCACCCCGAGTTGCGGCCGTACCGGTCGGGGTGCATCGCGATCGACTGGAAGCAGGAGCTTCAGGAGACGGCCGCTGCGCAGGTGTTGTTCCTGGTGGATGCGTGTCGGCAGGGGATCCGGGA
>NZ_JZKH01000343.1 GCF_000961885.1 Streptomyces rubellomurinus
GTCTCCGAGATCAACCCCCTGCGCACCGAAGCCGTCATGACCTCGGCCTCCGCCGGCATCGACGACATCAGCCACGTCTCCGGCAAGACGACCACCACCGTCGCCATGGACTTCGGCCGCATCACCCTCGACGAAGACCTCATCCTCTACCTCTTCGGCACCCCCGGACAGGACCGCTTCTGGTTCATGTGGGACGACCTCGTCCGAGGCGCCATCGGAGCCATCGTCCTCGTCGACACCCGCCGCCTCGCCGACTGCTTCCCCGCCCTCGACTACTTCGAGAACAGCGGCCTGCCCTTCGTCGTCGCCCTCAACGGCTTCGACGGACACCAGCCCCACACCCCCGACGAAGTCCGCGAAGCCCTCCAACTCGGCGCCGACACCCCGGT
>NZ_JZKH01000344.1 GCF_000961885.1 Streptomyces rubellomurinus
CACCCCCGCCCAGGCCTACGCCACCCTCGCCCGCCGCACCCGCGAACCCCTGCGCTCCGCCCGCGCCGTCTGCACCGCCCTCGCCATCCCCGCCGCCGAAACCGACCGCCGCCTCGACGACTGCTACGACGCCCTGCTTGCCAACCCCCGACCGAACTCCGAGGCCGACACCGGCGAACTCCTCGAAGCCCTCGGCGTCTTCGACGTCCCCAAGACCCTCACCCCCCACGAACTCGCCGTCGTCGACCTCTTCCTCACCGCCATCGACGCCCTCGGCGACATCCGCGCCGGCCACCAGCACGGCCTCACCCGCTGGTTCACCACCGGCAACCTCACCGCCGCCTACCTCTCCCTCACCGCCACCAAGCCCCTCCCCACCACCGGCAACC
>NZ_JZKH01000345.1 GCF_000961885.1 Streptomyces rubellomurinus
CACCCCCGCCCAGGCCTACGCCACCCTCGCCCGCCGCACCCGCGAACCCCTGCGCTCCGCCCGCGCCGTCTGCACCGCCCTCGCCATCCCCGCCGCCGAGGTCGACCGCCGCCTCGACGACTGCTACAACGCCCTGCTCGCCAACCCCCGACCCAACTCCGAAGCCGACACCGGCGAACTCCTCGAAGCCCTCGGCGTCTTCGACATCCCCAAGCAGCTCACCCCCCACGAACTCGCCGTCGTCGACCTCTTCCTCACCGCCATCGACGCCCTCGGCGGCATCCGCGCCTGCCACCAGCACGGCCTCACCCGCTGGTTCACCACCGGCAACCTCACCGCCGCCTACCTCTCCCTCACCGCCACCAAGCCCCTCCCCACCACCGGCAACC
>NZ_JZKH01000346.1 GCF_000961885.1 Streptomyces rubellomurinus
GTCCTCGACACCATCACCCGCAACCGCTCCCGCGGCCAACGCGTGATCGTCTACCTCAGCTACTCCGGCCTCGGACCCGACATCGAACGCGGCATCGACCACACCGCCCTGCGCGACAACTTCCCCCGCCTGCACGCCGCCGGCATCCCAATCGTCCACTACTGGCGCCCCGCCCTGCCCCAGAACTCCACCCCCGCCGCGATCGACACCGTCCTCGCCCTCGCCACCCGCTACGCCGACTGCACCCTGTCCATCGGCCTCAAGGTCCCACCCGGCTCCCGCCGACAGATGGAAGCCCTCTGGCCCGCCCTCGCCGACCCCGCCCTCGACCCCGAGAGCGCCGACTCCATCTGGCCCGACCCCCAGTGGGAGGCGATGCGCAACATCC
>NZ_JZKH01000347.1 GCF_000961885.1 Streptomyces rubellomurinus
CCGCCTGCCCGTGCTGGGCCGCCGCGGCGCCTTCCCGCTCCACGCCTCGGTCCTGGTCGGCCTGTTGGCCGCCTCCAGCGCCCCGACCCCGCTCTACGCGCTCTACCAGGCCGCCTGGCACTTCTCGGCCATGACGCTCACCCTCGTGTTCAGCGCCTACGCCCTCGCCCTGCTGGTGGCGCTGCTGACCGCGGGAACGCTCTCGGACCACCTCGGCCGGCGCCCGGTCCTCGCCGCGGCGCTGCTGGCCGAAGCCGTCGCGATGGCCGCCTTCGCCACCGCCCGGGGAGTACCGGCCCTGATCGCCGCCCGGATCCTGCAGGGCCTGGCCACCGGCGCGGCCACCAGCGCCGCCGGAGCCGCCCTGCTCG
>NZ_JZKH01000348.1 GCF_000961885.1 Streptomyces rubellomurinus
TTGGCCGCCAGGTGCAGGGCGACCAGCGAGGACGAGCACGCCGTGTCGATGCTCACCGCCGGGCCCTCCAGCCCGAGCGCGTACGCGACCCGGCCGGAGGCGATGCTGCTGGCGCTGCCGTAGCCGACGTAGCCCTCGACCTCCTCCGGGACGCGGTCGAGCCGCGAGCCGTAGTCGTTGTCGATGACGCCCGCGAAGATCCCGGTCCGGCTGCCGCGCAGCGAGGTCGGGTCGATGCCGGCCCGTTCGACCGCCTCCCAGGAGGCCTCCAGCAGCAGGCGCTGCTGCGGGTCCATGGCCAGCGCCTCGCGCGGGGAGATCCCGAAGAACTCGGCGTCGAACTCGGCGACGCCGGACAGGAATCCGCCG
>NZ_JZKH01000349.1 GCF_000961885.1 Streptomyces rubellomurinus
GTTCCTCCCGGATCGCCTCGACGTGCGGGCCGTGCGAGGCGTAGTCCACGTCGATCCGACGCGCCCGCTCGTGCCCGGCGACCAGCTGCTCCAACGCGTTCGCATCGCCCGAAACCACCGTGGACGAAGGGCCGTTGAGCGCGGCGATGCCGATCCGGCCGCCGTACGGCTCCAGCAGCCGCTCCACCTCCTCGGCGGGCAGCGGCACCGACACCATGCCACCCCGCCCCGACAGCCCCAGCAGCGCCCGCGACCGCAGCGCGACGACCCGCGCGCCGTCCTCCAACGACAACGCACCCGCCACGCACGCCGCCGCGATCTCCCCCTGCGAATGCCCCACCACCGCCGCCGGCTCCACCCCGAAC
>NZ_JZKH01000350.1 GCF_000961885.1 Streptomyces rubellomurinus
GGGTGTGGGTGGTGTCGGTCATGGGGTGGGGTCCTGTCGTGGGGTGGGAGTTGGGGCGGGGGGTGGGGGGTTCAGGCGGAGCCGCTGAGTTGGAGGCCGGCGACGCCGGCGATGACGGTGGTGATGCCGAGGGCTTTGCGTCCGTCGAGGTGCTGGCCGAACAGGGGTGCGCCGAGCAGGGTGATGCCCACGCCCGCGGTGGAGGTCCAGATGGCGTAGCCGGTGCCGACGTCGAAGGTCAGTAGTGCCTTGCTGAGGAAGTAGGTGCCGATGGCGCCGCTGGCCAGGGTGGCGGCGCTCCAGCGGTGGTTGGTGAAGCCTGCGGCTTTGCCGGCGGCGAGGGCGACGTCGATC
>NZ_JZKH01000036.1 GCF_000961885.1 Streptomyces rubellomurinus
CGTCCAGCCGCAGGCTCCCGCGGCCCCGGCGGCCCCGGTCCAGCCGGCGCCCCGGCCGCAGGCCCAGGCGCCCGCCCCGGTGCCGCACACGCCCCCGCCGCCGCCCGTCGCGGCGCCGCCGGCGGTGGCCCCGGAGGACGACATCCCGGAGGAGGACGACCCGGACCTCACCGAGGAGGCGTTCTCCGGCCAGGAGCTGATCATCCGCGAGCTGGGTGCCACCGTCCTGGAGGAGATCCACCACCGGGGCAACTGAGCCACTGGGGGAGCCGAGCCATCGGGGGAGCCGAGCCACCGGGGGAGCCGAGCGGAAGCCGGAGCACCGACCGGGCGGGCCCGTGGGCGCGTACGAGCCCGTAGGCTCGGCGGTGACGACAGATCGACCGCGTGACAGCAAGGAGTGAGCCGTGTTCCCCGGTGGTGGTCAGCCCAACATGCAGCAGTTGATGAAGCAGGCGCAGAAGATGCAGCAGGCCCTCGCCCAGGCGCAGCAGGAGCTGGCCGAGGCGAAGGTGCAGGGTTCGGCGGGCGGCGGCCTGGTCGAGGCCACGGTCACCGGTGCCGGTGAGCTGGTGGCGCTGACCATCGCTCCGGCGGCCGTCGACCCGGAGGACACCGAGACCCTGGCCGACCTGGTCCTGGCGGCCGTTCGGGACGCCAACCAGGCCGCGCAGAAGATGCAGGCGGAGCGGATGGGCCCGCTGACCCAGGGCATGGGCGGCGGCATCCCCGGTCTGCCCTTCTGACCCAGTCTGCCCTTCTGACCCGGTCTGCCCTGCTGGCCCGGTCGGTTCCCGGCCGAGGCCGGGAGAGCGGGCCCAATGGTCTGATGTTCAGACGACGGACCCATGTGATTTATGTGGGAGTCGGGCGTCGGGCGGTGTGTCCGGCGCCCGATTCGTTGGATGATGGCACCGGAGCACACGGACCATCCGAGCACGAGGGAAGGCGCGACGTTGTACGAGGGCGTGGTTCAGGACCTGATCGACGAACTGGGCAGGCTGCCCGGCGTCGGGCCCAAGAGCGCCCAGCGGATCGCCTTCCACGTGCTGCAGGCCGACCCGACCGACGTGCGCCGCCTCGCGCACGCGCTGCTGGAGGTCAAGGACAAGGTCCGCTTCTGCGCGGTCTGCGGCAACGTCGCGGAGGCCGAGCAGTGCCGGGTCTGCCTGGACCCGCGCCGCGACCTCGGTGTCATCTGCGTGGTCGAGGAACCCAAGGACGTCGTCGCCATCGAGCGCACCCGCGAGTTCCGCGGCCGCTACCACGTGCTGGGCGGCGCGATCAGCCCCATCGAGGGCGTCGGCCCGGACGACCTGCGCATCCGCGAGCTGCTCGCGCGCCTCGCGGACGGCACGGTCACCGAGCTGATCCTGGCCACCGACCCCAACCTGGAGGGGGAGGCGACCGCCACCTACCTGGCCCGGCTCTGCAAGCCGATGGGCCTGAAGGTGACCCGTCTGGCGAGCGGTCTGCCCGTCGGCGGGGATCTGGAGTACGCGGACGAGGTCACCCTCGGCCGCGCCTTCGAAGGGAGACGACTGCTCGATGTCTGACCGGACCCCCCACCAGCAGCCCCACGCCCCGCACACCGAAGCGGCCCCGCACACCCACGGCCACGGCTCGGAGCCGGACGACTTCGCCGTCCAGATCGCCGACTCGGTGGAGAGCTTCGTGCTCGCCGTCACCGAGGTCGCCAAGGGCGACGAACCGGGCAGCGCGGTCTCGCTGCTGCTCCTGGAGGTCTCGCAGCTGCTGCTGGCGGGCGGCCGGCTGGGCGCCATCGAGGACGTCGTCCCGGACGACCGCTTCGAGCCCGACGCCGGGCCGGAGCCGGACGGCGAGCAGCTGCGCGAGCACCTGGCCGCGCTGCTGGCGCCGATCGACGTCTACCACGAGGTCTTCGACCCGTACGGCCCGCCGGAGAAGCCGAACGCCTTCCGGATCTCGGACGACCTGGCCGGCGTGGTCGGCGAGCTGCAGCACGGCCTGACGCACTACCGCGAGGGCCGGGTCAGTGAGGCGCTGTGGTGGTGGCAGTTCTCGTACCTGTCGAACTGGGGCACGACCTGCTCGGCGGTGCTGCGGGCGCTGCAGTCGCTGATCGCGCACGTCCGGCTGGACAGCCCGATCGGTGCGGTGCCGGACGGCGCGGACACCGACGACGACGGGCTCACCGACGAGCAGCTGGAGCAGCAGGCCGGCGACCTGATGGCGGCCGAGCTGGGCCTCGGGCGCTGAACGGGCGCTGAACGGACGCTCAACGGGCGTCCGCACAGAGCACCGAGCGGACGCCGAGCGGACGCCGAGCGGGCACCGAGCAGGTCCGGACGGGCGGGCACCGAGCAGGTCCGGACGGGCGGACGTGTGACACACGCCTCAGCGCCCCGCCCGGGAGGGAAATCCGGCCGGATCGCCGTCCTCCCCTCCGCCGATTCTTCGGAGCGGCGCCGGATTCCCCGCAGACCTGCCGGTGCGGACCCGCGCACCGCCGCCCACGTGCTGAAACGCCCGTCTCATCATATGGAAAGCCCCGGTCGGGGCAGGACCGCTCGATAGACTGACGCGGACCGCACACCCCCCTCCACCCGGTGGGGTGCGGGGGCCAGGCGCCCCCGGAAACGACCTAGTCGAGGAGCGCACGTGGGCCTTGTCGTGCAGAAGTACGGCGGCTCATCCGTTGCGGATGCCGAAGGCATCAAGCGCGTGGCCCGTCGAATCGTTGACGCCAAGAAGGCCGGCCATGAGGTCGTCGTCGTGGTGTCCGCGATGGGCGACACGACGGACGAGCTCATCGAACTCGCGGAGCAGGTGTCACCGCTCCCTGCCGGCCGTGAGTTCGACATGCTGCTGACCGCTGGAGAGCGCATCTCCATGGCGCTGCTGGCCATGGCGATCAAATCCCTGGGTCACGAGGCCCAGTCCTTCACGGGCAGCCAAGCCGGCGTCATCACGGACTCCGTCCACAACAAGGCGCGCATCATCGACGTGACGCCGGGCCGCATCCGCACCGCCCTCGACGAGGGCAACATCGCGATCGTGGCCGGCTTCCAGGGCGTGTCGCAGTCCAGCAAGGACATCACCACGCTGGGCCGCGGCGGCTCGGACACCACGGCGGTCGCGCTGGCCGCCGCGCTCAAGGCCGAGGTCTGCGAGATCTACACCGACGTGGACGGCGTGTTCACCGCCGACCCGCGCGTGGTGAAGAAGGCCCGCAAGATCGACTGGATCGCCTACGAGGACATGCTGGAGCTGGCCTCGTCGGGCTCCAAGGTGCTGCTCGATCGGTGTGTGGAGTACGCCCGTCGCTACAACATCCCCATTCACGTACGCTCGTCCTTCTCGGGTCTTCCCGGGACGATCGTCAGCAACGACAACCCGAACAAGCCCGAAGGGGGCGAGATGGAGCAGGCCATCATCTCCGGAGTCGCCCACGACACCTCCGAGGCGAAGGTCACCGTCGTCGGCGTGCCCGACAAGCCCGGTGAGGCGGCGCGCATCTTCCGCGCCATCGCCGACGCCGAGGTCAACATCGACATGGTGGTGCAGAACGTCTCCGCCGCGTCGACCGGTCTGACCGACATCTCCTTCACCCTGCCCAAGACCGAGGGCCAGAAGGCCATCGACGCGCTCGGCCGGGTCAAGGAGGGCATCGGCTACGAGTCGCTGCGCTACGACGACGCGATCGGCAAGATCTCGCTGGTCGGCGCGGGCATGCGCTCCAACCCGGGCGTCACCGCGACCTTCTTCGAGGCGCTGTCCGCCGCGGGCGTCAACATCGAGCTGATCTCCACCTCGGAGATCCGCATCTCGGTGGTCACCCGCGCCGAGGACGTGCCGGAGGCGGTCCGCGCCGTGCACAGCGCCTTCGGGCTGGACAGCGAGAGCGACGAGGCCGTCGTCTACGGCGGCACCGGCCGATGAGCCGCGGGCCGGCCGGGGGCGGCGGGCGATGACCCGGCGGCCGAACCTCGCCGTCGTCGGCGCCAGCGGCGCGGTCGGCGAGGTGCTGCTCGACCTGCTCGCGCTCCGTCAGGACGTCTGGGGCGAGATCCGCCTGATCGCCTCTCCGCGCTCGGCCGGCCGTACGGCGGTCGTGCGCGGGGAGGCCGTCGAGGTCGTCCCGCTGGCGGAGGAGGCGTTCGCCGGGATCGACGTCGCCGTGTTCGCCGTGCCCGAACCGGTCTCCGCCCAGTGGGCGCCGATCGCGGCGGCCAAGGGCGTCGTGGTGGTCGACGACTCGGCCGTCTTCCGGACCGCCGAGGACGTGCCGCTGGTCGTCCCCGAGGTCAACGCCGCCGCGCTGCGGATCCGCCCGCGCGGCATCGTCGCCAGCCCGGCGAGCACCACCCTCGCGATGATCGCCGCCCTCTGGGCGCTGCACGCCGAGTACGGGCTGGCGCAGTTGGTCGTCGCCTCCTACCAGGCCGCCACCGGCGAGGGCCGGGCCGGCGAGACGGCGCTGCGCGGGCAGACCGCGCTGGTCACGGGCACGACGGCAGGCCGCAAGACCGGCGACCTGCGCGCGGTGATCGCCGACCACGGGCCGTTCGCGGCCCCGCTCGCGTACAACGCGGTGCCCTGGTCCGGGTCGCTGCGCGAGGGCGGCTGGTCCTCCGAGGAGCTCGGCATCCGGGACGAGTCGCGCAAGATCCTCAGCCTGCCCGCCCTGCGGGTCTCCGCGACCTGCGTGCGCGTGCCGGTCGTCCGCACCCACGCGCTGGCCGTGCACGCGCGGTTCGAACGCGAGGTCACCCAGGAGCACGCGCAGGAGATCCTGCGGGACGCCCCCGGCGTCGTGCTCTACGACGACCCGGCGGCCGGTGAGTTCCCCACCCCGAACGACGTGGTCGGGACGGACCCGGTGTGGGTCGGGCGGGTGCGCCGCGCCCTGGACGAGCCGGAGGCCCTCGACCTCTTCCTCTGCGGCGACAACCTGCGCAAGGGAGCCGCGCTCAACCTGCTCCAGATCGCCGAACTGGTGGCCCGCGAGCTGCAACCTGCCTAGCGTCCGTACGCTCTCCCCCCACAATCTGTCCGGAAACCCTCTCGAATTCCCTGGAGGGCACTTCCGCCGATGCGGAAGAATGTCCCTCGGGCTGGGCAACCATGACAGGGGATCGAGTGTCCAACGGGCGTGGCGAACGTGATGGTGGGGGCAGGGTCGGGCATCTCGGCGACAGCCGCGGTGACGTTCCCGTCGCGCGTCCAGTGGCCTGCGAGTAGGCCGGAAGAAAGCCAGATGACCGCGGTCGCACCCGGTGCGGCGGACTCCGGCGCCGGTACCGACGCGGGTACCAGCGAGGACCTGCTCACCGAGACCTACCAGGCGCACTACAGATCCCTGCTGCGCCTCGCCGCGCTGCTCCTGGACGACCTCTCGACCTGTGAGGACGTCGTGCAGGAGGCGTTCATCCGGGTGCACGCCGCCCGCCGCCGGGTGCGCGAGCCCGAGAAGACCCTGGCCTACCTGCGGCAGACCGTCGTCAACCTGTCCCGCTCCACGCTGCGCCGCCGGATCCTCGGGCTGCGGCTGCTGCCGAAGCCGATGCCTGACATGGCCAGTGCAGAAGAAGGAGCCTACGATGCGCTGGAGCGCGACCAGTTGAAGGCCGCGCTGCGTGGTCTGCAACGCCGTCAGCGGGAGGTTCTGGTGCTGCGTTACTTCGTGGACATGACGGAGGCGCAGGTCGCGGAGACGCTGGGCATCTCGCTCGGATCGGTGAAGGCCTACGGCTCGCGCGGGCTCGCCGCGCTGCGGGCCCAGATGGAGGCCGGCCATGGCTGACGGCGCGGAGCTGCCGGGCGCCGGGCTGCCGGTGGGCGGGCTGCCGGTGGACGAGCTGTCGGTCGGCGAGCTCTCCGGCGGAGGACTGTCCGCGGAGGAGCGGGCCCTGCGCGCGCTGATGCACCACGCCGTCGCCGACATCCAACCCGGGCCCGGCGGGCTGCCCCGCATCCAGCGGGCCGTACCCCGGCGGCGGGCGGCCCGGTGCGGCGCCTGGACCGGCGCCGCCGCGCTCGCCCTGGCCGTCGCGGTGGCCCTGCCGGCCCTGCACGACGGCGAACACCTCGGGCTCTCCGGCGGCCCCGGGGACGCCGCCAAGGCCTCGGCCTCCGCCGCCACCGGCGCCACCGCCGGCTCCACCGGCGGCTCCACCGCGGAGCACGCGGGCCCGGACGGCCGGGGCTCCTCCGCCGCGGCGTCCGGCACCGCCGTCGCCTCGCCCAGCGCCGACGCCGGGACGGCCCGCCCGGACGGCTCCGCCCCGGCGCCGGCCGGGGCCAGCAACTCCGTCCTCGTCCCGCTGTGCTCCCGCGCCGACCTCGGCCAGGGCGCCGCACAGGTCGGCGCGGCCGACGCCGCGGGCCGGGTGTACGGCTCGTTCACCGTCTTCAACGTCTCCGCGAACGCGTGCCGCCTCGGCGGGCCCGGCGCGGTCTCCGTCACCGCCTTCTCCGGGGCCGACCGCAGCCGCTTCCGGACCGCCGACCACAGCCCCGGCGACCCGGCGGACGGCCTGCCCGCCATGGACGCCGAACCCCCCGTGCTGGCCCCGCAGGCCGGCTACCGGGTGCCGTTCGCCTGGATCCCCGACCAGACCTGCGGCCCCGCCGGGAACGGCGGCGGCTCGGGCACCGGCGGCGGGACCGGCTCCGGCACCGGCACCGGAAGCACCGGCGCCGCCGGGTCGGCCCGACCCAACCAGGCCGCCGGCGCCTCCCAGGACCAGGCGCCCGCCGCCTCGGCCGCCCCGGCGGCCGGCGCCTCCGTCGCGCCCACCGCCAACCCGCAGCCGACCGGCACCCCGACCGCCGGCCCCACCGGCGCGCCCAGCCCCACCGCCACCCCGACCGCGGCCCCCACCGGCGGACCGGCCACCGTCACCCTCGCCCACACCCCGGCGCCCGGCAGCCCCGCGGCGGCCACGGCCACCGTCCCGCTCGGCTGTACGGCCGGCACCCTCTACCGGGGCGGCGTCCAGCCGGCGGGCACCGTCGCCCCGGCGCAGCCGGGCTCACCGGCGGCGGGCTGACTGCGGGCAGGCCGACCGGGGGCGGGCCCGGAGGCGGCCCGGCGGGACCCCTGTGGTCGGGGAGGGTGTGAAGAGTGGTTACCGTGGGGGGTGTGTACCGGTTCCTCCTCACTCCCCGCTGGCTGAGCGGCACCGCGCTGGCCGTGGCGGCCGTGGCGGTGTGCGTCTGGCTGGGCTCCTGGCAGCTCGGCCGGTTCGAGGACCGGGCCTCCGCGCACGAGAAGAACCAGCAGGCCGTCACCGCTTCGGGTGAGGCCAGGCCGATCGACGCGCTGCTCGGCCCGGCCACCCCGCAGGTGACCACCGAGACCGTGGGCAAGCCCGTCACGGTGGCCGGCAGCTTCGATGCGGAGCACCAACTCTTCGTCCCCAACCGGGTGTTGGACGGCAAGCAGGGCTACTACGTGCTGACCCCGCTGCGCACCGCGGACGGCCACGCCGTCGCCGTCGTGCGCGGCTGGGCCCCCGGGGAGCCCGCGGCCGGCGCCACCCCCGCCGCCCCGCCGAGCGGCCCGGTGACCGTGACCGGCCGGCTGCAGGCCAACGAGTCGGTCGGCAGCAACGGCGCCGTCGCGGGGGGGCTGCCGCCCGGCCGGCTCGGCATGATCAACCGGGCGTCGCTGCTCAACGTGCTGGAGTACGACGGCTGGTACGACGGCTGGGTCGCCGCCGACGAGGTGCCCACCGGGCTGACCGCGGTGCCCACCGTCCAGCCGCAGGGCGGGGACGGGCTCACCCTGCGCGCGTTCCAGAACCTGGGCTACACCTTGGAGTGGTTCGTCTTCGCCGGGTTCGTCGTCTTCATGTGGTTCCGCCTGGTGCGCCGCGAGGCGGAGGCGGAGCAGGACCGGGCCCTCGGGTTGGACCCGGTCCTGAGCTGACCTCCGCCGAGCCGGCCTGTGCCGAGCCGGCCTGCTGAGCCGTGCCGAGCCGGCCTCCGCGCGTCCCTCCGGTCAGCGCGTGGGCCTGGCGGGTGCCGCCGGCACCGTCGCCGGACCACCGGGCGCGCCCGGCGGCGCGGGCCTGGTCGGAGTGGGGGTCAGGGGCGGCGCGGGTGCCGGTGCGGTCGGGCTGGTCGCCCCCGGCGCGGGGGTCGGCGGGACGGTGACCACCGGCTCGCTGTGGCAGTGGCCGCGGCCGCCGCCCTCGTCGTCCGAGTCGTAGTGGTCGATGTGGTGGTGGACCGTCCGCCCGGGTTTCGAGCCCTTCGATCCCTTCGAGCCGGAGCCGTGCGAGCCGGAGGAGCCCGAGGACCCGCCGGACCCCTTCGACCCGCCCTTGGCGAGCAGCGCCGTCCCGGCGGCCGCTTCCGGTTCGCCGTCCTCGTACCCGGCCGGCCGCACGACGCCCGCCCCGGCGGAGCCCGCGTTCGCGGGCGTGGCCGCGGCACCGGACTTCGCCGGCGCGGTCGCGCCCGGTGCGCCCGGTGCGCCCGGTGCGCCCGGCGTGCTCGGCGCGGGGCGGGTCGGAGTCGCGCCCGGCCCGGCCGACCCGACCGGCGCCGGCGGTGCGGTCGGCGGGGGCGGGCAGGCGGCCTCGGCCCCGTGCCGGCCCGCGCAGCCGGTGAGCACCAGGGCCCCGGCCACCGCCGCGCCGGCGAGGATCAGCCCCCGCCTCACACCGTCTCCCCGGTTCCGGCAGCGGTCCGGGCGCCGGGCTCGGGAGCGGTCGCGGCGGCGGTGCCGCCGTCCGCCGTGGCCAGGTGCCGCCGGACGAAGTCGATCTCCAGCCGCAGCTGCTTGATCCGCTCCTCCACCACCAGCGAGCCGTGCCCGGCGTCGTAGCGGTACACCTCGTGCGGCGTGCCGAGCTGCTCCAGCCGCTCGACGTAGTTCTCGATCTGCCGGATCGGGCAGCGCGGGTCGTTGACCCCCGCGCTGATGTACACCGGCACTCGCACCCGCTCGACGTACGTCAGCGGCGAGGAGGCCGAGAAGCGCTCCGGCACCTCCTCCGGCGTGCCGCCGAAGAGCGTGCGGTCCAGCGACTTGAGCGCCTCCATCTCGTCGGCGTAGGCGGTGTGGTAGTCGGCGACGGGCACGGCGGCGAGGCCGAGCGACCAGTTCTCCGGCTGCACGCCGAGGCCGAGCAGGGTCAGGTAGCCGCCCCAGCTGCCGCCGGAGAGCACCAGCCGCCCCGGGTCCGCGAGGCCGCTGTCCACCGCCCACGTGCGGACGGCGTCGATGTCCTCCAGCTCGATCAGGCCGACCCGCTCGCGCAGCGCGTCCGTCCAGGCCTGGCCGTAGCCGGTCGAGCCGCGGTAGTTGACCCGGACGACGGCGAAGCCGTGGTCCAGCCAGGCGGCCGGGCCGGCGGTGAAGGAGTCGCTGTCGTGGTGGGTCGGGCCGCCGTGGATCTCGAACACGGTCGGGTACGGGCCCGGGCCGTTCGCCGGCCGCTGCACCAGGGCGTGCACCCGCCCGCCGGGCCCGTCGACCCAGACGTCCTCGACCGGGACGGAGCCCGGCGGCACCGGGCCGGGCGCCCGCAGCACGACCGTCCCGGCGGTGGAGCGGACGGCGGACGGCTCGGCGGCCGAGGACCACAGGTACTCGACGGTCCCGTCCGGGCGCGGGGTGGCGCCGCCCACGGTGCCGCGCGGGGTGTCCAGGCGGGTCAGCCGGCCGTCCGCGAGCGCGTACGAGAACAGCTCGCTGCGCGCCTCGTACTCGTGCTCGACCAGCAGCTCCGCGGCGCCCGGCCGCCACTGCGCGGAGACGTCGCCGGGCAGTTCGCGGCCCTGCTCGTCGCGCAGCGGCAGCGCGGTCTCGGCGCCGGTGGCGACGTCCCAGATCATCGGCTCCCAGCGGCCGGTGCGCTGGTGCGCGACCAGCATCCGGGTGTCGCCCTCGACCGGGGCGAAGCCGAGGCAGGCGACGCCGCGCGGCTCGTCCCGGCCGGTGACCTCGTCCAGCTCGGCGACGGTCTCGACGCTGTCCGCGGTGAGCCGGTAGACCCGGATCGCGGAGTGCATGGCGTCGCCGTGCTCGGTGTGGTCGAGGGCGAGCAGGGTGCCGTCGTGGCTGAGGTCGGCGACCCCGCCGTACTCCTCGTGCCGGTAGATCTCGACCGGCTCGGCGGCGCCGGCGCGGCGCAGGTGCAGGGTGGTGCCGTCCTCGTCGGTGGAGCGGCCGACGACGACGGTGCCGTCGCGGCCGAGCGCCAGGCCGGCCGAGTAGGAGGCGGCGAGACCGGGCACGGCCTCCTCGTCGGGGCCGCCCGCGAACGGCTGCCGGCGCCACACGCCGAACTCGTCGCCGTCCTGGTCGTCGAACCACCAGATCCACCGGCCGTCCGGGGACAGCTCGGCGTCGGTGGTGCCGTTCGGCCGGTCGGTGACCCGGCGGTGGGCGTCGGTGGCGCGGTCCCAGGCGTAGACCTCGTAGGTGCCGGTCGCGTTGGACACGTACAGCGCCCGGTCGGGGGCGTCCTCCGCCCAGTCCGGCAGTGACACCCGCGCGGCCCTGAACCGCTGCTCCCACGCCGGTACGGCGCTCTTCTCCTCGCTCATCCGACCATCCAACCCGATCCGGGGGACGGAGGGGAACGGGCGGGTGTACTTCGGCGCCCCGCCCGTTCGTTCGTCCGCTGCCGGTCGGTGCTGCCGGTCGATGCCGCCGGTCAGTGCTGCCGGTCAGTGCCGCCGGGGCGTCCGGTGACGGTGCGGCAGCCGCCACCGCTCCGTCAGAACCACCGCCACCAGCACCAGCTCCAGCGCCAGCACGCTGTGCCCGAAGGCCGCGGTCGGGGCACCGGCGCCGTAGTAGACCAGCCCGATCAGCGCGACCCCGAGCGCCCCGCCGACCTGCTGCACGGTCGACACCACCCCCGCCGCCGAACCGGCCAGCAGCGGCTCGGCGGCCGCCAGCACCGTGGCGGTGACCGGGGCGATCACCAGGCCCATGCCGACGCCGTCCACGAACAGCCCGGGCGCCAGCCACCACACGCTCCCGGCCGGCACCCCGTACGCCGCGAGCGCGAGCAGCGCCAGCCCGGCGGCCATCAGCAGCCCGCCGGCGGCGATCGTCCGGGGGCCGCCGAACCGGGCGGTGACCCGGTGGGTGGCGTTGGAGGTCAGCAGGTAGCCGAGGCCGATCGCGGTGAACACCAGCCCGGCGCCGAGCGCGTCCAGGCCCCGGCCGAGCTGCAGGTGCAGGGCGAGCACCAGGAAGAACGAGCCCTGGCCGAGCACGAAGACGAACTGGGCCAGCAGGCCGGTGCCGAACGCCCGGCTCCGGAACAGCCGGGTGTCGACCAGCGGCGAGCCGCCGGCCCGGGTGGCGCGGTGCTGGTGGGCGGCGAAACCGGCCAGCAGGGCGAGCGAGCCGCCCAGGCAGCACCACGTCCACAGCGGCCAGCCCAGCGCCGGGCCCTGGATCAGCGGCAGCACCAGGCCGGTCAGCGCACCGGTCACCAGCAGCACGCCGACCGGGTCCAGCCCCGGCCGGTGCGGCGCGCGGGACTCCGGCAGGCAGCGGCGGACCAGTCCCAGGGCGGCCAGGCCGACCGGAAGGTTGATCAGGAAGCAGCTGCGCCAGCCCAGGCCGAGGACGTCCGCGCGGATCAGCAGCCCGCCGATCAGCTGGCCGAACACCGCGCCGAGCCCCATCGTCAGCCCGTACCGGGCGAACGCCCGCGCCTGCGCCGCGCCGCTGAACGCCGTCCGCAGCATCGCCAGCACCTGCGGGCCCATCAGCGCCGCCGCGAGGCCCTGCGCCACCCGGGCGCCGACCAGCGCCGCCGCGGTGGGGGCGAGGCCGCAGCCCGCGGAGGCGAGCGTGAACAGGGCCAGGCCGAGCCCGAACACCCGGCGGCGGCCGTACCGGTCGCCCAGGCGGCCGGCGGTGACCAGCCCGGCGGCCAGCGCCAGGCCGAAACCGGCGACCACCCACTGGACGGCGGCCGGGCCGGCGCCCAGGTCCGCCTGGACGGACGGGACGGCGACGTTGACGACGAAGACGTCGAGGGCGGTCATGAAGGTCGCGGTCAGGACCACCGGCAGCAGGCCCCGAGGGGCGGCGGCCGCGTCGTCCGTCCTGCCTCCCCGGGTGCTCCGGGTGCTCCGGGTGCTTCCGTCGAGGACGGTGCTCATCTCGGGCTCTCCTCCAGGGGGTTGTGGGGCCGGCCGGTGCGGGGCGGGCGCGGTGCTCGCGCCCGCCCCGCACCGGTACGGATCGCCGGCTCGGCAGGGTGGCCGGCTCGGGGTCGCCGCTCAGGCGCCCGGGACGCGGTCCAGGAAGCCGTACACCGCGCCGATCCGGCCGTCCGGCGTGGCCGTCAGCACGTCGAAGCCGATCACCAGCGGCTCGGCGTCCGCCGGCGCGTCCGCGGGCCCGAGGTTCCAGGTGAACCGGGCGATGTCGTGGTGCGCGTCCACCGGCCCGAGGGTGAAGCGCATCCCCGGGAACTGCGCCTGGGCCGCGCCGATCAGGCCGTCGATCGCGTCCCGGCCGGCCACGGCGGCCAGCGGGTCGGTGTAGCGGCCGTCCTCGGCCCACACCTCGTCGACCAGCTTGCGGCGGGCGGCCGGGTCGGTCTCGTTCCAGACCGCGAGGTAGCGCTCGGCGAGCTGCTGGAGGGTGGTGGCGGTCAGCTCGGTCATGGTCGACTCCCTTGTCCTGGCGGGTGGTTGTCCGGGTCGCTCCCGGTGCTCACCACGTTAGGGACGGGCCGGTGCGGGCGAATCCGTCACGTATCCGTAGGGGGTGCGTACGTCGGTCCGTACGGGTGCGTAGGTCGGTCGGGACCCGTCCTGGCACCCCGCCGCCGGGGCGGCCTGGGTAGGGTCGGGGCATGCTGTACGGGAGGGAAGACGAACAGGCCGCCGTGGACGGCCTGTTGGCGGCGGCTCGGGACGGGCGCAGCGGAGTGCTGCTGCTCCGGGGCGAGCCCGGCATCGGCAAGACCGCGCTGCTGGACGGTGCGGTCGCGCGGGCCGGGGACGGTTTCCGGGTGATCCGGGCGGCCGGCGTCGAGTACGAGGCCGAACTGCCGTTCGCCGGGCTGAGCATGCTGCTCGCGCCTGGTCTGGACCGGCTGGCGGCCCTCCCGGGGCCGCAACGGCGGGCGCTGGAGCGGGCGTTCGGCCTGGCCGAGGAGTCCTCGTCGCCCGCCGACCGGCTCCTCGTCGGCCTCGCCACCCTCGGGCTGCTCGCCGAACTCGCCGCCGACCGGCCGCTGTTGTGCGTGGTCGACGACCTGCAGTGGGTGGACGGCGCCTCCCTGGACGCCCTGCTGCTCGCGGCCCGCCGCCTCCAGGCCGAGGGCGTCGTGCTGCTACTGGCCGCCCGCACCACCGGCGGCGCGGCCGACCGGCCGCTCGGACTGCCCGAACTGCACGTCGCCGCCCTGTCCGAGGCCGACGCCACCCGACTGCTGGCCGACCGGGCCGGCCCCGAGCTGCCCGCCGCCGCCCGGACCGGGCTGCTCGCCCAGGCCGCCGGGAACCCGCTCGCGCTCACCGAACTGCCGCTCACCGCAGAGGCGTTCACGGCCGGCCCGCAGCCGTCCGGCGGGGTCGGCGCGCTGCCACTCACCAGCCGGCTGCTGATCGCCTTCCACGGCCAGGTCACCGGCCTGCCCGCGGCCACCCAGACCCTGCTGCTGGTCGCCGCCGTCGAGGAGAGCGGCGATCTGGCCGTCATCCTGCCCGCCGCGGCCACCCTCGGCGTCGACGCCGAACACCTCGCCCCCGCCGAGGAGTTCGGCCTCGTCACGGTCACCCCCGAGCGCCGGGCCGCCTTCCGGCACCCGCTGCTGCGCGCCGCCGTCCTCCAACGCGCCCCGCACCACCAGCGGCTGGCCGCGCACCGGGCCGTCGCCGGGGCCCTGCCGGACGGCGACCGCCGGACCTGGCACCTCGCCCTGGCCGCCACCGACCCCGACCCCGACCTGGCCGACGCCCTGGAGCGGGCCGCCGTCCATGCCGAACGCCGCGGCGGCCGCGGCGGCGCCGCCGCCTACGAGCGCGCCGCCCGGCTCACCCCCGACCGCGAGGGCGCCACCCGGCGTCTCGTCCTCGCCGCCGAAGCCGCCACCGAGGAAGGCGAGTTGGCCCGGGCCGAAGCGCTCGCCGACGAAGCCGCCGCCCGCACCGACAACGCGTTCGCGCACGCCCTGCTCGACCAGGTACGGGCCACCGCGCACTTCTGGCGCGGCTCCTACCCGACCGCCCACCGCCTGCTGCTCGACGCCGCCGCCGCGGACATCGACCCGGCGCACGCCGCCCGGATGCTGTTCCAGGCCTTCCACACCGCCTGGTACGCGGGGGAGCAGCCGGTCGCCGCCGTGCTGGACCGGCTCGCCGCCCTCCCGCTGCCCGAGGACGACCCGCTCGCCCCGCTGGCCCGCCACCTGCCCGCGGCCGTCCTCCCCGCCCTCGGACGGCCGGCCGGGCCCCTCCCGGCCGTCCGGGAGACCGCCGAGGCCGC
This sequence comes from Streptomyces rubellomurinus, assembly GCF_000961885.1. Lineage (GTDB taxonomy): Bacteria > Actinomycetota > Actinomycetes > Streptomycetales > Streptomycetaceae > Kitasatospora > Kitasatospora rubellomurina. The sequence goes on from NZ_JZKH01000036.1 coordinate 14,468, forward strand.
CCGCAGGGCCGGCGCGGAGAGCCCCGTCGACCTCGTCCAGCTCTGCGGCGCCACCCTCGTCCTCGGCCGGGACGAGGAGACCGCCGAACTCGCCGCCGAACTCGTCGCCGAAGCGCGCGCCAAGGGCACCGTCGGCGTCCTGCCCACCCTGCAGTTCTTCCTCGCCGAGGCCGAGCTCTTCCACGGCCGCCACCAGGACGCCGAGGTCACCGCCACCGAGGCCCTCGCCCTCGCCCGCGACACCGGCCAGCACCAGTGGGTCAGCCAACTCACCGCCCTGCTCGCCTACCTGGCCGCCCTCGACGGCCGCACCGAGCCCTCCGCCGCGTCCCTGGCCGCCACCGCGCTGACCACCACCGGCCCGCAGACCGCCGCCCCCGCCGCCGGCCACCCCTGGGCCCACTGGGCCCTCGCCCTGCACGACCTCGGCCAAGGCCGCGCCGGCGCCGCCGCCGACCGCCTGCACACCCTCACCACCGGGCCGCACCGCCACCACGTCAGCGCCACCCGGGCCGTCCCCGACCTGGTCGAGGCCGCCGTCCGCCTCGGCACCCCCGAACGCGCCGCCGAACCGTACGAACGCTTCGCCCGCTGGACCGCCGCCGCCGACCGCCCCTGGACCGCAGCCCTCCGCCTGCGCTGCCAGGCCCTCCTCGGCCCCGACGAACTCGCCGAAGCCGCCTACCGCGCCGCCCTCGACCTGCACGCCACCACCAACCGCCCCTTCGAGCAGGCCCGCACCGCCCTCCTCTACGGCGAATGGCTGCGCCGCACCCGCCGCCGCACCGACGCCCGCCCCCACCTCACCGCCGCCCTGGAGACCTTCGACCGCCTCGCGGCCCACCCCTGGTCCGCCCGCGCCCGCACCGAACTCGCCGCCACCGGCACCCCCACCATCGCCCCCACGGCCACGTCCTCCCTGACCCCCCTCACCCCGCAGGAACGCCAGATCGCCCGCCTCGCCGCCCAGGGCCTCACCAACCGCGACATCGCCGCCCAGCTCTACCTGAGCCCCCGCACCGTCGCCCACCACCTCTACAAGGCCTACCCCAAACTCGGCATCACCTCCCGCACCGACCTCCCCGCCACCCTCTGACCCGCCCGACACGCTCGCCGGCCGGCGGGGCACGGGCAGTGGGCCCGGTCGGCGGGCACGGGCGGTGGGTGGGCTGCTCGGCCGGGGGCCTGAGGCGTAGTCACTCAGGCGGGCGCGCACAACGACAGAGGGCCTGCCGGATTTCTCCGGCAGGCCCTCTGCACTGGGTCGGGGTGGCGGGATTTGAACCCACGGCCTCTTCGTCCCGAACGAAGCGCGCTACCAAGCTGCGCCACACCCCGGTCTTTCTGTTTGTCGCTCCGTCTCCTTCGCGACGAGTAGAACTCTACCGGACGCTTGCCGAGACACGAAATCCGGTTTCGGACCGGCGCCCGGGAGGGGTTCAGCGGGGGGCGGCGGTGAGGGTGAGGAGGGTGGCTTCCGGGGGGCAGGCGAAGCGGATCGGGGTGTAGCGGTTGGTGCCGCAGCCGGCGGAGACGTGGAGGTAGGAGCGGCGGCCGCCGGCGGTGTGGGTGGAGAGGCCCTTGACCCGGTCGGTGTCGAGGTCGCAGTTGGTGACGAGGGCGCCGTAGAAGGGGATGCAGAGCTGGCCGCCGTGGGTGTGGCCGGCGAGGATCAGCGGGTAGCGGTCCGCGGTGAAGGCGTCGAGGACGCGCAGGTAGGGCGCGTGGACGACGGCGAGGGAGAGGTCGGCGTCGGCGGAGGGGCCGCCGGAGACGGCGCTGTAGCGGTCGCGCCGGATGTGCGGGTCGTCGAGGCCGGTGAACTCGAGGTCGAGGCCGCCGATGGTGAGCCGGCCGCGGGCGTTGGTGAGGTCGAGCCAGCCGGCGGCGTCGAAGCCGTCGCGGAGCTTCTCCCAGGGGTTGTGGACGGCGCCGGTGACGCCGCGGTTGGCGGTGCCGTCCGGGTTGTTCATGCCGTGGACGCCGCTGCGCATGGCCTTGAGGTAGCGGGCCGGGTTCTTGGGGGCGGGGCCGTAGTAGTCGTTGGACCCGAAGACGTAGACGCCGGGGAAGTCCATCAGGGGCCCGAGGGCGTCGAGGGTGGCGGGGACGCCGAGCGGGTCGGAGAGGTTGTCGCCGGTGTTGACCACGAGGTCGGGGCGCAGTCCGGCGAGGCTCTGCAGCCAGCGCTGCTTCTTGCCCTGCCCGCTCACCATGTGGATGTCGGAGACCTGCAGGATCCGGATCGGCCGGGCGCCGTGCGGGAGGACGGGGACCTCGACCCGGCGGAGTCGGAAGGATCGGACCTCGTACCCGACGGAGTAGGCGAGGCAGGCGGCGCCGGCGGCGGCGACACCGAGGGGAACGGAGTACAGCGGTCGCATCGCTCCATGCTCTCAGACGGTGGATCAGCTGGTGAACGAGGGCGAGCCGGGTGCGGGCGCCGGTTCCGGCTCCCGCCGGGCGCGCAGGGCCCGGACCTTGTGCCGGTTGCCGCAGCGTTCCATGGAGCACCAGCGGCGCCGTCCGGGCCGGGAGGTGTCGACGAAGACCAGCTGGCAGTTGTGCGCCCCGCACTCCCGCACCCGGTCCGCGTACGGGCCGGTGAGCAGGGCGATGGCGTCCCGGGCGAGGGTGGAGGCGAGCTGCGCGCCATCGGCGGGCAGGGGGGCCGCCGGGGTGCCGTCCGGGGCGATCCTGGGGACGAGCGGGGGGTGTTCGGCGGCCCGGTTGAGCACGGCGTAGTCGGCCGGGTCGCCGGGGATGCCGTGGGCCCGGGCGGCGGCGAGCCGCCACAGGGCGTCGCGCAGGGTGCGGGCGGCGGCGAGCTGGTCGGCGGTGATCCGGACGGCGCCGGCGGGCAGTCGGAGGCGGGACCGGGGGAGCCAGGCGGCGAGGTCGGACGGCTGGTGCAGCACCTCGTAGCGGGCGTACTCGCCGGGGCCGCCGGTGGTGAGGAGTTCGAGGCAGAGCGCGCCGGGGTCGAAGTGGAAGCTGGTGCCGGCGGGGGTGGTGAGGAGCAGGCCTGCCGCGTCGGTCATGTAACCACGGTAAGCGGTTACCGGGTGCCCGTGACCAGGGCCTCCGGATCCGCTCCTCGCGATATTGCCGGGCGACCGGTCGCCGCAGGTGGGAGACTCGGGGCCATGACCACGCTCAAGGAGCAGCTGCAGGAGGACCTCACGGCTGCCATCAGGGACCGGGACGAGCTGCGCTCGTCCACCATCCGGCTCACGCTGGCCGCCGTCACGAGCGAGGAGGTGGCGGGCAAGTCGAAGCGCGAGCTGTCCGACGCCGACGTGCTCAAGGTGATCGGTCGCGAGGCGAAGAAGCGCCGGGAGGCGGCCGAGGCCTTCGGCTCCGCGGGCCGGGCCGAGCAGGCCGCCCGGGAGCTCGCGGAGGGCGAGGTGCTGGCGGGCTACCTGCCCAAGCAGCTCTCCGGCGAGGAGCTGACCGCGATCGTCGCCGCCGCCGTGGCCGAGAGCGGGGCGACCGGCCCGCAGGGGATGGGCGCCGTGATGAAGCTGGTGAAGCCGAAGGTGGACGGGCTGGCCGAGGGCGGCCGGGTCGCCGCCGCGGTGAAGGCCGCCCTGGCGGGCTGATTCCGGCCCGGACGAGTGCCCGTGAGGGCGTGAACGCGAACGGAAGGGGCGCTTCCCGAGAGTCCACTCGGGAAGCGCCCCTTCACGTGCGCCCAGGGCTCAGGGCCCAGGGCCAGGGCTCAGGGCCCGCGGCCGCCGGCGTCAGCCGTTGCCGTTGCCGCCGCCGTGCTTGCCGCCGTTGCCGTTGCCGCCGCCGACGAGGCCCGGCGGGAGGGTGATCCCGCCGCCGATCATGCCGGGGTCGCCGTTCCCGTTGCCCGGGGCGGCGGGCGGCGGCGGGTTGCCGCCCGCCGGCTGGGCCGGGTCGCTCGGGGCGGTGGTCGGGTTGGGATCGGGCTTGGGCATGTCGGGGATGCTGGCGGTGGGCAGCTGCTGGATCGGGGAGCCCTTCAGGGCCTGGTTCATCGCCAGGCGCCAGATCGGGCCGGGGCCGGTGGCGCCGAAGACCTCGGTGAAGTTGGTCGGGCCGATCTTGATGTTCTTCATCGGCACGCCGCCGGCGGGGCCGCCGAGCCAGACCGAGGTGGCGAGCTGCGGGGTGTAGCCGCTGAACCAGGCGGCGCGCTTCTCGTCGGAGGTACCGGTCTTGCCGGCGATCGGCCGGCCGTCGTCCAGGCCGAGGTCCTTACCGGTGCCCTTCTCGGTCACGCCGCTGAGCACGGTGTTCATCGCGTCGGCGGTGCTCTCGGAGAAGGCCTGGGTGCAGGTCGACTGCGGGACGCTGACGTTCTTGCCGTCGACCGTGGTGATCTTGTTGATCGCGATCGGGCTGCAGTACTTGCCGTGCGCGGCGAAGGTCGCGTAGACGTTCGCCATGGTCAGCGGGGACATCTCCTGCACGCCGAGGCCCATCGACGGGACCTCCTCCAGCGGCTTGCCGCTGGCCTTGGCGGTGATGCCGAGCTTGTTGGCCATCTGCTTCACCGGGCAGAGGCCCATGTCGGCCTCCATCTCGACGAAGTAGGTGTTGACCGACATGGCCATGGCCGTCTTGAGGTCGTACGGGCCCTTCTCGTTCTCGTTCTCGTTGGGGACGGTCCGGGCCTTGCCCTTCTCCGTGTTCTTCCAGGTGCCCTCGCAGGTCTTCATCGTCGGCCACTCGATGCGGTTCTCCGACTTGTACTGCTGGGTGGGCGGGAGCCCGGACTCGAGCGCGGCGGCGGCCACGATCGGCTTGAAGGTCGATCCCGGCTGGAAGCCGTTGCCGCCGCCCATCGAGGCGTCGACGTTGAGGTTGACGACGGTCTGGTTCTTGTTCTGGTCCAGGCCGTACGGGCGGGTCTGGGCCATCGCGAGGATCTTGCCGGTGCCCGGCTCCATCATGGTCGCGGCGGCGGAGACCGGGTCGGTGACGTACACCAGCTTGGTGACGGCGTTCTGCGCGGCGGCCTGCTTGTCCGGGTCGAGCGTGGTGTAGATGTTCAGGCCGCCGGTGTCCCAGAGCTTCTTGCGCTCCTCGGCGCTCTTGCCGAAGGCCGGGTCCTGCTTGACCACGTGGCGCACGTAGTCGCAGAAGAAGCCCATGCCGGCCTGGGCGGTGATGCAGCCGTTCTGCGGGTCCTTGAACTTCAGGCCCAGCGGGGCGGCCTTCGCCTCCTTCGCCTGGTCGGCGGTGATGTGCTTGTTCTCCAGCATCTTGTCGATGACGACGTTGCGACGCTTGACCGTGTTGTCGGGGTAGCGGACCGGGTCGTAGGACGACGGGTTCTGCACTATCCCGGCGAGGGTGGCGGCCTCGGCGACGGTCAGGTCCTTGTTGCTCTTGCTGAAGTACCGCTGGGAGGCGGACTCGACCCCGTAGGCCTGGTGGCCGTAGAAGGTGATGTTGAGGTAGTTGGTGAGGATCTGATCCTTGGTCAGGTCCTCCTCCAGCTTGATCGCGACCTTGAGCTCCTGGATCTTGCGGCCCAGGGTCTTGCGCTGGGCCTCCAGGACGGCCGACTGGTCGTCGCCGGCCTTCTCGACGTTCACGTTCTTCACGTACTGCTGGGTGAGCGTCGAGGCGCCCTGCGAGTTGGTGCCGCTCTCGGCGTTCTTGCTGATCGCGCGCAGGATGCCCTTGAGGTCGACGGCGCCGTGCTCGTAGAAGCGGGCGTCCTCGATGTCGACCTGGGCGTGCCGCATGAACGGCGACATCTGGTCGGCCGTGATGACGGTGCGGTCGCGCTCGTAGACCTTGGCGATCAGGCCGCCCTTGGCGTCGAAGATCTGGGTGGCCTGGGTGAGCGGCGGGGTCTTGAAGTCGTCGGGGATGTTGTCGAAGCTCTCCGCCGTGTCCTTGGCGGTCAGCCCGATGGCGCCGACGGCGGGCAGGGCGAGGCCTGCCAGCAGGACTCCGGAGAGCACGCTGACGCCCAGGAACTTCACTCCGTGTCCGGCGAACTCGAGCGGTGATCCGCTGCGCTTGCCCTCCGGAGCTCCGGTGTTGCCTGGGGGCTGGGATGCCTGTGGGCGCTTCGGTGCCATGAGGAGAACCCTACGTCGCGGAATCCCGCACACGAGGGCAGGTGTTCGCCTAGGCTTGTCACAAGCTTGCGACAGCTTCGGTGCGTCAACATCATTCACTCTTGTGAGTGGGGAGACTTGCCCGAATTGCCCACTTTTCGATGGGTTTCGAGGCAGCTGTGGCCTGCTGTGCCCATGTGAACCGTCGCGCTCCGTGACGACGCGCGTGGCGAGAGTTCGGGTGTCGAGCCTGGCAAGGCTTGCGACCTGCGATCACTCCAACGAGTGAGATGACCGATACCCATAGTCCGATCGGGTCATTCGAGATTGAGCCCGAAGGGGCTGTTGCGCGCTGTCGTTCTTCCGTAACGTCCTCAACTGGCAACGGTGAATATGCCGTTGCCGCCGTGGGGGAGCCTCGAATATCGGGAGAGGACGGCGCCGGCATGGGCTGGGTTGACGACTGGAGTGCGCAGGCCGCCTGCCGCACGAGTGATCCGGACGAACTGTTCGTCCAGGGGGCGGCGCAGAACCGCGCCAAGGCGGTGTGCAGCGGCTGCCCCGTCCGTACGGAATGCCTCGCGGACGCCCTGGACAACCGGGTCGAGTTCGGCGTGTGGGGCGGGATGACGGAGCGCGAGCGCCGGGCGCTGCTGCGCCGCCGCCCGACCGTCATGTCGTGGCGGCGGCTGCTGGAGACGGCCCGCACCGAGTACGAGGAGTCCCTCGCGACCGGCGTGATACTGACGGACTACGCCCAGGCGGGCTGAGCCCGAGCCTCCCGGCCGCGCCGCGTGGCGCCCGGGCTGCCCGAGCCGGACCGACCCGTCCGACCCCGTCCGACCCGCCCGGTCAGGACGGCGCCGAGCCGCCGAGCCGGTCCCCGATGTCCCGCAGCCCGTCCAGGTCGTGCACGTCACCCGGCAGCGCGGCCACCTCGACGATCGGCACGTCCGGGTACACCGAGACGAACCGGTCCCGGGTGCGGCGCTCCCGCCCCATGATCTGCATCCGCTCGGCGTGCAGCCGCAGCAGCCCGGCCGCGAGCAGCTCCGCCGCCGGCGAGGAGTGCTCCGAACCGTTCTCCTCCAGCGTCTCGGCGGCCGCCAGCGACCGTTCCGCGGTGAGCTGCGGCGCGCCCGTGTCGTGCACCCGGTTGAGCACCAGCCCGGCCAGCGGCATCCGGTCCGCGGCGAGCCGGTCGACGAAGTACGCCGCCTCGCGCAGCGCGTCCCGCTCCGGCACCGCCACCACCAGGAACGCCGTGCCCGGCGCCTTGAGCAGCCGGTACGTGCGGTCGGCGCGCTCCCGGAAGCCGCCGAACATCGAGTCCATCGCGGTGATGAAGGTCTGCACGTCGGTGAGCAGCTGGGCGCCGAAGATCTTGCCCAGCCCGCCGGTGAACAGGCCCATCCCGGCGTTCAGGAACTTCAGCGCGCTGCGGCCGCCGACCTTGGCGGGGGCGGCCAGCAGGCGGATCACCCGGCCGTCCAGGAAGGAGCCGAGCCGGTTGGGCGCGTCCAGGAAGTCCAGCGCGGAGCGGGACGGCGGGGTGTCCACGACGATGAGGTCCCACTCGTCGGCGGAGCGCAGCTGGCCGAGCTTCTCCATCGCCATGTACTCCTGCGTGCCCGCGAAGCCGGCCGACAGGGACTGGTAGAACGGGTTCTCCATGATCATCCGGGCCCGTTCGGGCTCGGAGTGGGCGAGCACGACCTCGTCGAAGGTCCGCTTCATGTCGAGCATCATGGCCTGGAGCTCGCCCTCGCCCGTGACGCCCTTGACCACCCGGGGGGTGTTGTCCAGCTCGGTCAGGCCCATCGACTGGGCCAGCCGCCGGGCCGGGTCGATGGTGAGCACGACCGCCTTGCGGCCGCGCTCGGCGGCCCGCAGGCCGATCGCCGCGGCGGTGGTGGTCTTGCCGACGCCGCCGGAGCCGCAGCAGACGATGATCCTGGTCTTCGGGTCGTCGATCAGCGCGTCGACCGCGAGCCGCTTGCCGGTGCCCCGCATGCCGTTGCCGCCGCCGTTCGCCTTCGTGCCGCTGCCGGTCACGCCGCCCCCTGCCGCTTGAGTTCGCCCGCCAGCCGGTACAGCCCGCCGAGGTCCACGCCCTCGCCGAGCAGCGGCAGTTCGTACGTGGGCAGCCGCAGCCGCTGCAGGTCGGCGCGCTGCGCGCGCTCCAGCTCGACCCGCTCGCTGTGCTCCCTGGCCTGCGCCAGCAGCGGGTCGAGCAGCGGCTCCACCGCAGCCCGGACGGTCTCCGGGCTGCGCGAGCGGCCGCCGAGCCCGGCCTCGCCGAGGGCCACCGCGACCTCCTCGCGGTGGTCGCCGTGCACCGCGGCCACCGCCGCGGCGTCCAGCACCGGCGGCCGGACCATGTTGACCAGCACCCCGCCCACCGGGAGCTTCACCTCGCGCAGCTCGGCGAAGCCGTCGACGGTCTCCTGCACCGGCATCTCCTCCAGCAGGGTGACCAGGTGCACGGCCGTCTCCGGCGACTTCAGCACCCCCATCACGGCCTGCGCCTGCGTGTGTATCGGGCCGATCCGGGCCAGGCCGGCGACCTCGGCGTTGACGTTCAGGAACCGGGTGAGCCGCCCGGTCGGCGGGGCGTCCATCACGATCGCGTCGTAGCGCAGACGGCCGTCCGGGCCCTTGCGCCGGGCCGCCTCGCAGGCCTTGCCGGTGAGCAGGACGTCCCGGACGCCGGGCGCGATGGTGGTGGCGAAGTCGATGAAGCCCATCTTCTGCAGCGCCTTGCCGGCGCGGCCGAGCTTGTAGAACATCTCCAGGTACTCGAGCAGCGCCTGCTCGGTGTCGATCGCCAGCGCGAACACCTCGCCGGCGGCGCCGCCCGTACGCCCGCCGCCCGTACGCCCGCCGCCCGTACGCCCGCTGTCCGCGCCGTCGCCCGGCTCGGCCGGCAGGCCCAGCTGGGCGCGGGTGACCGAGGCGATCCTGCGCTCCTCGTACGGCAGCGCGGCGATCCCGAACAGTTCGGCGATGCCCTGGCGGCCCTCGACCTCGATCAGCAGCACCCGTCCGCCGTCCGCGGCGAGCGCGAGCGCCAGCGCCGCGGCCAGCGTGGTCTTCCCGGTGCCGCCCTTGCCGCTGACCACGTGCAGCCGGACGCCCTCCCAGTCGGGGTCGCGCCGGGCCGCCTGGCCGGGGGTGCGTGCCACGCTCCGTCTCCGTCCGTTCCGTCCTAGGGGCGCCCTTCCGCCGAGGTCGCCGCCATGTGAGTGCCCTCTCGCGAGGGTAATCCGGGAGCGTGCCGGATGTTCGGAGCTTCCGGGGTGCCGGGCCCAGATCATGCCTGCTTTGTGCCTCACCTCACACGCGGCCGCACCCGCCGCGGCACGCGCCGCCCCGTACGCCGCCTCCCGCGCGGCCCGGCGGCGGCGCCGATCGCCGGGCCCGCTCGTCTAGAGTCTGGCCATGACCAAGTGGGAATACATGACGGCGCCCCTGCTCGTGCACGCCACGAAGCAGATCCTGGACAACTTCGGCGAGGACGGCTGGGAGCTGGTCCAGGTCGTGCCCGGCCCGAACCCGGAGCAGCTGGTGGCCTACTTCAAGCGGGAGAAGAACGCATGAGCAAGGTCGAGTCGAAGCTCGCCGAGCTGGGTCTGAGCCTGCCGCCGGTGGCCGCCCCGGTCGCCGCGTACGTGCCGGCCGTGCGGGCGGGCGAGTTCGTGTTCACCTCCGGCCAGCTGCCGGTCGTCGGCGGCAAGCTGCCGAGCACCGGCAAGGTCGGTGCCGAGGTGTCCCCCGAGGAGGCCAAGGAGCTGGCGCAGACCTGTGCGCTGAACGCCCTGGCCGCCGTCAAGTCGGTGATCGGTGACCTGGACCTGGTCGAGCAGGTCGTGAAGGTGGTCGGCTTCGTCGCCTCCGCGCCCGACTTCACCGGCCAGCCGGCCGTGATCAACGGTGCCAGCGAGCTGCTCGGCAAGGTGCTGGGCGAGGCCGGGGTGCACGCCCGCAGCGCGGTCGGCGTCGCGGTGCTGCCGCTGGACGCCCCGGTCGAGGTCGAGCTCCAGGTGCGCGTCCGCACCGCCTGAGCGCGCGGACCGCTCGAGTGATCACGGAGGCGGGGCCAGGCCTGTCCAACCCCGCCTCCGTGCGCTTAGCATCCGGGCATGGACCATCGAGCGACGACGCTCCCGATGCCGCCCGGTTGGCCTGCCCGCATCCGGGCGGTCGACTCCGGCACGCTGACCCCGCCGGTGCCCCGGCCCGCCGCGACGGTCGTGCTGCTGCGCGACTCGGCGGACGGCCCGCAGGCGTACCTGCTGCGTCGGCGCACCTCGATGGCCTTCGCGGCCGGCATGTACGCCTACCCGGGCGGCGGGGTGGACCCGCGGGACGCCGAGGTCGAGACCGGCTGGGCCGGCCCGACGCCCGAGGAGTGGGCCCGGCGCCTCGGGGTGGACACCCGGACGGCGCGGGCGGTGGTCTGCGCCGCCGTCCGGGAGACCTTCGAGGAAGCCGGCGTGCTGCTCGCCGGCCCGGACGCCGACAGCGTCGCCGCGCCGCGCGACTGGACCGCCGAGCGGACCGCGCTGGAGGCGCACGAGCTGTCCTTCGCCGAGTTCCTCCGCGACCACGGCCTGGTGCTGCGCAGCGACCTGCTGGGCGGCTGGGCCCGCTGGATCACCCCCGAGTTCGAGGAACGCCGGTACGACACCTGGTTCTTCGTCGCCGCGCTGCCGCCCGGCCAGGACGCGGCCCGCGAGGTCGGCGAGGCCGACCGGGTCGCCTGGCTGACGCCCACCGAGGCGGTGCTCGGCCACCGGGAGGGCCGGTTCGGCATGCTGCCGCCGACCGTGACCGTGCTGCGCGAGCTGTCGCCGGTGCGCACCGTCGCCGAGGCGCTGGCCGCGGCCGCCGACCGTCCGCTGGAGCCGGTGCTGGGGCGGGCCGAGGTGCGCGGGGACCGGATGACGGTGCGCTGGCCGGGGTACGACGAACTGACCATCGACGGGGAGTTCCCCGAGGACTCCTGACCGCCGCGCCCGTGCACCTTCGCCCCTGATGACACTGCTCCCGATGCCACCGCCCGTGATGAGCCCCGGAGAGGACGACGCCCGATGACCCACAACGACGTGGTGCGCCGGACGGCCCATGAGCTGCCCGCCCGCCGTGTGACCCCCCGTACCCCGGCCTGTGACGTGCCGGTCCCGTTCGTCGAGGTGGCGCAGCGCGCCCTCGTCCGGGCCCTGCCGCTGCGGGCCCTGCACCGACAAGGAGAGGGCGGCCGGTGAGCGAGCGAACCATCGAGGGCAGCGAGGCGGGCGCATGAGTGGACTCCTGCCGGGTGACCCCGCCGCGGTGATCGGCGGCGAGGCCACCCCTCGGGCCCTGTGCGTGCTGGCGCCGAACCCGTCGCCGATGACGCTGGACGGCACCAACACCTGGCTGCTCTCCGAGCCCGGCTCGGACCTCGCGGCGGTGATCGACCCGGGCCCGCTGCACGAGGGCCACCTGCGCCGGGTGATCGAGCTCGCGGAGGAGCGGGGCAAGCGGATCGCGCTGACCCTGCTCACCCACGGCCACGCCGACCACTCCGAGGGTGCGGCCCGCTTCGCCGAGCTGACGGGCACCGAGGTGCGCGCGCTGGACCCGGCGCACCGGCTGGGCTCCGAGGGGCTGGTCGGCGGCCAGCGCCTGGACGTCGGCGGCCTCGACCTGCGGGTGGTGGCCACCCCCGGCCACACCTCCGACTCGCTGACCTTCCACCTGCCGGACGACGGCGCGGTCCTCACCGGGGACACCGTGCTCGGCCGCGGCACCACGATGGTCGCCCACCCGGACGGCCGGCTCGGCGACTACCTGGACTCGCTGCGCCACCTGCACACGATGGCCTCCCAGCACGGCGTGCGGACGGTGCTGCCCGGCCACGGGCCGGTGCTGGCGGACGCGCTCGGCGCCGTCGACTACTACCTGGCCCACCGGGCCGCCCGGCTCGCCCAGGTGGAGACCGCCGTCGAGGCGGGCTGCCGGACGGTCGCCGAGGTGGTGGCCCGGGTCTACGCGGACGTGGACCGGACGCTCTGGCCGGCCGCCGAGCTGTCGGTGCGGGCCCAGCTGGACTACCTGCGGGAGCACGGGCTGATCCCGGAGCAGGACTGAACCCGGCCCCGACGCGCGAACGCCGAAGGGCCCGTCCGACGCGGACGGGCCCTTCGCGGTGTTCGGAGCGCCGGCGCTCAGGGCGTCAGCGCGAGCGGCGGGACAGCCGCTCGACGTCGAGCAGGACCACCGCGCGGGCCTCCAGCTTCAGCCAGCCGCGGCCGGCGAAGTCGGCGAGCGCCTTGTTGACCGTCTCGCGGGAGGCGCCGACCAGCTGGGCCAGCTCCTCCTGGGTGAGGTCGTGCGCGACGTGGATGCCCTCCTCGGACTGCACGCCGAAGCGGCGGGAGAGGTCCAACAGGGCCTTGGCGACGCGGCCGGGTACGTCGGAGAAGACCAGGTCGGACATCACGTCGTTGGTCCGGCGCAGGCGGCGGGCGATGGCCCGGAGCAGCGCGATGGAGACCTCGGGGCGGGCGTGCAGCCAGGGCTGCAGGTCGCCGTGGCCCAGGCCCAGCAGCTTGACCTCGGTCAGCGCGCTCGCGGTGGCGGTGCGCGGGCCCGGGTCGAACAGCGACAGCTCGCCGATCATCTCGCTGGGGCCGAGCACGGCGAGCATGTTCTCGCGGCCGTCCGGCGAGGCGCGGTGCAGCTTGACCTTGCCCTCGGCGACGACGTACAGGCGGTCGCCCGGGTCGCCCTCGTGGAACAGCGACTCCCCACGGGCGAGGGTGACCTCGGTCATGGAAGCGCGCAGCTCGCCGGCCTGTTCGTCGTCGAGTGCCGCGAAGAGTGCGGCGCGCCGCAGAACGTCGTCCACGTGCTTCCTCCTTCTCGGCCGTCCGGCGGGTGGGCCGTCCGGCGCAAGTTCCGTTCAGTGTTCTGCATCACCAAGCATGGCGCATGTCGCTCCGATCATATGAGGAGGGGGTGTGTCGAGGTGTGCTGCGCGGGGCCATTCGTACCGGCGGGTCACCGCGCGGGCGTCCGGCGACCCGCCGCGGCTCGCACGCCCGCTCGCTCCCGTCGAACGGCGGATCGTCCGCCGCCGTACGGATCGTGCGGCCGCCGTCCGGGCAGGTCCGCCGCCGTACGGGCCGGTCGGCCGCTGCCCGGGCCGGTCGGCCGCTGCCCGGGCCGGTCGGCCCCGGGGAGGGACGACCGGCCCGCGGGGGTCAGCCGGTGAAGCCCAGCCCGGCGAGCGCCTGGTCGATCTTGGCGCGGTGGGCGGCCTCCCAGTCGTCGAGCGTCTCGGCGGCCTCCTTGGCCAGCTTCGCCCGGGCCGCGGCCAGCGTCTCGGCCCGGCGGGCGGCGGGCACCACCACGACGCCCTCCTCGTCCGCGACCACGATGTCGCCGGCCGCCACCGCCACGCCGCCGCAGCGGGCGACGGCGCCGTGCGTGCCCAGGGCCTGCTTCGCGCCGGGGATCGGGATCACGCCGCGGGCGAAGACCGGGAAGCCCAGCTCGCGGACCTCGCCGAGGTCCCGGATCAGGCCGTCCGCGACGAAGGCGGCCACGCCGCGGCGCTGCGCCACGGCGCAGACGTTGCCGCCGGCCAGCGCGTAGTCGAGGTCCCCGGACTCGACGACGATCACCGAACCGGGCTCGGCCCGGTAGATGGCCGCGTGCAGCATCAGGTTGTCGCCGGGCGGGCACTGCACGGTGAAGGCCGGGCCGGCCACCCGGGGCCCGCCCGCCCACAGCGGGCGGATGCCGATGTCCATCACCTGCGCGCGGCCCAGGACGTCGGCCAGGGTGGTGGTCGGAATGTCCTTGAAGTCCTCGTCCATGGCGGTGTGTTCCCCCTCTGATCGGATCAGGTCTGATCGCCTGATCGACTGCGAAGAGTAGGACACGTCAGGAGCAGGTCAGGAGACGGTCCGGCGCATCCGGCCTTCCGGTGCTTCCCATGCTCGCTGCCCTCAGGCGAAGAACTTCAGCAGCTCCGGCGCGATCGCCTCGGCCGCCACTTCGTGGGTCTGGTCGGCGAGCGTCCGGTACTCGGCGCCCGGCACGGCCGCCGCGACCGCCCGGGCCGGCGCCCGCAGCAGCTCCGGGCTGGCCCCGCCGTCCAGCACCAGGGTCGGCACGGCGACCCCGGCCAGGAGCTCCACCGGGACGGCCGCACCGGCCTGCTCGCCCAGCGCCGCCGCGTCGTACGCGAGGGTCGGCGCGACCGCCTCGAAGGCCGGCCACACCGGGGAGTTGCGCATCCCGTCCAGCATCGGCCGGGGCAGTCCGACGAAGGTCATGAAGGCCGCGACGGCGTCCCCGCGCCGGCCTTCGGCGAGCGCCGCCGTCAGCTCGTCGACGTACCCGTCGAATCGTGCGCCCTGCCCGTCCTCGGTGCTGAACGGCGGCTCGTAGACGGCGAGCCGGTCGATCGCGACGCCCGCGGCGGCGGCCCGCAGGGCGAGCGCGGCACCGGACGAGAAGGCGACCACGCGGGCCGAACCGCCGGCCGCGGCGATCACGGCGGCCAGGTCCTCGATCTCGCGCGACACCGCGAACGGCGCGGTGTCGCCGCTGGCGCCGCGGCCGCGCCGGTCGTACGTCCACACGGTGTGGTGGGCCGCGAGCTGCTCGGCGATCGCCGCGCCCGGGCCGAAGTTCCGGTGGCAGAGCGCGCCGTCGACGAGGACGACCGCCGGGCCGGAGCCGGTGACGGTGCAGGCGAGGGTGGTGCCGTCGGCGGAGACCACGGTGTTCATGGGGGCGTTCCTTCTGTCGTGCGAGCCGGTCATGGGGGTAGACCGGGACTCGGCGCGGAACTCATCGGTCCCGCGCGAAATTTTTTCCGCAGACTTCAGGACTCCGGGACCTCGGGACCTCAGGACTTCGCGGACTTTCGCGGACTACGGACGGCCCGCGGCGCCGGACGACCCCGCCTCCGGCGCCGGCCCGTCCACCGAAGGGGCGCGGCGGGCGGCATGCACGTGCAGGTCGGGCACATCCGTTCGAGGAGCCGTGAAACCGGTCACGTGCGGAGAGTCGATCGGCGTAGCCTTCGTGCATGGCAGAGAGCAAGGTCCGGAAGGCCGCGGCGCCGGGGCCGGCCGTGAAGAAGGCGGCGGTGAAGCCGAGGAAGCCGGAGTCCCACCTGGCGATGGTGCGGCGGGCCCGGCGGATCAACCGCGAGCTGGCCGAGCTGTACCCGTACGCGCACCCCGAGCTGGACTTCGAGAACCCGTTCCAACTGCTGGTGGCCACCGTGCTGTCGGCGCAGACCACCGACCTGCGGGTGAACCAGACCACCCCGGCGCTGTTCGCCAAGTACCCGACGCCGGAGGACATGGCGGCGGCGAACCCGGAGGAGCTGGAGGAGGTCATCCGGCCGACCGGCTTCTTCCGGAACAAGGCGAAGTCGCTGATCGGCCTGTCGATCGCGCTGCGCGACGAGTTCGGCGGCGAAGTCCCGGGCCGGCTGGCCGACTTGGTGACGCTGCCCGGCGTCGGCCGGAAGACCGCCAACGTCGTCCTCGGCAACGCCTTCGGCGTCCCCGGGATCACCGTGGACACCCACTTCGGGCGGCTGGCCCGCCGGTTCGGCTGGACGGCCGAGGACGATCCGGTGAAGGTCGAGGCGGCCGTCGCCGAGATCTTCCCGAAGTCCGAGTGGACGATGCTCTCGCACCGCGTGGTCTTCCACGGCCGCCGGATCTGCCACTCCCAGAAGCCCGCCTGCGGGGCCTGCCCGATCGCCCCGCTCTGCCCGGCCTACGGGGAGGGCGAGACCGATCCGGAGAAGGCCCGCAAGCTGCTCAAGTACGAGATGGGCGGCCAGCCGGGCCAGCGGCTGAAGCCGCCCGCGGACTTCCCCGGCGAGGCCGCCGCCCGGGCCGACGCGGTCGCCCACCGGGGGCGGGTCGCGGACCTGGCGGTGGAGGAGTGAGCGCGGTGGGCGGGAGAACGGTCGGGAGGCGTGCGTGCCGGTCGTCGGCAGCGGGGCGGAGCGAGGTGGGCGGATGACCGTGCGGGGTGTCGAGCGGGACGGCCTGCCGGGCTGGCTGGAGCCGGTCCGGGAGGCGGCGGAGCGGGTGCTGCCGGAGCAGCTGAGCCGCTTCCTGCCGCCGGCCGAGGGCGGCCGGGCGGCCGCGGTGCTGATGCTGTTCGGCGAGGGCCCGCAGGGGCCGGACCTGCTGCTGATCGAGCGGGCCCGTTCGCTGCGCTCGCACGCCGGGCAGCCGTCCTTCCCCGGCGGTGCGCTGGACCCGGAGGACGGCGATCCGGCCGGCCCTGGCCCGGTCGCGGCGGCGCTGCGCGAGGCCTGGGAGGAGACCGGGCTGGATCCGGCGGGGGTGCAGGTGTTCGCCGAGCTGCCCCGGCTGTACATCCCGGTGAGCGGCTTCGTGGTGACCCCGGTGCTGGGCTGGTGGCGCGAGGAGTCGCCGGTGCGGCCGGTGGACCTGGGGGAGACCGGCGCGGTGTTCCGGGTGCCGATCACGGACCTGGCGGACCCGGCGAACCGGGTGCGGCTGCGGCACCCGTCCGGGCACGTCGGGCCGGCCTTCGCGGTCGCCGGGCGGCTGGTGTGGGGCTTCACGGCCGGGGTGATCGACCGGGTGCTGCACCACAGCGGCCTGGAGCTGCCCTGGGACCGCTCCAGGGTCGTCGACCTCTCCGACGAGGCGCTGGCCCTGGTGCAGGGCGACCTCGACCACTCCCGCGCACTGCTGGGCGGCGACTCCGCCGGTTCGTGACCGGTGGGCGGCGCGGCGGGGGCGCCGGGCGTGGGAGGGTGTCGGAGTGAACGTCCTGGATGTGCTGCTGATCGCCGCTGCCGTGGGATTCGCCGTGTCCGGCTACCGGCAGGGCTTCGTCGTCGGGGTCCTGTCGCTGATCGGCTTCCTCGGCGGCGGCCTGCTGGCCGTCCAACTGCTGCCGCTGCTGCTCGACCACCTCAGCCCGGGCACCACCGCCTCGGTGGTGGCCGTCGTGGTGGTGATCGTCTTCGCCGCGGTCGGCCAGGCGATCACCGCGCACTACGGCTGGAAGCTGCGCGGCCACATCGAGCGCCGCCCGGCCCGGGTGCTGGACGCGACCGGCGGCGCCGCGGTGAACGTGCTCTCGATGCTGCTGGTGGCCTGGCTGATCGGGTCCGCCCTCGCCGGGACGTCACTGCCGACGGTCTCCAAGCAGGTCCGCTCCTCGAAGATCCTGGCGGGCGTCCAGGACGCGCTGCCGGGCGACGCCCCGAACTGGTTCTCGGACTTCTCCAAGGTGCTCGCCCGCAACGGCTTCCCGCAGGTCTTCAACCCCTTCGAGCACGAGCCGATCACCCAGGTCGACACCCCGGACCCGGCGCTGGCCGACAGCGCGGCGGTCGCGAAGGCCCGGCTGAGCCTGGTCAAGGTGGTCGGCACCGCGACCTCCTGCGGCAAGACGCTGGAGGGCAGCGGCTTCGTGTTCGCGCCGCACCGGGTGATGACCAACGCCCACGTGGTCGGCGGGGTCGACGAGCCGACCGTGCAGATCGGTGGCGTCGGCCAGCTGTACGACGCCACCGTGGTCCGCTACGACTGGCAGCGCGACATCGCCGTCCTGGACGTGCCCAAGCTGAACGCGCCGGCGCTGACCTTCGCGGGCGAGGCGAAGACCAACGACAGCGCGATCGTCGCGGGCTTCCCGGAGAACGGCGCGTTCAACGTCCAGCCCGCCCGCATCCGCGGCCGCATCCAGGCCAACGGCCCGGACATCTACCACCGGGGCCAGGTGGTGCGCGACGTCTACTCGGTGCGCTCGGTGGTCCGCCAGGGCAACAGCGGCGGCCCGCTGCTCACCCCGGACGGCCAGGTGTACGGCGTGGTGTTCGCCAAGTCGCTGGACAGCGCCGACACCGGGTACGTGCTGACCGCCGCCGAGGTGCGGGACGACGTCGAGAAGGGCGGCGGCGCGACCGCCCGGGTCGACACCCAGGGCTGCGCGCTCTGACCGCCCCTCGCGGCGTTCAGCAGGCGTTTCTGACGGCGCGGGATCCGTCGTACCGTCAGTCCATCCTGATAGCCTCGGCCGCGCTCACCCGTTCGGCTCAACCGGGCGCCGTCCCGGAGTGAGTCGACGGGGAGGTCGTGGCAGTCCGATGATGGGTCACTCGCACGCGGTGAGCGGGGCGATGCTGTACGCGGCATCCGCGCCGTTCCTGCCCCCGCTGCTGCTGCACACCACGCTGCAGCCGGCGGACATACTGATGGGCACGGTGCTGTGCGCGGGCGCGGCCCTGCTGCCGGACCTCGACCACCACGACGGCTCGATCGCCAACTTCCTGGGCCCGGTCTCCAAGGCGCTCTGCCGCTTCGTGGCCTGGGCCTCCGGCGGGCACCGGCACGCCACCCACTCGCTGCTGTTCGTTGCGCTGATGGGCGGCGGCACCTGGGCCGGTGTCACCTACCTGGGGCGCAACTTCACCCTCGCGCTGACGTTCTTCCTGCTGGCCCTCGCGATCCGGGCGCTGCGGCTCTGCCCGCCGAGCAACGGCCCGGAGGCGTGGATCACCGTGATCGGCCTGTCCGCGCTCGGGACCTTCGGCATGAACACCTGGATGCCCAACTCGCCCGGCTGGCTGCCGTACGCGGTGGCGCTGGGCACGCTGGCGCACCTGCTGGGCGACTGCCTGACCAAGAAGGGCGCGCCGCTGCTGTGGCCGCACAAGGAGCGCTACGAGATCGTGCTGATCAAGCGCAGCGGCAACAACGTCGAGACCAAGGTGCTGGTGCCGATCATGTCGGTGGCGACCTTCGTCCTGCTGTGGTTCACGGCGCTGTCGCCGACGATCGTCAACTGACGGCTCGGCGTTCAGCCGAACGGAGATGCGGCGCGAGGCCTCAGGTCTCGCGCCGCAGTCGTGCGCCCACCCACCGGGCGCGCCGGCCCAGGATGCGCGGGATGCCGAGCTGCCGCCGCTCCGCGCGCTGACGGTGCTCGACGCCGTCGAAGCCGAGGTCCTCCGCCCGGTCGGGGCGGTGCGCGGAGCGCTGGGGGCTGTTGTGGCGTCGGCCGCGCGGGGCGCCGCCGCGATCGGGCATCCAGGTCATACCGGAATGGATGCCCCTGGGCCGGTCGGGGTAACCGTGCGGGTGCCGTCGAGATTGGCCTATGCGGTTGTCATATGAGCACGGATTGACGGGAGTTGAGGGCGAAGGGCGCTCACGGGGCACGCCCTTCGCGGGTCACGCCTCGCGCGCGTCATGCCTTGCGCGGGTCGGTCCTCGCGGCGGGTCCGCGCGGTGGGTCCTCGCCGCTCACTCCTTGTGGCGGCCGACCCAGTCCAGCAGCTCGGCGGTGAACTGCTCCGGCACCTCCTCGTGCGGGAAGTGCCCGACCCCCGGCAGCAGCCGCCAGCGGTACGGCGCCGCGACGTACTCGCCGCCGCCGAGCGCGGTGTGCGAGAGCAGCACCGGGTCGGCGGCGCCCTGGACGTGCAGGGTCGGCGCGGTGATCGGCTTCTTCATCCGCCGGGCGAACTGGATGCCGTCCGGCCGCGCCATCGAGCGCATCAGCCAGCGGTAGGGCTCGATCGAGCAGTGCGCGGTGCTGGGGATCTGGATCGCCTGCCGGTACGCGTGCACGGCCGCCTCGTCCAGGCCGTTCGGACCGGTCCACTCCGCCAGGTAGCGGCCGACCAGCGCGGCGTCCTCGGCGACCAGCCGGCGTTCCGGTATCCACGGCCGCTGGAAGCCCAGCACGTGCTCGAAGGCGGCGAACTGGCGGCGGTCGGTCAGGAGCGCCCGGCGCAGGTCCCGGGGGTGCGCGGCGGAGACCACGGTGAGGCTCTGGATGACCGAGGGCCGCATCACCGCCGCCACCCAGGCCAGGGTGCCGCCGGAGGCGTGCCCGACCAGGTGTGCCCGGGGCTCGCCGAGCGAGCGGATCACCCCGGTGATGTCCAGGGCGAGGTTGCCGGGGTCGTACCCGCGCGGGGTGCGGTCGCTGCCGCCGATGCCCCGCAGGTCCAGTGCCACCGCGCGGTAGCCGGCCTCGGCGAGCGCGGTCAGCTGGTGGCGCCAGGCCCACCAGTACTCCGGCCAGCCGTGCACCAGCAGCACCAGGGGGCCGGAACCCAGCTCGGCGATGTGGAAGCGGGCGCCGTTGGCGGCGAGGTCGCGGTGCGTCCACGGGCCGGGCTGACGGATGCTCCACGCCTCGGCGGCTCCGCCCTCGACAGAGCCGCCCTCGGCGGCTCCGCCCGCGCCACTGCTTCCGTCCTCGCCGCTGCTTCCGTCCCGGCCGGTTCCGTCTCCGGGGGCCTGGCGGAGCTCTGCGCCGGGCCGTGCGCCGGCCCCGGAGGCGGCCCCGGTCTCGGGGTCGGAGCCGGGGCCGGAATCGGCGGACGGGCGCGCGGGTACGGGCTTCTGGTCGAGCGGCATACCGAGAGCGTGTCACATCCGCGCGGCGCCGACGCGCCCGGCACTCGCTGTCGGCGGGTCCGGGTGCGCCCGCGGTTGACGGGATGCCCGACCGGGAGGCTTTACGGGATGCGGCCCAGGGCCCGGTCGATCTCCTCCTTGGTGGCCGGGCGCGGCCGGGCGGTCTTCAGCACCTCGGCGGTCTTCTGGACGCCCTCCATGGTGCGCTCCGGCTTCTGGATGCGCTTGAAGAAGCGCACGGCGACGATGCCGACCACGAGCGCGAGGATCAGGTGGAGGACACCCGAGAGCGCGAACGCCCCACCGAGCGGCACGCCCAGGAAGTGGATGAGGTAGGCGATCGCGATGCTGAACATCGGCACCGAGGCGAGTGCGATCACCCCGGCGACGGCGATGAAGAGGCCACCGGAGACGCCGCGCTTGACGTCCGCCCGGATCTCGGACTTGGCGAGCGCGATCTCGTCGTGGACCAGTGCGGACAGGTCGGCGGTGGCCGCGGCGAACAGCTGCCCCACCGAACGCTCGCCCTCGTGGGGCGCCCGGCCGTTGCTGGACGGGTCTGCGGTTCCTGCGGGCATCAGCGATTCTCCTCTGCGGCTGTGGGGCTCTGCGGCTGTGGCGTGACGCCGCCGGATGGTGCGGTTCCGGCGGGCCGGTGGGGGCCCCGGAGGCGTCTGTGGACTGTCGACAGCTCAGAATCATGCCTCCACCGGTCTGTCGGACACCACTCCGGGGCCCCGCCGGAGTGGTGCCCTCCGGCCTCCGGGGCCGCTGCGGGGGCGGCTTTCGAGGCCTCAGCCGGGCGTTCCCGGTCCCTCGTCGGCGGGGCGTGCCGCCGGGCCGTCGGCCGGCTGTGCCGCGAGCCGGGAGGCACGGGACCGCCAGGCCGGGTCGTCCGCCTGGTAGACGTCCGGGACGCCGTCGCCGTCCACGTCCCGGTCCTCCTCCTCGCAGAGTGCGCGGTAGTGCCGGTTGCGCAGCTTCAGCAGGGCGGTGGCGACCAGCGCGCAGAGCAGCGAGCCGACCAGCACGGCCGCCTTGGCGCGCTCGGCGAGCGTCGGATCGTTGGGGAAGGCCAGCTCGCTGATCAGCAGTGAGACGGTGAAGCCGATGCCCGCGAGCACCGAGACGGCGAACATATCGGCCCACTTGAGCTGCGGGTTCAGCTCGGCCCGGGTGAAGCGCGCGGCCAGCCGGGTGCCGCCGAATATGCCGACCGTCTTGCCGACCAGCAGGCCGATCACGATGCCGAGCGGGGCGGCCTGGGTGAACACCTCGCGCAGCGCCGAGCCGGAGATCGTCACCCCGGCCGAGAACAGCGCGAACACCGGGACGGCCAGGCCGGCCGAGAGCGGACGGACCAGGTGCTCGATGTGCTCGCCGGGGGAGTGCTGCTCGTCGCCCTCCCGGTGGCAGCGCAGCATCAGGCCCATCGCGACGCCGGCCACCGTGGCGTGGATGCCGCTCTCGTGCATCAGCGCCCAGACCACGACGGCCAGCGGCACGAACAGGTACCAGCCGTGCACCCCGCGGCGGTGCAGGAACCAGAACAGCACCAGACCGGCGAAGGCCAGGCCGAGCGCCCAGAACTTGATCCCGGAGCTGTAGAAGACCGCG
Source organism: Streptomyces rubellomurinus (assembly GCF_000961885.1). Taxonomy (GTDB): domain Bacteria; phylum Actinomycetota; class Actinomycetes; order Streptomycetales; family Streptomycetaceae; genus Kitasatospora; species Kitasatospora rubellomurina. The sequence continues at coordinate 36,573 of NZ_JZKH01000036.1, forward strand.
ATGATCAGGATCGCGATCAGGTCGTCCACGACGGCGAGGGTGAGCAGGAACGCGCGCAGCGGGGACGGCAGGTGGCTGCCGACCACGGCCAGCACGCCGAGCGCGAAGGCGATGTCGGTGGCGGTCGGGATCGCCCACCCGCCGGGGTGACCGCCGCTGCCGGAGTTGACCAGGGCGAACAGGATCGCGGGCATCGCGACCCCGCAGACGGCCGCGATCACGGGCAGCAGCGCGGCACTCGGGGTGCGCAGCTCGCCCGCCACGAACTCGCGCTTGAGCTCGATCCCGGCGACGAAGAAGAAGATCGTCAGCAGCCCGTCCTTGGCCCAGGTGGCCAGGGAGAGGTCGAGGTGGAGCGGCGCGGACGGGCCGACGGTGTGGTTGAGCAGGCTCTCGTACGCGTGCGGCCAGACGTTGGCCCAGATCAGCGCGATCACGGCGGCGCCCAGCAGGAGCATGCCGCCGACCGTCTCGGTGCGCAGGGCGTCGGTGATGAAGGCGCGCTCGGGCAGGGACAGCCGGCCGAGCAACTGCCGGCGTCGGGGGGTCTGCTGGTGGGCAGGCGACTGGTCGGTCACGCGTGACCTCCTGAGGGGCTGGGAGCGGCAACGGTTGCACGGGTGGTGCAAGTGCCGACCAGACTTCCCGGCGCGCCCTGTGACGCCCGGATTCCTGCACGAGGATCTTGATGCGTCCTTAGCAGTCTACGGGACGTTCGGGTGATGACCGGATCGTCCTATTCAAGGACTTAAGCCCTGCCGGCCCTTTCTGCACTCCCGAGGAGCAGTCGCCCGGCACCCGAACGGACCAGGCCGAGTGCACTCGGGTGAACGCCTCCCTATCGTCGGTCGCAGGCGCCACCCGGTTCAGGGCCGGCGCACATCCCCCTTCGCTGTGCTGGAGGCACGACCATGCCCGGTGGTGGCACCGCCCTGCCCGAACCGCCCCTGTTACCCGGTGAGCCCGCGGAGCCACCCGGCTCGGGCGGTGCGTTCGGCGCGTCCGGTCCGTTCGTGGCCGGTCCGTTTGTGGCCGGTCCGTTCGTGGCGGGTCCCTTCGTGGCCGGTTCGAGTGCTGCGGATCCGGACGTTCCCGCCGACCTCGACCGGCTGCTCCGCCCGCTGTTCCGCGCCGCCGGACCGGACGGCGGCGTCGCCGTCGCGGTGATCCGCGGCGACGAGCGGACGGTCGCCTGTCGGGGGCGCGCCGACCGCTCCGGCGAGCGTCCGGTCCGCGCCGACACCCGATTCGCGCTCGGCTCCGTCACCAGGACCTTCACCGGGCTGCTGCTCGCCGAGATGGCCGCCCGGGGTGAGGTCCGGTACGACGACCCGATCGACCGTTACCTCCCCGCCGGTGCCGTCCCCGGCTATCCGCACGAGCGGCCGATCACCCTGCTCCACCTGGCCACCCACACCTCCGGGCTGCCCCGGCTGCCGGTCGGCCTGCTGCCGGCGGCGGCCCCGCGCTGGTTCACCCGTCCGTACGCGACGTTCGGCCCCGCACACCTGCTCAGGGCGCTGCCCCGGACCCCGGTGCGGGGAACCCCGGGCACCCAGGTGCGCTACTCCAGCCTCGGCTGCGGACTGCTCGGCCTCCTGCTGGCCAACGCGGCCGGGCAGCGCTACGACGACCTGCTGGCTGCCCGGGTCTGCGGCCCGCTGGGCCTGCTGGACACCTCCTGCGGCCCCGGCCGGGAGGATGCCACCGGGTACCGGCGCGGCCGCTGGGTGCCGTCCTTCCGGCTGCCCGCGCTGCCTGGCGCGGCCGCGCTGCGTTCCACCGCCGACGACCTGCTCCGCTACCTGCAGGCACACCTGTCGCTGGACGCCGTGCCGCTCTCCTCACCGGCCGACGCGGCGGTCCTGCGGACGGCCCTCGGCGAGGTCAGCCACCCCAGGGCCGGGCGGCGCCGGACCGGCGGCACCCGGGTCTGCCTCGGGTGGAACCACCGCTCGCTGTGCGCGACGGAGGCGGAGCCGGCGGCGGTGCGGGAAGTCGCGGCAGGGGTGGCGACGGGGAAGGCGGCGGGGGAGGTCGACGGCCCGGGTGGCGAGCCCGGTCCGTCGGGTGTCGCCGAGGAGGGCGCCGAGCTGGTGTTCCACACCGGCTCCACCCGCGGCTCCGGCGCCTTCGTCGGGTTCAGCCCGCGGGCCCAGGTCGGCCTGGCGGTGCTGGCCGGCGCCCGCTCCCTGCGCAGCCGGGGCCTGGCTCGGAGCGCGTACGAGACGCTGCGCACCCTGGCCGCGGAACGCCTGGCGGAGCCGGCGGACTGACGGTGCGCCGGGTCGGCCGCGCGGTGGCCTGACGGCGGGGTGGCCTGACGGCGGCGTGGCGCGGTCGCGCGATGGCGTGACGGCGGCGCGGGCGGACGCCGGTGCCCCGGGCGGTGGGAACCGCCCGGGGCACCGTCACCGGCCGCGCCGGCGTGTTCGGCAACCGTGCCGGGATGCTCAGCCGTTGCTGCCGGTCGGCGGCAGCTGGGCCTGGATCTGGCTCATCACCGTGCTGTCGGCGAGGGTGGTGGTGTCACCGACCTCGCGGCCCTCGGCGATGTCGCGCAGCAGGCGGCGCATGATCTTGCCCGAGCGGGTCTTCGGCAGCTCGCCGACGACCTTGATCTGCTTCGGCTTGGCGATCGGGCCGAGCGTGCGGCCGACGTGCGCCCGCAGCTCCTCGACCAGCTCCGGGCTCTCGGTCGCGCCGCCGCGCAGGATCACGAAGGCGACGATGGCCTGGCCGGTGGTCGCGTCGGTGGCGCCGACCACGGCGGACTCGGCCACCGAGGGGTGCCCGACCAGGGCCGACTCGACCTCGGTGGTGGAGATGTTGTGGCCCGAGACGAGCATGACGTCGTCGACCCGGCCGAGCAGCCAGATGTCGCCGTCCTCGTCCTTCTTGGCGCCGTCACCGGCGAAGTAGCGGCCCTCGAAGCGCGACCAGTAGGTCTCGATGTAGCGCTGGTCGTCGCCCCAGATGGTGCGCAGCATGGACGGCCACGGCTCGGTGAGCACCAGGTAGCCGCCGGAGCCGTTGGGGACCTCGACGGCGTTGTCGTCGACGACGGTGGCGGCGATGCCCGGCAGGGCGCGCTGGGCGGAGCCCGGCTTGGTCTCGGTGACGCCCGGCAGCGGGCTGATCATGATGGCGCCGGTCTCGGTCTGCCACCAGGTGTCCACGATCGGGGCCTTGCCGGCGCCGATGTGCTCCCGGTACCAGACCCAGGCCTCGGGGTTGATCGGCTCGCCGACGCTGCCCAGCACCCGCAGCGAGGACAGGTCGAACTTCGCGGGGATGTCGTCGCCCCACTTCATGAAGGTGCGGATCGCGGTCGGCGCGGTGTAGAGGATCGTCACGCCGTACTTCTGGACGATCTCCCAGAACCGGCCCTGGTGCGGGGTGTCCGGGGTGCCCTCGTAGATGACCTGGGTGGCACCGTTGGAGAGCGGGCCGTAGACGATGTACGAGTGGCCGGTGACCCAGCCGATGTCGGCGGTGCACCAGTAGACGTCCGACTCCGGCTTGAGGTCGAAGACGGCGTGGTGGGTGTAGCTGGCCTGGGTGAGGTAGCCGCCCGAGGTGTGCAGGATGCCCTTGGGCTTCCCGGTGGTGCCCGAGGTGTAGAGGATGAAGAGCGGGTGCTCGGCGTCGTGCGCCTCGGGGGTGTGCTCGGTCGACTGGCGGGCGGTGATCTCGTGCCACCAGACGTCGCGGCCCTCGGTCCAGGGGATGTCCTGCTCGGTGCGGCGGATCACCAGGACGTGCTCGACGCCGTCGACCTTGGTCAGGGCCTCGTCGATGGCCGGCTTGAGGGCGGAGGGCTTGCCGCGGCGGTAGCCGCCGTCCGCGGTGATGACCAGCTTGGCCTGGGCGTCCTGGATGCGGGAGGCGACGGCGTCGGCGGAGAAGCCGCCGAAGACCACCGAGTGGGTGGCGCCGATCCGGGCGCAGGCGAGCATCGCGACGACCGCCTCGGCGATCATCGGCAGGTAGACCGCGACCCGGTCGCCCTTGCGGACGCCGAGCTCCAGCAGCGCGTTGGCGGCCTGCGAGACCTCGTCCTTGAGCTGGGCGTAGGTGATCGAGCGGCCGTCACCGGGCTCGCCCTCGAAGTGGATCGCGACCCGGTCGCCGAGGCCGTTCTCGACGTGGCGGTCGACGCAGTTGTACGCCACGTTGAGCTTGCCGTCGGCGAACCACTTGGCGAAGGGCGGGTTGGACCAGTCGAGCGTCTCGGTCGGCTCGACGGCCCAGCTGAGGCGGCGGGCCTGCTCGGCCCAGAAGCCCAGACGGTCCTCGGAGGCCTGCCCGTACGCGGCCGCGGTGACGTTGGCGGTTGCGGCGAGCTCTGCCGGCGGGGCGAAGCGCCGCTCCTCCTTGAGCAGGTTGGCCAGGCTCTCGTTGCTCAACGCGCACTCCTCATCGAGTCATGATCGGGGACGATCCCGTGCGTGGGGATTGTCCCGTGTGTCCCAGCGCACAGCTCACCAGGCGAACGTGCCAGTTGACAAGAGGCTCCTGGGAATTGGTGTAGACCTTTGACCGATGGTCGAACGGTCGCCCGGCCTGTTCGCCACAGCGGGACATGCTAGACCGCTGCGGGGTGCACCGGGCTGCGTTCGGGTGCGTGGTAACCGTGTGGGGTGTGTCGGACCGTGATGGGGTGGGCCCGCGCCCGGGCCCGCCCGGCGGGGCGCGGGCCCGGCTCTCAGGCGGCCAGTTGCGGGTCCTCCTCGCTGTCGCGGGTCGGGGCCGGGCCGGACGGCCCCACCTGTTCGACCGAGGCCGTCTGCTGGTCGGGGCCGGCGGTGGCGGGTGCCCCGGTGTGCGCTCCGGCGCGCGGCTCCGGACGAGCTCCCGCGTCCGCCCCCGCGCGGGTCTCCGTACCGGTCTCGGTGCGGGCCTCGGTGCGGGCCTCGGTGCGGGCCTCGGTGCGGGCCTCGGTGCGGGCGTCGGTGCGGGCCTCGACCGGGCTGAACGTCCCGGCGGCGCGGTCGAGCACGTACGCCTGCGCCGTAGCGAAGTCGAAGTACATCCCGACCAGCCGCAGGCTGCCCTCCTCGACCCGGCGCTCGACCGCCGGATTCGTCATCAGCTGGTCCAACTGCTGCACGACGTTGGTGATGCAGAGCTGCTCCACGAGGTCCACCACCGGCCGGTCGGAGAACTCGGCGGGGGCTCGGCGGAGCCGGTCCAGCGAGCCCCGGCCGTTGCGCAGCCAGCGGGTCAGCGGGCTGGGCGGCCCGGGGCGCTCGTGCACGCCGTCCAGCAGGGCCTTCATCGCGCCGCAGCCGGAGTGGCCGCAGACCGTGATCGAGCGCACCTCCAGGGATTCGACGGCGTACTGCACCGCCGCCGCGACCGAGTCGTCGGCCGCGCCCGGTTCGAAGGGAGCGGGCACCAGGTTGCCGACGTTGCGGACGGTGAACAGGTCGCCGGGGCCGCTGTTGGTGATCATGCTGGTGACCATCCGGGAGTCCGCACAGGTCAGGAAGAGCTGCGAGGGGGTCTGCCCTTCCCGGGCCAGCCGGGCGAGTTCGGGCCGGACCAGCGGGGCGGTGTGCTGTTGGAACACCCGGACGCCGTCCAGCAGCCGGCCGTGCGGGTCCTCCCGCTGCTCGATGCAGTGGTGGCCGACCCAGGGCGTCCAGGCCCGGCAGCGGTGCGGGCCGGGCGAACTGCCCGCCCGTACCGTGCCGTCCGGGTCGAGCACCTCGTCGGCCTGGCGCCGCGTCACCATCGAGACCCGGCCGCCAGCGCCCTGGTGTCCCGTCCGCCAGCTGTGCAGCGTCTCGTACGCGGCGTGGTCCAGGAAGGAGCCGTCGTGGACCACGGTGACCTCGCTGCCGGCCGGGATGCCCGCCAGTGCCCGGCTCAGCCGCGGGACGGCGGCGAAGGTGAGCGGGCCGTGCGTCTGGACGGTGACCGATCCGCCCGGCCCGGTCTCGACGTCCACATGGGCGCGGGTCAGTCGGTACAGGGCGAGCAGGACGGCGGTGCCGGCGCCGAGCGCGACGCCGCCCAGCACGCCGAGGGCCACCACCCCGACCACGGTGATCAGGTACACCGGGAACTCGCGGTGCCGGTGCACGTTGCGGATGTGCGCGAAGCTCACCATCTGCAGCCCGACGACCAGCACCAGCGCGGCCAGCGCGGCCAAGGGGATGCGGCGCAGCCCGCCGGTCAGCGCCAGCGCGGCGGTGAGCACCCAGACGCCGTGCAGCACCGCGGACCACCGGCTCTGCCCGCCGGCCCGCACGTTGGCGGTGCTGCGGACGGCGCCACCGGCGATCGGCAGTCCGCCGACCACTCCGCTGACGATGTTGGCGAGTCCCTGCCCGCGCAGCTCGCGGTCGAGGTCGCTGGTGCGGTGGGACATCCGGTCGACCGCGACGGCGGACAGCAGCGACTCCACGCTGGCCACGGCGGTGACGGTGAGCACGGCGGCGAGCACCCCGGACAGGGGGCCGTGCGGCAGTGCGGGCAGCAGCGCGTGCGGTTCCCAGGCGGGCAGCTGGATGTGGGCGAGCGGCAGGTCGAGCGCCAGGGTGAGCGCGGTCGCGGCGGCGACGGCGGCCAGCGGGCCCGGCACCCAGCCCATTCGGGCGCCCAACTCGCCGGCCCGACCGGGCAGTCGGCCGAGCCGGGGCCAGCCCAGCAGGACGGTCGCGGTCACCGTGCCGACCAGCATCGCGGGCGGGTGCGGACCGGCCAACTGCCCCGGCAGGGCGAGGACGTTGGCGATCGCGGAGCCCTGCGGGGAGCCTCCGAGGACGACGTGCAGTTGCGCGATGGCGATGGTGAACCCGACTCCGGCCAGCATGCCGTGCACGATGGCGGGTGAGACGGCGAGTGCCGTCCGCGCCACCCGTCTGACGCCGAGCAGGAGTTGGAGCAGCCCGGCGGCCAGCGTGACGGCGCAGGTGGCCCGCCAGCCGTACTGGGCGATCAGCCCGGCGGTGATCACGGTCAGCGCGGCGGACGGTCCGCTGACCTGGAGCGGCGTGCCGCCGGCCAGGCCGACCACGATCCCGCCGACCGCCGCCGCGGCCAGGCCGGCGGTGAGCGGGGCGCCGGTGGCGAGGGCGATGCCGAGGGCGAACGGTACGGCGATCAGGGCGACGACCAGGGAGGCGGAGAGGTCCTGCGCCCAGCGGGCCCGGGGGCTGCCGCCCGGAGGCGCGTGGTCGGTGGTGTCGGAGGCGATGGGGGCACTGGAGATGTCGAGGGTCATGGTCTTCCCGTCTGTCCGGTGAACGAACGCAGTCAGGTCCGGTGGTGAGTCCGGAGTCGGGCTCCGGGGCGGATCGGCTGTCGTGGGTCGCGACGGTGTGGCGGGATGGCGTGGGCGCGGCGGGGAGTGCGGGTGTCACCGGCCGGCGTTGACCATCAGGGCCCGCCAGGGGCCTGGGCGAGGTGCGGGATGTCTCGCCGAGGACCGTCGGAACGGACCATCAAGACTCGGTAAACCGAGGGTAATGAAAGCTTTGCACAGCGTCGTTCGAGGAGGGAAGCGGAAAACCTTCGATTCACCCCATTGGGTGGTGGTCGAACGGTCGGGAATCTGCTGGTGGCGGTGGGTGGAGGGGGCGTGGCACGGCGAACGGGCCGCGGCCCGCCCCGGAACGGAGGGGAGGCCGCGGCCCGTTCGAGCGGAGCCGGGGATTGGTGCGGGTCAGGCGGGCGCGCCCGCCGCGGCCGGCTGCCCGTCGCCCGCGAACTCGCCCAGCACGAAGGCCTCGTCGACCTGGGTCGCGAGGTCGATGCCGACCTTGGCGTTGGCCCAGCTCTCGGCGTTGCGGCGGTGGAAGAGCACCGCCTGCGCGGTGTAGCGGTGCGCGTCGCGCAGCGCGTACGCCGCCTCCGCCTCGACCCGCAGCCGCTCCAGCACCGCCCGGTTGCCGGGCTCCAGGCTCTTCAGCGGGGGCTCGGCCCCCTGCTCCAGGCGGCGCACCCAGTCGGACTGGCCGAAGGTGGTGAGCAGGTCGGCGCCGACCTCGCGACGCAGGAACGCCAGGTCGTCCGGGCCCTGCACCTTGTTGCCGATCACCCGCAGCTGCACCCCGAAGTCGCGGGCGTAGTCCTTGTACTGGCGGTAGACGGAGACGCCCTTGCGGGTCGGCTCGGCGACCAGGAAGGTCAGGTCGAAGCGGGTGAACAGGCCGGAGGCGAAGGAGTCGGAGCCCGCGGTCATGTCGGTGACCAGGTATTCGTCCGGGCCGTCGAGCAGGTGGTTGAGCAGCAGTTCCACCGCGCCGACCTTGGAGTGGTAGCAGGCCACCCCGAGGTCCTCCTCGGTGAACGCGCCGGTGGCCAGCAGGCGGACGGAGCCCTCGTCCAGCGCGATCGGCCGGGCGCACGCGGCGTAGACCGGGTTCTCCTCGACGATCCGCAGCAGGCGCGAACCGCGCCCGGGCGGCGTGGTTTTGATCATCTCGTCGGCCGAGCGGATCAGCGGGTTGCTGCCGCGCAGGTACTCCTTGATCTCCGGCAGGTGGCCGCCGAGCGGCGGCAGCTCGGCGGCCTGGGCGTCCGTCAGGCCGAGGGCGGGGCCCAGGTGCTGGTTGATGTCGGCGTCGACGGCGATGACCGGTCGGCCGGTGGCGGCCAGGTGGCGGATGAACAGTGCGGACAGTGTGGTCTTCCCGCTGCCGCCCTTGCCGACGAAGGCGATCTTCATCTGGGACTCCGGCTCTCGCTCTGGGCCCCGCTCGGGGCCGCCTGCCCGGGAGCCGCGCGCGGCGGCGGCACCCCTAACTGGAAATCGTTATCGTCTCCGATAGTGGCCATGCTAGCCGGGGTTTGGGCCTCCTCGGGGGAGGGAAGTGAGGATTGCCTCGAACGGGTGATGCGGGGTTGCTGTTCCGGGAGGGGCGGCCCGTTCATTACTCTCGGGTAGGTGAGCACTGGAACTGATCCCCTCGCCCCGCTGGCCCAGCTCCCCGGAGTTCCCGACGCGGTCGCCGAGGTGCGCAAGGCCGTCGACCGGCTCTACGGCCACCGCGTGATGCGCCGCCGCGCGGCCGAGGTCACGTCCGAATCCGCCCTGCGCGGCGCCCGCGCGTCAGCGGCCCTGGCCGGTGCCGACTGGCCGCTGGAGGAGGTCCGGCGCCGCAGCGACTTCGGCGCCGACGCCGAGGCCCGGACGATCGGCGCCGCCCTGCGGGTCGCCGCCGAGGCCGGTCAGCTGCTCAGCGTCTGGCGGCACTCGCCGCTCCAGGTGCTGGCCCGGCTGCACCTGCTCGCGGTCGGCGACGCCGATCCCGCGGCCGGGCGGCCGCGCCGGGCGGGGGAGGACGCCGAGGAGCTGTTCCCGCTGGACCTCCCGGCGGCGGAGACCGTCGAGTCCGTCGAGGTCGACCCGGCGGCGCCGGTGCCCGTCCTGCCGCCCGCCCCGGGCGCGGACGAGGTCGCCGCGCGGCTCGACCAGCTCTCCCGGCTGCTGGTGGCCCGCGCCGAGGGCCAGGGCGTGGGCACGCCGGCCCTGGTGGTGGCCGCGGTGGTGCACGGCGAACTGCTCGCGCTGCGCCCGTTCGGCAGCCACAACGGGGTGATCGCGCGGGCCGCCCAGCGGATCGTGCTGATCGCCGAGGGGCTCGACCCGAAGTCGATCTGCCCGGCCGAGGTCGGCCTGGCGGAGCTCGGCACCGACGCCTACCGGCGGGCCCTGGCCGGCTACCTGGCCGGCACGCCCGAGGGGATGGCGGCCTGGATCGGCCACTGCGGCAGCGCGCTGCGGCTCGGCGTGCGGGAGAGCACCGCGGTCTGCGAGGCGATGCAGCGCGGGATGGTCTGACCGGCCCCTCGGGGCCGCGGCCGCGCCCACGGAAATGCGGCGGCACCTGATCCTTCCGGGTGCCGCCGCTGGTGCAGATACCGGGTGACCAAGCATGCACCGGAAGTGCCGATCAGACGGGGATCTCCTGCCCGTTCGTCTGGTCCGGCGGCCCGACAGCGGGTCGGCTGCATGTGGGTGCTCGGCTATCTGTACACGCGGTCCGTGGGGCCTGAACTGCGTTGTCGGTTCGACCTCTTCGGGTCCTGACCGGGTCTCGCGGGCCGTGCTTCATTTGTATCGCGTTTCGGGCGAAAGGGGAACCCGAAAAGTGAACTGTGCGGCGATTGCCCGTTTTGCCCGCCCTGTCGAGGGCGGACCTCAGGCGGACGGGCGGCGGCGCCGGGCCAGGTACCAGATCACCCCGGCGGTCGCGACGGCCGTCCCGACCGCCACCGCCGTCAGCACCGAAGGGCTGGGAGCGGAGAACTCCGGGAGCCGCCGCCGCAGTTCCACCGGGCGGTCGAAGACCAGCACCGGCCACTCCCGGGCCTGCGCCTCCTTGCGCAGCGCGCGGTCGGGGTTCACGGCGGACGGGTGGCCGACCGCCTCCAGCAGCGGCAGGTCGGTGGAGGAGTCGCTGTAGGCGTAGGACTCGGTCAGGTCGTAGCCCTCGGACGCGGCCAACTCCCGGATGGCGGCCGCCTTGTTCTCGGCGTACGCGTAGTACTCGATCTCGCCGGTGTAGCAGCCGTTCTCGACCTTGAGCCGGGTGGCGATCACGTGGTCCGCGCCGAGCAGCGCGCCGATCGGCTCGACCACCTCGGAGCCCGAGCTGCTGACGATCACCACGTCCCGGCCGGCCGCGTGGTGCTGCTCGATCAGCGAGGCGGCCTCGTCGTAGATGATCGGATCGATCAGGTTGTGCAGGGTCTCGGCGACGATCTCGCGGACCTGCTGGACGTTCCAGCCCCGGGTGAGCGAGGAGAGGTACTCGCGCATCCGCTCCATCTGGTCGTGGTCCGCGCCGCCGGCCAGGAAGACGAACTGGGCGTACGCGCTGCGCAGCACGGCCCGACGGTTGATCAGGCCGCCCTGGTAGAAGGGGCGGCTGAACGCGAGCGCGCTCGACTTGGCGATGATGGTCTTGTCGAGGTCGAAGAAGGCGGCCGTGCGAGAGCCGCCCGGCTTCGGGCGGACCGGCTGGCGGTGCTCCTCGGGCCCGGTGGTGTCGCCCGGGGACTCGTCGGCGTGATCGTCGGCGTTCTCGGTGGTGTCCACGGGAACCGAGGATAGAGGGAGCCACAAAACAGCCCGCCATTCGGCGTACTCGCGGGCGTGCGGGTTTGTGTTTCTGGCCGCTCGGGTACACCATGGAAGTCACGGATCGTTCGCGACCGTGCTAACCCGGTCCGGCTCCTCCCCCCCGAGTCGGGCCGTGGATAGACGACCCCCGCTCTCCCCCCCGGCGGGGGTCGTCGCACGTCCGGGGCCATTTTCAGGCCTTGAAGGGCACGGTGCCAGGCGGCGCTGCCGCTCGGTCGGCGGTGTACAGGGGGTGTCGGCGGCCCGGTCGGTCGCCCGGATTTCGTCACTCTGCGTTGCCGTTCGCATGGATTGACCGCATGCCCGCCCGGCTGGTTCCGACCGGCGGTTCACCGCCTCCGCGCGTCTCGTCCGATGGTGCCCGAGGGATGTCCGGGGCCCGCGGGGTCGGGTCGGTATGGGGTGTCGGTTCATCTCCGTGATCCGCAATCGTCAATTCTTTGCCGATTAGCCCCCCGCCCGGGTGAACGCTTAGCCATTCGGCACATGAGTTATCCACAGGGAATCGGAACGCGACAGACGGAATCCGGATCTCCCCCCACCGTGGTCGTCGGCGGCGGTCGCCGGGCATGGCCTCACCCCTTCCTTGGAGGTCTGCCGGGCGGCCGTCCGCCGGAACCGTCCGACGTGCGCCGCCGGCCCCTGGCCCGCGGCGCGGAGGGGAGCCACCATGTCGACGCCGATCGCCGACCACGTCACCGCCGAGGGGCCCGGGAGCACCGGACCGCTCGTCGTCACCGAGGACGAGGCCCTGGCCGAGCACCTGCTGCGGCTGTGCGCCGCCGCGGGGGCCGAGCCCCGGCTGATCCGCGGCGCGCCGCCGACGCGCGAGCACTGGGACGCCGCCTCGCTGGTCCTGGTCGGGGACGACCAGGTCCAACGCTGCGCCGGGCTCGGCCGGCGGGCCGGCGTGCTGCTGCTCGGGCTGGACCTCGACGACCCCGGGGTCTGGGTCCGCGCCGTCCAACTCGGCGCCGAGCACGTGCTGTTCCTGCCCGACGCCGAGGCCTGGCTGCTCGACCGGATCGCCGACGCCGCCGAGGGCGCCGGTTCGCCGGCGGTCACCGTGGCCGTGCTCGGCGGCCGGGGCGGGGCCGGGGCATCCACCCTGGCCTGCGCCCTCGCGGTCACGGCCGCGCGGACCGGGCGGCGCACGATACTCATCGACGGCGATCCGCTGGGCGGCGGCCTCGACATCCTGCTCGGCGGCGAGACGGTCCGGGGGCTGCGCTGGCCCGACCTGGCCGGCTCCCGCGGGCGGGTCAGCGGGGCCGAGCTGGCCCGGGCGCTGCCGGCGCTCAAACGGCTCTCCGCGCTCTCCTGCCTGTCCTGGGACCGCGGCGACACGCTGACCGTGCCGCCGGAGGCCATGCGCAGCGTGCTGGCCGCCTCCCGGCGGCGCGGCGGGCTGGTGGTGGTCGACGTGCCCCGCCATCTCGACGCGGCCGCCGGGCAGGCGCTGGAGCAGTCCGACCTGGCGCTGCTGGTGGTGCCCGCCGAGCTGCGCGCGGTCGCGGCCGCCGACCGGGTGGCGGCGGCCGCCCGGATGCGGCTCGGCGACGTCCGGGCCGTGGTGCGGCGGGTGCGCATCTCCGGGCTCCCGGCGCGCCGGATCGCCCGGAGCCTGCGGCTGGAGCTGGTCGGGGAGTTGGAGCCCGAACCGGGCTTGGCCCAGGACGTCGACAAGGGCGTCCCGCCCGGGAGCCGGGAGACCGGCCCGCTCGCGCGCTTCTGCGCGACCTTCCTGAACGAAGTGCTGCCGCCGGTCCCGGCGGTCGGAGGAGGTGTGTACTGATGGTCCGTCTGCGCAGGACGACCCCGCGGGGCGGGGCAGCGGTCACGGGCGACGGTGTGCGGGAGCACCGGCCGCTCCGGAGCGTGCCGCCCCCCGGGCCCCCGCCCGAGGCCGACCACGGGCCCTGCCCGTACGGGCGCACGGCCCGCGAGGAGCGGACGGCGGAGCTGGTGGACGCCGTGCGGCTGCGACTGGCCGAGTCGGGGGCCGCTCCGACCGCGGGTTCGGTCGCGGCCGTGCTGCGGGCCACCAGGCCGCCGCTCGGCGGGGACGAGGTGCTGGACACCGTGCGCTCGCTGCGCGCCGAACTGGTGGGTGCGGGCCCGCTGGAGCGGCTGCTGGCGGCGCCCGACGTCACGGACGTGCTGGTGAACGGTCCGGACGAGGTGTGGGTCGACCGTGGCGGCGGCCTGCACCGAGCCTCCGGAGTCCGTTTCGCCGACGCCGAGGCGGTGCGGCGGCTGGCCCACCGGCTGGCCACCGCGGCCGGGCGGCGCCTGGACGACGCCCGGCCCTGGGTGGACGCCCGGCTGCCGGACGGCACCAGGCTGCACGCCGTGCTGCCGCCGATCGCGGCCGGCTGCACGCACATCTCCCTGCGGGTGTGCCGGCCCCGGCCGTTCACGCTCGACGAGTTGGTGGCGGGCGGGGCCCTGCCGCCGGAGGGGGCCGACCTATTGGCCGGCATCCTGCGGGCCCGGCTGTCGTTGCTGGTGTCCGGCGGGACGGGCTCGGGCAAGACCACCCTGCTCGCGGCGCTGCTCGGCCTGGTCGGGCCGCAGGAGCGGCTCGTGGTGGTCGAGGACTCGGCCGAACTGCGCCCGGCCCACCCGCACGTGGTCCGGCTGCAGAGCAGGCCGCCGAACCAGGAGGGGCTGGGCGAACTCACCCTGCGGGACCTCGTCCGGCAGGCGCTGCGGATGCGTCCGGACCGGCTGGTGGTCGGCGAGGTGCGCGGGGCGGAGGTCTCGGACCTGCTGGCCGCGCTCAACACCGGGCACGAAGGCGGCTGCGGGACGGTCCACGCCAACACGGCCGCCGACGTGCCGGTCCGGCTGGAGGCCCTGGGCTCGCTCGCCGGGCTCGACCGGCCGGCCCTGCACAGCCAACTGCGCGCCGCGCTCGACGTGGTGGTGCACCTGGTCCGGGAGCCGGGCTCGGGGCGGCGCCGGGTGGCGGAGATCCACACCCTGGCGGGCGACCGCGAGGGCCTGGCCGTCACCACCGAAGCGGTGGCGTTCCCGGCGGCGGGCGGCATGGTCCCGGGAGCGGGCTGGGAGCGGCTGATCGGGTTGCTCGCGGCGCGCGGGGTGGCGATCGCTGCGGGGCCGACGTGACGTCGGCGGTGGCCGGGCTGGCGGGCCCGCAGGCGCGGGCGGTGGAACTCGCCTTCGCACTGCTGCTGATCGGGTGTGCGGCCGGGGCAGTGGCGCTGCTCGGGGCGTGGGGCCGGAGGGGTCGATGAACACGGAGGTGCATGACATGTCGCAGAGTCAGATCGCTCTCTTCTGGATGACGGCGCTGTGCCTGGCGGCCGTCCTCGGGTGGCGCGCGCTGCAGGAGCAGCTGCCGGGCGGTCGGCGCGCCAGACTCGTGCTGGCGGGCAGCAGCCCGCCGGTGTCGGCCGCGGGCCTGGAGCCGGGGACGGCGCCGGGTACGGGCACCCGTCCTGGCCCTGGTCCGGAGGCGTTCGCTCGGGCCCGGCTGCGGCTCGCGGCCGCCCTGGCGCCCGAACTGCTTCTCCTGCCCGCCGGGTTGGTCGCGTGGCGGGCCACTTCCTCCCCGGTGCCGGCGCTCGTCGCGGCCTTGGCCGTGCTGCCGGCGCGGCGGTGGCGGCTGCGGCGGCGTCTGGCGGCGGAGGCCGGGCGGCGGGCCACGGCCGTGGTGGATCTGTGTGCCGCGCTGGCCGGGGAGTTGCGCAGCGGGGCGACACCCGAGCGGGCGCTGCACCTGGTCACCGCGCGCCTCTTCGCCGACTCGCAGGCGCTGCGCCGGCTCGGTGAGGAGCCGGTGGCGAGGCTGGCGGCCGGCCGCTACGGCGGGGACGTGCTCGGCGCGTTCCACCTGCTCGCCGAACTGCCGGGCGGCAGTGGGGCGGCCGCGATCGCAGCCTGTTGGCGGGTGGCCTCGGAGGGCGGGTCGGGGCTCGCCACCGCGCTGGACCGGGTCGCCGAGGCGTTGCGCGGCGAGCGGGCGCTGGCGGAGGAGATCGCCGGGGAACTGGCGGGCCCCCGGGCGACGATCGCCGTCCTGGCCGTGCTGCCGGCCGCCGGACTGCTCCTCGGTGCGGCGCTCGGGGCACGCCCGCTGGACGTCCTGCTGCACACGCCCGCCGGGCTGGTCTGTCTGGCGGCGGGCGCGGCCCTGGAGGGGCTGGGGGTGCTCTGGACGGCCCGCATCGTCCGGGCGGCGGCCCGGGGCGGGCTGGAGGTGCCCCGAAGGCCCGGCGGGCGCGGTGCGGGCCGGGTGTCGGCCCGGGTGAGGTCCTGGGGCGAGGGCTGCGGGATCTCGCGGGTGCGGGCGCGCGGGTGGGAGGTGCGGCCGGGGTGAGTCGGGCCATGGAGTGGGCGGCTCTCGGGAGTTCGGCGGCGCTGGCCGGCTGGGCGCTGGTGCCGCCGGTGCTGAGGCGGCGGGCGAGGCGGCGCCGGGCGCTCGCCCGGGAACGGGATCGGGAGGAGGTCCGGAAGGAGGCCCGGAAGGAGCTCCGGGAACGAGCGGGCCCGGCCGGGCCGGGTGGTGAGCGCGGACGGCGGGTGGCCATGGCGGTCGCGGCGGGGCTCGGTGCCGCGCTGCTGCTCGGCGGCGCTCCCGGGATCGGGGCCGGGGCGCTGCTGGCGGTGGGTGCCTACCGCTGGCTGGCCCGTGCGCGGTCGCCGACGCACCGGCGGGCGGTCCGCGAGGAGGAGCTGCTGACCAGGCAACTTCCCTTGGGAGCAGAGTTGTTGGCGGCCTGCCTGGGGTCGGCGGCCTCGCCCTCGGCGGCCGTGGCGGCGGTCGGGCGGAGCGTGGACGCCCCGCTGGGGCCACGGCTGGTCGCGATCGGGGCCGAACTGGCCCTGGGGGCGCCGCCGGAGCTGTGCTGGGACCGGCTGGGCGAGCAGCACCCGGTGCTGGCTCCGCTGGCCCGCTGCCTGCTCCGGACGACCCTCGGCGGGGCCCCGGCAGCGCTGCCGCTGGTCGAGCTCGCCCAGCGGCAGCGGACGGCGGCGGCCCGGGCGGCCCACGCCCGGGTCCGGCGGGCGGGGGTGTTCGCCACCGCGCCCCTCGGGCTCTGCTTCCTGCCGGCCTTCGTGCTGATCGGCGTGGTGCCGGTGGTCGTCGGGCTCACCAGCAGGTTCGCCGAGGCGATGTGACGGATGGTCGGTCGGCTGTGTGATCGGAACGGGATTCGGAATCCAAGATCAGGAGGACTTCATGACTGCGGTGATCGTGACGGGGCCCGGTTCCGGGCGCGAGCTCGGGCAGTTGCCCGGGCCCTGGCGGCGGAGGAGCCGCCGGGTGGCTTGCGGGGTGCGCCGGATGGCCCGGCGCCGGGGCCGGTCGGATGCCGGGATGACCACGGCTGAGTACGCCGTCGGGACGCTGGGGGCGTGCGCCCTCGCGGCCGGGCTCTACAAGGTGGTGACCAGTGCGTCGGTGACGGGGGCACTGACCGACCTACTGGAGCGGGCACTCCATGCGACCTAGTCGGCGGGCGGTGTGCGGCGGCCGGGCCTGGTCGCTGCGGCCGAGCCGCCGGGGTGACGCGGGCTTCGTCACCGCGGAGACGGCGGTGGCCCTGCCGGCGCTCGTCCTGCTCGCCGTGATGTTGATCTGGGGCGTGCTCGCGGCGTCCGCGCAGATCCGCTGCGTGGACGCCGCCCGGGTCGGCGCCCGGGCGGCCGCCCGGGGCGAGGCGGATGCGGCCGAACTCGCCCGCGCGGCGGGCCCGCCGGGGGTGCGGGTACGGGTGTCGCTGGCGGCCGACACGGTACGGGTCGAGGTGGAGGCGCCGTCCGCGGCGCCGGGCCGGTTGGGCGCGCTGCTCGCGGTGCGGGTCGGTGCGGCCGCCGTGGCCGCACGGGAGGACGTGCTGACCGGGATCGAGGAAGGAGGTGAGGGCCGTTGGCCGGCCTGACCGGGCGGTGCCCGGTGGCGGGGCGGTGGGCGCGCGCCCGTACCGCCCGGGCGGCCGCGACGGGCGGGTACGGGCCGGATGCCGGTTCGGCGACGGTCTGGGTGCTCGCGCTGGCGATGCTGGGTACGGCGGTGTTCGCCGCGACGATCACGGTCGCAGCGGCGGTCGCCGCCCGGCACCGGGCCGAGTCCGCCGCCGATCTGGCGGCCCTCGCGGCGGCGGACCGGTTGCTGCTGGACCAGGACGGCGGGTGCGGGCGGGCCGTGGGGATCGCCTCGGCCCAGGGCGCCGCGGTGGTGTCCTGCACGGTGGACCGGTCGGCGGACGCGGTCGAGGTGGTGGCCGAGGTGCGGGTCGGTGGGCTGCCGGTGCGGCTGCCGATCGGCCCGGCCAGGGCGAGGGCCCGGGCCGGACCGGTGCGGGCCGCGGTCACCGCCGCCGAGGACGGCCTCGGCGCGGCCGGGGGCTCATGACTCCTTCGCCTCCCCCTCCACCGGGCCGGGGCTCGGTGGGCCGTCCGGGCGCGGGGCTCCGGCCAGCAGGACGTCCAGCAGCCGGACGGCGGCCGCCTTGTCCAGCGGGTCGTTCCCGTTGCCGCACTTGGGCGACTGGACGCAGGACGGGCAGCCGCGCTCGCACTCGCAGGCCGCGATCGCCTCGCGGGTGGCCGTCAGCCACTGGGCGGCCCGCCGGAAGCCGCGTTCGGCGAAGCCGGCCCCGCCCGGATGGCCGTCGTACACGAACACGGTCGGCAGCCCGGTGTCGGGGTGCAGCGGGACGGAGACGCCGCCGATGTCCCACCGGTCGCAGGTGGCGAACAGCGGCAGCAGGCCGATCGAGGCGTGCTCGGCGGCGTGGGCCGCACCGGGCAGCTGGTCGAGCGGGATCTCCGCGTCGAGCAGCTGGTCCTCGGTGACGGACCACCAGACCGCGCGGGTGCGCAGGGTGCGGGGCGGCAGGTCGAGCTTGGTCTCGCCCATGATCTCCCCGGTGGAGATCCGCTTCCGGAGGTAGCCGACCACCTGGTTGACCACCTCCACGGAGCCGAAGCAGAGCCGGCCCTCGCCCCAGTGGACGGTGGTGTCGGTGTCGAGGACGGAGATGGAGGTGATGTCACGGGCGGCCGTGCTGTACGGCGGGTTGGCCGGTTCGACCAGGGCGACCGAGTTGTCCAGGTCCAACTCCCGGACCAGGTAGGTGCGGCCCTGGTGGAGGTGGACGGCCCCGGTGTGGACGGTGGTGTGGGAGGCCGCCGCATCGACCGTGCCGAGCAGTCGGCCGGTGTCCGCCTCGACGATCTGCACCGGGCTGCCGCCGCTGCCCCGCAGGTCGACGGCGTCGGCGGCGCGTTCGCGGCGGGTCCAGTACCAGGATCCGTCCCCGCGCCGGCGCAGCAGGCCGCGCCGTTCCAGGACGGGCAGCAGCGGCGCCGTGGAGGGCCCGAACAGCTCCAGGTCGGCGTCGGTCAGCGGGAGTTCGGCGGCGGCCGCGCACAGGTGCGGGGCGAGCACGTGCGGGTTGTCGGGGTCGAGCACGGTGGCCTCGACCGGGGCCGCGAACAGCGCCTCCGGGTGGTGCACCAGGTAGGTGTCCAGCGGGTCGTCCCGGGCGATCAGGACGGCCAGGGCGCCCTGGGCCTCGCGGCCGGCCCGGCCCGCCTGCTGCCAGAGCGAGGCCCGGGTGCCGGGGTAGCCGGCCATCAGGACGGCGTCGAGGCCGGAGACGTCGACGCCGAGTTCGAGGGCGGAGGTGGAAGCGAGGCCGAGCAGTCGGCCGGAGTGCAGTTCGCGCTCCAAGGCGCGGCGTTCGTCGGCGAGGTAGCCGCCGCGGTAGGCGGCCACCCGGTCGGCGAGCGGCCGGCCGAGCTGGTCCTGGGCCTGCAGGGCGACGAGTTCGGCGGCGCGGCGGGAGCGGACGAAGACGACCGTCCGGGTCTGCCGTTCGACCAGGTCGGTCAGCAGGTGCGCGGCCTCGGCGGTGGCGGTGCGGCGCACCGGGGCGCCGTGCTCGCCGACGTTCTCGGTCAGCGGCGGCTCCCAGAGCCCGAAGACCATCGGTCCGCGCGGCGAGGCGTCCTCGGTGACGGCGACGGCGGGCAGGCCGGTGAGGCGCCGGGCGGTGACGGCCGGGTCGGCGGTGGTGGCGGAGGCGAGCAGGAAGGTGGGTGAGGAACCGTAGCGGGCGCAGATGCGGCGCAGCCGACGCAGCACCTGGGCGACGTGCGAGCCGAACACGCCCCGGTAGCTGTGGCATTCGTCGATCACCACGTAGCGCAGCACCTTGAGGAAGGAGGCCCAGCGGGCGTGCGCGGGCAGGATGCCCCGGTGCAGCATGTCCGGATTGGTGAGCACGTAGGACGCATACTGGCGTACCCACTCGCGTTCCTCGGTCGGGGTGTCGCCGTCGTAGAGGGCGGACCGGACCCTGGGCGGGGCGAGTTCGGCGGCCCGGCGGCGCTGGTCGGCGGCGAGGGCCTTGGTCGGCGCCAGGTAGAGGGCGGTGGCGCCGCGCCCGTTGCGGGCCTCGGTGCCGTCCAGCAGGTCGCTGAGCACCGGCGCCAGGTAGCCCAGCGACTTGCCCGAGGCGGTGCCTGTGGCGATCACCACAGTCTGGCCGGTTTTGGCCAGTTCCATCGCTTCTGCCTGGTGCGCCCAGGGCTGTTCCACGCTCACGGCGTGCGCGGCGGCGATGATCTCCGGTCGGATCGTGTCGGGCCACGGCGAATAACGCGCAGGTCGCGCGGGAAGGTGCTCCGTATGGGTGAGCCGATCGGACCGCCCCCGGCTGGTGGACAGGGTCGTGAGCAGTGCCTCGGGCAGGCTGTGTCGGGGCGGCATGGGGACCCAGTGTGTCACCGGCGTGACGGAGAATCGTCGTAAGCCATCGTGCGGGCATGGTCGCAGGTGGTTGAATGTGGCCGTGACGGCCGTATGGCCGTGGGTCGCAGCGCTGAGGCTTGCCACGCGTTGGCTGGGCGCGCCCGGGCTCGCGACCATGCGGTGGCGGCCGTCCGGCCGAGGATCGCACATGACGTAGCAAGGCAAGGTGCTGGAGGTTCCGTGGACCTGTCCCTGTCGACCCGCGCAGTCGGCGATCGTACGGTCGTCGAGGTTGGCGGCGAGATCGATGTGTACACCGCCCCGAAGCTGCGCGAGCAGCTGGTCGAGCTCGTCAACGACGGCAAGTACCACCTCGTCGTCGACATGGAAGGCGTGGACTTCCTCGACTCGACCGGTCTCGGTGTGCTGGTGGGCGGCCTGAAGCGGGTGCGTGCCCACGAGGGTTCGCTCCGCCTGGTGTGCAACCAGGAGCGCATCCTGAAGATCTTCCGCATCACCGGCCTGACCAAGGTCTTCCCGATCCACACCTCGGTGGACGACGCGGTCCAGGCGACCGACTGACACGGCCGGGCCGGTCCTCGCGGGCCGGCCCGCCCCGTTCCACGCGTCCGGGGTACCGGGGCCAAGCACGGTCCCGGCGTCCCCGGCCGCCCCGGGGCCGGTTCGACCGGCCCGCAGGGGCCGCACGCCCGGCCCCGGTCGGAGCACCCCGAGGGGGAGAGATGGCAACCGTCGAACTTCGATTCAGTGCGCTTCCCGAGCACGTGCGGACGGCCCGCCTGGTCGCCGCGGCCGTCGCCAGACGGGCCGGGGTCGACGAGTCGGTGCTCGACGAGGTACGGCTCGCGGTCGGCGAGGCCTGCTCCCGCGCGGTCGGCCTGCACCAGCGTGGCGGCATCGGCGGCACGGTGAGGGTCGCGCTGACCGATCAGGAGAAGCGTTTCCTCATCGAGGTCGAGGACGAGGCCGGCCCCGCCGCCGTCCCGGCCCCCGGCGCCGCCGGTGGCGGCGACCCGGACGAGGACACCCTGGGCCTCGCCGTGATCACCGGCCTGGTGGAGGACCTTGAGGTCACCAACGGCGCGGGCGGCGGGCTGATCCGGATGAGCTGGCCGGTCTCGGTCGCCTCCGTGGCGGTCTGAACCGGCCCTGAGCCGGTTCTTCAGCCAGCCCTCAGCCGGCTCTGAACCGGACGTCGAGCAGGCTTCACGCCCCGGACCCGTTTCTCGTCCGGTCTCCGGGACGGCGTCGATGGTTCGTCGTTCCCCGCGGTTCGTTGCTTCCGGCGCGGCCCTGGTCCGGTGACCGGTCACCCCGATTCGGTCGACCTCGCCGATCGCGTGAATCCCGTTGATCGGACCCCTGCCGCGCAAGAGCCCGTTCCTTCGGATCCGCACCCTGATCCAGCCGCCACGCCGGCGGTCACTTCGGCACGCCCGCCCGTGCGCCGCGTGCCGACTCGCACGGGCGTCGAGTGACGGCCGGGCGAGCCGATCAGGGGGGAGCCGGCCCGAGCGTTCGCCGGGGGCGGGGAACCGGGAGGGCGACAACGGCCGTGTAGGTTCGACGACCGAAGACGACCGAAGACGACCGATGACGACCGACGACGACCGAACCGAAAGGCCTCTCCCGGTGAACAAGCGACTGCTGGCCGTACCCGCCCTCGGCGTGCTGCTCGCGTTCGGCGCCGTCGCCTGCGGCGACGACAACAGCAAGCAGCTGGAGTCCTGGGCGACGAACGTCTGCGGCGCTGCCAAGGACCCGATCGCCCAGGCGCAGGCCGCGCTCGCCGACACCGGCCAGGTCAAGACCGGCGAGACCCCCGCCGACCTGAAGAAGCGGCTCTCGACGGACATCGGGCGCCTCGCCAAGACCAACCAGGACATCGGGGCCGCGATCGACGCGGCCGGGGCGCCCAAGGTGACGGACGGCGCGAACCTGCAGAAGGACGCCGTGGCCGAGCTGAAGAAGGCCTCGGACGGCTACCTGGACGTCCAGAAGAAGCTGGACGCGCTGGCCACCGACGACCAGTCGAAGTTCTCGGACGGGCTGCGCGGCATCTCCGACCAGCTGCAGCAGCTGGCCTCGCTGTCCACCGAGGCGCAGAGCAAGCTGCAGCGCGGTGACCTCGGTGCGGCCATGGCAAAGCAGGAGGGGTGCAAGCCCGCGCCGGCCGGCTCGTCCGCCACGCCGAGCGCCGGCGCGAGCGGTGGCGCCAGTGGCGCGCCGGCGACCCCGAGCGCCGGTACGGCCGCCGGAACGCCCGCGCCCAGTGGTACGTCCGCGCCCAGCGGCACCCCCGCGCCCGGAGCTACGGGCAGTGCGGCTCCTGCGGCCACGCCCACCCCGAGCGCGACCGCTCCGGCCACCCCGGCCCCCAGCGCGAGCTGATCCAGGACGGGCCGCACGCCCGGCAGGGCGAGGGCGCGGGGCCGCCGTGGCGAGTGGCCCCTGGCCCCTGGTGGGGGCGGGGCGGGGGACAATGGCGGGGTGACCAGTAGCCCCGTTCTCGACCCGACCCGCCTCGCCAAGCTGCGCGAGGCGCTGCTCGCCGCCTCCTTCACCGCCGATGGCTGCCTGGACCTGCTCGGGCCCACCGGCTACGCGGCGCTGGCCCGCAGCGAGACGGTGCCGGCCCTGCGCGCCACCCGTGGCGGCAGCCCGCTGGAGACCCTGGTGCGGCTGTTCCTGCTGCAGCAGCCGGTGCCGTACCGGGCGGCCGCCGCCGTGCTGCCGGTGGAGGACTGCCTGGCGGACGGCTGGCTGCGCCCGGACGGCGAGCTGGTGCGTGCCACCGTGGACGTCCGGCCGTACGCCAACGAGGTTGCCGGGATGCCCAGTTCGGATGCCTGGGTGGTCTCCGACCTGGGCTGCGCGGTGGGTGGCGCGGGCGGCATCGGCTCCGGCGTGACCGAGCACGGGGTGGCCCGCCAGGACCTGGTGCTCGGTGTCGGCGGTGCCTCGACCACGCTGGCCAACATCACCGTGCGCCGCCCCGTCCGGGCCGCGCTGGACCTCGGTTCGGGCTCCGGCGTGCAGGCGCTGCACGCGGCCCGGCACGCCCAGCAGGTCACCGCCACCGACCTCAACCCGCGCGCCCTGCGGTTCACCGAACTGACCCTGGCGCTCTCCGGCTTCGACCGGACCGAGGTGCTCGCGGGCAGCCTCTTCGAGCCGGTCGGGGAGCGGAAGTTCGACCTGATCGTCTCCAACCCGCCGTTCGTGATCTCGCCGGCCGGCCGGTTCACCTACCGCGACGGCGGCATGGCCGGCGACGACCTGTGCCGCAGCCTGGTGCGTTCGGCCGCCGCGCACCTGGAGCCGGGCGGCTACTGCCAGTTGCTCGCCAACTGGCAGCACGTCAAGGGCGAGGACTGGCACGAGCGGCTGGCCGGCTGGGTGGCGGGCACCGGGCTGGACGCCTGGGTGGTCCAGCGCGAGGTCCAGGACGTCTCCCAGTACGCCGAGTTGTGGCTGCGCGACGGCGGCGACCACCGCGGCCCGGGCGGTGACTACCAGGCCCGGTACGGCGAGTGGCTGGACGCCTTCGAGGCGGCCCGGGTCGAGGGCATCGGCATGGGCTGGATCACCCTGCGGGCGAGCGGTGCCGAGCGCCCGACCGTCCGGGTGGAGGAGTGGCCGCACCCGGTGGAGCAGCCGCTCGGCCCGCACATCGAGGAGTGGTTCGACCGGCAGGAGTTCCTGCGTTCGCACGACGACGCGGGCCTGCTCGCCGCCCGCTACGTGCTCGCGGACGAGGTGGTCCAGGAGCAGGTCGGCGCGCCGGGGGCGGAGGACCCGGAGCACGTGATCCTGCGTCACAACCGCGGCATGCGCCGGGCCACCAAGGTGGACACGGTGGGTGCCGGCTTCGTCGGGGTCTGCGACGGGACGCTGTCGGCGGGCGAGATCGTGGACGCCATCGCGCAGTTGCTCGGCGAGGATCGGGTCGTCCTGCGGGACCGGGTGCCGGAGTCGCTGCGGCTGCTGACCGAGCAGGGGTTCATCGCGCCGGCGCGGTAGGGCCTGTCGGTACGGGCCGGTTCACCTGCCCGTACCTCCTGGTTCGTCCGGCGGTCGCCCTGCGGCCCACCCTCGTTGGCCCCGTGCTGTGAGGCTCTGTCCACAGGCTGTGGACGGGGCTGGGGAGCCGGGGGCAGGGGTGGACACGACGACGGCGACGGTGGGCGGGCTGGTCCTCGCCCTCTTCGGTGGCGCGCTGCTGCTCTGGTGCGCCGCCGAAGCGCGCCTGCGCCACCGGGTGCGCCTGCGCGGGGTGCCGGCGGTGGCGACGGTCGTCGCCGAGGCCGACCCGCACGGCCAGCTCGACAGCGCGCCGCTGCTCTCCTTCGCCGTGCGGCCCCCGGCCGACGGCCCGGGCTCCGGCGGGGCCCTGCTCGCGGAGCTGGTGCTCACCCGCCCGCGCGGCCACACCCCGCTGCGCCGTCCGGACCGCTTCGCCCCCGGCACCTCGGTGCGGATCTGCTACGACCCGCGGCGGCCGTGTCGGGCGGTGCTGGCGGCGGGAGAGGCCGGCCGGGCGGCGGTCACCGACCTGCTGTGGAGCGCGCTCGGGGCGGCCTGCCTGCTGGCGGGATCCGGTCTGCTGGCCGCGGCTCACCAGTGACGCCGGCCCACCGGTGACGGCGGCCCACCCCTGACGGCGGCCCCACCCCGCGCGCCCTCGCACCCCCCGGTACCCCCTCGCACCTCCTCGTACGCCGTCGCCACCGCCCTGGTCGCGGGCCGCCGGCGGCGGACGGTCCGTCGGATTTCCGTTGACAGATCTTGAAATTCGTCATTCCATCCTCCCGAACCCGCCGAAGCCCCCCTCCACGGGGCGGGAACCCGCGGCATCGGGTTACCGTTCGAGTGGCGTCGGTGAGCCCGGGAAGTGAAAAAGCGGTATCCGTCCGTTTGACAAGGGTGGCCGGGGTACGGTCACACTCCGCTGGTGGGGTCGTCGTGCAGCGGCTGCCCCGGGACGGTGGCGGGGTCGGGCGGAGCGCAGCCCGTGCTGTCGGCGCCGACCAGCCGTATAAAGGACCGGGAGAGAAGAGCGAAGGTGTCCCCGAGCAGCGAGACCGCGCACGGACAGCGACTCGTCATTGTCGAGTCGCCGGCCAAGGCGAAGACGATCAAGGGCTACCTCGGCCCCGGCTACATCGTCGAGGCGAGCGTCGGGCACATCCGCGACCTCCCCAGCACCGCGGCCGAGGTGCCGGACAAGTACACCGGCGAGGTGCGCCGCCTCGGGGTCGACGTCGACCATGACTTCGCGCCGATCTACGTGGTCAACGCGGACAAGAAGTCGCAGGTCAGCAAGCTGAAGTCGCTGCTCGCGGAGTCCGACGAGCTCTTCCTCGCCACCGATGAGGACCGCGAGGGCGAGGCCATCGCGTGGCACCTCCAGCAGGTGCTCAAGCCCAAGGTGCCGGTGCACCGCATGGTGTTCCACGAGATCACCAAGACGGCGATCCAGGAGGCGGTGGCCAACCCGCGCGAGCTCAACCAGCGCCTGGTCGACGCCCAGGAGACCCGCCGCATCCTCGACCGGCTGTACGGCTTCGAGGTCTCGCCGGTGCTGTGGAAGAAGGTCATGCCGAAGCTGTCGGCGGGCCGCGTGCAGTCCGTCGCGACCCGTCTGGTGGTCGAGCGCGAGCGCGAGCGCATCGCCTTCCGCACCGCCTCGTACTGGGACCTGGTCGGCACCTTCGGCACCGGCCGCACCCCGGCGGACTCCGCCGACCCGGAGACGTTCGGCGCCCGACTGGCCAGCGTCGACGGCAAGCGGATCGCCACCGGCCGTGACTTCGGCTCGGACGGCCGGCTGAAGGCGGGCAGCACCAACACCCTGCACCTGGACGAGCAGGCCGCCCGGCAGCTGGCCGCCGCCCTGGCGCAGACCGCGTTCAGCGTCCGCAGCGTCGAGTCCAAGCCGTACCGCCGCTCGCCGTACGCGCCGTTCCGCACCACCACGCTCCAGCAGGAGGCCAGCCGCAAGCTGGGCTTCGGCGCCAAGCGGACCATGCAGGTGGCCCAGAAGCTGTACGAGAACGGCTTCATCACCTATATGCGTACCGACTCCACCACCCTGTCGGACACCGCGATCTCCGCGGCCCGCGCGCAGGTCACCCAGCTGTACGGCGCCGACTACCTGCCGGACGCGCCGCGTACCTACGCCAGCAAGGTCAAGAACGCGCAGGAGGCGCACGAGGCCGTCCGCCCCTCCGGCGACCGCTTCCGCACCCCGGCCGAGACCGGCCTGACCGGTGACGACTTCAAGCTGTACGAGCTGATCTGGATGCGCACCGTCGCCTCCCAGATGAAGGACGCGGTCGGCCAGTCCGTCACCGTCCGGGTCGGCGGCGCCGCCGCGGACGGCCGGGACGTCGAGTTCTCCGCCTCCGGCAAGATCATCACCTTCCACGGCTTCCTCAAGGCCTACGTCGAGGGCGCCGACGACCCGAACGCCGAGCTCGACGACCGCGAGCGCCGGCTGCCGCGGGTCGCCCAGGGCGACCCGCTGGCCGCCGAGCGGATCAGCCCGGAGGGCCACGCCACCAAGCCGCCGGCCCGCTACACCGAGGCCTCGCTGGTCAAGGAGCTGGAGGACCGGGAGATCGGCCGCCCCTCCACCTACGCGTCGATCATCGACACGATCATCCAGCGCCGGTACGTCTTCAAGAAGGGCACGGCGCTCGTCCCGTCGTTCCTCTCCTTCGCCGTGGTCAACCTGCTGGAGAAGCACTTCGGCCGGCTGGTCGACTACGACTTCACCGCGAAGATGGAGGACGACCTCGACCGGATCGCCGCCGGCGAGGCGCAGTCCGTGCCGTGGCTGAAGCGCTTCTACTTCGGCGAGGGCGAGGGCGCCGCCGGCGGTGCGGCCGAGGCCGGCAACGGCGACGGCGACCACCTGGGCGGCCTCAAGGAGCTGGTCACCGACCTCGGCGCGATCGACGCCCGGGAGATCAGCTCGTTCAAGGTCAGCGACGCCATCACCCTGCGGGTCGGCCGCTACGGCCCGTACGTCGAGCGCGCCTCCGAGGTCGAGGGCGAGCCCGGCCAGCGCGCCGACATCCCGGACGAGCTGCCGCCGGACGAGCTCACCGTCGAGCTGGCCGAGGAACTGCTGGCCAAGCCCAGCGGCGACTTCGAGCTCGGCCCGGACCCGGTCAGCGGCAACATGCTGGTCGCCAAGGACGGCCGTTACGGCCCGTACGTGACCGAGATCCTGCCCGAGGGCACGCCCAAGACCGGCAAGAACGCGGTCAAGGCGCGCACCGCCTCGCTGTTCAAGACGATGTCGCTGGACACCGTCACCCTGGAGGACGCGCTGCGGCTGCTCTCGCTGCCGCGCGTCGTCGGCACCGACGCCGAGGGCGTGGAGATCACCGCGCAGAACGGCCGCTACGGCCCGTACCTCAAGCGCGGCACCGACTCGCGCTCGCTCACCAGCGAGGACCAGCTCTTCACCGTCACCCTCGAAGAGGCGCTGGCGATCTACGCCCAGCCCAAGCAGCGCGGCCGGGCCGCCGCCGCCCCGCCGCTCAAGGAGCTGGGCACCGACCCGGTCAGCGAGCGCCCGGTGGTGGTCAAGGACGGCCGCTTCGGCCCGTACGTGACCGATGGCGAGACCAACGCCACGCTGCGCAAGGACGACGACGTCGAGACGATCACGCCGGAGCGCGGCTACGAGCTGCTCGCCGAGAAGCGGGCCCGCGGGCCGGTGAAGAAGGCGGCGAAGAAGGCCCCGGCGAAGAAGGCGACCGCCACCAAGACGGCCGCGAAGAAGACGACGGCGAAGAAGACCGCGGCCAAGAAGACGGCGGCCAAGACGACCACCGCGAAGGCGACCCCCGCGAAGAAGACGGCGGCCAAGAAGACCACCGCCACGGCGGCGGCGAAGAAGACCGCGGCCACCGAAGAGGACTGATCCTCCACCAGTGGCGTCGGGCCCGCGCTCCCGGAGAGGGGCGCGGGCCCGAGGTCTGTGCGGGGATCGTCACAAGCCGGTGCTGAGCCGGATCCGGAACCCCGTTCGTCTCATTCCGGCCAACCCCCGCCCGCTACGCTGACCGTATGACGAGCGAGGAGCAGCCCACCCCCAGCGCCGCCCCGGCCGCCAGAGCCGCCGTGCCCGACCTGCCGGAGGTCGCGCCCGCCGGGACCCCGGTCGACCGGGCCCGGGCACTGCTGCGGACCCGCCCCTACCGGCGGCTGTGGACCACCCAGCTGATCGGCAGTGCCGCCGATCGGCTCGCCCTGCTGGTGCTGGCCGCGCTCACCGTGATCGCCGCCGCCCAGGGGGGCTCGTTCGGCGACCTGCCGCGCAGCCTCGCCTTCGCCCTCGCCGCGGTCTTCGCCGTGCGGGTGCTGGCGAACGGGCTGGTCGGCGTCGCGCTGCTCGGGCCGGTGCACCAACTCGTCGCGGGCAAGCTCGACCGCCGCTGGACGCTGTTCGGCGCCGACGCGCTGCGCGCCCTGCTGATCGGCCTCGCGCCCTGGTGGGCCGTCTGGCTGAGCTCCGGGCCGAAGCCCTCCGGCGCCGCCGTCTACGTGCTGCTCGCCACCGTCTTCGTCACCGGTGCCGCCGAGAGCGTCCGGGGGATCGCCCGGGCCGCCGCCGTCCCCGGCCTGCTGCCGCCCGCCGACCCCTACGCGCCGCGCGCCGAGCAGCGGCCCTCCGCCGCCAACCTCGACACCGTCCGGAGCATCGACCGCTTCACCGGCTGGGTCACCGTGCCGCTCGCGGCCCTCGGCCTGGTCGCGTTCACCCTCGTCAACAACATCGGCGCGGCGCTCGGCTCGGACTGGCTGCGCGCCCACCAGCTGACCTTCGCGGCCCTCGGCGCGGCCGGCCTGTCCGCCGCCGCGGCCACCCGGACGTACCTCCAGCAGCTGTCACTCGGCCCGGTCGCCGTCGCCCCGCACTCGCCGCTCACCGGCCTGCGCGCCCCCACCGACGCGACCCCCGGCCCCGCGCTCGGCAAGGGCCGCACCGGCAGCGCCCCGTACTTCACCTTCGCAGTCGCCGCCGCCTTCGCCTCGATGGCCGGCGTCGTCTCGCTCGCGCTGCTGACCGCCGCCGAGCACCGCGCCGGACCGATCGGCTACGGCCTGCTGGTGCTCGCCGCCGCCGGCGCGCCCGCCCTCGGGGCCCGGCTCACCCGGGCCGTGCTGCCCTCGCTCTCCCGCCGCCGGCTGCTCGCGCTCGCCCTGCTCACCGAGGGCGTGGCGCTGATCCTCGCCGGGCTGGTGCTGGACTTCGTGCTCGTCCTGCTGCTCACCGTGCTGGCCGCGCTGGCCGCCGGGATCGTGGTCTCGGCCGGGCGCGCCCTGCTCGCCCAGGAGGTCGAGGAGGCCCGGCTGCCGAAGGTCGCCGAGCACGTGGACGCCGTCCTGCGGGCCGTCGTCGGCGCCGCGCTGGTCGCCGTGCCGCTGATCGCCGCCGGCTACGGGGACGTCGAGTACGGCACCGTCGAACCCGGCTCCTTCACCTTCATCCACGGCGGCGCGGCCCTCGCCGTCGCCACCTCCGGGCTGCTCACGCTGGCGCTCGCCGCCGTCGTGCTGCTGCGCACCGACGACCGGCGCGGCACCGCGCCGTTCGGCCGCGACCTGGTCGACGCGCTGCGCGGCAGCAGCGGCCCGGCGCCGCACCGGGGCGCGGGCACCGGATTCTTCATCGCCCTCGAAGGCGGCGACGGTGCCGGCAAGTCCACCCAGGCCCAGGCGCTCGCCGAGTGGATCCGCGGCAAGGGCCACGAGGTCGTGCTCACCCGCGAGCCCGGCGGCAGCCCGGTCGGGCAGCGGCTGCGCGGCCTCGTCCTGGACGTCGGCAACACCGGCCTGTCGCACCGTGCCGAGGCACTGATCTACGCCGCCGACCGGGCCGAGCACGTCGAGAACGTCATCCGGCCGGCCCTCGCCCGCGGCGCCGTCGTCATCACCGACCGGTACATGGACTCCTCCATCGCCTACCAGGGCGCCGGCCGCGACCTGGCCGCCACCGAGGTCGCCCGGATCTCCCGCTGGGCCACCGGCGGGCTGCTGCCCGACCTGACCGTCGTCCTCGACGTCGACCCGACCAAGGCCCGGGAGCGCTTCACCGAGGCGCTCGACCGGCTCGAATCCGAGCCCACCGAGTTCCACCAGCGGGTCCGGGCCGGCTTCCTCGCCCTCGCCGCCGCCGACCCGGCGCGCTACCTCGTCGTCGACGGCAGCCAGGCGCCCGGCTTCGTCACCACCGCCATCCGGCACCGGCTCGACCGCGAGCTGCCGCTCTCCGAGCAGGAGAAGGCCGCCCGCGCCGAACGGGAACGGCTGGCCCGGGAGGAGGCCGAGCGGCGCGCCGCCGAGGAGGCGCGGAAGAAGGCCGAGGAGGAGGCCGCCGAGCGCAAGCGGCAGGAAGTGCTCGCCCAGCTGCGTGCCAAGCAGGCCGAGACGGAACGGCTCGCCAAGGAGGAGGCCGAGCGGGCCGCCGCCGAGGCGCGGCGCAAGGCCGAGGAGGAGGCCCGCCGCCGCGCGGAGGAGGACGCACGCCGCCGGGCCGAGGAAGAGGCCGCGCGCCGGACCGCCGAGGAGGCGCGGCTCGCGGCGGAGGCCGCCGAGCGCAAGCGGATCGCCGACGAGGCGGCCGCCCGGGCCGAGCTGCAGCGGCAGCGGGAGCTCGCCCGCGAGGAGCAGCGGCGTCGGGCGGAGGAGGCGCTGCAGCGGGCCGAGGAGGCCCGGCTGGCGCAGGCCGCGGCGCTCGCGGCAGCCGCTGCGGCTGCCGCGGCCGCGGAGACGGCAGCGAACCGGGCCGCGGAGCGGGCGGTGCCCGGGGAGGCGGTGACCACCGAGCTGCGGGCGGTCGGGGACGCGCCGCGGGGCGGTGCGTCGGACGGTGCGGCGGGTGGCTCGGCGGACGGTGCGTCGCAGGCTGTCGCGGGGGTCGGGGACGAGACGACGCGGGAGCTGTCGCTGCGCGACCGGCAGGCGGCCGCTCAGGCCGCTCCGGGGGTGGACGAGACGGCGGTGCTGCCGCGCGTTCCGGCCGTACCGGCTGTGCCGGCCGTCGACGAGACCGCCGTGCTGCCGAAGGTTCCCGCCGTCGACGAGACCGCGGTGCTGCCGAAGGTGCCGGCCGCCGACGAGACCGCCGTGCTGCCGCGGATCGAGCCGGGCCGTCCCGGCGAGCCGGCGGACAGCACCCGGGAGCTGCCGGTGGTCGACGCCCGGCAGCCGGTCGTCGGGCAGCCCGCCGATCGGCCCGCCGTGGAGCAGCCGACCGCCGAGCGGCCCCGGCCGGAGTGGGCCGAGGAGACCCCGCTGGACGACCTGCCGAGCCTGACCGACACCCTGCTCGGCTCGCGCGACGAGTGGGACCGCTGGGGTGAGCCCGGCCAGGGCGACGGCGCGCAGCAGCGCGGCGCGGACGACTCCGGCGCGGTCGGCGGCAAGGGCGACGGCGAGGGCAAGGGCGACGGCAAGGGCAAGGGCCGGCGCTGGGGCCGCCGGGGCTGAGGCCCGGCGCCTTCGTGACGGGAGCGGGCGGCGTCGCCGGGGCAGTGGCCTCCGGCGGCGCCGTCCGTCGTTCGTCGTCCGTACCGGCCCCGACCCGGACCGGGGTGACCCGGACGGAGCAGTGGCTGTCGGAGCGGACACGTATGCTCGACGGCGGGGAAGAGGCGCCGGGAGCGCTGCCGTACGGAGCTTGGGAGCAGCAGTGGCCGTCTGGGACGACCTGGTGGGCCAGGAGCGGGTGGTCGAGCAGCTGACCGCCGCCGCCCGGGCGGCCGGGGCGACGGTCGAGGCCGGCCGCGGCGCCGCCCCCGGCCAGGGCGGGAACGCCTCCCTGATGACGCACGCCTGGCTGTTCACCGGCCCGCCCGGTGCCGGGCAGGTCACGGCCGCACGCTCCTTCGCCGCCGCCCTCCAGTGCACCAGCCCCGACCTCGCGCTCGGCGGCACGCCCGGCTGCGGGTTCTGCGAGGGCTGCCACACCGTGCTGGCCGGCAGCCACGCCGACGTGAAGTACGTGCGGACCGACGGCCTGTCCATCGGGGTCGGCGACATGCGGGACCTGGTCCTGCGCGCCTCCAGCTACCCGACCGGCGGCCGCTGGTCGGTGATCCTGGTCGACGCCGCCCACCGGCTCACCGAGGCCGCCGCCAACGCGCTGCTCAAGGGCGTGGAGGAGCCCTCCCCGCGCACCGTCTGGCTGCTCTGCGCCCCTTCCGTCCAGGACGTGCTGCCCACCATCCGCTCGCGCTGCCGCCTGCTGGTGCTGCGCACGCCCGCCGCCGAGGCCGTCGCCGACACGCTGGTGCGGCGCGACGGCGTCGACCCGGCGACGGCCCGGCTCGCCGCGCTCGCCGGGCAGGGCGACATCGAGCGCTCGCGCCGCCTCGCCGTCGATGAGCAGGCCCGGACCAGGCGTGCCGAGGTGCTGCGGATCCCGCTGGAGGTCGCCGACCTGGGCGGCTGCCTGGCCGCCGCCCAGCGCCTGGTCGACACCGCCAAGGCCGATGCCGAAGCCCTCGCCGAGACCCAGGACGCCAAGGAGACCGACGACCTCAAGGCCGCCTACGGCGCCGCCGAGGGCGGCAAGGCGCCGCGCGGCATGGCCGGGGCCGTCAAGGAGCTGGAGAAGCGGCAGAAGAGCCGCGCCACCCGCACCCGCCGGGAGACGCTCGGCGTCGCCCTGCTCGACCTGCTCGGCTTCTACCGCGACGTTCTCGCCATCCAGCTCGGCTCCACCGGCGCGCTCGCCAACGAGGACCAGCGCCCGGCGCTGGACCGGGTCGCCCAGGCGGGCCCGGCGGAGGGCACCTTGCGCCGGATCGAGGCGGTGCTGGCCTGCCGCGTGGCGCTGGACCGCAACGTCGACCCGCTGCTCGCCGTCGAGGCGATGACGGTGGCGCTGCGCGCGGGCTGAGGCCCGGCGGGGCCCTCCGGTAGGCCTCCCGGCGCTGGCCCGACGTCCCACCTTCGAGTGAACGAGCCGTACGCGCCGGACGCACCCGCGTGTGACGCTGCGCCCGTTGTGCACGCTGGGGCGGACTGCGCCCCGCCCGGCCCCGCGCTCCCCAGCCCGGAAGGCCCGCCGCCGGGCCGCCGTCACCTCCCGTACGGTGCCGGGTCCGGTCCGGTGCCGGCCCTCCTCCCGAGGTGGTGCGTGCCATGGTTCGTCCGCTCCTCGTCATCCCCCTACTGGCGGCCGCTGTCGGCGGGATCTGGCTGGCGCGCGGCGCGCTCCAGCGCTGGCGCGACCTGCGTGCCGCCGAGACCTACGAACTGGCCGGGGACCGGTGGCCGATGCTGTTGCGGGCGGGCGGGGCGATGGTCTGCGGGGTGTGTGTCACCGCGTTGACGCTGCTCACCGCGCTCGGGGCGTTCGGCGGGCTCGGGCGGGGCGACCGGGAGGAGCCGGTGGGCGACTCGGTGGCGGGAGCGATGGCGGGAGCGGGAGCGGGAGCGGGAGCGGGGGCGGGGCGGCAGCAGGCGGTGCCGCCCGCGGTCGCGCCTTCGGCTTCCGCTCCGGCCCCGGCTCCGGCTCCGGCTCCGGCTCCGGCTCCGGCTCCGGCTCCGGCTCCGGTGCCCGCCGTGGCCAGCCGCTTCGACAGCGTCGGGCACCCGGGCGGCGGGGAACTGCTGCAGTCCGCCGTCCTCGGCCCGGACGGGCGCCCGCGCAACGTCCGGGTGTGGCTGCCACCGCAGTACGCGAAGGAGCCGAACGCGCACTTCCCGGTGGTCGTGATGCACGCCGCCACACCGAGCAGGACCGCCGACGCCGAGGTCCCCGACGTCTTCGAGGGCATCGGCTCGGCCCTCCAGACCGGCAAGGCCCGTCCGTTCATCCTCGTCGCCCCCGAAGCGCCGAACGGCACCGCGCACCCCTGCGAGCTCGTCGCCGCCGCGCCGGCCGCCGTCGCCGACGACGCCACGCTGCGCACCACCATCGCCGCCTCCTTCCGCACCCTGCCGCCCGGCCCGGCCTCCTGGGGCACCCTCGGCGTCGAGGGCGGTGCGCCCTGCGCCGCCGCGGCCGGGCTCGCCCGCCCCGACCTGTACGGCGCGGCCGCCGCAGTCTCCGGCCGGTACGACGCGGCGGCGCTCACCCAGACCGGTGCCGAGGCGCCGGCCGGCAGCTCCGCCAAGCTGCTGCTCGCCGCGGCCAAGGCCGACGCGGCCGGGCTGGACGCGGCCCGCAAGCTGCAGTCCTCCCTCAAGTCCGGCGCCGGCCCCGCCGCCAAGGCCGAGGTGCGGATCTCGGACAACGTGCAGGACTTCAGTGCCGACCGGGAGCGGCTGCGGCTGGTCCGGCAGGCGGCGCAGTACCTGGCCGAGACGCTGACCAAGGCGTCCTGAGCGGGCGTCGGACGGGGGTTACGCTGCCCGGTACCCGGGGTGGGTACCGGGCAGCGGCGCGTCGTCGGGGCGTAGGCGCGCGGGCGTGCGGCTGCGGGTGCGCGGGTTCGTCGTGGCAGGGGGTCGAGGAGTGGAAGGGAGCCGGATGAGGGGCAACGGGCGGGTGGCGGTGGCGGCCGGGATGCTCGTGGCGGCGCTGCTGGCGGGCGGGTGCAGCTCGGGGCCGTCCGGGTCGGACGGCGCGCGGCCCTCCGGTGGGTCCGCGGCGGCCTCGTCGGACTCGACCGGGGCGGGTGGCGGCAGGGCCGCGTCCGGGGCGACGCCGCTGGAGCCGCTGCCCGCCGCCGTCCCGGCCGCGCTCGCGCCGTACTACGCGCAGCGGCTCGCCTGGCAGCCGTGCGACGGCGGGTTCGAGTGCACCACCTTCCGGGTGCCGCTGGACTACGAACGGCCCGGCGACGGCGACCTCACCCTGGCGGCGGCCCGGGCGGTGTCCGTGGCCTCCGGGGGCTCCGGGGCGGCCGAGGCGCCCGGAGCGTCCGGGGGCTCGGAGGAGGGGAGCGCGGGCGGTGGCGGTGCCCCGGCCCGGCTGGGCTCGCTGCTGCTGAACCCCGGCGGGCCCGGCGGCTCGGCGATCGAGTACCTGGAGACCGCCGCCCGTACCTACGACGGCGGGGTGCGCGCCCGGTACGACCTGGTCGGCCTCGACCCGCGCGGGGTGGGCCGCAGCAACCCGGTCACCTGCCTGAGCGGCGAGCGGATGGACGCCTACACCGCCGTCGACCTGACCCCCGCGGACCAGTCCGGCGTCGACGCGCTGGTGGCCGCCGACAAGGAGTTCGCCGAAGGCTGCCGCCGGCACACCGGGCCGGCCCTCGGCCACCTCAGCACCGTCGAGGCCGCCCGCGACATGGACGTGCTGCGCGCCCTGCTCGGCGACGAGAAGCTGAACTTTGTCGGCAAGTCCTACGGCACCTTCCTCGGCGCCACCTACGCCGGCCTCTACCCCGGCCGGGTCGGGCGGCTGGTGCTGGACGGCGCGATGGACCCGTCCCTCGACTCCGTCACCGGCAACCGCACCCAGGCCGGCGGCTTCGAGACCGCCTGGACGGCCTTCGCCAAGGACTGCGCCACCCGCGACGACTGCCCGCTCGGCCGCGCCGAGCAGCGGATCGGCGAACAGCTCAGCTCCCTGTTCGCCGCCGTCCACGCCCACCCGCTGCCCACCACCGACAACGGCCGCCGGCTCACCGAGGCGCAGGCCACCACCGGCGTCATCCAGGCCCTCTACGCCGACTTCCTCTGGCCCAAGCTGCGCACCGCGCTCTCCGACGCCCGGGCGGGCGACGGCACCGGCCTGCTGAAGCTCTCCGACTCCTACTACGGGCGGGAGAACGACGGCAGCTACCCCAACCTGATGTTCGCCAACACCGCCGTGAACTGCCTCGACCTGCCCGCGCCCTTCGGTGGGCCGGAGGACGTCCAGCGGGCCGTCCCGGACTTCGAACGGGTTTCGCCGCACTTCGGCCGCGACATGGCCTGGATGGCACTGGCCTGCACCTACTGGCCGGTCCGGGCCACCGGCGCGGCCCACACCATCCGCGCCGCCGGCGCCGCCCCGATCGTCGTCGTCGGCACCACCCGCGACCCGGCCACCCCGTACGCGTGGGCCCAGGCCCTGGCCGGCCAGCTGGAGTCCGGCCGCCTCCTCACCTACGACGGCGACGGCCACACCGCCTACGGCCGCCGCAGCGCCTGCGTGGACACCGCCGTCAACCGGTACCTCCTCACCGGCGAAGCCCCCGAGCCGGGCAAGCGCTGCGACCGGTAGCCGGCGGGCCGGCAGGCTCAGGCGGAGGACACGGCCAGCTTGGCGGCGAACCCGGCGAACAGCACCGCGACCCCGCTGGTCAGCGTGGCGGACAGGCGCTTGCGGCGCCGGAACGCGCTCGCGAGGGTGGTGCCGGCGAAGATCAGGAGCGACAGGTAGAGCACGCTGAACGTCTGCAGGATGCCGCCGAGCAGGCCGAACGAGAGCGCGGGCTGCCCGTAGGACGGGTCCACGAACTGCGTGAAGAACGAGAGCAGGAACAGGATCGCCTTCGGGTTCAGCAGGCTGATCACCAGCGCACGGCGGAACGGCCGCTCGCCGGCCTCCGCCACCGGCTCGGCCTCCGGATCGGCCGCCGGATCGGCCCCGTCCCCGGCCCGGCGCTCGCGCCACAGCTGCCGGGCGGCCCGGAGCATCCCGTACCCGATCCACAGCAGGTACGCGGCCCCGCCGAACTTCACCACCGCGAACACCGCCGGATTGGCCTCCAGCAGCGAGGCGGCCCCCAACGAGGTGAGGCTGATCAGCGTGAAGTCCCCGACGAACACCCCCGCCGCGGCCCGGTACCCCGTGCGGATCCCCTTGCGGGCGGCGACGGACAGCACGTACAGCGAGTTGGGGCCGGGCAGCAGGACGATGACGAGGGCGCCGAGAACATAGGTCGCCAGGTCGTTCACACCGAACACGGTGCACTCCGGGATGGGGGAAGAGCGGCAGGGGGGGGCGCTCATCGTAACGTCACACCGCAGACCGATTGAAGCGACAACCACCACCCCCTCGCCCACCCCGCCTCCGCCCCGGCTACGGATCACCACCGAACCTGTGTAGACTGGCCCGCGTTGCCGCCACACACGGCAACGGTGCCGCCTTAGCTCAGTTGGCCAGAGCAACGCACTCGTAATGCGTAGGTCGCGGGTTCGAATCCCGCAGGCGGCTCAGAAGCGGAAGGCCCGGTCAGATGTTCTGACCGGGCCTTTCTGTTGTCTCCGGCGTGCGGCGGAGGTAGCAGTGCGCTCAGGCGGTGCTGGGCGCTATGCCGCGGTGGGAGAGGTGAGCTTGTTCTTCTCGCGCCACTTTTCGTAACGCCAGGCCAGAGCGTCTGGGTGGGGGTAGTTCGCCAGGCCGTCCAGATGGGTCTTGGTGATTCCAAGTTGGGCCAGATTGGGGCCTTGGGGCCGGACGAGGACCTCTCGGGTGACTGGGTGGATAGCGAAGAGGTGGGCATCGAATGCGCGGTGGAGGGCTGCGTTGAGGGGCAGGCCATTGCGTGGGTCGGAGGTGCCGTTGGCGGCTACCGGGCGCAGGTGGGCGGCTTCGAGCATTTCGGTGACCGCGATGCCCGACAGGGGGCAGACCGGTCCGTAGCGGTGGAAGACTTCCAGCTTGAAGCGGGCCTGGTCAGGGCGGGTTGTCACGGTCCCGGTCCGCCGGCGCCGCCGGTTGCCTTCGAGCTCGAAGGGCGTTTCATCAGAGCGGTCGGTGGTGAGGAGGCGGGCTGGGGCCTCAGGGCCGAAGGTGACGAGGAACCGCTTGCTGCGGTCCTCCCAGCCGGCGATCCAGGCAAGCTTGACCGATCGAAGGCTTCCTCGCTCCGAAATCATGAAGACCGGAAGCTTGAGCTCGGCCGCGGTCTTCGTGGCCTCCACCTCGGCTTCGTCCTGTCCTCGCCGCTCAGTAATGGGGTAGTGGTAGAGGGCGCTTTCGTCGTTGATCTCGTCGGGGTAGTCAGTCCCGGTGTGCTTCAGACCCACGCCCAGGCCCTTGGGGTGGAGGTGCTTGGTCCGGGCCTTGTCGACCCAGATGCCCTGCTGGCTGCCGTAGGCACCCACCGACCGAACCTCAGCCGAGGTCACCAGTCCTTCGGGGTTGCTGCAAGCGATGAGGTGCTTCCACATGGCCTGGCGCCAGTTGCGCTCGTCGTCGATCGTGGTGGGGCGACCGCTTAGCACCGTGTAACCGAGCGCGCGCAGGGTGGTGTGTGCGTCGCCCTGCCCGCCGCTGGAATCGATCCGGGACGTGGTGGCTGGCGGGGGTTGGAAGTCGTAGGCCGCGCCGGCAATGGCCCTCGCACCGTAGAGCCGGTCCTCGTGCTGGAGGTAGAGGTGGTCGGCCTCGCCATCGTCGTAGCGGTCGTGGAAGGCCTTGCGCCCCATCGCATCGTGCTCGGCGATCGCTTGCAAGACCGCTGAAGCATCGGTCAGTTCTCGGATGTTGATCGACAATGCCCCTCCTCGGATCCGAAAGGATCCTAGGCGCCGGTACTGACAGTCGGTTCCGCGGGCATCCAGGCCCCACCAGCAGCCTCCACGCCTTGA
Source organism: Streptomyces rubellomurinus (assembly GCF_000961885.1). Taxonomy (GTDB): domain Bacteria; phylum Actinomycetota; class Actinomycetes; order Streptomycetales; family Streptomycetaceae; genus Kitasatospora; species Kitasatospora rubellomurina. The sequence goes on from NZ_JZKH01000036.1 coordinate 74,930, forward strand.
TCCGTTGACCGAGCCGCTGGCCTCGGCGCATGGTGCCAGACTTGCCGCTGGACCAGCGGGTGGCGAGTGAGGGGTGGTGGGGCGGGTGGCTCGGGTGGTGGTGCGGGACGGGGG
>NZ_JZKH01000351.1 GCF_000961885.1 Streptomyces rubellomurinus
GGCAGCGGGAGCGAGGCCATGCCGCCCTGTCCGGCGATGGCCAGGATCGCCTGGCTGCGCAGGGCGGCGACGCGGGCGCCGTCCTCCAGGGACAGGGCTCCGGCGACGGTGGCGGCGGCGATCTCGCCCTGGGAGTGGCCGATGACGGCGGCGGGTTCGACGCCGAGCGAGCGCCACAGTTCGGCGAGGGAGACCATCATGGCGAACAGGGCGGGCTGGACGACGTCGACCCGGGTCAGGTCGCCGCCGCCGCGCAGGACGTCGGTGAGCGACCAGTCGACGTGCGGCTTCAGCGCGGCCTCGCAGGCGGCGATGGAGGCGGCGAACTCCTCGGAGGTGTC
>NZ_JZKH01000352.1 GCF_000961885.1 Streptomyces rubellomurinus
ACCCGCGCGCCGTCCTCCAACGACAACGCACCCGCCACGCACGCCGCCGCGATCTCCCCCTGCGAATGCCCCACCACCGCCGCCGGCTCCACCCCGAACGACCGCCACACCTCCGCCAACGCCACCATCACCGCCCACAGCACCGGCTGCACCACATCCACCCGCTCCAACCCCACACCACCGCGCAGGACTTCAGTGAGCGACCAGTCCACGAACGGCACCAACGCCCGCTCGCACTCCCCGATCCGCGCCGCGAACACCGGCGAGGAATCCAGCAGCTCAGCCCCCATCCCCACCCACTGCGACCCCTGCCCCGGAAACACGAACACCACCCGGGCGTC
>NZ_JZKH01000353.1 GCF_000961885.1 Streptomyces rubellomurinus
ACGGCGTCGGTGATGATGCCGGAGCCCAGGCGCAGCGCGACGCGGGCGGCGACCTCCTTGCCCTCGCCCGAGGACGTCACCAGGACGGCGGCGACGTCGTTGGCCTTGGCGATCTGGGCCAGGGCGTCCACCTTCGGGACGACCAGCTGGTCGGCGAACTCGGCGCCGTCGACGACGTACACCTTGGCGGCGCCGTACTCGCCGGCCTTGGCCGCGATGTCGGCGGCCGCGGCACCGGCGCCGAGCACGACGGCGGACGGCTCACCGATGCGGCGGGCCAGGGTCAGCAGCTCCAGGGCCGGCTTGCGGACCGCACCGTCGGCGTGGTCCACCAG
>NZ_JZKH01000354.1 GCF_000961885.1 Streptomyces rubellomurinus
GTTGTCGACCACGCCGCTCGAAGCCGTCCACGGCGCCGCCGTGCCCGTCTCGAAGCCCTGGTTGCCGAGCAGCTGCGCCGGGGTGCAGGTGCCGCCGCCACCACCGGTCACGGCCCAGGTGAAGGAGGCCGAACCGGTCTTGCCGGCGTTGTCCTTCACCGTGACGGTGACGTTGGAGCTGCCCGCGGTCGAGGCCGTACCGGAGATCACACCGGTCGAGGCGTTGATCGACAGCCCGGCCGGCAGGCCGCTCGCGCTGTACGACAGCGGCGCGGTGCCGCCCGAGGCCTTGATCTGCAGGTTGACCGAGCCGCCGACCGCGGTCGACTGGTTG
>NZ_JZKH01000355.1 GCF_000961885.1 Streptomyces rubellomurinus
CAACCAGTCGACCGCGGTCGGCGGCTCGGTCAACCTGCAGATCAAGGCCTCGGGCGGCACCGCGCCGCTGTCGTACAGCGCGAGCGGCCTGCCGGCCGGCCTGGCGATCAACGCCTCCACCGGCGTGATCACCGGCTCCCCGACCGCCGCGGGCAGCTCCAACGTCACCGTCACGGTGAAGGACAACGCCGGCAAGACCGGCACCACCAGCTTCACCTGGACCGTCACCGGTGGCGGCGGCGGCACCTGCACCCCGGCGCAGCTGCTCGGCAACCAGGGCTTCGAGACGGGCACGGCGGCGCCGTGGACGGCTTCGAGCGGCGTGGTCGACAAC
>NZ_JZKH01000356.1 GCF_000961885.1 Streptomyces rubellomurinus
GGTCTGGGGCGTCGGCGTCAACTCCCCCTGGGCACTGCGGCACGCCTTCAACGCCTTCGACGCCTGGCCCGTCAACATCGGCTTCCTCGGCCGCGGTTCGTCCTCCGACGAGGCCCCGCTGATCGAGGCCCTCGCCGAGGGCGGCGCCTCCGGCTTCAAGGTGCACGAGGACATGGGCGCGCACACCCGCGCACTGGACACCGCGCTGCGCGTCGCCGAACAGTACGACGTCCAAGTCGCCCTGCACACGGACGGGTTGAACGAGTGCCTGTCCGTCGAGGACACCCTCAAGGTGCTGGAGGGCCGGACCATCCACGCCTTCCAC
>NZ_JZKH01000357.1 GCF_000961885.1 Streptomyces rubellomurinus
GTGGAAGGCGTGGATGGTCCGGCCCTCCAGCACCTTGAGGGTGTCCTCGACGGACAGGCACTCGTTCAACCCGTCCGTGTGCAGGGCGACTTGGACGTCATGGGCCTCGGCCACGGACAGCGCGGTGTCCAGCGCCCGGGTGTGCGCGCCCATGTCCTCGTGCACCTTGAACCCGCAGGCGCCGCCCTCGACGAGGGCCTCCACCAGCGGCGCCGGGTGGGAGGAGGAACCGCGGCCGAGGAAGCCGATGTTGACGGGCCAGGCGTCGAAGGCGTTGAAGGCGTGCCGCAGTGCCCAGGGGGAGTTGACGCCGACGCCCCAGACC
>NZ_JZKH01000358.1 GCF_000961885.1 Streptomyces rubellomurinus
GGCGGAACAGGGCCGCGCGCTCATCGGCATGCCGATCGGCCTGGCGATCGTCCTGGCCGTCTCCGGAATCCTCCCAGGCTTCGTCACACCGTCCGGACTTCCCACCTGGGCCCGCATCTCGATCGGCGCGCTGGCGGAGGTGGCATTCCTCCTCTACGCGCTGGTGCTGGGCCGAAAGGCCGTCGCCGGCGGAGAAGTCGGCGACCTGGCCGAGGCCGACCGGCCGGACCTGCAGCCGGTCGCGGCCTGAGCCGATGTGATCAACAGGCCGCTGACCTGCTACTCTTCTCGCATCCCGACCAAACCATTGACGTGGTGAGGGT
>NZ_JZKH01000359.1 GCF_000961885.1 Streptomyces rubellomurinus
CAGGCGTCAGTGGTGCTACCAGAGCACGTCCCACTTTCAGTGGGGAGAGTCCGTGCGACCCGGGCCTGGCGCTCCAGTTCGGACGAGGTCCGGTGCCTTCCTTGGCGCCGGGCCTCGTTCGCGTTTCCCGGCCGTTGCCGGCGGGGTGCGGGCGATCGTTCGTGGTTCGGCGCAGGGCCGTTGAGCTGCTAGTATTCATTCCGTCGCGAGGGAGATGATTCCTCGTCAGGCGTCAGTGGTGCTACCAGAGCACGTCCCACTTTCAGTGGGGAGAGTCCGTGCGACCCGGGCCTGGCGCTCCAGTTCGGACGAGGTCCGGT
>NZ_JZKH01000360.1 GCF_000961885.1 Streptomyces rubellomurinus
CGACGTCGCCGCCGTCCTGGTGACGTCCTCGGGCGAGGGCAAGGAGGTCGCCGCCCGCGTCGCGCTGCGCCTGGGCTCCGGCATCATCACCGACGCCGTCGACCTAGAGGCCGGCGACGGCGGCCCGGTCGCCACCCAGTCGGTGTTCGCCGCGTCCTTCCAGGTGAAGTCCAAGGTCACCAAGGGCGCGCCCGTCATCACCGTGAAGCCGAACGCCGTCGCCCCGGAGGCCGCCCCGGCCGCCGGCGCCGTCGAGAACGTGTCGGTCGAGTTCACCGGCAACGCCGCCAAGGTCGTCTCGCGCACCCCGCGCG
>NZ_JZKH01000037.1 GCF_000961885.1 Streptomyces rubellomurinus
CACGCGTACGGCCGGGCGGGGAGCAGCGCCCTCCCCGGCCGGCCGTACGACGTGCACGCCCCCACGCCGCGCCCCACCCCGGCTCCCCACCCCACCCCCGCCGTCCGTCAGCCCTTCACCGAGCCGGCCAGCAGCCCGCGCACGAAGTACCGCTGCAGGCTGAAGAACACGACCAGCGGCACCACGATCGACAGGAACGCCCCGGCCGTCAGCAGCTCCCACCGCCCGCCGAAGGACCCGGACAGCTGGGCCAGCCGGACCGTCATCGGCGCCACCTCCGGGGTGCCGCCCGCGAACGTCAGCGCGATCAGCAGGTCGTTCCAGACCCACAGGAACTGGAAGATCGCGAACGAGGCCAGCGCCGGCGTGCACAGCGGCAGCACGATCGAGCGGAAGATCCGGAAGTGCGAGGCGCCGTCCACCACCGCCGACTCCATCAGGTCGCGCGGCAGCTGGGCGATGAAGTTGTGCAGCAGGAACACCGCCAGCGGCAGCGCGAACATGGTGTGCGCCAGCCAGACCGGGGCGTAGCTGCCCTTCAGGTCCACCGCCGGGACCAGCGTCAGCGAGCCCAGGTGCGCCCCGCCGGAGAACAGCCGCAGCAGCGGGATCAGCGCCATCTGCAGCGGCACCACCTGCAGCGCGAACACGGTGAGGAACACCGCGTCGCTGCCCCGGAACCGCACCCAGGCCAGCGCGTACGCGGCCATCGCCGCCAGCGCCAGCGGGAACACCGTCGCGGGGACGGCGATCGCCAGCGAGTTCACCAGGTAGGGCATCAGCCCGGTGGAGACGCCGGAGCCGCCCTCGAACAGCACCGTGTGGTAGTTGCCGAGGCCGAAGTCCGGGTGCAGGAAGGCGTTCCACCAGCCGTCCGCCGTCACGTCCTGCTTGGGGCGCAGCGAGGTCACCAGCAGGCCGACCGTCGGGATCGTCCAGAGCACCGTCACCGCGATCACGAACGCCGAGGCCAGCGGACTGCTGAAGGCCTTCCGCACCGAGCTCGCCCCCCGGGGCGCGCGCACCCGGGGCGCGGCCTCCCGGGGCGCGTCTTCCCGGGTCACCTGAGGCGTGTTCACCGCACCTCACGCTCCTTCCGCAGCTGGACGATGTTGTAGGCCACCAGCGGCAGCACCGCGAGGAAGAGCAGCACCGCGAGGGCGCTGCCCCGCCCGTCGTTGAACTGCACGAAGGACTGCGAGTACATCTCGTTGGCGAGGACCTGGGTGCCGAAGTTGCCGCCGGTCATGGTCCGGACGATGTCGAAGGCCTTCAGGGTGATGATCATGACGGTGGTCAGCACGACGATCACGGTGGTGCGGATCATCGGCACGGTGACGTACCAGAACAGCCGCAGCCCGCTCGCGCCGTCCAGCCGCGCCGCCTCCACCACCTCGGACGGGATCGCCTTGACCGCCGCCGACAGCACCACCAGGGCGAAGCCGGTCTGCACCCAGACCATCACCGCCATCAGCAGGAAGGTGTTCAGCGGCTGCGACAGCATCCAGTTCGGCGGGTCGTCCCAGCCCACGGCCGCGGCGAGCTGGCTGAGCAGGCCGATCTGCCGCTGCCCCGGCCCGAGCCACTCGTAGACGAACTTGAAGATGATCGAGGCGCCGACCAGCGAGATCGCCATCGGCATGAAGATCAGCGCCTTGTACACCGCCTGGCCGCGCATCCGGTCCATCAGCAGCGCCAGCGCCAGGCCCAGGCCGGTGGCGACCAGCGGCACGACCACCAGCCACTCCAGGGTGGTGAGCAGCACCTTCCGCACCGACTCGGTGGTGAAGGCCCAGCCGAAGTTCTCGCCGCCGACGAACCGGGAGCCGTCGTCGTTGTGCAGGCTGAGGTAGAGCGTCCGGATCAGCGGCACCACCACGCCGACCAGCAGGAGCAGCACGGCCGGGCCGAGGAACACCAGCACCGCGAGCGGACGGGCCAGCCGGCCGCGGGCCCGGCCGGCGACGAAGAACACCACCAGCAGGATGCCGAGGAAACCCGCGACGGCGCCGACGGTGTTGCCGAACTTGACCGCCGCGTCACCCCAGGCGCCGGTGGCGAGCGCGGCGGTGGGAGGCGGTGAACCGGGTACGGGCATGGCGGTGCGCCCCTTCGCGTTCGAGTCGGGGGAGGAGGGGCGGGCGGTGCGGGTGGGTGGCCCCGCACCGCCCTCGGCAGGTGGTCGTGGCGCCGCCGGACCCGCGGGCCCGGCGGCATCCCGCCCGGCCGGCTACTGCGGCCAGGCGGCGTCGATGTCGGCGGCGGTCTTCTGGATCGACTGCCCCTCGGCGAACCAGGCGGTCAGCGACTTCCACTCCTGCCCCGCGCCGACCGCGGCCGGCATCAGGTCGGAGCCGTCGAAGCGGAAGGTCGCGGCCGGGTCGGTGAGCGCCGCGGCCGAGAGCTGGTCGATCGGGTCGGTGTACAGGCTCTTGTCCACGCCCTGGTTGGCCGAGACCCAGCCGGTGGCGGTCTTCACCCGGCTGCTCGCCCAGTCCGCGCTGGACAGGTAGTTCTGCACCGCCTGCACCTCGGGCCGGCTGGAGAAGGCGGCCAGGAACTCGCCGCCGCCCTCGACCGGGTTGGGGATCGACGGGTTCACCGCGGGCAGGTGGAAGGCGAACACGTCGCCGTCCGGGCCGACCTTGGTCCCCTTGGGCCACTGCGCCTCGTAGAAGGACGCCTGCTGGAGCATCGCGCACTTGCCGGTGAGGACCGGGGCGCCCGCGTCCTGGAAGGTGGTGGTGGCGATCGACTTCACGTCGCCGTAGCCGCCGTTGACCCACGCCGGGTTCTGCATCCAGTCGGCGACGGTCTTCATCGCCGTGGTGATCTTCGGGTCGGAGAACTTCACCTGGTGGCCGACCCACTGGTCGTACACCTCACCGCCGTACGTGCCCAGCACCACCTCCTCCAGCCAGTCGGTGGCCGGCCAGCCGGTGGCGGTGCCGGAGGCGATGCCGCCGCACCACGGCTTGGCGCCGCCCGCCTTGGCGATCCGGTCGCTGAGCGCCGTCAGGTCGGCCCAGGTCTTCGGCACCTCGTAGCCGGCCGCCTTGAACGCCCTCGGCGAGTACCAGACCAGCGACTTCATGTTGGCGCTCATCGGCGCCGCGTAGAAGGTGCCGTTGACGGAGCCGTACGTCTTCCAGACCGGGCTCCACTTGTCCTGGTTGGCGACGGTCCCGTCCGGCGGCTTCACCACCTTGCCGCTCTTCACCATCTGCGCCAGCAGGCCCGGCTGCGGGATGATCGCGAAGTCCGGCGTGTTGCCGCCGGCCACCCGGACCGGCAGCTGGGACTCGAAGTCGTTCGACCCCTCGTAGCTGATCCTGATCCCGGTGCACTTGGCGAACTCGGCCCAGGACTTCTCCAGGTGGTCCGACTCCGGGCTGAGGATGGAGGCGAACATCGTCACCGTGGTGCCCGAATGCCCGGCGTACGGCTGGTACTTGGCGCAGTCGCCGGTCAGCGTCGCGGCGGCGCCGCCACCGCCGCCGGAGCTGTCGGAACTGTTGGAGCAGGCCGCGGTCAGGGCCAGTGCCGCCAGCAGGGCGGGCACGGCGACCCTGCGGCGGCGGGAACTCGGGTGCGGCGCGGTCGGGTTGAGGGTCAACGCGGTCCTCCTCGCCAGGGCGTGCTGCCGGCTGTGGACTGAACGACATTGCGCTGTACGGAAGATGGGCGTACGGGGATCGCGGGCGAGCGGCGGCCGAACCGATTCGACGACGGTAGCCCAGCCCTCGGCCGCCGTCGAGGTCCGTGGTCGACCTTCATCCACCGGTGCCCGGACCGTGACCGCCGGAAACCCCCGAACACACCAACGGCCCCACCCGGAACCGGGCGGGGCCGCCGAGCCGGCGACGGCTCGGAAGATTCGGTACGGACGGCTCAGTACAGCCGGACGGGCAGCTCCAGCAGGCTGTTCACCACCATCGACGGACTCGGCCGCAGCTCGCCGTCCGGCACCGCCAGGGACAGCTCGGGGAAGCGCTCGAACAGCGCCGGCAGCGCCACCCCCGCCTCCAGCCGGGCCAGCGGCGAGCCCGGGCAGACGTGCGGGCCGTGGCCGAAGGACAGGTGGCGGATCGGATCCCGGGTGACGTCGAACAGCTCGGCGGTCACGCCGTGCTGCAGCGGGTCCCGGCCGATCGCGTTGTACGAGACCAGCACCGGCTCGCCCGCCGGGATCACCACCTCGCCGACCGGGATGTCCTCGGCCGCGAAGCGGAACAGGAAGTTGCTGGTCGGCGGCGTCCACCGGAGCGACTCCTCCACCACCGCGTCCCAGGACACCTGCCCCGAACGCACCAGCGCCAGCTGGTCCGGGTGCGCCAGCAGCGCCCGGACGGCGTTGCCGATCAGGTTCACCGTGGTCTCGTGGCCGGCGGCGATGATCACCCGCAGGGTGGCCGCCGCCTCCGCGTCGGTCAGCGCCCCGCCCTCGGCGTCGGCCGCCAGCAGCGCGCTCGCCAGGTCCTCGCCGGGAGCCGAACGGCGCTGCGCCACCAGGTTGTTGACGAAGGCGTTCAGCCCGGCGACGGTCGCCTGGATGCCCTCCGGGTTCGGCTTGATGCCGAAGAACCGCTCGTACAGGTCGCGCAGCGTGCCGTGGTCCGACTCCGGCACGCCCAGCAGCGAGCAGATCACCGTCATCGGCAGCGGGAAGGCGAAGGCGTTCTTGAGGTCGACCACCGACTCCCCGGCCGCCAGGCCGTCCAGCAGCGCGCGGGTGACCTCCTCGACGCGCGGGCGCATCAGCTCGACCCGGCGCGGGGTGAACGCCTGGGCCACCAGCGCCCGCAGCCGCCGGTGCTCGGCGCCGTCCGTGGTGACCATGCTCGGGCCGGGCACCGCGAGCCCGATCAGCGGCCAGGTCCGCGACACCTCGCCGCGCTGGTAGGCCGCCCAGTGCCGGGCGTCCTTCACCAGCCGGGCGTCGGTGAGCAGGTCGCGGGCGGCCGCGTGCCGCGTCACCGCCCAGGCGGCCACCCCACCGGGCAGCACCACCGGCACCGCCGGGCCGGCGGCCCGCAGCAGGGCGCCCTCGGCGGCGTTGTCGCGGGCCAGCGGATCCAGGGCGATCGGGGCCGGGGCGGCGGTCATCGGTGACTCTCTTTCGAACGTGCGAACTCGAACAGTGTTGACGATCAGGCGCTCACGATCAGGCGCTCACGGCCGGGCGGAGCGGGGCCGACGCCACCGGCCGGGCGGTACCGGCCCGGCGGAGCTACTGGCCCGGGGTGAACGCGACCGGCAGCGCGACCAGCCCGCGCACCCAGGCCGACGGCCGCCACACGAGCGCGTGCTCGGCCACCGCCAGCCGCAGGTCCGGAAGCCGGTCCAGCAGCACCTCGATCGCGGTGGTGGCGATCACCTCGGCCGCCTCCTGCGCCGGGTACGGGCAACCGTGATCGCCGTACGAGTAGCTCATGTGCGCCCGGTTGCCCTCGGCGGGGCGGCCGTCGGCCTGCCGCACCAGCGGGTCCCCGTTCGCCCCCGCGTAGCCGAGCAGGAGCATGTCCCCGGCGGCGATCCGCTGGCCGCCGAGCTGGGTGTCCTGGGTGGCCCAGCGGCCGGCGAAGATCTGGACCGGCGTGTCCTCCCAGAGCACCTCGTTGAGCGCCTGGCCGATGCTGCGCCGGCCGCCGGCCAGCGAGGCGGAGAAGCGCTCGTCGGTGAGCATCAGCCGCAGCGCGTTGGAGATCCAGTACGAGCTCGGCTGGTGGCCGGAGATCAGCAGCACCCGCAGGTCGCGCATGACCTCCTCGTGGTCCAGGCCCGCCGGGTGGGCCAGCATCCGCGAGGCCACGTCCTCCCCCGGGAACTCGGCCTTCGTCCGGACCACTTCGAGCATCAGCTCCAGCAGCCGCTGGGCGGCGGCCGGCGCGCCCGCTCCGCCGTCCAGCATGGTGAGCACCGCGTCGACCAGCTCGGGCGCCCGCTCCTCGTCCAGCCCGAACACCCGGCACAGCACCAGCAGCGGCATCAGGTGGGCGTACTCGGCGACCAGGTCGGCCTCGCCGCGCCCGGCGAAGCCGTCGATCAGCCGGTCCGCGATCTCCTCGCCGTGCTTGCGCAGCTCGTAGGCGTCGATGCCGGCCAGCGCGTCGGTGACCGCCCGGGAGCGGCGGACGTGCTCCTCGCCCTCGGTGTAGAGCATCGACGGCACCGGGGCCATCATCGGCTTCAGCGGCCAGTCGGCGGGGATCGACTCCCACAGGCGCCAGCGGCTGGAGTCGCGGCCGAACAGCTGCGGCTGGCCGGTGACCAGCTGCAGCTCGCGGTAGCCGATCACCAGCCAGGCGGGCACGCCGCCGGCCAGCTCGATCGGGGCGACCGGGCCGTGCGCGGCGCGCAGCTCGCGGTAGAGCTGGGCCGGGTCGGTCTGGAAGCGCGGCCCGTACAGCGGCGTGGCGCCGGCGTGCGCCGGGCAGCCCGGCGGCGGGGTGGCGGCGGGCTCGGTCACGGGGTGCTCTCCTCGTAGATCGCGTCGGGTGCCCCGGCGGAGGCGGCCGGCGTCAGGACGGCCGATTCCGGGACGACCGGCTCCGGGACGACCGGCTCCGGGACGACCGGCTCCGGCGCGGCCAGGGCGGCCTCGTCGGCCCCGGCGAGCGCGGCCAGGTGGTGGACCAGGTGGATCAGGACCCGCTTGCCGGAGTCGCGGTCGCGGGCGTCGCAGTCCACCAGCGGGACCTCGGGCGACAGATCCAGCGCCTCACGGACCTGCTCCAGCGTGTGGGTCGGCTCGCCGAAGTTGTTGCGGGCCACGATGAACGGGGTGCCGTGGTGCTCCAGCCGGTCGATCGCGTACCAGGAGTCCTCCAGCCGCCGGGTGTCCACCAGGACGACGGCGCCGAGGGCGCCGCTGAACAGGCGGTCCCAGAGGAACCAGAAGCGTTCCTGCCCGGGCGCGCCGAACAGGTACAGCACCTGGCGCTCGGAGAGCGTGATCCGGCCGAAGTCGAAGGCGACCGTGGTGGAGCGCTTGCCGTGCAGGCCGGCCGGGTCGATGCCCTCCCCCGCCCGGGTCATCACCTCCTCGGTGTTCAGCGGGCGGATCTCGCTGACCGAACCGACCAGCGTGGTCTTGCCCACGCCGAAACCGCCGACCACGACGATCTTCAGCGCGTTGTCGGCCGTCGCCCGCAGCGGGGTGCGCGCCGCGGGCCGGGGGTCAGAGCCGTTGGAGGCCATGCAGCACCTGCTTCAGCGTGTCGAGGTCGGGCAGCCGGGCCTTGTTCGGCGCGAACCTGGGGTGCCGGGCGGTGACCGCCCCGGACTCCAGCAGGTCGCCGAGCAGGATCTTCACCACCGAGATGGGCAGCGACAGCTCCGCCGCCACCTCCACGACGGCGGTCGGGGCCTCGCACATCCGCAGGATCCGGACGTGCTCGGACTGCATCCCGGCCGCCGGCCGCCGCTCCGCGACGATCAGGGTGACCAGGTCGAAGGCGTTCTCCGGCGAGCGGCTGCGGCCGCCGGTGATGGTGTAGAGACGGTCCGGGTCGTCGTCACGGCCCGGCAGCACCGACCCGGCCGTCATATCCCGGCGCTCTCTCGCGCGGCGCCGTCCGCCGCCTCCGCAGCTCGGGCGGGCGCGCTCAGGTGGACGCCGATCTGCTCGATCAGGCCGTGCATGTTGTGGCCGACCACGCCCACGTCCGCCTCGTCGTCCGTGACCACGGCCAGGTGCGCCCCCTCGCCGGCCGCCACGATGCACAGGATGCCGCCGTGGAACTCGGTCATCGACTGCCGCACGCCGCCGCTGCCGTCGCCGAACTCGATCGAGGCGCCGTGCGCCAGGCTCTGCAGGCCGGAGGCGATCGCGGCCAGCTGGTCGGCCTGGTCGGCGCTCAGCCCGGCGGTGTGGCACAGCTTGAGGCCGTCCGCGGAGAGCACCAGGGCGTGCCGGGCACCGGGCGTCGCCGCCAGCAGGTTCTCCAACAGCCAGTCGAGGTCACGGTCGGTGGCGCTGCTCATTCGGAATCCTTCTCGGTGACGGGGGAGGCGTCGGGCGTGGTGTCGGGGTCCGCGGTCGGGGCCACGGCGGGTGCGGCCGGCAGGGCCGCCTTGCGGAACGCGCCGAACCGGGCGGCGGCGCCCGCCGGGCCGGTCCGTACGGGCTTGACGGCCGGGGTCGCCGCGCGTGCGGTGGTGGCGCTCAGGGTCTGGCCGCGACGGCGCTGCGGCAGGCCGCTGTCGGTCACCCGGGTGGGCACGCCCTGCGCGGGCACGGCGGGCGCGGGCGCGGGCGCGGCGGGTGCCGGTACGGCGGGCGCCGGTACGGCCGCGGCGGGTGTGGCGGGCGTGGCGGCCGGCGTGGGGAAGCCCGGCAGCGGGGTGGGGGCGGCCGGCAGCGGGGTGGGCGCCGGGCGGGCGGGGGTGAGCGCGGGGCGCGCGGATTCGACGACCGGCGCGGGGGCCGTGGCGGGCGCCTGGGTCAGGTGGGTGATCAGCTGCTGCGGGATCAGCATCACCACCCCCGTGCCGCCGCGCGCGGACGGCCGGAAGGAGACCTGCAGCCCGTGCTTGCGCGCCAGCACGCCGACCACCGCGAGGCCCAGCCGCGTCCCGGCGGAGAGCGTGGCGAGGTCCAGCGGCTCGGCGGAGACGGCCTGTTCGGCCCGGCGCAGCCAACTCTCGCTCAGGCCCAGCCCGCTGTCCTCGACGGTGACCGCCAGCCCGGCCGGCACCTCCTCGACGTAGACGTGCACCTCGGCCGGCGGGGCGGAGAAGTTGGTGGCGTTGTCCAGCAGTTCGGCCAGCGCGTGCATCACGCCCTCGGCGGCGAACCCGGCGACCGCGGCGGTGCTGGCGTTGTGCAGCCGCACCCGCTGGTAGGCGCCGATCCGGCCGAGCGCGCCGCGCAGCACTGATTCGACGGCGATCGGCTTGGCCCAGCGGCGGCCCGAGCGGGCGCCGGTGAGCACCGCGATGCTGTCCGCCATCCGGCCCGCCTGGGCGGTCGAGTGGTCCAGCCGCAGCAGGTCGCCGAGGACCTCCTCGTCGTGCCGGTGCTGCATCTCGCGCAGCTCGGCGTGCATGCTCGTGGCCAGCGCCTGCACCCGCCCGGCGGCGGTCGCGCACACCGCGAGCGCGGCGGCCCGCAGGCGCTCGCCCCGGCCGACCTCCTCGCCGACCGCGCGCAGCAGCGCGTACTGGGGGTGCTTGCGCTGGGACGCCAGCGCGCTGTCCACGGTCGCGCCCCCGCGGAGCTTCTTCACCACCTCGGGCAGCACGCCCTCGGCGATCCGGTCCAGCTCGGCGCGCTCGGCCTCGACCCGCGCCCGGAAGTCCTCGGCCGCCGCCCGTTCGGCCTCGAACCCGGCGCGCTCGGCGTCGAAGCCGGCGCGCGCGGCCGCGGACTCGGCCCGTACCCGGTCCAGCTCGGCGCGCGCGGCGTCCCGTTCGGTCAGCGCGGCGGCCGTGCGCTCGGCGGCGGCCCGCTCGGCCTGCCGGGCGGCGTCGGCCGCGGCCAGCGCGGCCCGGGTCGCCTCCTGCTGGGCGGCGAGCTCCCCGGCCAGTCGGCGGGAGCGCTCGGCGCCGGTCGCCGCGAGGCCGACCGCGATCAGCCAGAGCACCGCGACGGCGGCCACCGCGACGCCGGTGAGCGGCTGGTGCGCGTTCAGGGCCCGGCCGATCCCGACCGGCGCGGCGACCAGCGCCAGCAGGACGGCGGCCGCCGTGACGGCGGCGGTGCGCGGTGCGGGCCGTCGCTGCGGCCGACCGTCTGGGCTGGTGGCTTCTCTCATCGGTGCGGTCCTCGGCAACGTCGGCGGGCGGCGGCGCGGGCGGCGGGCGGCGACCGTGCCGCCGCCGACAGCTGGGCGGGCGCATACGAGACCGCCCGGCGGCGTCGCGAAACGTTTCCGGGCGGCTGATCGGTTCACGCTTTCGGCCGATCATATCGATTCAGACATTGCCCTCAAGCCGCCAGTTGACGGTCAATCTCCTTCATTCACACCGACTCCACCGCACAGCGACCTCCTCCCCCCTTCCGGGCTCCCGCGTTCAGGCCAGGGCCGGCCCCGCACACGGGGCGTCACCTGCGACGACCCTCAGCGATCGAACCGCTCCGCCAACGCCTCCTCGAAGCTCCCCACCCCCACCGCACGCTCCGGCGCCGTCAGCCCGCCGGCCCGCAGCCCGCGCCCGACCGCCCCCGGCAGCCGCAGCGGCACCCGCACCCGCCGCCGGCCCGCCGCCCGCAGGTACGCCTCGGCCAGCTCCCGGTACGGCCGCGCCCGCGGCCCGCCCACCTCCGGCGCGAACCCGGCCGGCTCCTCCCCCACCAGCGCCGCGACCGCCGCGGCCACCTCCCGCACGTCCACCGGCTGGATCCGCACGCCGCTGAGCACCGGGAACACCGGGAGCTTCGCGCTGACCGCGAACACCTTCAGCAACAGGTCGTGGAACTGCGTCGCCCGCAGCACCGTCCACCCCAGCCCGGATTCCCGCACCACCCGCTCGCAGGCGAGCTTCGTCCGGTAGTACGCGAGCGGCACCCGGTCGATCCCGACGATCGACACGTAGACCAGGTGCCGCACCCCGGCCTCCCGGGCCGCCCTCACCAGGCGCCGGACGCCCTCGACGTCCTTCGTCCCCTGGGTGGTCGCGCAGTCCACCACCGTCTCCACCCCGGCCAGCGCCTCGGCGACCCCGGCCCCCGTCACCAGGTCCCCGACCGCCCACTCGACCCCGTCGCCCCCGGCGCGCGCCCGCCGGCTCAGGCCCCGCACCGCGAGCCCGCGCTCCACCAGCAGCCGCACCACCTCCCGGCCCAGCGTCCCCGTCGCCCCGGTCACCAGCACCGTGCCCGTCACCGCACCACTCCTCTCGGGAAATGCCTTCACCCGTCCTGACCGACCAGCGGCCCCGACCGTGACATCGGCCTCTCCGGGAACGCGGAAAAGCGGGGCGAGGACCGTGAAGTCCTCGCCCCGCTTCAGGGGTTCACCTCAGCAGGTGAACACCCGGGGTCGGCGTGCGATCAGCTGCAGCCGCTGGTGGAGCCGCAGCCCTCGCAGAGGTAGCAGGAGCCGGCGCGGCGCATCTTGGTGCCGCAGGAGAAGCAGAGCGGCGCGTCGGCGTTGAGGCCGAGCTGGATCTCCATCAGCTCCGTGGAGTTGTGGGCCTGCTTCGGGGCCGCCTTGGGCGCCTCGACGGCGGCCGGGGCGACGGGCTTGGCCGCCACCGGGGCGGACTGGGCCAGCGACTCGGTGTCCAGCTCCTCGGCCTCCAGCGGCTCGTACGAGCCGGTCTCCAGGTGGCGCGTGCGCTCCTCGACGGAGTGGATGCCGAGCGCGGAGCGGGTCTCGAACGGCAGGAAGTCCAGCGCCAGGCGGCGGAAGATGTAGTCGACGATCGACTGCGCCATCCGCACGTCCGGGTCGTCGGTCAGACCGGCCGGCTCGAAGCGCATGTTGGTGAACTTCGAGACGTAGGTCTCCAGCGGCACGCCGTACTGCAGGCCGACCGAGACGGCGATGGAGAAGGCGTCCATCATGCCCGCGAGGGTCGAACCCTGCTTGGACATCTTCAGGAAGACCTCGCCGAGGCCGTCGTCCGGGTAGGAGTTGGCCGTCATGTAGCCCTCGGCGCCGCCGACCGTGAAGGACGTGGTGATGCCGGGACGGCCCTTGGGCAGGCGCTTGCGGACCGGGCGGTACTCGACGACCTTCTCGACCGTGGCCACCGGGGCGGCCGCGGTCTCCTCGGCCTTGGCCTCGGAGTCCTTCTTCTTGGCCGACAGCGGCTGGCCGACCTTCGAGTTTTCGCGGTAGATGGCGAGCGCCTTGACGCCCATCTTCCAGGCCTCGAAGTAGATCTCCTCGACGTCCTCGACCGTCGCGCTGGAGGGCATGTTGACCGTCTTGGAGATGGCGCCCGAGATCCACGGCTGGATCGCGGACATCATGCGCACGTGCCCCATCGGCGAGATGGAGCGCTCGCCCATCGCGCAGTCGAACACCTCGTAGTGCTCGGCCTTGAGCCCGGGCGCGTCCACCACGTTGCCGTGCTCGGCGATGTGGGCGACGACCGCCTCGATCTGCTCGTCCTGGTAGCCGAGGCGCTTGAGGGCGCGCGGGACGGTGCCGTTGACGATCTGCATCGAGCCGCCGCCGACGAGCTTCTTGAACTTGACCAGGGCGAGGTCGGGCTCGACGCCGGTGGTGTCGCAGTCCATCATCAGGCCGATGGTGCCGGTCGGGGCGAGGACCGAGGCCTGGGCGTTGCGGAAGCCGTTCTCCGCGCCGAGGCGCACGACGTCCTGCCAGGTCTTGTTGGCCGCGAGCCAGACCGGGGCGTCCAGGTCGTCGAAGGAGACGGCGTCCAGCGAGGCGTCCGCGTGCTGCTTCATGACCTGCCGGTGCGCGGCCGCGTTGCGGGCGTAGCCGTCGTACGGGCCGACGACGCCGGCGAGCTCGGCGCCGCGGCGGTAGGCGGTGCCGGTCATCAGCGAGGTGATGGCGCCGGCCAGGGCGCGGCCGCCCTCGCTGTCGTAGGCGTGGCCGGTGGCCATCAGCAGGGCGCCGAGGTTGGCGTAGCCGATGCCGAGCTGGCGGAAGGCGCGGGTGGTCTCGCCGATCTTCTCGGTCGGGAAGTCGGCGAAGCAGATGGAGATGTCCATCGCGGTGATGACCAGCTCGACGACCTTGGCGAAGCGCTCGGCGTCGAACGAGTCGTCCTCGCGCAGGAACTTCATCAGGTTGAGCGAGGCGAGGTTGCAGCTGGAGTTGTCCAGGTGCATGTACTCGGAGCAGGGGTTGGAGGCGTTGATCCGGCCCGACTCCGGGCAGGTGTGCCAGTGGTTGATCGTGGAGTCGTACTGGATGCCGGGGTCGGCGCAGGCCCAGGCGGCCTCGGCCATCTTGCGGAAGAGCTTCTTCGCGTCGACGGTCTCGATGACCTCGCCGGTCATCCGGGCGCGCAGGCCGAATTCGGTGCCGTTCTCGACGGCGGTCATGAATTCGTCGCTGACGCGGACGGAGTTGTTGGCGTTCTGGTACTGGACGGACGTGATGTCGTCGCCGCCGAGGTCCATGTCGAAGCCCGCGTCGCGCAGGGCGCGGATCTTCTCCTCCTCCTTCACCTTGGTCTCGATGAAGGCCTCGACGTCCGGGTGGTCGACGTCGAGCACGACCATCTTGGCGGCCCGGCGGGTGGCGCCGCCGGACTTGATGGTGCCGGCGGAGGCGTCGGCGCCGCGCATGAAGGAGACCGGGCCGGAGGCGTTGCCGCCGGAGGACAGCAGCTCCTTGGAGGAGCGGATGCGGGAGAGGTTGAGGCCGGCGCCGGAGCCGCCCTTGAAGATCATGCCCTCTTCCTTGTACCAGTCGAGGATCGACTCCATGGAGTCGTCGACGGACAGGATGAAGCAGGCGCTGACCTGCTGGGGCTGCTTGGTGCCGACGTTGAACCAGACCGGCGAGTTGAAGCTGAACACCTGGTGGAGGAGGGCGTGCGTCAGCTCGTGCTCGAAGATCTCGGCGTCGTCCTTGGACGCGAAGTAGCCGTGCTTCTCGCCGGCGGCGCGGTAGGTGAGCACCACGCGGTCGATGATCTGCTTGAGGCTCCACTCGCGCTGCGGGGTGCCGACCGCGCCGCGGAAGTACTTGGACGTGACGATGTTGACGGCGTTGACCGACCAGAAGTCGGGGAACTCGACGCCGCGCTGCTCGAAGTTGATCGACCCGTCACGCCAGTTGGTCATGACGACGTCGCGCCGCTCCCAGCTGACCGCGTCGTACGGGTGCACGCCAGGAGTGGTGTGGATGCGCTCCATCCGGAGACCGCCCTTCGGGGCCGCCTTGGCGCCCTTCGCCGCGGCCTTCTCGGACTTCGACCCGCGTGCGGAACCGCTCGTGGTGTCTGTCACTTCTCGCTCCTCCTCCTGGGCAAACGCCCGAAGTGCCCCGAAAAATCCGGGCACCGCTGGTTCGTTCTTCCGGTGTGCGGGCAGGCGGAGACCTCGCCCGCTACGCACGGTTTGTAGTGTTTCGCGCCCCGTTTTCGGACGCACGGGGGCCCCGCGGGGCCGATGGTGGTGCGGAAGGGCCCGCGAGGGGCCCGGTGCACGCCTCCTAGGGCGCGGCGGCGGGAACGGACACGCAGGTCTCGTCCGCCTCGACGAGGGGCCGCTCGGCGCGGAGCTCCGCGATGGCGGCCTCGAAGTCCTCCAGCCCGTCGTACGCCTGGTAGACGCTGGCGAAGCGCAGGTAGGCGACCACGTCCAGGTCCTTGAGCGGGCCGAGTATGGCCAGTCCGACGTCGTGGGTGGTCAGTTCGGCGTTGCCGCTGGCGCGCACGCACTCCTCGACCCGCTGGCCGAGCTGCGCGAGGGCGTCCTCGGTGACCGGGCGGCCCTGGCAGGCCTTGCGGACGCCGGTGATGACCTTCTGCCGGGAGAACGGCTCGGTGACCCCGCTGCGCTTGATGACCATCAGCGCGGCGGTCTCCACGGTGGTGAAGCGTCGGCCGCAGTCCGGGCACTGCCGGCGGCGTCGGATCGAGCTGCCGTCCTCGGTGGTCCGGCTGTCGACAACGCGGCTGTCGGAGTGCCGGCAGAAGGGGCAGTGCACCTGAGAGATCCCTCCCTGGCAGGACGTGCGGACCGGTCGAGTCTATGCGATGTGCCCGGGGCATCGGCAAGCTGATCATGCGCCGTGACCACTAGTACTGGGCACGGAGAGGAGAGTAGCCACTACATCTAGGTCTGCGGGGGAAGCGACACCCCTGGCGTGTCGGCGCCGATTAGACTTCCGGAGTCGCGTTCGAGTCGAACATTTAATCGATGTACAACAAAGCCTTGATCGAGTCAGCCAACTCCCGAATAATTCACTCGAACGTGTGTTTGGCGCAACCTTTCGATAGGAGGTGCGTTGGGCTGGAAAAAGGAGAGGACAGCCGTCGAGAGGGGCCGCCGTGAACACGATCGAAAGCAACACCATCCCGGTGCAGGAACACTCCCAGTTCAAGGTGGGGCAGCGCACCACGAATCAGCAGGGTGTCGACATCAGCATGGACCGTAGTGAAGACCACCGCCTGACCGGCGCGGCCCTCTCCGGCGCCGGCCGCGTCCCCGACCAGCCGATCGAGCACTCCGCCGCGATGGACGAGACCCATCCCTCCCCGGCCCGCGCGCTGCCCGGCCGTCCCCCCGGGATCCGCACCGACGAGGCCGGCCTCACCGAGCGCCAGCGCCGGGTGATCGAGGTCATCCGGGATTCCGTCCAGCGCCGGGGCTACCCGCCGTCCATGCGCGAGATCGGCCAGGCCGTGGGCCTGTCCAGCACCTCCTCGGTCGCCCACCAGCTGATGGCCCTGGAGCGCAAGGGCTTCCTGCGCCGGGACCCGCACCGCCCGCGCGCCTACGAGGTCCGCGGCGTCGAGGTGGCCCGCCCGAACACCGCCGAGACGGCCGGCCGGCCCTCCACCTCCTACGTGCCGCTGGTCGGCCGGATCGCCGCCGGCGGGCCGATCCTCGCCGAGCAGACGGTCGAGGACGTCT
Source organism: Streptomyces rubellomurinus (assembly GCF_000961885.1). GTDB lineage: Bacteria > Actinomycetota > Actinomycetes > Streptomycetales > Streptomycetaceae > Kitasatospora > Kitasatospora rubellomurina. The sequence goes on from NZ_JZKH01000037.1 coordinate 15,518, forward strand.
TCCCGCTGCCGCGCCAACTGGTCGGCGAGGGCGAGCTGTTCGCGCTCACCGTGCGCGGCGACTCGATGATCGAGGCGGCCATCTGCGACGGCGACTGGGTCACCGTGCGCCGCCAGCCGGTCGCCGAGAACGGCGACATCGTGGCCGCGATGATCGACGGCGAGGCCACCGTGAAGCGCCTCAAGCGCGAGGACGGCCGGATCTGGCTGATGCCGCACAACCCGGCGTACGAGCCGATCAACGGCGACAACGCGACCATCCTGGGCAAGGTCGTCGCCGTCCTGCGCCGCCTCTGACACGCTCCCGGACACCGAGGAACCGGGAAGGGGCTCCACCGCGTCAGCGGGGAGCCCCTCCGGCGTGTCCGGGAAGGCGGGCCCGGGAAGGCGGGCGGTCAGCCCCGCTTCGCCACCGGCCGCACCGGCGCCGCCGAGGCGTCGATCGCCGCCAGCGAGCGGCGCACCTGGTTGCGGTCCGTGGTGTACCAGAACTCCGGCATCGAGGACCGGAAGAAGCTCCCGTACCGCTTGGTCTCCACCCGCGGATCCAGCACCGCCACCACGCCCCGGTCGTCCGCCGCGCGCACCAGCCGGCCCGCGCCCTGCGCCATCAGCAGCGCCGCGTGCGTCGCCGCGACGGCCATGAAGCCGTTCCCGCCGTGCTGTTCGACGTCCTTCTGCCGGGCGCTCATCAGCGGGTCGTCCGGCCGCGGGAAGGGGATGCGGTCCATCACGACCAGCTGGCAGGCCGAACCCGGCACGTCCACGCCCTGCCAGAGCGAGAGCGTGCCGAACAGGCAGGTGGTCGCGTCCGAGGCGAACTCCCGGATCAGCTCGCCCAGGGTGTCCTCCCCCTGGAGCAGGATCCGGTGGTCCAGCCGCTCCCGCATCGCCTCGGCGGCCGCCTGGGCGCCGCGCATCGAGGAGAACAGGCCCAGCGTGCGCCCGCCGGCCGCGCCGATCAGCTCGGCCAACTCGTCGAGCATGTCCGGCCGTTCGGGATCGCGCCCGGGGTCGGCGAGGTGCTTGGCGACGTACAGGATGCCCTGCTTGGGGTACTTGAACGGCGAGCCGACGTCGAGCCCCCGCCAGTACGGGACGGCCTCCTCCTCGGAGCCGGACGAGAGGCCGGGTTCGGGGTTGTCCCCCGGCGTGCGCTCGTCCGGCAGCCTGGTCTCCTTCGGCAGGCCGAGCGAGCCGGCCACGCCGTTGAAGTCCCCGCCGAGCTTGAGGGTGGCCGAGGTCAGGACGACCGAGCGCTCCTTGTACAGGCCCTCGCGCAGCAGCCCGGACACGCTCAGCGGGGCGACCCGCAGCGAGGCGGTGCCCAGCCCGTAGCGGTCGCTGCGCTCGATCCAGACCACGTCGTACTCGGAGTCCTCCAGCAGCCGCTCGGCGGTCTCGTGCAGCGTCTCGGCGGAGGCCATCGCCTGCTTGCGCACCGCGTCCTCGTCGCTGAGCCCCTTGTCCCGGGTCTCGCCGAGCGAGGTGATCACCTGCCGGGAGGCGTCCCGGATCGCGGTGACGGCGTACGCCAGGTACTCGGGCAGTTCCTCGACCCGGCCGGGCTGGGCGGTCTCCATCAGGCCGTGGTAGTTCTCGGCGGCGGCCTGCAGCGCGTCGACGGCCTTCTCGTTGGCCAGCCGCGCGGCCCGCTTCACGGCCCGGTTGACGGCGCCCACGGTCAGCTCGGCGGTGGCCGCGCCGGTGACCCGGTTGACCAGCTCGTGCGCCTCGTCGACGATCAGCAGCCCGTGCTCGGGGAGCACCGGCGCGCCCTCGATCGCGTCGATCGCCAGCATCGCGTGGTTGGTGACCACGACGTCCGCCAGCTTGGCCCGCTCCCGGGCCTTCTCCGCGAAGCACTCCTGCCCGTACGCGCAGCGGGTGGCGCCCAGGCACTCCTTGGAGTTGACCGACAGCTGCGCCCAGGCCTTGTCCGAGACGCCGGGGCTCATGTCGTCCCGGTCGCCGGTCTCGGTCTCGTCGGCCCAGTCGCGCAGCCGCAGCACCTCCTGCCCGAGCTTGCCGGTGGGCCCGCCGAGCGCGTCCACCGGGTCGAACAGGCCCTCGCCCTCGTCGCTCGGGGTGCCCTCGTTGGCCCGGTGCAGGCACAGGTAGTTGGAGCGGCCCTTGAGCATCGCGAACAGCGGGCGGCGGCGCAGCACCGGGTGCAGGGCGTCCACGGTGCGCGGCAAGTCCCGTTCGACCAGCTGGCGTTGCAGCGCCAGGGTGGCGGTGGCGACCACCACGCGGTCTCCGTGGGCGAGCGCCGGCACCAGGTAGGCGAGGGACTTCCCGGTGCCGGTGCCGGCCTGGACGAGCAGGTGCTCGCCGTGGTCGACGGCGTCGGCGACGGCCTCGGCCATCCTGACCTGGCCGGGGCGCTCCACCCCGCCGACGGCCTCGACCGCGGCGTGCAGCAGTTCGGGGATGCGCGTGCGCGGGACGGCCGCGGCCTCCTCGGCCGTGGCGTCGCCATCGGCCGGGAGCTGGGTTTCGGAGTCGTTCGTCATGACTCTCCCACCCTACGGCGCGGGGGCGACAATCCGGTCCGGTTGCGACGGAAGTGCGGGGCGGCGGACGTCCACGCCCACCAGCGCGTTCGGCACCGTCCCGTGCCGGGCGGCGTGCGGGCGGTGCGGCCGGTCCTGGTAGCCGTCGAGCAGCAGCCGGTTGCGGTTGAGGCAGAGCCGGTCGATCCGCGGCCGGAACAGGTCGAACAGCTCGAAGCGCTCGCGCAGCTCGGGGAAGCGGGCCTGGTAGCGGCGGATCTCGGCGCTCAGCAGCGCCCAGAAGTCCGGCTCCGGCAGCCCGGTGTGCGCCTCCAGCAGCGGGGCGAGGTAGCGGAGGACGCCGATGAACAGCCCGGAGTGGATGAACTGGCAGAGCCCCTGCGGGTCGTCGCGCAGCAGCACCCCGGCGACCTCGGCGGGCAGGGCGCGCAGCTCGGGCAGGTCCTGGTCGCTGAGGTTGACGTCGTCGACGAAGTCCTTGACCGCGAGGCGCACCGGCACGTCGGACGGGTCGAAGACCACGATGGCGTTCTCGCCGTGCGGGGAGAAGACCAGGCCGTAGCGGTAGAGGAAGTGCAGCAGCGGCGGGAGGACGGCGGCGAACAGCCGGCCGGTCCACTCGGCGGCGGTGAGGCCGGAGCGGGCGATCAGTTCGGCGGTGAGCGCCCGCCCGTCCGAGCCGGTCTGCAGCAGGGCGGCCAGGGTGCGGGCGCGTTCACCGCTGTCCAGGCGGGGGCCGAGCGGTTCGCGCCAGATCGCGCCGAGCAGCTCCTTGTACTGGTAGGGCGCCTCGGGCAGCTCCCGGTAGACCGGGTGGTCGACGGTGACGGAGGCGATCTCGCCGAGCAGGATCACCCGGCACTCGTCGCGCAGGAACGGGTCGCCGTCGCGCAGCCCGTGCAGCCAGGCGGTGACGGCGGGTGCGGCGAGCGTGCGCTCGGTGGGCAGGCCGCGCCAGACCAGGGTGTTGAGGATCGAGAGCGGCAGCTTGACGGTGCAGCGCTCGGGGCGGTCGGTGTTGAAGAAGGAGCGGATGGACTGCTGCGGTAGCCGCAGGTCGCCGTCGGTGGGCAGCGGGACGATCTCGCCGGAGGCGATCCAGGGCGCGAACAGCGGCAGGACCGTCTGTTCCCACTGCCAGGGGTGGACGGGCAGCAGCAGGTAGTCGGCGGCGTCCGGGCCGAGCGCGGCGCGCAGCGCGTCGACGTCGTCGAGCTCGCGGGCGTACAGCTGCTCGGGCCGCTCCAGGCCGGGCACGCCGCGGTACCGGGCGAGCCGGCGGTGCACGGCGAGCCAGGGCAGGGGGCGCGGGCTGCGGGCCTCCGGGGCCCAGCGGGCGGCGTCGCTGCCGGAGAAGCCGATCCGGCCCTTGTTGGGGACGATCCAGGGGTGGCCGTCCTGCCGGCCCTCGATGCCGGGGTGGTCGAGGTCGGCGAGTTCGGCGGCGGTGAGGGCGGTGGCGAGCTGGCGGGCGTCGGCGGTCAGGGTGGCGGCGAGTTCGCGGACCAGGTGGCCGGCGGTCTCGCCGCCCATGCCGAGGGTGGTGCGGGCGTACGGGAGGAAGCGCAGCGGGTCGAGGCCGTCCGGGCGGTCGCAGCGGACGGACTCCGGGTCGACCTGCCAGCCGCCGTAGGCGCCGCGCCGGGCGGTGAACGCGTACCGGGCCCCGGGCAGCTTCAGCCGGTACTCGCCCTCGGTCGGGCCGGGGTCGGGGGTGAGCAGTTCCTCGTAGGCGAACTCGCCGAGCATCTTGGCCAGCAGGGCGCGGCCGGCCCGCTGCCAGTGCCCGGCGGTGAGGTGCGGGGGCAGGTAGAGCGGCGGTTCAGCGGCCGGCTGTTGCGGCACGGGTCAGCTCCTGGGGTCGTGGGACGGAGGCGTGCGGACGGGCCGCGGGGGGCGGTGCGAAGCCGGTCCAGGCGGTGCGGTCGGGCAGCCGGTGGACGGTGCGCCCGGTGACGGCGTTGAGGATGACGGCGGCCCGGTGGGCGCCGAGCCCGAGGTCTGGGGTGCCGACGCCGTGGGTGTGCAGTTCGGCGTTCTGGACGTACAGGCCGCCGGTGAGTTCGGGCCGGGTGGCGACCCGGTGGTCGAGGTCGACCCGGTAGCGCCCGGCGTCGTCCCAGTCGATCAGGTCGGCGAGCGGTTCGAGCGCGGCCGGGCGGGCGGCCCGGTAGCCGGTGGCGAGCACCACGGCGTCGGTGCGCAGCACGTGCGCGGCGCCGGAGTCGGTGTGCCGGCAGTGCAGTTCGAGGCCGCCGCAGGGGCCGGGGCGGGCGTCGGTGACGGCGGTGCCGGGGGTGATCTCGACCGGGGCGGCGTCGATCGGGCGGCCGATGGTCCGCTCGTAGAGGTGGTCGTGGATGTCGGCGAGGGTCTCGGCGCTGGCGGCCTTGTGCAGTTGCCACTGGGCGGCGACCAGGGTGTCCCGGACGGGCCCGGGCAGGCTGTGGAAGTAGCGGGTGTAGTCGGGGGTGAAGTGTTCGAGGCCGAGCTTGGAGTACTCCATGGGGGCGAGCGCCCTGGTCCTGGTGAGCCAGCGCAGGCGCACGCCGTCGCCGTCGTGGCGGCGGAGCAGGTCGAGGAAGACCTCGGCGCCGGACTGCCCGCTGCCGACCACGGTGATGTCCCGGGCGCCGGCCAGCTCGGCCCGGCGGTCCAGGTAGTCGGCGGAGTGGAAGGCGCCCGGGTGGCCGTCGAGCCGGGCGAAGGCCTCGGGCAGCACGGGCCGGGTGCCGACGCCGAGGGCGAGGTTGCGGGCCCGGACGGTGGACTGCCGGCCGGTCGCGGTGTCGGTCAGCTCGGCCAGGAACAGGGCGCCGTCCCGGCGCAGCGCGGTGACCTCGGTGCCGAACCGGCAGTTGGCCAGCCGTTCGGCGGCCCAGCGGCAGTAGTGGTCGTACTCGCGGCGGGGCAGCTGGAAGCGCTCGGCGAAGTAGAACGGGAACAGCCGGTCCTGCTCGCGCAGGTAGTTGAGGAAGGACCACCGGTTGGTCGGGTCGACCAGGGAGACCAGGTCGGCGAGGAAGGGCACCTGCATCCGGGCCCCGTCGACGAGCATGCCGTGGTGCCAGCGGAACTCCGGGCGCTGTTCGCAGAAGAGCGTGCGCAGCCCGGGTACGGGCTCGGCGAGCGCGGCGAGCGAGAGGTTGAACGGGCCGATGCCGACGCCGAGCAGGTCGTAGGGGGGTGTGTTCACAGGTCGTCCTCAGCGAAGGGCAGAGCTCGGGCGCGGACCATCAGGGCCGCGCGCTTTTCGGGCAGGTCGAGTTCGGCGGCGACGTGGAATCCGGCCCGTTCGAAGGCCCGGACGGAGCGCCGGTTGCGCACGTCCGGTTCGGCCACCACCCGTTCGCAGGCCGGGCGGCGGCGCAGGACCAGGTCGGCGAGGGCGGTCAGCAGGACGGCGCCGAGGCCCCGGCCGCGGGCGGCGGCGGGGCCGAGCAGCAGGTGCAGGCCGGTGTCGTGCGGCCGGGCGGGGTAGTGCGCGGCGAGCGGGTCGAGGTCGGCGCGGTAGACCTCCCAGTAGCTCATCGGCTCGCCGTCGAGCAGGCCGAGGCAGGGCAGGCTGCGGCCGTCGCCGTCGAGTTGGGCCCGGACGTGCCGCTCGGTGACGGCGGGCGGCCCGGCGAGCGCCCAGAACTCGTCGACCTCGGGGTCGTTCATCCACCCGGCGAGCAGCGGGAGGTCGGCCGGCAGCCGGACGGGGCTGAGCCGGAACTCGCCGGCCGGGGTGGGGACGGCGCCCCACGCCGGTACGTCGTCCGTCATCGGGCGCCCGCCACCGGGTTGGGGATGTCCACGTACACGGACTGGGTGGCGACCGGGCCGACCAGTTCGTCCAGGCCGTTGATCCGGGTGAGCAGGTTGGCCTTGCAGGGCAGGGTGGGCGCGTCCAGCAGCAGCGCGGGCAGCGCCGAGCCGGTGGCGGCGGCGCGCGGGCCGGCCAGGAAGCGGCGCAGCCCGGCGAGCAGGACGTCCTCGTCGGCGAGGCCCTGGCTGCCGAGGGCGCCGATCAGGCCGAGCACGTGGTTGATGCCGAGGTAGTAGGCGAAGTGGTGGTCGATCACCTGGTCGGGCAGGAAGGTGTCGCTGTCGGCGCCGAGCCCGGGCAGTCGGGCGGTGAGCCGGTCGGCGGCGCTCTGCCGGTAGTAGTAGCCCTGGTTGTCGCGGTAGCGGCCGCCACTGGGCCAGCCGTCCCGGTCGAGCAGGACGAGGCTGTTCTGCTGGTGGGCCTCCAGGGCGATGCCGCCCCGGCCGTCCAGCCAGAGGACGGGCAGCACAACGGCGTCCAGATAGCGCAGGAACCATTCGGCGGCGACGGTGCGCAGCGGTCGGCCGGTGCGGGCGGCGAGCGCCCGGACGGTGTCGCCGAGCCGGGAGGGCACGGTGTCGCCGGCTCCGCGCGGCTGTTCGGCGACCAGCCCGGCGACGCACAGCACGCGGTCGGCGGGGGCGAAGGGCTGGGCGCGCAGCACGGTGTCGAGGCCGCCCGGGTCGCCGAGGGCGGGGTGGTCGACGCCGATCCAGGCCGGGTCGCGGACGATGTCGAAGCCGGGGTGGGCGGCCCGCCACTCGGCGGCCAGCCCGCTCTCCAGCAGCCGGTGCATCTCCAGGCCGCGGTGCAGTTCCTTGCGCAGGTTCTCCCGGCGGGAGTTGGTGATCCGCAGGCCGAGCGAGAGCTTGAGCATCCACGGGGTGCCGGGCCGGTAGACGGTGCGCACCGAGGAGGTGGGGTGCCAGGGTTCACCGGCCGGCCCGAGGTCGCGCAGCAGCCCGTCCGCGAGCAGGGCGGCGACGGCCGGACGGTGGGCGAGTTCGCGGGCCTGCCAGGGGTGCAGCGGCAGGGCGGCGGTGCCGGGCGGCAGGGTGAGGGCGCCGTCGAGCAGGTCGGCGGTGAGCCGGTCGGCGGTCTCGGCGAGGGCGGAGCCGGCGGCGAGCAGGGCGCGGTCGACGGCGTACCAGTGGAGTTGGAAGGCGCCGTGCAGTTCGGGCGAGTAGGCGGCGCTCTGGGCCGGGCCGAGGCCGTCGCGGCTCTTCGGGGTGGGGTGCAGCGGGTGGCCGAGCAGCAGGGCCTGTTCGGCGGCGAGGAAGTGCGAGCGTTCGGGGCCGCCGGCCGGGGTGGCGGTGCGGTGGTGGGCGAGGATCTCGGCGGTGCGCACGACCGAGTCGGCGACCCGGGCGGCGAGGTCGGCGACCTGGCCGGGGTCGGGCCGTTCGGCGGCCGCGGCGGCGAGCAGGGCGGCGGCGGTGACGGCGTCGACGGGGGCCCCGAAACCGTCGACGGCCCCGCCCGAGGCGGCGTCGCCGACCGCGAGGACGGCCGGGCCGAAGCGGTGCCAGCCGCCGGGCGACCAGTAGCGGACGGCGGCGGAGAGCCGGGCGGCGCCGCCGAGGACGGCGATCCGCAGCCGGCCGTCCGGTCCGGGCCGGGCGCCGGTCTCGCGGGTCCAGCACCGCAACAGGGCTTCCACGGCGGCCTGTTCGGCGGCGACGGCCGGGTCCGGGTGCAGCAGCGGGTCGGGCCCGGGATGCCCGGCCGCGGCCGGCGGCGGGACGGGCGGGGCTCCGGTGAGTGCGGTGCTCAAGGCTGCTCCTTGGTGCGCGTGGGGGTGCGGACGCGCGGGCGGCGGGGCGTGGAGCGGTTCGGCGGGTGCTCGCGGCCTTCGCGTCAGGTAAGGGTTACCTATCCCTGACGGGTGATCACAAGGGCGGGTCACTCGTCCTGGTGAAGATCCGTGATACTCCCGCACCGGCCCGGCGGAGCCTGCTGCGTCAACGGACCCGCCCGGTCCGCGTCACGGATCGGTGACCTGCGCCCGCCCGCGCAACCCGGGGGGCGGCCGCCGCCGTCCTGTACGGCGGTGGAAGACTCCAGGGCGGCGAGCCGCCGCACCGGAGCCGGACCGACCGCCGCCCGCCCGCCCGAACCGCCCGCCCGAAACCGCCCGCCCGAACCGACCGACCGACCGACCGAGCACACAGGGGGAAGTGCACAGATGCCTACGATCCACCGGTCCCTGGCCGCCGTCGCGGTCGCGGGGGCCCTGCTCGCGGTGAGCGCCTGCGGGCCGGACGGCCCGGCCGGCGACGGCGGCTCCACCGTGGCGGGCCCGCCGCCCGCGAGCGACTCGCCCTCCTCCGGTGGCCGGATCACCCTGCCCTCCGGCCTGCCGACCAGCCTGCTGGAGGGCCTGCCGAAGACCTGGGACGACCTGAAGAAGTGGAGGTTCGAGGACTGGGACTCCTGGGCCTCCAAGCACGTCTTCAACAACCCGGTGGTGAAGGACTTCTGGGACCCGGACACGATGGGTGACTCCAAGCCCGCCGACCCGGCCCCGCCGTCCGCGAAGCCCGCCCCGGCCACGCCCACGCCCACCGCCGCCGGCTCCGCCGCGGACGACGGCGCGACCGACCCGGAGCCGCCGGTGGTCAAGGCGGTGCCGGTGCCCCGGCCGTACCTCCAACAGCCGTCCGGCAAGGTGTTCTTCAGCGCCAAGGGCGGCCGCGGCAACTGCTCGGCGACGGTGATCACCGACCCGCAGCACCCGGGGAGGAGCAACCTGGTCTGGACGGCCGGCCACTGCGTGCACGAGGGCAAGGGCGGCACCTTCTACAAGGACCTGGTCTTCGTGCCCGCCTACAACAACTCGGGTGCCTCCAGCGGCGGCAAGCGGGCCCCGCTGTCCGAGCTGGCGCCGCTGGGCACCTGGTGGGCCGACCAGGTCACCACCTCGCCGCAGTGGATGGTCGAGGGCGGTGGCAGCGGCGACGCGGCCAACCAGTACGACTTCGCGGTGATGCGCGTGCACAACCAGAACGACACCGGCAAGTCCCTGGAGGAGACGGTCGGTTCGGCCGTCCCGGTGTGGTTCGACGCGCCGCGCGACAAGCTCGACGTCTGGGCCGCCGGCTACCCGCTGGTCAAGCCCTTCGACGGCCAGGAGCTCTACAAGTGCGTCGGGGGCAGGCCCACCCGGCTGTCCTTCGACGCCAAGCGCCCGACGATGCTCACCATCGGCTGCGACATGACCCAGGGCGCCAGCGGCGGCGGCTGGTTCGCGACCATGCCGGACGGGAAGACCGCCCTGGTCAGCAACACCTCGATCGGCACCCAGGGGCACACCTCGCTCAGCGGCCCGTACCTGGAGACCGTCGCCAGGAACGCCCTGGACTGGATCTCCCGCAAGCAGTGACCCACAAGCAGTGACCCATAGACAGTGACCCGCAGGCAGTGAGGACGCGCGGGCGGTCGACAGCCGCCCCGCAGCCGTCCGTCAGCCGCACCGAGCACCGAAGCACCACGGGGGAGGACTCAGCATGCCCAGGAACGAAGGCCGGCGCCGCCGGGCCGCGACGGCCGCCGCCGCGCTGCTCGGCGCGCTCGCGCTCACCGCGACGGCCTGCGGGCCGGACGCCGCCCCCGGCGCGAGCGCCCCGCCGCTCGCGCTGCCCAAGGCCGCGCCCACCAGCGTGGGCGACCTGAGCGGCTGGAAGCTGGAGGACTGGGCCCGGTTCGTCGCCGACAGCGGCTTCGCCAACGAGGTGGCCCAGGGCTACTGGTCGACCGGCCGGACGGAGGGCGCCAAGCCCCGACTGGTGCAGGAGTACGCGCTCTCCTCCCCCGCCCAGGGCGACGTCCAGCGGGACGCGCCGCCCGCCGCCGTCCCGGCCACGCCGCAGCCGCACCCGTACACCCCGGCCACCGCGGTGGCCGGCAAGCTCTTCGTGACCACGCCCAAGGGCGACGCGGTCTGCTCCGGCACGGTGGTCTCCGACCCGCTCAACCCGGGGCGGAGCAACCTCGTCTACACCGCCGCGCACTGCCTGCACGAGGGCAGGGGCGGCGGCTGGATGAAGAACATCGTGTTCGTGCCGGCCTTCAACCGGGACGGCCGGGCGGGCCGCGGCAAGCCGTACACCGAGCAGCAGGCCGCTCCGTACGGCCGGTGGACGGCGGTGCGGGCCATGGTCTCGCCGACCTGGCTGCAGGAGAGCGGCGTCGGCGCCCGCGATCAGTTCGACTACGGGATCGTCCGGGTGCGCGGCGAGGGCGGCACCTCGCTGGAGGAGGCGGTCGGCGGCTCGGTGCCGATCTGGTTCAACGCCCCGCGCGAGCAGATCACCTCGGCCGTCTCGTACGGCTACCCGGCCGAGCGGCCGTTCGACGGCATGGAGCTGGACCACTGCGACTCGGCCGTCCGGCCGTCCCGGCTGTCCTTCGACCGGGCCCGCCCGCCGATGTACGTGATCGGCTGCACGATGACCGGCGGGGCCGGTGGCGGCGGCTGGTTCATCACCAGGGACGGCAAGCCGAACCTGATCAGCGTCAACTCGATCGGCGACCGCAACCCGTCCGGGTACCTGGCCGGGCCCTCGCTGCAGGACCAGGCCAAACAGGCCTTCGACTACTTCGCCAAGAACGTGAAGTGACGCGCGAGGGGCCCCGGACCGGTCGGTCCGGGGGCCCCTCGTCGGCACGTCAGCCCTGCAGGGCGACCGCGAAGTGCTCCAGCTCGGCGGCCAGCTCGGCCGGCACCTTGGCGTGCACCAGGGTGCCCTCGCCGGTGTGCTCGGTGGCGATCAGCTCGCCCTCCGCGTGCACCCGGGAGACCAGCGCGCCCTGGGTGTAGGGCACCAGGGCCCGCACCTCGATCGCCGGGCGCGGCAGCTCGTCGTCGATGAGCTGCAGCAGCTCGTCCATGCCCGCGCCGGTGCGGGCCGACACCACGATGGCGTGCGGCTCGCGGCGCAGCAGCCGCTGCAGCACGTGCGGGTCGGCGGCGTCCGCCTTGTTGATCACCACGATCTCCGGCACGTTCTGCGCGTCGACCGAGACGATGACCTCGCGGACGGCGGCCAGCTGCGTCTCCGGCTCGGGGTGCGAGCCGTCGACGACGTGCAGGATGAGGTCCGCGTCGGCGACCTCCTCCATGGTCGAGCGGAAGGCCTCGACCAGGTGGTGCGGCAGGTGCCGGACGAACCCGACCGTGTCGGCCAGGGTGTAGACCCGCCCGCTCGGGGTCTGGGCCCGGCGCACGGTCGGGTCCAGGGTGGCGAACAGCGCGTTCTCCACCAGCACGCCCGCGCCGGTGAGCCGGTTGAGCAGGGAGGACTTGCCGGCGTTGGTGTAGCCGGCGATGGCCACGGACGGCACCTGGTGGCGCTTGCGCTCCTGGCGCTTGGTGTCGCGGCCCTTCTTCATGTCGGCGATCTCCCGGCGGAGCTTCGCCATCTTCTCGCGGATCCGGCGCCGGTCGGTCTCGATCTTGGTCTCACCGGGACCACGGGTGGCCATGCCGCCGCCGGACGAGCCGGAGCCGCCACCACCCATCTGCCGGGACAGCGACTGACCCCAGCCGCGCAGACGCGGCAGCATGTACTGCATCTGCGCCAGCGAGACCTGCGCCTTGCCCTCCCGGGACTTGGCGTGCTGGGCGAAGATGTCCAGGATCAGGGCCGTCCGGTCGACGACCTTGACCTTGACCACGTCTTCCAGGTGGATCAGCTGGCCGGGGGTGAGCTCACCGTCGCAGACCACGGTGTCGGCGCCGCTGGAGGCGACGATGTCGCGCAGCTCCTGCGCCTTGCCGGAGCCGATGTAGGTCGCGGCGTCGGGCTTGTCGCGGCGCTGGATGACGCCGTCCAGCACCTCGGAGCCGGCGGTCTCGGCGAGCGCGGCGAGCTCGGCCATCGAGTTCTCCGCCTCCTCCAGGGTGCCGTCGGTCCAGACGCCGACGAGCACCACGCGCTCCAGGCGGAGCTGGCGGTACTCGACCTCGGTGACGTCTTCGAGTTCGGTGGAGAGGCCGGCGACCCGGCGCAGGGCGGCACGCTCGCTGCGGTCGTACTGGTCGCCGTCGTAGTGGTGGCCGAGGTCCTCGTCGATGGCCGCGAGGTCCTCGTCCATGAGGGCTTCCGCCCGCCGACCGTCGATGCGGCGCGGGGCGTCGGCGTGGTCGCGGGCTTCGAACGTGGAGGTCATTCTGTCCTTTGGCTGCTGGTACGGGTGGCCTGTCGGGGACCGTCGGTACGGGCCCGTAAGGAGTCTGCCCAGCTGTCGCCCCGGCTACCGTCGGGTGAGGTGAGCTACCCCTCGGGGCCGCGGTGTCACCGGGGCTCCTGTGCCCTGAGAACGCCGCGGACCGGCCGTGAATTCCCCATGATGGTCGCACGCCCGGGGCGGGCCGGTCACCCCCTTTTCACCCGGGGTCATCCCGCGGTCACCCAGGACGTCCGCCGCCGCCCGCACCCGTCACCCCGGCCGACCGACCCCGCCCTCGGGCGCGTGCGGGCGGCTCACGTCGTACACGCCCGACACCTTGAGCATCGCCCGCATCAGGCCGGGCAGCGCGGCCGGCTCGGGCAGCTCGACGGTGTAGGTGTGCCGGACCCGCAGCTCCTGCGGCGGCTCGACCTCGGCCGAGACGATGCCGACGCCCACGGCGGAGATCGCCGCGGTGAGGTCGGCGAGCAGCCGGGGCCGGTTCAGCGCCTCGGCCCGCAGGGTGACCCGGTGGCCGGCCGCCGGCGCGTCCTGCGGCCGCCAGCGGACCTCCAGCACGGCCCGGCCGTCCGCCCGCATCCGTTCCCCGGCCGGGCAGCCGGCCCGGTGCACCGCCACCGCTCCGCCGCGGATCGGGTAGCCGGCCACCTCGTCCGGCGGGACGGGCGTGCAGCAGCGGGCCAGCCGGACGGCCGCGCCGGGGCGCCCGGCCACCGCGACGGGCGCGGCCCGCCGCCCGCCGGCCCCGCGCCGGGCGTCCCGGTGCGCGGACGGGGCGAGCAGCTCGGACTGTCCCGGCTGCCCGGGCTGCCCGGCCGAGGGGCCGGTGCGCACCACCGGCAGCCGGGCCGGGTGGTCGGCCAGCCAGCGTTCGATGGCCAGCCGGGCGGCGGGGGTACGGGCGTACTCCAGCCACTGCGGGGACGGCCCGGAGGGCTGCCCGCCGGCCGTGGCGGCCTCGGTGAGCACGGCCAGCACGTCGCCGTCGCGCAGCGCGGTGGACAGCGCGGTGAGCCGGCCGTTGACCCGGGCGCCGATACATCGGTGCCCGGTCTGCTCGCCGAGCAGATAGGCCGCATCCACACAAGTGGCCCCGGCCCTCAGCTGAAGCGTTTCGCCAGCCTCGGTCACGACGGTGATCTCGCGGTCCCCGGCGAGGTCGGCGGTGAGCGCGGACCAGAAGGCGTCCGGGTCGGGCGTCTCCTGCTGCCACTCCAGCAGCCGGCTGAGCCAGCCGGGCCGGGCCGGGTCGGTGCGGTCCAGCTCGTCGGTGTCCGGGGCGGCGCCGGCCGGGGTCGGGTCGCCGAGCGCGACCACCCCGGTCTGGGCGACCTCGTGCATCCGCCGGGTGCGGACCAGCACCTCGACCACCTCGCCCTCCAGCGCCACGGCGGTGTGCAGCGACTGGTAGAGGTTGAACTTGGGGGCGGCCACGAAGTCCTTGAACTCCCCGGGCAGCGGCGTCCAGCAGGTGTGCAGCTCGCCCAGCACGGCGTAGCAGTCGGCGTTCTCCTCGACCACCACCAGCAGCCGCCCGAAGTCGGCCGGCTGCGGCCGCTGCGGCTGCCCGTCCGGCCCGGGCGCGGCGGCCCGCTTCAGCAGCACCCGGTGCAGCGAGACGCAGTGCCGGGGCCGGACGGTGACCTCGGCGGCCACCCCGGCCTCGGCCAGCTGGCGGGCCAGTCGCCGGGCGAAGGGCTCCAGCAGGGCGTCCGGCTCGGCCTCGTGACCGGCGATCAGGGCGCGGGTGCGGGCGTGCTCCTCGGGGTGCAGAGTGGCGAAGACGATGTCCTCCAGCTCCGCCTTGAGCACCTGGATGCCGAGCCGCTCGGCCAGCGGGATCAGCACGTCCCGGGTGACCTTGGCGATCCGCACCTGGCTGGCCGGCTTCATGTGCCGGATGGTGCGCATGTTGTGCAGCCGGTCGGCGAGCTTGATCACCATCACCCGGACGTCGTCCCCGGTGGCGACCAGCATCTTGCGGAAGGTCTCGGCCTCGGCGGCCGCGCCGAAGTCGACCTTCTCCAGCTTCGTCACCCCGTCGACCAGGTAGGCGACTTCGGGGCCGAAGCCGGCGCCCACCTGCTCCAGCGTCAACTCGGTGTCCTCGACGGTGTCGTGGAGCAGCGAGGCGACCAAGGTGGTCGTCCCGGCGCCGAGTTGGGCCAGGATCATGGTGACGGCCAGCGGGTGGGTGATGTACGGCTCGCCGCTCTTGCGCTTCTGGCCGCGGTGGCTCGCCTCGGCGAGCCGGTACGCCCGGGCGAGCAGGCCGAGGTCGGCCTGCGGATGGTGGGCGCGGTGGACCCGGACGAGCGGTTCGAGCGCGTCCGGGACCGGCTGGCGGCCGGTGGCCAGTAACGCCGCCCGCCCGGCCCGGCCGAGGGCTGCCAGGCCGAGCTCCCCGAGGGGCCGCCTGGCCCCGGCCTGCCGTACGGTCGTCGGCTGCCCCCCCGCGAGGGGCTGCCCGGCTTCGATGGTCATCGCACCTCCGGCAACGGTCGCCGGGTGCTGCCCCTCCCCAGGGGTGATCGACCCGGTGGTCCATGCTACCGAGCAGAGCACGTTCCGCGATGCCGTGATTCCCGTCCGCGACCGGTATCACCCGATCGGGGGGATTCGTCGCCGTACGAATTGGGCAAACCGGGCCCTCAGCCCTGGTGCAGCGCCCACCAGCGCTCGTCGAGGCGCCCCTCGGCGACGATCACGGCCGGCCCGGTCATCTCCACCCGGCCGTCCGGGTGCTCGGTGATCACCAGCCGCCCGCCCAGCACGTCCACGGTGTACGCGACGGCCTCGCCGGTGACGGCCGGGTCCGCGCCGTCGCGGCGGATCGCCGCCACGGCGACGGCACACGCGCCGGTGCCGCAGGAGCGGGTCTCGCCGGAGCCGCGCTCGTGCACCCGCATCGCGACGTGCCGCGGGCCGCGGTCGACCACGAACTCGACGTTGACGCCCTCCGGGTAGGCGCCCTCGGGGCTGGTGAGCGGCGCGCGGAACAGGTCGCCGGCGTGATCCAGGCTCTCGACGAAGGCGACCGCGTGCGGGTTGCCCATGTTGACGTTCAGGGCGGGCCAGCGGCGCTCGCCGACCGCGACCTCGATGCCGTCCGGCCCGGGCAGCCGGGCCTTGCCCATGTCGATGGTGACCTCGCCGGGCGTGCCGTCCGTGGCGTCCTCGGCGACCTTCGCGGTGAGCACCCCGGAACGGGTGGCGATCGCCAGCTCGCCGGGCTTGGCCAGACCGGCCTCGACCAGGAAGCGGGCGAACACCCGCAGGCCATTCCCGCACATCTCGGCGATGCTGCCGTCCGAGTTGCGGTAGTCCATGAACCACTCGGCCCGGTCGGCCAGGTGCGCGGCGGCCGGATCGGCGGCGGCGCGCACCACCCGCAGCAGCCCGTCCCCGCCGATGCCGGCCCGGCGGTCGCACAGCGCGGCGACGGCCGCGGGGCCGATCTCCAGCGCGCCGTCCGGGTCCGGGACGATCACGAAGTCGTTCTGGGTGCCGTGGCCCTTGAAGAAGGGGAGGCCGGCCTGCGGGAGGGAGGATGCGCTCACGCCACCCAGGGT
This sequence comes from Streptomyces rubellomurinus, assembly GCF_000961885.1. Classification (GTDB taxonomy): domain Bacteria; phylum Actinomycetota; class Actinomycetes; order Streptomycetales; family Streptomycetaceae; genus Kitasatospora; species Kitasatospora rubellomurina. The sequence continues at coordinate 31,608 of NZ_JZKH01000037.1, forward strand.
ACTGAGGAGGGGTGCCGAGCCCTACCGCAGGTACGCGACCCGCCAGACCGCGAGCACGCACGCGGCCAGCGCGATCAGGGTGTAGACGGCGATCGCCCGCCAGCTCGCCCGCTGCCCGGAGCCGCGGCGCGGCAGGCCGGGCCACCGGTAGCCGGCGTGCCGGGCGGCCATCGCGCCCCAGCCGAACGAGGCGGCGGTGAACAGCAGCCCGAGCATCCCGACCATGGTGGCGCGCGCCCCGGCCGAGCCGAAGGCGAGCGGGAAGGCGAACATCAGCGAGCCGAGGGTGCCGAGCAGCGCGATCGGCAGCGTCTGCCACCAGCGCAGCCGGCGCAGCGGGCGGATCTCCCGCTCGTGCACGGCGGCGTCCGGCGGGAGGTGGGTGTCCAGGGCGGGCACCGCGAGCGCGTACGAGGTGGGTGCCTCCAGGCCGGTCAGCACGGGGAGGTCGCCCATCGTGGACTCGTCGAACTCCTCGGCCGGTGCGGTGACGCTCCCGCGCTGGCCGGGTTCGGGGCCGGTACCCGTCGACACACGGCCTCCCCTGACTGTTCGACACGAGCGGACTCGCGGCCGGGCACGGTCGGCCCTCGCGGGCCGACCCCTACGCCATCGATGATGGCATGTCCAGGGGGGCCGTTCGGGCCGGACCGGGGTCGGCGGGTGATCCGTGGCCATCACGTGATCCGGCCGTGACCCCCGGTTCGTCCTGCACGGCCACCTGCGCGCGCACCTGCACCGCCGAACTGGCCGAAACAGGCCCTACACGGCCGGAACTCCCTGACGTCCGATCAGTTCGAGGGACCGCTCCAGCAGCTCGACCGGGTCGGTGCCGGCCGGGCGGGAGAGCCAGTGGATGCGGTCGTCGCGGCGGAACCAGGACTCCTGGCGGCGCGCGAAGCGCTTGGTCGCCCGCACGGTTTCGGCCCGCGCCTCGTCCTCGGTGCACTCGCCGGCGAAGTGGTCGAGCACCTGCTGGTAGCCGAGCGCCCGGGAGGCCGTCCTGCCCTCCCGCAGGCCGACCGCCTCCAGCGCGCGCACCTCGTCCAGCAGCCCGGCCTCCCACATCCGGTCGACCCGCAGCGTGATCCGCTCGTCCAGCTCGGGGCGCGGCACGGCGACGCCGATCTGCACCGCCTCGTACACGGCGGTGTTGCTCGGCAGGTTGGCGGTGAACGGCTGCCCGGTGATCTCGATGACCTCCAGCGCGCGGACGATCCGCCGCCCGTTGCTGGTCAGGATCGCCTCGGCGGCCGCCGGGTCCAGCTCGGCCAGTCGCCGGTGCAGCGCGTACGGGCCGGCCTGGTCCAGCTCGGCCTCCAGTCGGGCGCGCACGGCCGGGTCGGTGCCGGGGAACTCCATCTCGTCGATCGCCGCCCGGACGTACAGCCCGGAGCCGCCGACCAGGACGGGCGTGCGCCCGGCGGCGAGCAGCCGGTCGATCTCGGCCCGGGCCAGCCGCTGGTACTCGGCGACGCTGGCGGCCTCGGTGACGTCCCAGACGTCCAGCAGGTGGTGCGGCACTCCCCCGCGCTCCTCCTCGGTGAGCTTGGCGGTGCCGATGTCCATGCCCCGGTACAGCTGCATCGAGTCGGTGTTGATCACCTCGCCGCCGAGGCTGCGGGCGACGGCGACGGCCAGGTCGGACTTTCCGGCGGCGGTCGCGCCGACGATGCTGATCACACGGGAGCTGCTCACCGCTCCAGTCTCCCAAAACCGGAACCGCACCGGAGATCGGGCTGCCGCCCGCCCCCGGCTGCGCGAGGATATGACTGTTTCCTCCGTTTCCGCCGTCGACGTTCTTTGCGAACGCTTTGCCCGTCCCGGGCGTTGTGCAGGGAGACAGTCGAGGAAGGGTGAGATCGCCATGGGTCTGATGGACAACCTCAAGGGCAAGGCCGAGGAGCTCAAGGAGAAGGCCAGCGAACTCGCGGGCAAGCACCACGAACAGATCGACAACATGGTCGACAAGGCCGGCGGCGCGATCGACAAGGCGACCAAGGGCAAGTACAGCGACAGGATCGAGCACGGCGCCAGCAAGGCCAAGGGCGCGGTGGACGACTTCGCCCACAAGCCGGAGCAGCCCGGTGGGAACGGGGGCCGGGCCCCGCAGGCCTGAGGCTCAGCTCCAGGACGCCACGAAGTAGCCGACCCCGTACGGCGCGTCCTGGTAGCCGAGCCGCGCGGTCAGGCCGGCGCCCTGCGCGGCGCCGGCCAGGACCTGCCACGGCGCCCGGCCCTCGGCCTTGAGCTCGGCGGCGAGCCCGGCGTCCAGCGCGGCGAGGGCGGGCAGGTCGGCGGAGCCCAGGGCGGCGGCCAGCGCGGCGTCGTAGCCCTCGGCCCGCTCGTCCAGGTAGCCGGGTGCCTTCAGCGAACGGCAGGCGCTGCCGTCGCCCAGCACCAGCAGGGCGACCCGGTCGGCGAGGCCGGCCAGGCCCTGGCCGAGCCCGAGCATCCGGTCGGCGGGGGCGTCCGCGGGCACCGCGCAGGCGTGCGTCGGCAGGCTCACGCCGGCGTGCTCCAGCAGCCAGGCGCCGACGGTCAGCGAGGGCGCCAGCTCCGGCCCCTCGACCCGGCCGCCGGGCAGCTTGACGACGAGCGGCACCCCGTAGCGCCGGAAGGAACCGGCCCCGCCCTCGGTCCACACCTCGGCCTCCGGCCCGGTGCCGACCACCACGACCAGCTGCGGCTCGGCCGCGACCAGCGCCGCCAGCGCCTCCGCGCAGGCGGCGCGCAGCCCGTCCAGCTCGGGCGCGGCCCCGGCGGCGACCTCGGGGACGAGCAGCGGCGGACAGGGGCACACGGCGGCGGCTACCAGCATGCGGATCACTCTAGCCAAACGCGACGGCGGCCCGGCGGGAGTCGAAACTCCCGCCGGGCCGCCGCCCGGTCGTGATCAGTCCCCGCAGCAGGCCCCGCCCGCCGGGGCGGCCAGCGGCAGCTCGGCCGGGGCGCCGATCTTCGGCAGGCCCAGCAGGACGCCGGCCGGCTTGGCGGCGGGCTTCGCCTGGCGCTTCTCCCAGGCGTCGCCGGCCCGGGTGCGGCGCACCGCGAGCGACGGGCCCTCGGCCAGCAGGTGGTGCGGGGCGGCGTAGGTGATCTCGACGGTCACCATGTCGCCGGGACGCACCGGCTCCTCCGGCTTCGTGAAGTGGACCAGCCGGTTGTCGGGCGCGCGGCCGGAGAGCCGGTGGGTCTTGTCGTCCTTCTTGCCCTCGCCCTCGGCGACCAGGATCTCCAGGGTGCGGCCGACCTGCTTCTTGTTCTCCTCCCAGGAGATCTCCTCCTGGAGGGCGATCAGCCGGTCGTAGCGGGCCTGGACGACCTCCTTCGGCACCTGGTCCGCCATCTCCGCGGCCGGGGTGCCGGGACGCTTGGAGTACTGGAAGGTGAAGGCGTTGGTGAAGCGGGCCTCGCGGACGGTGTGCATCGTCTCCTCGAAGTCCTCCTCGGTCTCGCCGGGGAAGCCCACGATGATGTCGGTGGAGATGGCCGCGTCCGGCATCGCCTCGCGCACCTTGCGGATGATCCCGAGGAAACGCTCCTGCCGGTACGAGCGGCGCATCGCCTTGAGCACGCGGTCCGAGCCGGACTGCAGCGGCATGTGCAGCTGGTGCATCACGGCCGGGGTCTCGGCCATCGCGGCGATGACGTCGTCGGTGAAGTCGCGCGGGTGCGGGGAGGTGAAGCGGATCCGCTCCAGGCCCTCGATCTTCCCGGCGGCGCGCAGCAGCTTGGAGAACGCCTCGCGGTCGCCCAGGTCGGAGCCGTACGCGTTGACGTTCTGGCCGAGCAGGGTGACCTCGATGACGCCCTCGTCGACCAGCGCCTCGATCTCGGCGAGGACGTCACCGGGGCGGCGGTCCTCCTCCTTGCCGCGCAGCGCGGGGACGATGCAGAAGGTGCAGGTGTTGTTGCAGCCGACCGAGATGGCGACCCAGGCGGCGTAGGCGGATTCGCGGCGGGTCGGCAGCGTGGAGGGGAAGGTCTCCAGCGACTCCAGGATCTCGACCTGGGCCTTCTTCTCGACCGCGGCCCGCTCCAGCAGGGCCGGCAGGTGGCCGATGTTGTGGGTGCCGAACACCACGTCGACCCAGGGGGCCCGGCTGACGATGGTGTCGCGGTCCTTCTGCGCCAGGCAGCCGCCGACGGCGATCTGCATGCCCTGGTTGCGGCCCTTGGCCGGCGCGAGCTGCCCGAGGTTGCCGTACAGCTTGTTGTCGGCGTTCTCGCGCACCGCGCAGGTGTTGAACACCACCAGGTCCGGGTCGCCCTCCGGCCCGGCCTTGACGTAGCCCGCCTCCTCCAGCAGCCCGGACAGCCGCTCGGAGTCGTGGACGTTCATCTGACAGCCGTGCGTGACGACCTTGTAGCTCTTCAATCCGCTCTCACCGCTCACCAGACCAGGGTACGGGCACCCGGGAAGCGCTTTTCCCGGCCCTTCGCCCGTTCCTTCCCCTCCCGTTCGGCCGGGGCGCCTGGCACTATCCCTGCATGGCCCCCATCACCGCCCCCCGTCTCGGCGCCGCAGTCCGCGCCGCGGCCCGCAGCCCGCTGTGGCGGACGGTGCTGGTGCTGGCGCTGCTGCTCGCGGGCTTCGGCGGCTGGTGGCTGTCGGCGGGCCGCTCGCCCGACTACCCGCGCGGCGAGACCCGGTTCGCGACGGGCTCGGCGAGCGGCGTCTACGACCGGTACGGGCGGCTGCTGCAGACCCACGTCGCGCGGGCGATGCCGGGGGTGCGGCTGGCCCTGGACAACACCGCCGGCTCGGTGGAGAACCTGGACCGGGTGGCCACCGGCCGCGACTCCTTCGCGATCGCCACCGCCGACGCCGTCGCCGACTACCACGGCCCGGGCCGGGACCGGCTGCGCGCCATCGCCCGGCTGTACGACGACTACCTGCAGCTGATCGTCCCGGCCGACTCCCCGGTGCGGCGCACGGCCGACCTCAAGGGCCTGCGGGTCGGCGTGGGCGAGCCCCAGTCCGGGGTGGCCCCGGTGACGAGGCGGCTGCTGACCGCCGCCGGGCTGGACCCGGACCGCGACATCAAGCCGGTGCCGGTCAACATCGGCGAGGCCATAGCCGAGCTGCGCGAGGGCAGGGTGGACGCCTTCTTCTGGTCCGGCGGGCTGCCGACCGGCGCGATCACCGACCTGTCCGACCACGTCCCGATCCGGGTGGTGCCGCTGGGCGACCTCGCCGAGGCGCTGCACAAGGCGGAGGGCAGCGGCTCGGACGCCTACCGGGCGGCGACCATGCCCAAGGGCACCTACCCGAACGCCGAGCCGAAGGACGCGGTCGCCACCGTGGCCGTGCCCAACCTGCTGATCACCCGGGACGACGTCGACCCGGGGCTGGTCGAGGGGATGACCCGGGCCGTGATCGACAGCCGCGACCAGATCGGCGCCCAGGTGCACGCCGCCCAGCTGGTCGACCTGCGCACCGCCGTGTACACCGACCCGCTCCCGCTGCACGAGGGCGCGGCGCGCTACTACCGCTCGGTGAAACCCTAGGACCTAGTCCTTCACGGCCCGCGGTACCGCCAGGGTCACCGCGAGCCCGGTCGGCTCGACCGGGGCGAAGGAGAGCGAGCCGCCGCCGGCCGTCAGCAGGGTCCGGGCGATCGAGAGGCCGAGCCCGGAGCCGTCCACGTTCTGGTGGCGCGGGCTGCGCCAGAAGCGGTCCCCGGCGCGGGTCAGCTCGTCCTCGGTGAGGCCGGGCCCGGCGTCGGTGACGGTGACCGCGACCTCGTCCCGGCGCACCGACACCCGCAGCCGCACCCGGCTGCCGGGCGGGCTGAACTTGAGCGCGTTGTCGACCACGGCGTCCAGTGCGGAGCCGAAGCCGATCGGGTCGGCCATGCCGACCGCCAGCGCCGGGCCGTCCCAGCCCAGCTCGATGCCGCGCTGCTCGGCGACCGGCCGCCAGGCGTCCACCCGGGCCAGGGTGAGCCGGGCGAGGTCGGTCTGCTCGGGCTCGGGGCGGGAGTGCTCGGCGGTGGCCAGGCCGAGCAGGTCGTCGAGCACCCGGGCCAGCCGGACGCCCTCCTCGCGGACGCCGCCGAGCTCCTCCTCGTGCCCTTCGGGCAGTTCCAGGCCGAGCACCTCGACCCGCAGCAGCAGGGCCGCGAGCGGGTTGCGCAGCTGGTGCGAGGCGTCCGCGACGAAGGCCTTCTGCTGGTCCAGGGCGAGCACCACGTGGTCCGCCATCTCGTTGAACGACCGTGCCAGCCGCTGGAGTTCGGGCGGTCCGCCACCGGGCGCGACCCGGGCGGCCATCCGGCCGGTGGCGATGTCGTGGGTGGCCCGGTCGAGGGTGCGCACCGGGCGCAGCACCCACTCGGTGAGCCGGACGGCCAGCAGGACCGCGACGATCATGGCGGCCGTCTCGCCGCCGGCGATCACCAGCCACTTGTGCAGGATCCGGGTGCGCAGCGCCCCGGTCGGCGATTCGCTGAGCACCACCGCGACCACGTCGCCGTCGCGCACCACCGGGGTGGCGATGGTGAGCGTGCGGTCCCCGGTCCAGGGCCAGACCTGCGGCGGATTGTGGCTGCGCCGCCCGTCCAGTGCCTCCTGGAAGGCCTGCGCGCCCCAGCCGCCGGCGGGCACCCGCCAGTCCGCGGGGGCGACCGAGATCGGCGACCCGTCGCGCTGGAAGATGCCCAGGCGCACGCCGTACAGGTCGTGGTAGCGCCGCACCTCGGCGTCGATCGCGTGCCGGCGGCTGACGTCGCCGGGGGCCGGCTCCGGGTCGCCCTTGCGGGCGGCGTCCACCGTGCCGGCGCCGGAGGTGGGCAGGTCCTGGGCGAAGCGGGCGGCGTCGTCGAGCCGGTCGACGACCACGGCGGTCTGCTCGCCCGCCGCCACCGCCGCCGCGAGCGGCAGCCCGAGGGCGGCCAGGACGCAGAGCATGAGGGCGATCAGGATGCCGAGCAGGCGGGTGCGCACGTGCGGTCAGTGCTCCGCGGAGGTCGCGGGCGGCGTCCGGTCGGCGGCCGGCGCCGGGCACTCGGGGATCAGCCGGTAGCCGACGCCGCGAACGGCCTCGACCAGCCCCGGCAGCGCGAGCTTGTTGCGCAGCGAGCCGATGTGCACCTCCAGGGTGCGCCCGTTGCCCTCCCAGCCGCTGCGCCAGACCTCGCTGAAGATCTGCTCGCGCCGGTAGACCACGCCCGGGCTCTGGGCGAGCAGGGCGAGCAGGTCGAACTCCTTGCGGGTGAGCGGCACGTCCCGGCCGTCCACGCTGACCCGGCGGCGCTCCCGGTCGATCCGGATGCCGCGGGACTCCAGCGGGCCGCGCTGCTGCGGGACGGCGTCGGGCGCGGGCACGGCCGCCGCGGAGGGGCCGGCGCCGCGGCGGGCCACGGCGTGGATGCGGGCGAGGAGCTCGCCCATGTCGTAGGGCTTGGTGACGTAGTCGTCGGCGCCCAGGTTGAGCCCGTGGATGCGGGAGCGGATGTCGGCGCGGGCGGTGACCATGATCACCGGCACGCCGCTGCCGGCCCGGATCCGGCTGCACACCTCGAAGCCGTCGCGGTCGGGCAGCCCGAGGTCGAGCAGCACCACCCGGAACGGCTCGTTGCCGTCCGGCACCAGGGCGTCCAGCGCCTCGTGGCCGCTGCGCGCGTGCCGGACCTGGAAGCCGTGCCGGCCCAGCACCGCGACGAGCGCCGCGGCGACGCGTTCGTCGTCCTCGACGAGCAGTAGTCGCATCCTGTTCTCCTCCTTCCCCCGCGGGTCACCGGGCCGATCGGTCCGGTGCCGGTCCTGCGCAGTATGGGCCAGTGGGCGGCCCGACGCCAGGGACGGCCGCGCACCGGGCGCGCGGGGGACGCGGCGCACCGGCGCGAACGCCCGCTGTGACATGCCCGATCGGCGACCCTGCGAACGGTCCGCGCGCGACGTGTGGCCGTTTCGTGATCCTCAAGTTCCGCTCAGATCGGCTGACGGGGCGCGGTCACCGCTCCTAAGGTCGGCCCACCGGGGGCTGCGGCTCCGCCGGCCGCGGCCCCCGGTCTACGTACCACCACTGCCACCCAAGGGAGTTGAGCTCCCGGGGTAGGCGTGATTCGACAAGTAGGGAGCAGGCGCGATGACCGAGAGCCCGGTCGAGGACTCCATTTCCGCAGCCGCCCCGCTGGTCGTGCTGAGCAAGGTCAACAAGCACTACGGCGCACTGCACGTGCTCCAGGACATCGACCTGGAGATCCGCCAGGGCGAGGTCGTGGTGCTGATCGGCCCGTCCGGTTCGGGCAAGTCGACGCTCTGCCGGACGATCAACCGGCTGGAGACCATCGACTCCGGCCGGATCACCATCGACGGCCACCCGCTGCCCGCCGAGGGCCGGGAGCTCGCGCGACTGCGCACCGAGGTCGGCATGGTGTTCCAGAACTTCAACCTGTTCGCCCACAAGACCGTGCTCGAGAACGTGGTCATGGGGCAGGTCAAGGTCCGCAAGGTGATCCGCTCGCACGCCGAGAAGACCGCCCGCGAGCTGCTCGACCGGGTCGGCGTCGGCGCGCAGGCGGACAAGTACCCGGCGCAGCTCTCCGGCGGCCAGCAGCAGCGCGTGGCGATCGCCCGCGCGCTGGCGATGAAGCCCAAGGTGATGCTCTTCGACGAGCCCACCTCGGCCCTCGACCCGGAGATGGTCAACGAGGTGCTGGAGGTCATGCGCCAGCTGGCCGCGGACGGCATGACGATGGTCGTCGTCACCCACGAGATGGGCTTCGCCCGCTCCGCCGCCAACCGCGTGCTGTTCATGGCGGACGGCCGGATCGTCGAGCAGAACACCCCCGACGCCTTCTTCACCGCACCGCGCTCCGACCGTGCCAAGGACTTCCTCTCGAAGATCCTGCACCACTGACGCTCCGCACCACCGCGGGGCCGCCCCGGCGACTGCGCCGACCGGCCCTGTCCGCGCACGACTTCCCCCGACGTCAGAGCCCCGTTTGACGCCGTCTCCCAGCCCCCAGGAGAACAACCCTCATGAGGACTTCCCGCACCCTCGCCGTCGCGCTCTGTGCCCTCGCGCTCACCGCCACCGCCGCCTGCGGCAAGGACGGCTCGCCCAGCGACTCCGCCAACGCGAGCGCGAGCAACGCCCCGAAGGCGCCGACCTACGTGGTCAAGAGCGACGTCAAGATCGACTCCCAGGTCCTCGCCGAGGCCAAGAAGCGCGGCCAGCTGACCATCGGCGCCAAGGCCGACCAGCCGGGCCTCGGCTTCGAGGACGTCGCCAGCGGCGACCGCAGCGGCTTCGACATCGAGATCGCCAAGATGATCGCCGCCGACCTCGGCTTCACCCCGCAGCAGATCAAGTGGCAGACCCTGGTCTCCTCGCAGCGCGAGCCGGCCATCGCCAAGGGCCAGATCGACTTCTACGTCGGCACCTACAGCATCAACGACGAGCGCAAGAAGACCGTCTCCTTCGCCGGCCCGTACTACATCGCCGGCCAGGACCTGCTGGTGAAGAACGACAACACCACGATCACCGGCCCGGACAGCATCGCCGGCAAGAACATCTGCACCGCGACCGGCTCGACCTCGATCAAGAACATCCAGAAGTACAACGCCAAGGTCACCCAGTTCGACACCTACTCGGCCTGCGTGGACAAGCTGATGGCCGGCGAGGTCGACGCGGTCACCACCGACGACGCCATCCTCAAGGGCTACGCCTCCAAGTTCGCCGGCCAGCTCAAGGTCGTCGGCAAGCCGTTCACCGAGGAGAAGTACGGCGTCGGCCTGAACAAGGACGACAAGAACCTGCGCGACGCGATCAACGACGCCATCAAGGCCCACCAGGACAACGGCGACTGGAAGAAGGCGTACGACGCGACGCTCGGCCTGTCCGGCTCCCCGGCGCCGGCCACCCTGCCGACCCCCGAGCGCTACTGATCCCCCGCACCGACCAACGTTCCTGACCACTCCTGAGAGGAGGGCCGCCGGATGGGTTTCCTGTTCGAGGACGACAACTTCGCGTTGTTCCGCGACGGCTTCCTGCAGACGATCGAGCTGAGCGCGCTCAGCGCGCTGCTCGCCCTGCTGCTGGGCACCCTGCTGGCGGCCTTCCGGGTCTCCCCGGTCCCGGTCCTGCGCGCCTTCGGCACCGTCTGGGTGACGCTCTTCCGCAACACCCCGCTCACCCTGCTGTTCTTCGCCGTCACCTTCGGCCTGCCCCGGCTCGGCGTGCACCTCAGCCACCTGACCTTCGCGGTCGTGGCGCTCGGCGGCTACACCGCCTCGTTCGTCTGCGAGGTGATCCGCTCGGGCATCAACACCGTGCCGCTGGGCCAGGCGGAGGCGGCCCGCAGTCTCGGCATGAGCTTCGGCCAGACCCTCACCCTGGTCGTGCTGCCGCAGGCCACCCGGACCGTCCTGGCCCCGCTGAGCAGCGTGTTCATCGCCCTGCCGAGGAACTCGGCGATCGCCGGCGCGTTCAGCGTGGGCGAGATCTTCAGCACCCAGCAGGCCTTCTCCGAGAAGGGCTACTCGATCTTCGCGATCTTCTTCTGGGTGGCCTGCGCCTACCTGCTGATCAGCGCGACGGTCGCCTCGCTGTTCCGCTTCCTGGAGTCCCGACTGGCGGTGGCCCGATGAGTCCGTTCAACCGCACCGCGACGGCCAGCGTCCTCTACGACGCCCCCGGCCCGCGGGCCCGCGCCCGGTACCGGGTCTTCGGGGTGCTCTCGCTGATCGGCGTCGCCGGACTGCTCTGGTTCGTCTACGCCACCCTGGACGACAAGGGCCAGTTCAACCCGGCCCTGTGGGACGTGTTCCAGTACAACACCGTCCAGCAGCGGATCGTGGACGGCCTGCTCGCCACGCTGGAGGCCTTCGGGCTGGCGGCGGCCTTCTCGCTCACCCTCGGCGCGCTGCTGGCCGCCGGCCAGCTCTCCGACCACAAGCCGGTCCGCTGGGCGTGCACCGCGGTCGTCCAGTTCTTCCGGGCGATGCCGCTGCTGATCCTGATCGTCGCGCTCTACTACGCCTTCTTCGCCACCGACCCGATGTGGGCCCTGGTGCTCGGCCTCACCCTCTACAACGGCTCCGTGCAGGCGGAGATCATCCGCAGCGGCGTCAACGCCGTGCCGCGCGGCCAGGGTGAGGCGGCATACGCCCTCGGCATGCGCAAGACCCAGGTGATGGCCTCCATCCTGGTGCCGCAGGCCGTCCGCTCGATGCTGCCCTCGATGATCAGCCAGCTGGTCGTCACCCTCAAGGACACCTCGCTCGGCTTCATCATCACGTACCACGAGCTGCTGTTCGTCGGAAAGGCCATCGCGAGCCAGCCCACCAACTCCGCCGGCTTCCCCTACATCCCGGTGGTCCTGGTGATCGGCCCGATCTACATCGCGCTGTGCCTGTTGCTCACCGCGCTCGCGCGCTGGATCGAGGCACGCGGGCGTCGCGGCGCGAACCGGCGCACTTCGACTGCTGCTTGACGGACACGCAGGTGAACTGTTGCATTGCTGTTCGTGACACCTCCCGGGAGCATCCACGCGGCATATGCGGCAGCGGTAACTGACGCCGGCCGATCGGCCGGTTCGTGCCCGGAGGTCCTCTCATGGACCCGGTGATCGTGGTCGGGGCCGGACCGGTCGGTCTGGCCCTGGCCCTCGCACTCGCCCGGCACGAGGTGCCGACCGTCATCCTGGACGAGGGCTCCGGCCTCTGCCCCGAGGGCCCGCGCAGCGTCGTCCTCGGCGCCGACACCACCGCCTTCCTGACCCGGATCGGCTACCCGCGGGCCGTCTCCGACTCCGCCCTCTGGGACTCCTTCTCGCTCTGGCGGCGGCGCCAGGAAGTGCTGCGGATCGACCTCGCCGACTCCCCCACCTTCCACCTGCCCCAGCACCGCCTCCAGCGCGGCCTGCGCGACGCGCTCACCGGCACCCCGCTGATCAAGCTCGTCCCGCTCCACCGGGTCGTCGAACTCGAACAGGACCGCGACGGCGTCAGCGTCCGCACCACCGGCACCCAGGACGGCTCGACCACCTGGTGGCGCGGCAGCCACCTGGTCGGCTGCGACGGCGCCAGATCCACCGTCCGCAAACTGCTGAAGGTCCGCTTCCCCGGCCGCCCGGCCGTCGACCGCAACGCCATCGCCACCGTCCGCGTCGACCTGCCCTTCGACGGCGCCCGGCTGCACCGCGAACCGCCGTGGCGCGGCGACCGCGAAGCCTCCGCCCGGCCGCTGCCGGACGGCGTCTGGCGGCTCGACTGGCGGCTGCCCCCCGGCCGGCCCGCCCCCACCGAACCGGTCGACCCGCACGCCACCTGGCCCGGCATCGTCACCGGCGACACCCTGCTCACCCGGGTCACCGCCACCCTCACCGGCTGGTGCGGCGAACTGCCCCGCTACGAACTGCTCGCCGCCGCCGACCACACCGCCCAGCAGCGCCTCGCCGCCCGCTTCCGGGTCGGCCGCTGCTTCCTCGCCGGCGACGCCGCCCACCTGCACGGCGCGCTCGGCATGCAGAACCTCACGGACGGGCTGCGCGACGCCGACAACCTCGCCTGGCGGCTCTCCCTCGCCTGGCACCTTCACAGCGGCGGCCCCCAGCCCGGCGGCTCGCTGCTGGACGGCTACGAGGCCGAGCGGCGCGGCGCGGTCGGCGCCCGGCTGCGCGCCGTCGACCAGTCCATGCCGCTGCTGCGCCCGCTGCGCGGCTGGCAGCAGACCCGGCGCTCGCTGCTCGTCGGCGGCTTCCGCAAGCACGCCCCGCTGCTCGCCGACGGCCAGCTCGGCACCGGCCGCTTCGGCGGTGCGCCCGCCTACCCGGCGGCCCCCTCCGGCGTCCCCACCCGCGTCCCGGTGCAGCGCGGCGCGCGCGGCACCACCTCGCTCAGCGAACTGCTGCCCGCCACCGCGCCCGGCGTGCTCGTCCCCGACCTGCCGGTGCTCGCCGCCGACGGCACCCCGGACCACCTGCACGCCCGGCTCGGCGCCACCTTCCTGCTGCTGCTGGTCGCCCCCGGCACGGCCGTCTGGTCCGCCGAACACTGGCTCGGCGCCGGGCTGATGCCCCGGCTCGCCGAGGTCGCCGCCGCGCTGCCGGTGCCGGCCGAGGTGCTGGTCACCGAGGAGTACCCGGAGGCCGGGCCGCACACCGTGCTGCTGATCCGGCCGGACGGGCACCTGGTCGGCGTCACCCAGGGCGCCGCCGCCGAGGACCTGCTGGCCCTCGCCGACCGTGCCCGCGGCGGCCCGGTCCCCCTCGCCGGCGCCCCCGAACCGGAGCCCGCCCCCCACCAGCAGGTCGAACCCACCGGCTGACGCACGGCCGCCGGACCGCCGGCGGCCGCCCGCCGGCAGCACGCCGCGCACGATCGGCCGTGGAGTCCCGGCGAGGTCCTGTCCGCCCGGGCCCTCCGGCGCACCGCACGCCCCGGCCGCTACGCGGAGCCGTCCGCCGCCTCGTCCTCCAGCGCGGCCCGCACCACCCGGAAGGCCAGGCCCTCCGAGTAGCCGCGCCGGGCCAGCATCCCGACCAGCCGCCGCATCCGGGTCTGCTGGTCCAGCCCGCGGGTGGCTCGCAGCTTGCGCTCGACCAGGGCCCGGGCGGCCTCCGTCTCGTCGTCGTAGTCGAGGTGGGCGACGGCCCGCTCGACCAGCTCGGCGTCCACGCCCTTGGTGCGCAGCTCCTGCGCCAGCGCCCGCCGGGACAGGCCCCGGACGGCGTGCCGGGACTCCACCCAGGCCTCGGCGAAGGCGGCGTCGTCGATCAGCCCGACCTCTTCGAGCCTGGTCAGCACCCCGTCCGCGACGTTCTCCGGGATCTCCCGCTTGCGCAGGGCGTCGGCGAGCTGCTTGCGCGTCTTGGCGGCGCCGGTCAGCAGCCGCAGGCAGATGTCCCGGGCGCGGCTCTCCGGATCGGCCGGCTCCTCCGCCCGCCGACGCGCGCCGGAGCCCCCGTCCCCGCTCTCGTTGCTCTCCTTCGCGCCCCGCCCGCGCGACCGCGTGCGCGGGGCCGAGGTGGCCACACCCCCGTGACCGGCCGCTTCGGCCTCGCGCCACCCGCCGTCCTCGGACGGCGGCCGCGCGTCGTCCTCCTCGGCCGCCACCGCCGAGCGGCGGCGGCGTCGGCCGGTGGGCAGCTCAGAGGCGGAGACCAGGCCGAGTGCGTCGGCCCGGACCTCCGCCGAGCCCGGTCCGGGCGCCGCGCCGCGCCGCGCCCGGACCGGTGCCCGGTCGAACTCCGGCTCGGGGCCGGATGCCCTCGCTGCGGTGGACGGGCGGCGCCGTCGCCCCGCGCGGGGCGACGAGGGCTCCGGCTCCGGAGCAGGCTCCTCCGCCACCGCGGCGAACCAGTCCGACGGGCCGTAGTCGTCGTCCTCGGGGCCGCCGCCCACCGTGTCGTGCTGCGTCAACGGCTCAGGCCTTGGCAGCCGCCGTCTTCTTCGCCGCGGCCGTCTTGGCGGCGGTCGCGGTGATCGGCTTCGCGGCGCCGTCCGCGGCGGCGGCGTCGGCCGCACCCTCGGCCGGCTCCTCCACCTTCGGGCCGATGCCGAGCTTGCCCTTGATCTTCCGCTCGATCTCGTCGGCGAGCTGCGGGTTGTCCTTCAGGAAGTTGCGGGCGTTCTCCTTACCCTGGCCGAGCTGGTCGCCCTCGTAGGTGTACCAGGCGCCCGACTTGCGGATGAAGCCGTGCTCGACGCCCATGTCGATCAGGCCGCCCTCGCGGCTGATGCCGACGCCGTAGAGGATGTCGAACTCGGCCTGCTTGAACGGCGCGGCGACCTTGTTCTTGACCACCTTGACGCGGGTGCGGTTGCCGACCGCCTCGGTGCCGTCCTTCAGGGTCTCGATGCGGCGGATGTCGAGCCGGACCGAGGCGTAGAACTTCAGCGCCCGGCCACCGGTCGTGGTCTCCGGCGAACCGAACATCACGCCGATCTTCTCGCGCAGCTGGTTGATGAAGATCGCGGTGGTGTTCGACTGGTTCAGCGCACCGGCGATCTTGCGCAGCGCCTGGCTCATCAGGCGGGCCTGCAGACCGACGTGCGAGTCGCCCATCTCGCCCTCGATCTCGGCGCGCGGGACGAGCGCCGCGACCGAGTCGATGATCACCAGGTCGATCGCGCCGGAGCGGATCAGCATGTCGGTGATCTCCAGGGCCTGCTCACCGGTGTCCGGCTGGCTGACCAGCAGGGCGTCGGTGTCCACGCCGAGCTTCTTGGCGTACTCCGGGTCGAGCGCGTGCTCCGCGTCGACGAAAGCGACCGTGCCGCCGGCCTTCTGGGCGTTGGCGGCCAGGTGCAGGGTCAGGGTGGTCTTACCGGAGGACTCGGGGCCGTAGATCTCGACCACGCGGCCGCGCGGGATGCCGCCGACCCCGAGGGCGACGTCCAGGGCGGTGGAGCCGGTGGAGATCACCTCGACCGGCTCGTTGGCCTTCTCGCCGAGGCGCATCACCGAGCCCTTGCCGAACTGCCGCTCGATCTGGGCGAGAGCTGTCTCCAGGGCCTTCTCGCGGTCCGTACCTGCCATGGCTTTTTCCCTCGGGTTCTGTGCTGTGCGCTTCATCGTCCTCGACGCTAGCGCGTCCCACTGACAAACGAGCCCGACCGGGCTCGTCCTGTGGAAAACTCCTCGCCGGAGAGTACAAAGAACATCTGTTCGATTCAAGCGTCGCACGTTCGGACGCGTGCACCGCGTCCGAACGGGTTCAGTCCCCGTCGCCCCCGACCATCCGCCGCAGCCGCCGGGTCGCCTCCCGGCGCAGCACCCGCCGGGCCCGCCGCTGCTCGCCCCGGTCGATCCGCGGGTCGACGGCCACCTCGTAGCGCCGCACGTACGTCCCGACGAAGCCCTGCAGGGTGGCCGCCACCGGGATGGCGATCAGCGCGCCCACCGCGCCGAGCAGCGCCGCGCCCGCGATCACCGCGCCGAACGCGACCGCGGCGTGCACGTCCATCGTCCGCGCGGTGATCCTCGGGTGCAGGACGTAGTTCTCGACCTGCTGGTAGACCACCGTGAACGCCAGCACCCACAGCCCGTCCACCGGCTGCACGGTGAGCGCGACCAGCACGGGCAGCGCCCCGGCCAGATACGTCCCGATGGTCGGCACGAACTGCGACATGACGCCGACCCAGACCGCCAGCGCCACCGCGTACGGCAGGTCGATCAGCGCGAACATCACCCAGTGCCCGGCCGCCGACACCAGCGCCAGCACCGCCCGCGAGTAGAGGTAGCCGCCGGTCTTGGCCAGCGCGATCTCCCAGGCCCGCAGCACCTCGCCCTGCTTGGCGGGCGGCAGCAGCGAGCAGACCGTCCGGCGCACCCGCGGGCCCTCGGCGGTGAAGTAGAAGGTGAACAGCCCGACCGTGAAGGTCTGGAAGAGCCCGCCGATCACGGTCGAGGACAGGCCCCACACGTTGTCGGCGGCCTGCTGGGCGTAGCCCTCGATCGCGCCGGAGTCCTTGAGCACCTTCTGCTGCAGCTGGCCCAGCGAGAGGTCCTGGTGGAAGGTCCGGTTGACCCAGAGGATCACGTTGTCGACCAGGTGCGGCAGGTCCTTGGCGATCTTCGCCACCTGGTCGACCAGCAGCGTCCCGAGCGCGGCGACGAACCCCACCACCGCGATCCCGACCGCGAGGAACACCAGGAAGGTGCCGACCCCGCGGCGCACCCCCCGCGCGGCCAGCCGGTCGACGGCGGGCTCCAGCGCGAGCGAGAGGAAGAAGGCCACCAGCAGCATCACGAACAGGTCGGTCAGCTGGAGGAAGGCCCAGCTGGCGAGCTGGAAGAGCCCGACGAACAGCAGGGCCAGCAGCATCGCCCGGGGCAGCCAGCGCGGCATCCCGCCCGCGGTCCACGCCCCGATTCCCCGCGCCCCGATTCCCCGCGACCCGTCGTCCCGCGCCCCGTCGTCCCGCGACCCGCCGGCCTCCGCCGGCCGCCCACCGCGCTCGTCGGCGGCCCGCACCGGCGCGTCCGTACCCTGCTGCTCCGCACTGCTCGTCACCCGAACAGTCTGGCCCATCGGGCCGGCCGCGGTCGGTTCAGCGCAGCCGCCCGGAGACCCCCTGGGTGTCGCAGACCACCCGCCAGACGTCCTTGGCCTCCCAGCCCGCCTCCAGCGCCTGACGCACCGTCCGCCCGCCGAGCTCGCTCATCACGTGGTCGGACGCGAAGGACTCCGCGTACGCCTCGCCGAAGTGCGCGTACATCCGTCGCCAGAACTCGGTCAGCCTCATGCCTCCAGTATCCCGGACCGGCCCCGGGCCTCCCGGGCCTCCCTCGCCCGCCACCGCTCGGCGGTCAGCGCGTACTCGACCTCGCCGTGCTCGCTGCCGGGGATCGCCTCCGGGTGGTCCTCGTGGAAGGTGCGGACGTACGAGAGCCCGCTCTTCTCCAGCACCCGCCGCGAGCCGCGGTTCACCGCCATGGTCCAGGCCACCACCCGCTCCACCCCCAGCTCGGTGAAGCCGCGGCGCAGCAGCGCCCGCGCGCCCTCGGTGGCGTACCCGCGCCCCCAGGCGGCCCGGCGCAGCCGGTAGCCGAGCTCGACCTCCGCGCGCTCGCCCTCCTCGGTCGGCCGGAACTCGAACCAGCCGAGGAACGCCCTGCCCGCCCGCTCCTCGGCGGCCCACCAGCCGAGGTCGCCGTAGCGCTCGTAGTGCGCGAGGTAGAGCGGCAGCAGGGTCCGCTCGACCCAGTCCCGGGTGCTCGGGAGCCCGCCGGTGAGGTGGCGCATCACCTCCGGATCGCCGTCCAGCTCGACCAGGCGGTCCACGTCGGCCGGGGTGAAGCGGCGCAGCACCAGCCGCTCGGTCGTCAGGAAGACGGTCATCCTCCGATCCTCGCGCCCCCGCCGACCCCCGTCACCCGCTTTTCCGGACACGCACCACCCGCGCGCCCCACCGCCTCAGGCGCCCCGCCGTCCTCCGCGCCTCACCGGGGCAGGGCGAGCAGCCCCGCGCCGAAGTACTGCCGGTCCCCGCACGCGTACGGCCCGGGCGGGCAGGCGGCCGCCGCGGTGGTGGCGAGCAGCGCGGCGAGCCGGTCGGCGTCGTAGTCGGGGTGCAGCGCGGCGGCGACCGCGACCGCGCCGGTGACGTGCGCCGCGGCCATCGAGGTGCCGGCCAGCGCGGCGTACTGCCCGCCGGGCCAGTCGGAGACGATCGCCCCCCGGGGCCCGCCGTCCGGGTCGCCCCCGGGGGCGGCGAGCGAGACGTGGCCGCGACCGTAGTTGGAGTAGGAGGACGGGTGGCCGTCCCGGTTGACGGCGGTGACGGTGAGCACCGCGGGCAGTTCGCCGGGCAGCCGGACGCACTCGGTGCCCAGGTAGCGGGTGCGGGGCGGGCCGGAGACCCGGTCGTTGGGGCTGCGTTCGTCGGTGCGGGCGGCGCCGAGGTCCTGCCCGTCGTTCCCGGCGGAGGCGACCACCACGGCGCCCTTGCGCCGGGCGTAGTCGGCGGCCCGGCCGACCGCGGCGATCAGCGCGGCCTGGTCGCGGTCCTCGGGGCAGTTGTACTTCCACGGGTCGGCGAAGTAGCTGTTGTTGATCGCGCGGGCGCCGTGGTCGGCGGCCCAGAGCATGCCGCAGACGATGTTCTCGGCGTAGTACTGGCCGAGCGGTCCGAGCAGCCGGACGGCGGCGATCCGCACGCCGGGCGCGACCCCGGTGACGCCCTGCCCGTCCCGCGCGGCGCCGACGATCCCGGCGACGTGGGTGCCGTGGCCGCTCTCGCCGACGCCCGGGTCGGGCCGCCAGGCGCCCACCCGGGCGTCGGGGCGGCCGTCCGCGCAGGAGGCGGAGGCCTTGGGGTCGACGGCCGCGCGCAGGTCCGGGTGGGTGTCGTCGACGCCGGAGTCGAGCACCGCGACGAGCACCTTGCGCAGGGCCTCCGGGTTCGGCGGGGTGCCGACGCCGGGCGGGGCGGAGGCGTCGCCGGTCCGGGCGGTGGCGACGCCGAGCATGGCGAGGTTCCAGGCGTCGCCCTCGGCGGGGTCGGGCACGGTGGGCGTCCCGCCGTCGTCCCTGCGGTCGGCGCTGCCCGGTCCGCCGGCCCGGGTGGTGCCGGCGGCGAAGTCCCCGGTGCCGGCGACCCCGCGCGGCGGGCCGACCACGGGCGCCGTCCGGGTGGCGCCGACCGCCGCGATGCCGGGGCGGGCCCGCATCCGGTCGGCGAAGTCGCCGGTGGCGTACGCCAGGACGGCCCCGATCTGCGGGTACTCCTGGACGACCTGCCCGCCCGCCGCGCGGCTCTCCGCCCCGGCCCGGGCGGCGCCGGTCGCGTCCACCTGCTCGGCGAGCACCAGGAAGCTGAGGTACGCCCGTCCGGGCCCGGAGACGTAAGGTACGGCGCCGCCCGCCACGAGGGCGGTGAGCAGCATCGCGAGCAGGGCGCGGGCGGGCCCGCGGACGCGGCGGCGGGCGGCCCGGGCGGGGCTGCCGGACGGGTGCGCCTGCGCCATCGCACGGTCTCCGCTCGTCGGTCCGGTGGGGTCGCGGCCACGAATTGATCACGTGTCCGAATCATCACCATATGAGCGGATTGCCATTCTTGCTCCCCCGGTTACACCGCCCCGCACCCGCCGCCCCGCACCCGCCGGCCGGCGCCCGCCCGCTTGTCAGTCCCACCCGGCACCATGGGGGCATGGCGCCCGAGCACCCCACCCCGCCCGCCGACGACCCGCTGACCGGCTTCGCCCCGGCCACCCGGGCCTGGTTCACGGGTGCCTTCACCGCCCCCACCACCGCCCAGTCCGAGGCCTGGCGCGCCATCCGGCAGGACACCGACGTCCTGGTCGTCGCCCCCACCGGCTCCGGCAAGACCCTCGCCGCCTTCCTCTCCGCCCTCGACCGGCTCAGCAGCACCCCGCCCCCGGCCGAGCCCAAGCGCCGCTGCCGGGTGCTCTACGTCTCCCCGCTGAAGGCCCTCGCGGTGGACGTCGAACGGAACCTGCGCGCCCCGCTGACCGGCCTGCGCCAGGCCGCCGTCCGGCTCGGCCTGCCCGAGCCCGAGGTCCAGGTCGCGATCCGCTCCGGCGACACCCCGGCCGCCGACCGCCGCCGCTTCGCCACCCACCCGCCGGACATCCTGATCACCACCCCCGAGTCGCTCTTCCTGCTGCTCACCTCCGCCTCCCGGGAGGCGCTGCGCGGCATCGACACGGTGATCCTGGACGAGGTGCACGCCGTCGCCGGCACCAAGCGCGGCGCCCACCTCGCCCTCAGCCTGGAGCGCCTGGACGAACTGCTGGACCGCCCCGCCCGCCGGATCGGCCTGTCCGCGACCGTACGGCCCGTCGAGGAGGTGGCCCGCTTCTTGAGCCCCCGGCGCGGCGCCGTCGTCGTCCAGCCGCCCGCCGCCAAGGAGTTCGACCTCTCGGTGGTCGTCCCCGTCCCCGACCTGGACGACCTGCCCGCCGCCCCGGCCACCGGCGGCGCCGCCGGCTCCGACCCGCAGCGCCAAGCGTCGATCTGGCCGCACGTCGAGGAGCGGATCGTCGACCTGGTCGAGGCGCACCGCTCGACCATCGTCTTCGCCAACTCCCGCCGCCTCGCCGAGCGGCTGTGCAACCGGCTGAACGAGATCGCGTACGAGCGCGCCACCGGCACCGCCGTCCCCGAGGCGCACGCCCCCGCCGAGCTGATGGGCGGCTCCGGCGCCGCCAAGGGCGCTCCGGCGGTCATCGCCCGGGCCCACCACGGCTCCGTCTCCAAGGAGCAACGCTCGCTCGTCGAAGAGGAGTTGAAGGCCGGCCGGCTGCCCGCCGTGGTCGCCACCTCCAGCCTGGAGCTGGGCATCGACATGGGGGCCGTCGAGCTCGTCGTCCAGGTCGAGTCCCCGCCCTCGGTCGCCTCCGGCCTGCAGCGGGTCGGCCGGGCCGGCCACCAGGTCGGCGCCGTCTCCACCGGCGTGTTCTTCCCCAAGTACCGCGGCGACCTCGTGCAGTCCGCCGTGGTCACCGAGCGGATGCGGGCCGGCCGGATCGAGGCGCTGCGCATCCCGCGCAACCCGCTGGACGTGCTGGCCCAGCAACTGGTCGCGATGACCGCCCTGGACGCCTGGCCGGTGGACGACCTGCTCGCCGTGGTCCGCCGCGCCGCGCCGTTCGCCACCCTCCCGCAGTCCGCCTTCGACGCCGTGCTCGACATGCTGGCCGGCCGCTACCCCTCGGACGCCTTCGCCGAGCTGCGCCCCCGCCTGGTCTGGGACCGGGTGGCCGGCACCGTCACCGGCCGCCCCGGCGCCCAGCGCCTCGCCGTCACCTCCGGCGGCACCATCCCCGACCGCGGCCTGTTCGGCGTCTTCATCGCCGGCGCCGACCCGAAGAAGGGCGGCGGCCGGGTCGGCGAACTCGACGAGGAGATGGTCTACGAGTCCCGCGTCGGCGACGTCTTCACCCTCGGCACCACCTCCTGGCGGATCGAGGAGATCACCCACGACAAGGTGCTGGTCACCCCCGCCCCCGGCGTCCCCGGCCGACTCCCGTTCTGGAAGGGCGACGCCCTCGGCCGCCCGCTCGAACTCGGCCGCGCCCTCGGCGCGTTCACCCGCGAACTGGGCGCGCTGAAGCCCCAGGAGGCCACCGACCGCCTCAAGCAGGCCGGCCTGGACGACTGGGCCGCCGCCAACCTGCTCGACTACCTGGCCGAGCAGCGCGCCGCCTGCGGCCACCTCCCGGACGACCGCACCATCGTGGTCGAGCGCTTCCGGGACGAGCTCGGCGACTGGCGGATCGTCATCCACTCCCCCTTCGGCGCCCAGGTGCACGCCCCGTGGGCCCTCGCCCTCGGCGCCCGGCTGCGCGAGAAGCACGGCCTGGACCCGCAGGTCATGCACGCCGACGACGGCATCGTGCTCCGCCTGCCCGACGCGGACCTCCTTGACTTCCCTGCCGAGCCGACGACCACCGACGAAGCCCCGGTCGGCGCCGACGCCGCCCTCTTCGACGCCACCGAGATCGAGCAGCTGGTCACCGACCAGGTCGGCGGCTCCGCCCTGTTCGCCTCCCGCTTCCGCGAGTGCGCCGGCCGCGCCCTGCTGCTCCCCCGCCGCAGCCCCGGCCGCCGCACCCCGCTCTGGCAGCAGCGCCAGCGCGCCGCCCAACTCCTCGAAGTCGCCTCCGAGTACGGCTCGTTCCCGATCGTCCTGGAAGCCGTCCGCGAGTGCCTGCAGGACGTCTTCGACGTCCCCGGCCTGGTCGAGCTGATGGGGGACCTCGAATCCCGCGCCGTCCGCCTGGTCGAGGTCACCACCCCCGAGCCGTCCCCCTTCGCCCGCTCGCTGCTCTTCGGCTACGTCGCCCAGTTCCTCTACGAGGGCGACTCCCCGCTCGCCGAGCGCCGCGCCGCCGCCCTCTCGCTCGACTCCCGGCTGCTCTCCGAACTCCTCGGCCAGGCCGAACTGAGCGAACTGCTCGACCCCGGGGTGCTCGCCGAGCTGGAGGCCGAGCTCCAGCGCCGCACCCCCGAGCGCCGGATCAAGGACGCCGAGGGCGTCGCCGACGCGCTGCGCCTGCTCGGCCCGCTCACCGAGGCCGAGTTGACCGCCCGCGGTGCCGAACCGCTCTGGGCGCTGGAGCTGGAGGCCGCCCGCCGGGTGATCCAGGTCCGGATCGCCGGCGAGCAGCGCTGGGCCGCGATCGAGGACGCCGGACGGCTGCGCGACGCGCTCGGCACCCCGCTGCCGGTCGGCGTCCCCGAAGCCTTCACCGAGCCGGTCAAGGACCCGCTGGGCGACCTGCTGGCCCGCCACGCCCGCACCCACGGCCCCTTCACCGCCGCCGAGGCCGGCGCCCGCTACGGCCTGGGCACCGCCGTCGTCACCGGCACCCTGCACCGCCTGACCGCCGCCGGCCGCCTGGTCCAGGGCCAGTTCCGACCGGCCGACAGCCACCTCGCCCCCGAGTGGTGCGACGCCGAGGTGCTGCGCCGCCTGCGCCGCCGCTCGCTGGCCGCCCTGCGTCAGGAGGTCGAGCCCGTCCCGCCACGCGCCCTGGCCGCCTTCCTCCCGCAGTGGCAGCACCTGGCCGGTCACCGGCTGCGCGGCCCGGACGGCCTGCTCCGCGCGGTCGAACAGCTCCAGGGCACCGCGCTGCCCGCCTCCGCCCTGGAGAAGCTGATCCTCCCGGCCCGGGTCGCCGACTACTCCCCCGCCCTGCTGGACGAACTGACGGCGGCCGGCGAGATCGGCTGGTCCGGTGCCGGCGCACTGCCCGGCAAGGACGGCTGGCTGAGCCTGCACCTGGCCGAGAACGCCCACCTGCTGCGCCCCGAGCCCGTCCCGCCCGCGCTCACCCCGGTGCACAGCGCCCTGCTGCAGGCACTGGCCGGCGGCTACGGCCTGTTCTTCCGCCAACTCGTCCAGCAGCTGCCGCCGGAGACCCCCGAGCCGGAGGCCGTCGAGGCCCTGTGGGACCTGGTCTGGGCCGGCTACGTCACCAACGACACCCTCGCCCCGCTGCGCGCCCTGCTCGGCTCCGGCCGGACGGCGGGCGCCACCGCCCACCGGGCGCCCCGAGCCACCCCGCGCGGCCGCTACGGCGGCGCCGGCCGCCCCTTCGGCCGGGCGGCCGGCGCCCTGCGCGGCGGCCCGCCCACGACGGCCGGCCGCTGGTCGCTGCTGCCCGCCCTCGCCGCCGACCCGACGGTCCGGGCCACCGCCCAGGCACAGAGCCTGCTGGACCGGCACGGCCTGCTCACCCGGGGCACGGTGGCGGCCGAGCGGGTGCCCGGCGGCTTCGCCGGGGTCTACCGGGTGCTCGCCGCGATGGAGGAGCGCGGCCGGGCCCGCCGGGGCTACTTCGTCGAGGGCCTGGGCGGCGCCCAGTTCGCCATGGAGGGCGCGGCCGACCGGCTGCGCTCGGTCAACGGCCGGCTGGAGCGGGCCCGGGCCGTCGAGTGGCCGACCGCCCCGGCCGCCGAGCCGGCCCAGCCGCTGGTGCTGGCCGCCGCCGACCCGGCGAACGCCTACGGCGCCGCGCTGCCCTGGCCCGAGCCGCCGGCCGCCCCGGGGGCGAAGGAGTCCAAGGCGCACCGGCCGGGCCGCAAGGCCGGCGCCCTGGTGGTGCTGGTGGACGGCGAGTTGGCGCTGTACGTCGAGCGCGGCGGCAAGTCCCTGCTGGCCTGGCCGGAGGACGGGCCGACGCTGGCCCTCGCGGCGGGCGCCCTCGCGGCCGCCGCCCGGGAGGGCGCGCTCGGCACCGTCACCGTCGAGCGGGCCAACGGCGAGCCGGCCCTCGGCTCGGCCCTGGGCGCCGCCCTGGAGGAGGCCGGCTTCCACCCCACCCCGCGCGGCCTGCGGCTACGGCCGTAGGGCCACCGGGCCACCGGGCCGAGAAAACGCCGGAGGCCGCGGGGTCGTCGACCCCGCGGCCTCCGGCCAGGTCCGTTCGGCTGTTTCACTCGATCGGTGACGGCTGCGCCTCCACCGGGGCCGCACTCTCCGCGCGCGGGCGGCGGGCCGGCCCGGTGGCGTTCCGGTCGGCGTGGACGGGGATCAGCCCGAGCCCCCAGCCGCCGGCCGCGAGCAGTCCGAGCACCGCGCCGTCGACCAGTCCGCTCCGGACGGCCGACAGCCACCAGCCGAGCCCGGCCGACAGGACCACCAGGACCACCAGGACCCGACCGGCCGTCCACGGCACCGATCGCCGCGCCCGCAACCGTATTCGGGCCACCGTGCGCACCGTCGCGGTTCTCCGCACGACCGCCTCCTCCGCTCGCCCCGGGCATCGGGAGCCCGGACTGGCGAGGCCGGATCAGGCGGCGACCACGTCCATCGCGGCAGCCTTGGGCGACATGGTCGCCCGGTCGGTGCCGGGGGCGGGAAGCGGAACCGGTTCGAGTACCGGCCTCAGCAGATCACCTTCCGAGAGGGTGGCCATCGCCGCAAGTTCGGCGAGCGACAGTTCGTCGCTGACCTCGCGCATGACCTCGGACATCCGGACGTCGAGTGCGTCGCAGATGGCGGAGAGCAGCTCCGAGGAGGCCTCCTTCTGTCCCCGCTCGACCTCGGAGAGGTATCCGAGCGAAACCCTGGCGGCCGCCGACACCTCGCGGAGTGTGCGGCCCTGGCGCTGGCGCTGCCGACGCAGTACATCGCCCAGTAGGCGACGGAGCAGGATCATCGGTGCCTCCCTCCTCGGACTGCGGATCGAGATGTCACGCCCCCACCGTACCGCCTTGGCCGCTTCGCGTGCGGGGACCCCGGTCGTGTTCACTCTGGGCTGCAAGGCTGCCCCCCTCTTCGTTCCGGTGTCCTACCCGGGTTCGCGGGCCCCTCGTGGTACCCGACGCCGACCACCCGGTCACCATCACGCAACTCGTTCGCCACCTGGTTTCTGCCCCACCAGGCCTTCGGATGTAACACGATCCTCCAGCCGGGCCGTCCCCCGAGCACCGGTCCGGCGGATCTCGGTTCGGTGGAGATTCCTCTCAGCCGGCGTCTCGCTGTGCGAGCCGGCCGGCCAGCAGCTCCAGTGCGGCGGTCACCGCTCCGTGACGGATTGTGGCACGCCCGCCGGACAGTCGGGGCGATCTGACCAGAGTTCCCCCCGGACCGGCGACCGCGAGGTGTACGGTGCCCACCGGCTGTCCGTCCTGCGGCTCCGGACCGGCGACCCCGGTCGTCGCGAGCCCGTAGTCGGCGCCCAGCAGTCTGCGCACGCCCTCGGCCATCTGCCCGGCCACCAGCGGGTGCACCGGCCCGTACACGTCCAGCAGGCCCTCGTCCACGCCGAGCACCGAGGCCTTCAGCCCGGTCGCGTAGGCGGTGACCGAGCCGCGGAAGGTCGCGGACGCCCCGGGGACGTCGACCAGGGCGGCGGCGAGCAGCCCGCCGGTCAGCGACTCGGCAACGGCCAGCGTGCCGCCCTCGGCGCGCAACGCCGCGTGCACCCGCTCGGCCAGCTCGAAGTCCACCCCGTGCGCCGCGTTCACCCGTGCCCCCGTCCGTTCACCGGCCCGCGCGCTCCGCGGCCAGGCCCTCGCGGCGCAGGCGCAGCGCCTGCCCGATGTAGTCCAGCGCGGTGCCCACGGTGAGCAGCACCGCCAGCGCCATCAGCACGGCCCGCCCGGTGGCCAGCCAGCCGGTCAGGGCCAGCACGTACATGCCGACCGCGGTGCCCTGGGTGAGCGTCTTGAGCTTGCCGCCGCGGCTGGCCGGGATGACGCCGTAGCGGATCACCCAGAAGCGCATCAGCGTGATGCCCAGCTCGCGGGCCAGGATCACCGCGGTGACCCACCAGGGCAGGTCGCCGAGCAGCGAGAGCCCGATCAGCGCCGAGCCCATGATCGCCTTGTCCGCGATCGGGTCGGCGATCTTCCCGAAGTCGGTCACCAGGCCCTTGCGGCGGGCGAGTTCACCGTCGAACAGATCGGTGATCATCGCGATCGCGAACGAGGCCCAGGCGACCGAACGCCACTTCGGGTCGTGCCCGCCGTCGGCGAACAGCAGTGCCACGAAGACCGGCACCAGCAGCACCCGGACCATCGTGAGCACGTTGGCGATGTTCCAGATCCCCGGGGTCGACGGCACCGCGGCCGCCGGTCTTCCCGGGTGGGCCGCGGCCGGGGCGCCGGGCCCCTTGGTCATTCCCCGGCTCCCGGAGCCTCGGCCCCGGACGTCCGGGGCAGCCGGACCTGCTCCAGCGCCTCGGCGATCAGGTCGACGCCCTCGCTGGCCGTCACCTTCGCCCGCCAGAACTGGCCGATCTCGGGGGCCTCGACGCCGGTGAGGGTGGTCAGGCCGTCCGTCTCGGGCGCCTGGTGGCCGGCGCGACCCTCGACCACGCCGTCCTCGATCGACTCGATCAGCACCTCGACCTCGGTGCCGATCCGCTGCTCGGCCCGCTGGGCGGTCATCTCCTCGGCGAGCCGGCTCAGCCGGTCCAGCCGCTCGGCGATCACGTCCTCGGACAGCTTGCCGTCGTAGGTCGCCGCCTCGGTGCCGTCCTCGTCCGAGTAGCCGAAGACGCCGATCGCGTCCAGCCCGGCGTTCGTGACGAAGCGTTCCAGCTCGGCGAAGTCCTCCTCGGTCTCGCCGGGGAAGCCGACGATGAAGTTGGAGCGGGCGCCGGCCTGCGGGGCCTTGTCGCGGATGGTCCCCAGCAGCTCCAGGAACTGGTCGGTGGAGCCGAAGCGGCGCATCCGGCGCAGCACCGCGGGCGCGGAGTGCTGGAAGGACAGGTCGAAGTAGGGCACCACGTCGGCGGTGCCGGTCATCGCGTCGATCAGGCCGGGGCGCATCTCGGCCGGCTGCAGGTAGGAGACCCGGACCCGCTCGACGCCCTCGATCGCGGAGATCTCGCCGAGCAGCGTCTCCAGCAGCCGGATGTCGCCGAGGTCCTTGCCGTACGAGGTGTTGTTCTCGCTGACCAGGACGACCTCCCGGACGCCCTGCTCCGCCAGCCACTTCGCCTCGTTCAGGACGTCGGAGGGGCGGCGGGAGATGAACGAGCCGCGGAAGGCCGGGATCGCGCAGAAGGAGCACCGCCGGTCGCAGCCGGAGGCGAGCTTGACGGAGGCGACCGGGTTGTCGTCCAGCCGCTTGCGCAGGGTGCGCG
This sequence comes from Streptomyces rubellomurinus, assembly GCF_000961885.1. GTDB lineage: Bacteria > Actinomycetota > Actinomycetes > Streptomycetales > Streptomycetaceae > Kitasatospora > Kitasatospora rubellomurina. The sequence goes on from NZ_JZKH01000037.1 coordinate 59,134, forward strand.
GGCCGGAGGCCGGGGCGAGGCCCTCGGGCAGGTCGGCGATCGGCTCGGCGGGGGCCTCGGCGCCGTGGCCGGGCAGGGCGACGGCCTCGGCGGCGGACTGCCGCTCGGCCGGGCTGATCGGCAGCAGCTTGCGGCGGTCGCGCGGCAGGTGGGGGGCGTGGTGGCCGCCGGAAAGGATGGTCTGCAGGCGGTCGGAGATGTTGGTGTAGTCGTCGAAGCCGAGCACGCCGTCCGCTTCGGGCAGCGCGTCGGCCAGCTCCTTGCCGTACCGCTCGGCCATGCAGCCGACCGCGACGACGGCCTGGGTGCGGCCGTGACCCTTGAGGTCGTTGGCCTCCAGCAGGGCGTCCACGGAGTCCTTCTTGGCGGCTTCGACGAAGCCGCAGGTGTTGACCACGGCGACGTCGGCGTCGGCGGCGTCGTCGACGAGCAACCAGCCGTCGGCTTCCAGTCGCCCGGCGAGTTCCTCGGAGTCCACCTCGTTGCGGGCGCATCCGAGCGTGACAAGGGCGACAGTGCGGCGTTCAGGCATAGGCCCAAGATTAACGCGCGGCCTCCGGTGCCGTTCGCCCCGGAGGCCGCGCGCCTCGGATCACCTGATCATCACCGGGCCCCGGGGGCCCCTGCGGTCAGCCCGCCTGCGGGTCGCCGGGGGTGTACGTGACGTGCACCACTTGGCCGTCCTTGCCGAGCAGACCGAGGTCCTTGCCGTTGACGTACGCGTGCACGGCCCCGCCGTTGCCGAGCACCAGCTTGATCTGCTTGGCGTCGGTGAAGGTCTGGTCCTGGCCCTCGCTGATGTTGTTCTGGAACAGCGACTTGCCGTTGCCGTCGGTCGCCGAGATCCAGCTGGTGCCCTGGGCGACCAGCTTCACGGTGACCTTGTCGGCCGGGACGGCGGCGATCGCGGCCGCGCTCGGCGCGGGCGCCGGCGGCTGCGCGGCGGGCGAGGCCGGAGCCGGGGCCACCGAGCCGGTGCCGGAGCCGCTGGGCAGCGGCGCGCTGGCGGAGCCGGTGGAGCTGTGGCCGCCCTTGCCGCTCACCAGGTTGAAGCCGATCAGCGCGACCACCGCGACGATCGCGGCGACCATCGCCGCGGCCCAGTTGGGCCGGCCGCGGCCGGGCACCTTGATCGGGCCGCTGTCGATCAGCTGGGTGGGCCGCTTGGAGGCGGGCGAGCCGCCGTGCGCCGCGTCGTAGCGGGCGACCAGCGCCTCGCCGTCCGCGCCGACCGCCTGGGCGATCGCGCGGATGTGCCCGCGGGCGTAGAAGTCGCCGCCGCAGCGCCCGAAGTCGTCCTCCTCGATGGCATGGACGATCGGCACCCGGACGCGGGTCGCCGAACTCACCTGGTCCACCGTGAGCCCGGCGTCGATCCGGGCGGTGGACAGCACCCGGCCGATGCTCGGGGCACCGGCCGCCTGCACCGCGTCGTCGGTCGGCTGGACGGACGACGGGGCGTTCTCGTGGTCGCGGGACTTGCCGATGGTCACGGGGCACGCCTTTCGAGCGGATGGCCACCTGCTGGGGAACAGTCTAGGGGCGTGGGCGGATCGTTTCTCAAGCGGAGCAGGCCCGAATGCGCGCGCCCGCTCCGGCCGGAGGGCCGGCCCCGCCGACGGCCGGTCAGCGGGGCGTACGGGGAACCCGGGATGCGCCGTTACGGCCCTGGGACGCCGTGCCCGGACGTTCGGTTCCCCGAAGGTCGCCTACCCCCCTCCGAACGAGTGAACACCCCCCGAGGACACGCCCCGGGGGGGCGCCGGAGCCGCCCTCCGGACGACGCCCCGTCAGCCCCGCAGGGTCAGCAGCACCCCGTCCAGCTCGTCCGGCTTCACCAGCACGTCGCGCGCCTTCGACCCCTCACTCGGACCGACGATCCCGCGCGACTCCATCAGGTCCATCAGCCGGCCCGCCTTGGCGAAGCCGACCCGGAGCTTGCGCTGGAGCATCGAGGTCGAGCCGAACTGGGTGGAGACCACCAGCTCGGCCGCCTGGATCAGCAGGTCGAGGTCGTCGCCGATCTCCTCGTCGATCTCCTTCTTCGGCCCGCCGCCGACCGTCACGTCGTCCCGGTAGACGGCGGTCAGCTGGTCCTTGCAGTGCTGGACCACCTTGGCGATCTCCGCCTCGGTGACGAACGCGCCCTGCATCCGGATCGGCTTGCTCGCGCCCATCGGCAGGAACAGCGCGTCGCCCTTGCCGATCAGCTTCTCCGCGCCGGGCTGGTCGAGGATGACCCGGGAGTCGGCCATCGCGGAGGTCGCGAAGGCGAGCCGGGACGGCACGTTGGCCTTGATCAGACCGGTGACGACGTCCACCGAGGGCCGCTGGGTGGCCAGCACCAGGTGGATGCCGGCCGCGCGGGCGAGCTGGGTGATGCGCACCACCGAGTCCTCGACGTCGCGCGGCGCGACCATCATCAGGTCGGCCAGCTCGTCGACGATCACCAGCAGGTACGGGTACGGCGCCAGCTCGCGCTCGCTGCCCAGCGGCGGGGTGACCTTGCCGGCCCGCACCGCCGCGTTGAAGTCGTCCACGTGCCGGAACCCGAACGCCGCGAGGTCGTCGTAGCGCATGTCCATCTCGCGCACGACCCACTGGAGGGCCTCGGCGGCCTTCTTGGGGTTGGTGATGATCGGCGTGATCAGGTGCGGGATGCCCTCGTAGGCGGTCAGTTCGACCCGCTTGGGGTCGACCAGGACCATCCGCACCTCGTCCGGGGTGGCCCGGGCGAGGATCGAGGTGATCAGGCAGTTGATGCAGGACGACTTGCCCGCGCCGGTCGCGCCGGCGACCAGGATGTGCGGCATCTTGGCGAGGTTGGCCATCACGGTGTGGCCCTCGACGTCCTTGCCCATGCCGACGACCATCGGATGGGTGTCCTCGGCGGCGGTGCGCGAGCGCAGCAGGTCGCCGAGGTTGACCATCTCGCGGTCCCGGTTGGGGATCTCGATGCCGACCGCGGACTTGCCCGGGATCGGGCTGATGATCCGCACGTCCGGGCTGGCCACCGCGTACGCGATGTTCTTGGCGAGCGCGGTGATCCGCTCGACCTTGACGGCCGGGCCGAGCTCGACCTCGTAGCGGGTGACCGTCGGGCCGCGGGTGAAGCCGGTGACCCTCGCGTCCACCTTGAACTCGGCGAAGGTGCCGGTGAGCTGGGCCACCACCTCGTCGTTGAGGGCGCTGCGGGCCTTGGCCGGGCCGCCGCGCTCCAGCAGGTCGAGCGAGGGCAGCGCGTAGGTGACGCCCTCGCCGAGCTGCAGCTGCTCCATCCGCACCGGCGCCGGGCCGTGCTCCTCGGGCGCGCCGGGGCCGCCGCTGCGGGCGGCCGGGACGGCGGGCTCCTCCGGCGGGGCGGTGCGGTCCTGCACCTGGTGCATCATGTCGGCCACGGCCGAGGAGGCGGGCACGCCGTAGACCAGCGCGCCGTCCAGGTCGGCGGCCGCGCCGGCGGCGAGGTCGCGGGTGGCGTACGGGTCCAGCGGCTCCTTGTCCAGGGAGATCCGGGCGGCCTCGGCCGGCTCCTCGTCGGCGGGCTTCCTCCGGCGGCGGCGCCGGCGGGCGGCGACCTCGTCGCCCGGGTCGTCCCCCTCGGTGTCCAGCGCGTAGGGCAGCGCGTCCGGGTCGGCGTCCTCCGGCGGGTCGGTGGACAGCTCGCGCTCCGGCGTACGCCCCCAGTGCAGCTCGTCCTCGGGCCCGGGCTCGACCACGCCGAGCCGTATCCCGACCCCCCGCAGCCGCTCGCCGATCCGGTTGACCGGGGTGGCGGTGACCACCAGCAGGCCGAAGAAGGCCAGCAGCAGGAGCAGCGGCACGGCCAGCACCGCACCCGCGGCGGCCATCATCGGGGTGGACACGGCCCAGCCGATGATCCCGCCGGCCGCCCTTATCCGGGACGCGCCGCTGCCCATCCCGGGGGCGCCGCAGCCGATGTGGACCAGGCCGAGGACGCCGACCAGCAGCGTGCTCAGCCCGATCACGATCCGGCCGTTGGCCTCCGGCAGCTCCGGGTGGCGCCAGAGCCGGATCGCGATCCCGGCCAGCAGGAACGGCACCAGCACGTCGAGCCGCCCGAACAGCCCGGACACCACGGCGGTGGCCGCCTCGTTCAGCCAGCCCTCCGAGCTGAACCAGGTGCCGGCCGCGACGACCAGCGCGAGCGCGAACAGCAGCAGGCCGATCCCGTCCTTGCGGTGGGCCGGGTGGAGGTTCTTGGCGCCGTCGCCGAAACCGCGGAAGATCGCCGCGATCGGGCTGGCGAGGGCGTTGAGGGCGCCCATCAGCAGCCCCCGGCGCGGCGGGGGCGGCGGCGGGGCGGACTTGGCCGCCGTCTTCTTCGCGGGGGCCCTGCGGGCGGCCGCCTTCTTCGCGGGCGGCTTGCCCGGGGCCTTGGCCGCGGCCTTCTTGGACGGTCCCGGACTCGGCTTGCGGGCGGCGTTTCCGGGCGTACGAGTGGCCATGGGTCAGCAGCCTACCGGGGCGAACGACCAGTGCACATGCGGCCGAGCCGGGGTGCCGGGACGTGTCGCAGACACACCGTCACGCTGACCGCGTTTCACCCGGCGGCAGCAGCGAATCACCCGGACGGGTGAACGCTCGACGGACTGGCTACGCGCCGCCGGGGCGCATCGCGTCCAGCGCCCGGCGCAGCCCGACGAGCTTGCGCTCCAGGTGCGCCGCGGTGGCGGCCACCCCGGCGTCCTCCACCCCGTCCAGTTGCTTGGCCAGCGCCTCCGCCTGCTCCTCCACCGCCGCCAGCCGCGCGGACAGCTCGCCCAGGAGCGCCCCGCCCACGGCCGGCTCCCCGCCGCCCGCCTCCAGCTGGAGCCGCAGCAGCGCGGCCTGCTCCCGCAGCTGGCAGTTTTTCGCGTACAGGTCGACGAAGACGGAGACCTTGGCGCGCAGCACCCACGGGTCGAAGGGCTTGGAGATGTAGTCCACCGCGCCGGCCGCGTAGCCGCGGAAGGTGTGGTGCGGGCCGTGGTTGATCGCGGTCAGGAAGATGATCGGGATGTCCCGGGTGCGCTCGCGGCGCTTGATGTGGGCGGCGGTCTCGAAGCCGTCCATGCCGGGCATCTGGACGTCCAGCAGGATCACCGCGAAGTCGTCGGTGAGCAGCGCCTTCAGCGCCTCCTCGCCGGACGCGGCGCGCACCAGCGTCTGGTCCAGCGCGGAGAGGATCGCCTCCAGTGCCAGCAGGTTCTCCGGCCGGTCGTCGACCAGGAGGATCTTCGCCTTCTGCATGGGGGCTCGCCCTCCTGTCGCCTGCCTGCCGCCCGGTGCGGGCACCCGCGTACCGCCCACCGCTACCCCGGTCATGCTAGCCGCACCCCCTCGCCCGGCACACCGCCCCGTCGTGACCCGATCGGGAGCGGCGCGCAGCCGGTGCTCCGGCGCACGCTCAGCAGTCAGTCGCCGTCCGGTCACCGTTCGCAACGATCGGTGACCCTACCCGGTTCCCGGGCCCGACCGCCAGCAAACCGGTCCGCCGGCGGGCGCGAACCCCGGGGCCCGGCCCGGAGTTCACGCCCCCGGGCCGGTCCGCGCCCGGGCTCACGTGCGGTCGGGCTTCAGCCACTCGTGCATCACGGACAGCAGGTGCTCGGTCTCCACCGGCTTGGTGATGTGGTCGGTGGCGCCCGCCTCCAGCGACTTCTCGCGGTCGCCCTTCATCGCCTTGGCGGTCAGCGCGATGATCGGCAGGCCCGCGAACTGGGGCATCCGGCGGATCGCCTCGGTGGTCGCGTAGCCGTCCATCTCCGGCATCATGATGTCCATCAGGACCAGCGCCACGTTCTCGTGCTGCTCCAGCATCTCGATGCCCTCGCGGCCGTTCTCCGCGTACAGGACGGTCAGGCCGTGCTGCTCCAGCACGCTGGTGAGCGCGAACACGTTGCGCACGTCGTCGTCCACGATCAGCACCTGCTGGCCGTCGAAGCGGGTGTCGCCGCGGGCCGGCCGCGTCGGCGCGGGCTCCGGCGCGCGCGGGCCGGCCAGGCTCTCCAGGGCGGCGGTGCGCCGGCGCTCCACCGCACCGCGGCGGCGCTCCTCGGCCAGCTCCCGGACCTCCTGGGCCCAGTGGTCGGCCGGGTTCTCGCCGACCGGGACGGGCAGGCCCACCGGCGTCACGCCGACGACGGCCCGCCGCGCCGGGGCACCGGGCGCGGCCGTGCGCGGCTCGGCCGGGGCGGTGCCCGGGGCCTCGGCGCGCAGCGGCAGGTAGAGGGTGAAGGTGGAGCCCTTGCCCAGCTCGCTCTCGGCGTGGATCTCGCCGCCGAGCAGCCGGGCGATCTCGCGGCTGATCGACAGGCCGAGGCCGGTGCCGCCGTACTTGCGGCTGGTGGTGCCGTCCGCCTGCTTGAAGGCCTCGAAGATCTCCCGCAGCTTGTTGCCGGGGATGCCGATGCCGGTGTCGGAGACGGCGAAGGCGATCAGCTCGTCGTCCGGGCCCTGGATCGAGCCGGACTCCAGCAGCCGCTCGCGCACGTGCTGCGGGACGTCCGCGCCGGCCGGGGCGATCGAGAAGTCGACGGCGCCGGCGTCGGTGAACTTCACCGCGTTGGAGATCAGGTTGCGCAGCACCTGCTGGAGCCGCTGCTCGTCGGTGTGCAGGGTGACGGGCAGGGCGGGCGAGACCCGGACGGCGAAGTCGAGGTTCTTGTCCAGCGCGACGGGCTGGAAGGTGGCCTCGACGTAGTCGACCAGCTGGACCAGAGCGATCCGGGACGGGCGGACGTCCATCTTGCCGGCCTCGACCTTGGACAGGTCGAGGATGTCGTTGATCAGCTGGAGCAGGTCGGAGCCGGCGCCGTGGATGGTGTCGGCGAACTCGACCTGCTTGGGCGAGAGGTTGCCCTCGTTGTTGTCGGAGAGCAGCTTGGCCAGGATCAGCAGCGAGTTGAGCGGGGTGCGCAGCTCGTGCGACATGTTGGCCAGGAACTCGCTCTTGTACCGGGAGGCCAGGGCGAGCTGCTCGGCGCGCTCCTCCAGGACCTGCCGGGCCTCCTCGATCTCGCTGTTCTTGATCTCGATGTCGCGGTTCTGCTGGGCGAGTTGCTCGGCCTTCTCCTGCAACTCCTCGTTGGTGCGCTCCAGCTCCTCCTGGCGCGCCTCCAACTCGGCCGACCGCATGGAGAGTTCGGCGGTGAGCCGCTGGGACTCCAGGAGCAGGCCCTCGGTCTTGGTGTTGACGCTGATGGTGTTGACGGTGACGCCGATCAGGTCGGCGATCTGGTTGAGGAAGTCCAGCGCGACGGTGGTGAAGGAGCTGAAGGTGGCCAGTTCGATCACGCCGAGCAGCCGGCCCTCGAACTGCACCGGCAGCACCACGATGTGGGCCGGGGAGGCCTCGCCCAGGCCGGAGGCGATCTTGAGGTACCCGGGCGGAGCCTCCTTGACGATGATCGCCCGCTTCTCCACCGCGGCCTGGCCGATCAGCGACTCGCCGGGCCGGAAGGTGGTCGGCATCGCGCGGCGCTGGTAGCCGTAGCTGCCGATCATGCGGAGCACGGTGTCGTTCTCGTCGTCGTCCTCGGTGATCAGCTCGGCGGTGCGGCCGGCCGGCTGGGCGAGGAAGAAGGCGCCGTGCTGGGCGGAGACCACCGGGGTCAGCTCGGTCATGATCAGCGAGGCGACGGCCTCCAGGTCCCGGCGGCCCTGCAGCAGGCCGGAGATCCGGGCCAGGTTGGTCTTGAGCCAGTCCTGCTCCTGGTTGGTGCGGGTGGTCTCGCGCAGGTTGGCGATCATCTGGTTGATGTTGTCCTTGAGCTCGTCGAGCTCGCCCGCCGCGTCCACGTCGATCCGCAGGCTCAGGTCGCCCCTGGTCACCGCGGTGGCGACCTGGGCGATCGCGCGCACCTGCCGGGTCAGGTTGTTCGCCAGCTCGTTCACCGACTCGGTGAGGTCCTGCCAGGTGCCGTCCACGCCCGGCACCCGGGCCTGGCCGCCGAGCCGCCCGTCGGTGCCCACCTCGCGGGCGACCCGGGTGACCTCGTCGGCGAACGCGGACAGCTGGTCGACCATGGTGTTGATGTTGGTCTTGAGCTGGAGGATCTCGCCGCGCGCGTCGACGTCGATCTTCTGCGAGAGGTCGCCGCGGGCCACCGCCGTGATCACCAGCGCGATGTTGCGGACCTGGCCGGTGAGGTTGTTGGCCATCTGGTTGACGTTGTCGGTCAGGTCCTTCCAGATCCCGGCCACGCCCGGCACGCTCGCCTGGCCGCCCAGCGTCCCGTCGGTGCCCACCTCGCGGGCCACCCTGGTCACCTCGACCGCGAACGCGGACAGCTGGTCGACCATCGTGTTCAGGGTGCCGGCCAGCGCCGCGACCTCGCCCTGCGCGTCGATCGAGATCTTCTTGGACAGGTCGCCGCGGGCCACCGCGGAGGCGACCTCGGCGATGTTGCGCACCTGACCGGTCAGGTTGGACGCCATGAAGTTGACGTTGTCGGTCAGGTCCTTCCAGATCCCCGACACCCCGCGCACCCGGGCCTGGCCGCCCAGGATGCCCTCGGTGCCCACCTCGCGGGCGACCCGGGTGACCTCGTCCGCGAAGGCCGACAGCTGGTCGACCATGGTGTTGACGGTGGTCACCAGCTCCAGGATCTCGCCCCGGGCGTCGACGGTGATCTTCTTCGACACGTCGCCGAGCGCCACCGCCGTGGTCACCTCGGCGATGTTGCGCACCTGACTGGTCAGGTTGTTGGCCATCAGGTTGACGGAGTTGGTCAGGTCCTTCCACGTCCCGGACACCCCGGGCACGCTGGCCTGGCCGCCGAGGATGCCCTCGGTGCCGACGTCCCGGGCGACCCTGGTCACCTCGTCCGCGAAGGAGGAGAGCTGGTCCACCATCGTGTTGATGGTGTTCTTCAGCTCCAGGATCTCCCCGCGCGCGTCCACCTGGATCTTCTGCGACAGGTCGCCCTTGGCGACCGCCGTCGTCACCTGCGCGATGCCGCGCACCTGGTCGGTGAGGTTGTTCGCCATGAAGTTGACGTTGTCCGTGAGGTCCCGCCACACGCCGGCCGCCCACGGCACCTGCGCCTGACCGCCCAGCCGCCCCTCGGTGCCCACCTGGCGGGCCACCCGGGTCACCTGCTCGGCGAAGCCGGAGAGCTGGTCGACCATCGTGTTGATGGTGTTCTTCAGCTCCAGCATCTCGCCGCGCGCGTCCACCTCGATCTTCTGCGAGAGGTCCCCGCGGGCCACCGCCGTCGTCACCTGGGCGATGTTGCGCACCTGGCCGGTCAGGTTGTCGGCCATGAAGTTGACGGAGTCGGTCAGCTCGCGCCACACCCCGGCCACGTTCGGCACCTTCGCCTGACCGCCGAGCCGGCCCTCCGTCCCCACGTCCCGGGCCACCGTGGTGACCTGCGCGGCGAAGCCGTTCAGCTGGTCCACCATCGTGTTGACGGTGTTCTTCAGCTCCAGCATCTCGCCGGCCACGTCCACGGTGACCTTGCGGGACAGGTCGCCCTTCGCCACCGCGGTGGTCACCTGGGCGATGTTGCGCACCTGCGCGGTCAGCCGGCCGGCCATGGTGTTGACCGAGTCCGCCAGGTCCTTCCAACTGCCGGACACGCTGCGGACCTTGGCCTGGCCGCCGAGCTTGCCCTCGGTCCCGACCTCCAGCGCCACCCGGGTCACCTCGTCGGTGAACTCCGAGAGCTGGTCCACCAGCCCGTTGACCGTCCGCCCGATCCGCAGGTACTCGCCGCGCAGCGGGTGGCTCACCCCGTTGCTGTGCAGCGAGCGCAGCTCCATCTTCTGGTCCAGGTCGCCCTCGGCGATCGAGGTCAGCACCCGGCCCACCTCGGCCATCGGACGGGCCAGGTCGTCGATCAGCGCGTTGCAGTTGTCGACGGCCGCCATCCAGGCGCCCTCGCCCGCGCCCGTCTCCAGCCGCTCGTTCAGCCGGCCCTCGCGGCCCACCGCCCGCCGCACCCGGGCCAGTTCACCGGTCAGGTGCTGGTTGCGCTCGGCGACCTCGTTGAACACCGCGGCGATCTCCGCCAACGGGCCGTCACCCGGAACCGTCAGCCGGCGGCGGAAGTTGCCGTCCCGCATCGCCGTCAGCGCCGCCAGCAGCTTGCGCAGGTCGGCCGGCTCCGCGCCGCGGTTGTGGATCGCCCGCCGCCCGGCCGCGTTCCGCGGCGCGGTGCCGGAGCGTGCGCCGCGCGGGGCGGGCGGCGTCGTACCGGTTGCGTCCTTGGTGGCCGAACTCAACGGGCCCCTCCCACATCGTGAACTGTCCGGTTGACCGCACGTGCCCTGCGGCACGCGCCCGGGCACCGGCCCGGCTGGGCTGCACCGGCGAGCCGCTCGGCGCACCGGCATCCACTCCGACCGTACTGCTCGCACCGGCCGTCGCGGACCCCCCAGTCTGGCAGCACCTGCGCCGGGTGTCCGGCCGGTTGCACAGGGTTGATGCGGCAGCCTCACAAACGGGTGGGCAGAATCACCCTCTGGTGCCTGTTTCGGCGCCCCGGCCCCACGGGGTACCAAGCGGAAAGTAGGGTGGAGCGCTGCACCGGGCCACGACCCGACCCAGCGCCGCCGCTCACCCGGCCAGGCGCGCCCCGGGAGTCGGCGCCGCACCCCGGACAGCCAGGGCCAGAGCAGCAGAGGAGAAGTGGCAACGTGGTCACCGCGCGCGCAGCCGCCACCTTCGACCCGGACGGCCGCTCCGCGTCCGCCGCCCGCGGTTTCGTCCGGGACGCGCTGCTCGGCTGGGGCCTGCCCGAGGTCGTCGACGACGCCGTCGTCCTGGTCAGCGAACTCGTCACCAACGCCGTCGTGCACGCCGGCACCGCCGCCGACGTCTGCTGCCTGCGCGAGGAGGAGAGCGTCCGGATCGAGGTCACCGACCACCACCCCGAGCGCGGCCTGCCCTCGCTCGGCGACGTCCCGTCCTCCGACCGCTACGCCGACCCTGACGGCGAGGGCGGCCGCGGCCTGCTGATGTGCTCCGCCCTCGCCGAGCGCTGGGGCGTCGAGTACGCGGCCGGCCGCAAGACCGTCTGGTTCCGACTCGCCCTGCCCGCACACGTGCTCGGCACCCGCTACGCCGTTCCCGCCACCCCCGGCAGCGACCTGCCGAGCAGCACCGGCCCGGTCCACGTCGCCGTCGTCCAACTCGACGAGGACGGCCGCGTCCTCGCCTGGAACCCGGACGCCGAAGCACTCTTCCGCCACCCCGCCGCGACCGTCCTCGGCCGCCCCTGGGCCGACCTCGCCGTCTGGCCCACCCCCGCCGGCCGCAGCCCCGGCCTCACCGACACCCTGCGGCTGGCCCGTTGGGAGGGCGGCTACGGCCTGCGGCTGCCGGACGGCACCGAGGTCGAGGTGTACGGCGTCCAGGTCCGCGTCCGCGACACCGAGGGCGTCCCCTCCACCCTCTGCCTGCTCGTCCGCGAAGCCGACCGCGCCGTCCTGCGCTCCCCCGCCCGCACCCTGCCCGGCGAACGCCCCGACCCCACCGGCCCCCGGCTCGACCTGATGGCCGGCCCGGCCACCGCCGACGACCTGGACGGCCTTCTCCAGCGCACCGTCGAACGCGCCCGCGACCTGCTCGACGCCGACGCCGCCTACCTGCTGCTCACCACCGAGGACGAGACCGAGTTCGAGGTCCGCGCCGCCACCGGCCTCACCTCCGGACACCGCCGGCACGCCCGCTTCCCGGTCGAGTCCGGCAACCGCTACGACTCCGCCCGGCTCCCCTCCGTCCACGAGGACCTCTCCGCCCGCCCCACCGGCCTGCCGCTCCTCACCGGCAGCGGGATGCGCTCCCTGGTCACCGTCCCGCTCAAGGTCGAGGGCCGGCTGATCGGCTCGCTCGGCATCGCCACCGCCGCGCCCGGCCGCTACGACAACGAGGACGCGCTGCGCCTGCAGTTCGCCGCCGACCGGGTCGCCCTGGCCATCGAGAGCACCCGGCTGTCTGAGCTGGAGCGCCTGCGCCGCGGCTCGCTGTCCTTCCTCGTCGAGGCCTCCGACCTGCTCGCCGGCACCCTCGAACACGAGCAGACCCTCGCCCTGATGGCCCAGATGGCCGTCCCCACCCTCGCCTCCTGGTGCGCCGTCTACACCAACGGCGACCACGGCTCCCCGTCCGACCTCGCCTTCGTCCTGCACGAGGACGAGGACCGGATCGACCCGCTGCGCGACCTGCTCGACAAGACCCCCGCCCCCGAGGCCGGCCCCAGCCACGGCGCCGACTTCTGGACCGCGCCCGCCGACACCGCCGCCGCCGGCGGCCTCACCGACAGCCCCGAACTCGCCGGCCTGCTCGGCGAGACCGTCGTGCTGCCGCTGACCGCCCGCAACCGGGTCATCGGCCTGCTCGCCCTGGGCGTCCCCACCGGCGTCCGGTTCCGCCAGGAGATCCTCGAACTCGCCGAGGACCTCTCCCGCCGGGCCGCCCTCGCCCTCGACAACTCCCGCCTCTACTCCGAGCGCACCGCCACCAGCCAGGCCCTGCAACGCAGCCTGCTGCCACCGGAGTTGCCCGAGATCCCGGGCGTCGAGGTGGACGTCTACTACCAGGCCGCCGGCGAGGGCAACGAAGTCGGCGGAGACTTCTACGACCTGTTCACCATCCGCGAGGGAACGTACGGCTTCGCCATCGGCGACGTCTGCGGCACCGGCCCCGAGGCCGCCTCCGTCACCGGCCTCGCCCGGCACTCGCTGCGTCTGCTCGCCCGCGAGGGCCTGGACGCCCCGCAGGTGCTGCGCCGGCTCAACGCGGCCATCCTGGACGAGGGTTCGCGCAGCCGCTTCCTCACCCTGCTCTACGGCGAGCTGACGCCCCGGCCGGACGGCAGCACCGAACTGTCCCTGGTCTGCGCCGGCCACCCGCTGCCGCTGCGACTGCGCACCAACGGCCAGGTCGACCGGGCCGCCACCCCGCAGCCGCTGCTCGGCGTCCTGGACGACCTCGACCTCACCGCCGAGCACCTGGTGCTCGCCCCCGGCGAGGTCCTGCTCTGCGTCACGGACGGCGTGACCGAACGCCGCGAGGGCCTGCGGATGCTCGGCGACGACGGTCTCGCCGAGGTGCTCACCGGCTGCACCGGCCTCACCGCAGGCGCCGTCGCGATGCGGGTGCAGCGCGCGGTCGAGCGCTTCGCCCCGGAGCCGCCGTCCGACGACATGGCGATCCTGACCCTCCGGGTGCCGACCCAGCGCGCCGTCTGAGCGGTTCCGGGCTTCCGGGCTTCCGGGCTTCCGGGCTTCCGGGCTTCCGCCTCTGAACGCTCGGCAGCTGACGCAGTCACAAATTGTTATCTTCACAAGGGTACAAGCGAACGACGCCGGGTACACCGATCTCACCGGGGAATCCCCCGGCGGGGACGCGACCAGCGGCTCTCCGCTGGCCCATCACTTCTGACCGCAGCCCGCGCACGCCACTGCCGTGCGCCCTCGGCGCGGTCGCGCGCATCCACCTCCGTCACCACCACACCACTGCGTCACTGCGCCCTGCGCGCGCCCAGAGTGAAAGGAGCCTCCGGTGAGCAACGAAGCTACCGGGGCAACGAACGCCCGCTCCACCGGAGCCGACGCGGGTAACCTCGGCTACCTCGCACTCGGCCTCACACTGCTCGCCTACGGTCTGCTCTCCACCGGCATCCTGCACGGCACCGGCGTCGGGGACGCCGCCCACCTCGCCCACCTCGTCGGCGGCGTCACCCTCTTCATCGCGGGCCTCTGGCAGCTCCGCGGCGGCGAGGGCTTCACCGGCACCGCCTTCACCAGCCTCGGCGCCTTCTGGGCGACCTGGTCGATGGCCGGCGGAGCCGGCAAGAACGCCGCCGGCCTGTTCCTGCTGCTGTGGGCCCTGCTCGCCCTCAGCCTCACCGCCGCGAGCTGGGGCGCGGGCCTGCTGAGCCGGCTCGTCTACGGCCTGCTGACGGTCGCGCTCGCGCTGGGCGCCCTCGCCACCTTCGGCGAGTGGAGCGGGCTGGCGAAGTTCGCCGGCTGGGTCGCGACCGCCTCCGGCCTCGCCGCCTGGTACTGGGCGACCTCCGCCCTCAGCAACGGTGCCTGGGGGAAGATCGCCCTGCCGGTCAAGTGACCTGCTTCGACCGATCCGACCGATCCGACCGATCCGGCCGAGACGACCGGTCTGACCGAGACGACCGGTCCGCCTGACCCGCATCCTGCTCGACACCCGACCGGGGCCGGGCCTCCGCCAGCGCGGAGGCCCGGCCCCGCCGGCGTGCCACCCGGGCCGACGACGCCAGGACGGCGTACGCGAGGAGCAGGATCGCGACGGCGACGATGCCGTCCGCCCAGAAGTGGTTGGCCGTCACCACGACGACGGCGACCGTCAGCACCGGGTGCAGCACCACGACCCACCGCAGCGGGCTCGGCGACACCCGCACCACGGCGACCCCCACCAGCACGCACCACGCCACGTGCACCGAGGGCATCGCCGACAGCTGGTCGGCGACCACACCGCCCACCGCGCCGCCGTACACCGACTGCCCGTACTGCGCCGCCAGGTCCACGAAGCCGTCCTGCGGCAGCATCCGGGGCGGCGCCACCGGGATGAACTGCACCAGCAGGCACACCGCCGTGGTGATCACCACCGTGTTCCGCACCCACGCGTACCGCTCGCGGTGCCGCACGAACACCCACAGCAGGACGACCAGCATCACCGCGAAATGCATCACCGCGTAGTAGTAGTTCGCCAGCCGCACCAGCACCGGGTACGGCGTGACCGCCGACTGCCAGGACACCTCGTCCGGCAGGCCGAGCGCCAGCTCGGTCCGATGGATCCAGCTCGCCCGGTCCAGCGCGTGGTCCGTGCTCATCACCGAGAGGTGCCCCACCAGCTGCCAGAGCGCGAACAGCGCCAGCAGCGTGCCGGCCTCCCGCAGCAGCGCCGACAACGACGGCTTCCGGACCCTCGCGGCGGCGAACGCACCGCCGTAGAGAACGGCGGCGGTACCCCCGGCGGACTGCCAGGTGAGGGTCAGGTTCTGCATTCGCAGAGGGTAACGCAAAAAGACCCCCTCCCGGACGGGAGGGGGTCTTTTTGGAATGATTGTTCGGCGGCGTCCTACTCTCCCACAGGGTCCCCCCTGCAGTACCATCGGCGCTGTGAGGCTTAGCTTCCGGGTTCGGAATGTAACCGGGCGTTTC
>NZ_JZKH01000361.1 GCF_000961885.1 Streptomyces rubellomurinus
CGACGTCGCCGCCGTCCTGGTGACGTCCTCGGGCGAGGGCAAGGAGGTCGCCGCCCGCGTCGCGCTGCGCCTGGGCTCCGGCATCATCACCGACGCCGTGGACGTCCGCGCGGGTGAGGGCGGCCCGGTCGCCACCCAGTCCGTCTTCGCGGCCTCGTACACCGTCGACTCGCGCGTCAGCACCGGTGTGCCGGTCATCACCGTGAAGCCGAACTCCGTCGCCCCGGAGGCCGCCCCGGCCGCCGGCGCCGTCGAGAACGTGTCGGTCGAGTTCACCGGCAACGCCGCCAAGGTCGTCTCGCGCACCCCGCGCG
>NZ_JZKH01000362.1 GCF_000961885.1 Streptomyces rubellomurinus
TCAAGGAACGGACGCTTCCTTCGAGCCGCCTTCCAGCGGGCCCTCCGGGCGCTTCGTTCTTTCGTGTTTCCAGCTTATCAGATGTTTTCCGCTCCGTTTCCGGAGCTTCGTCATCCAACTCGCCGGTGTCTTCCGGGGCTTGACGCCCTGTCCGACGTTTCAAACTCTAGCCGATCCCCGCTCCGAAAAGCGAATCCAGCCGAGTCCGACCGCAATCCGATAAAACGCGCACACCGAATAAGCACCCTGCCGCGACGCGAAAACGCAAACGCGACCCAGTGCGAACCAGGAAGTGGTGTTTCGAAGGATTGGC
>NZ_JZKH01000363.1 GCF_000961885.1 Streptomyces rubellomurinus
ATCGCCGACGTCTTCGAGATCGCCGTCGCCCTCGCGGCCGGCAAAGCCGCAGGCTTCACCAACCGCCGCTGGAGCGCCGCCACCCTGGCCAGCGGCGCCATCGGCACCTACTTCCTCAGCAAGGCACTGCTGACCTTCGACGTCGGCACCGGCTACGCCATCTGGACCTCCACCGCGGGCGTGGGCATCACCCTGCTCGGCGCACCACTGTTCGGCCAGCACCTCGACGGACGCAAAGCCCTCGGCATCACCACCGTCATCGCCGGCGTCGCCGGCCTCGAACTCAGCGGCTCCGCCTGAGCCCCCCCACCCC
>NZ_JZKH01000364.1 GCF_000961885.1 Streptomyces rubellomurinus
GCACCCTGGCCAAGGCCACGGGCCAGCGGCACTCAACCCGCAGGGAAAGTCGGCCCGGCCGACTTCTCGCGCGGGGCCGGCGAGCAGGGCGACTTCCCGCGCAACACGTGGTCGCGCTGCGCCGCGTACCGATCAGCGCGCGCAGGAAGTCGACCCCATCGACTTCCTGTGCGCCTCCCCCTGGGATCGCCCCTCGTGCGGGGCTCTGTCGACTCCCGCGCGCGAATGCGGCTCGCAGGAGGCCCCCATACGGCGCGCGCCCAAGGGGCGGCGAGGAGTGGAAAGTCGAATGGGCCGACTTCTCACGCAGCA
>NZ_JZKH01000365.1 GCF_000961885.1 Streptomyces rubellomurinus
CCCACAGGGTCCCCCCTGCAGTACCATCGGCGCTGTGAGGCTTAGCTTCCGGGTTCGGAATGTAACCGGGCGTTTCCCTCACGCTATGACCACCGAAACCCTATCGGGTATTCAGCGAAACACACTTTTCAGTTGATAAGTGTTTCTTGTGTTCGCCGGCGATAGCTGTTCGCTACCCGGGAACCACACAGTGAACGCGAGCGTCTGAGGACAAGCCCTCGGCCTATTAGTACCGGTCAACTCCACCCCTCACAGGGCTTCCATACCCGGCCTATCAACCCAGTCGTCTACTGGGAGCCTTAC
>NZ_JZKH01000366.1 GCF_000961885.1 Streptomyces rubellomurinus
GGGTCGGTGGTGAAGGTGTTCAACGCGGACCCGTCGCGCGCAGGGCCTGGACGGTAGGGCCGAGCTCGGGGTCGGTGGTGAAGGTGTTCAACGCGGACCCGTGGCGCGCAGGGCCTGGACGGTAGGGCCCAGTTCCGGGTCGGTGGTGAAGGTGTTCAGCGCGGACCCGTGGCGTGCAGGGCTTGGACGGTGGGGCCCGGCTCGGGGTCGGTGGTGAAGGTGTTCAACGCGGACCCGTCGCGCGCAGGGCCTGGACGGTAGGGCCGAGCTCGGGGTCGGTGGTGAAGGTGTTCAACGCGGACC
>NZ_JZKH01000367.1 GCF_000961885.1 Streptomyces rubellomurinus
CCTCGCCCCCCCGGTCCCTCCGTCCGGCCACGAACACCTGCTTCGTGACGTCCGGCCCCGGCGCCGCCCGGTCCTCCCGGCCCCGCTGAGCCAATCGGCCCCGCCGAGTCCTCCGGCTCCAGCTCCGGCCCCCCGAATGCTCGGGCCAGGCTCCCGCTCCTGCCCGGGTCGTGCGTGCCGGGCCCCCGCCCGGCACCCGTTGCGCGACTCCCGCCACCCCAGGAGGTGCAATGCTCCGCCCTGTTCGTGCCCTGTCCGTCGCCGCTGTCTCCGCTCTCCTCACGCTGACGACGTTCTTCGC
>NZ_JZKH01000368.1 GCF_000961885.1 Streptomyces rubellomurinus
CCACGCACCGCCACCTGCGGCTCACCCGACGACACCGCCGCCACCACACCCTCCGGACCATCCGCCTCCACCAGCACGAACCGCCCCGGAAACTCCGCCTGCGCCGACCGCACCAACCCCCACACCGCATCAACCGCCCGCGTCACCACCACCAACCGCGACCCGGCCCACCGCTCCTCACCCACCCACCCCTGCACCAACCCCAACACCCACGCAACCACCTCGGCAGCAGAACCGCCGCCACACACCGCCACCACGACATCCGCCGCACCGACCTCACCCAACCCCCG
>NZ_JZKH01000369.1 GCF_000961885.1 Streptomyces rubellomurinus
GTGCGAGGCGTAGTCCACCTTGACCTTGCGGGCCCGGACGCCGTCGCGCTCGCAGGCCTCGAACACCTCGTCCAGCGCGGCGACTTCACCCGCCACGACGACGGCGGCCGGGCCGTTCACGGCGGCCACCGAGAGCCGGCCCGCATACGGCGCCAGCAGTTCCTCGACGCGGTCGACGGGCAGCGCCACCGACATCATGCCGCCCAGGCCCGCGAGCTTGTCGCGCACCAACTGGCTGCGCACCGCGACGATCCGGGCCGCGTCGCGCAGCGACAGGCCGCCCGCGACG
>NZ_JZKH01000370.1 GCF_000961885.1 Streptomyces rubellomurinus
TCCTGGTTGGCGCCCACGGCGATGGTGTGGCCGCCGCCGCCGAAGGTGTCCCAGGCGGACCAGGTGCCGGAGGGCTGGAGCTGGTAGCGGTGCTGGAGGATGGTGCCGTTGATGGCGAACATCTCCAGTCGGCCGTCCGCGTCCGCGCCGATCGCCAGCTCGGCGCCCGCGGGGCCGCCGAGGTTCTCCCAGTCCGACCACGCGCCGTTGACCGCCGTCTGCCAGGCGTGCGAGACGCCGTTCGCCCCGGCCGCGAACACCTCCAGCCGGCCGTCCGCCGAACGC
>NZ_JZKH01000038.1 GCF_000961885.1 Streptomyces rubellomurinus
TCTGCACCAACGCCGTCTACCACCACCAGGACAACCGCACCCGCCTCGCCCCGCTGCGGACCCTCGCCCTGAAGGCGATCACCGACGAACCCTAGGAGGGCCACCCGTGCCCAGCACCACGCTCGCGTCCCTCACCACCCTGCGGCTCGGCGGCCCGGCCGGCGGCCTCCTGCAGGTCGCCGACCCCGACGACTGGTTCGAACTGGTCCGTACAATCGGCGACCGACAGGAGGACGCGCCCCTCACGCTCGGCCACGGCAGCAATGTCATCGCCGCCGACACCGGCCACGAGGGCACCGTCGCCGTGATGAACACCCGGGGCATCACCGTGAAGCGGGTGGACGACGACACGGTGGCCGCGACCGTCCAGGCCGGCCACCCGCTCGCCGACCTCGTCCAGTGGGCCGCAGCCGAACACCTCGCCGGAATCGAGTGCCTGGCAGGCATACCCGGCACTGTCGGAGCTGCCCCGGTCCAGAACGCCGGAGCCTATGGCCAGCAGGTCTCCGGCACCCTCGACCACCTCACCGCCTGGGACTGGGACATGGGCCGCCTGCGGACCCTGCCCGCCCAGGCATGCCGCCTCCGCCACCGCGACAGCCGCTTCAAGAACGACCCCGGCCGCTGGACCATCCTCACCGCGACGTTCCACCTCACCCGCTCACCGGCTGCCCCGATCACCTACCAGCCGCTCGCCGACGAACTCGGCGTCTGTGTCGGCGCCCGACCGCCCGTCGCCGAGGTGGCCACCGCCGTCCTCGCCAACCGTCACCGCCGCGGACTCCTCCTCGACCCCCACGGCCCCGACGCCCGCCAGGCCGGATCGGTCTTCCTCAACCCACCCGTCACCGCCGCCCAGGCCGCCCGTTGGTCGGCTGCCGGCTGCCCAGTCCACACCGACAGCGACGGGCAGCTGCGGGCCAGCGCCGGCTGGCTGCTGGAGCACACCGGCTACCGCCCCGGCTACAAGATCGCAGACGGCATCCGCTGCTCGGAACGCCGCACCCTCACCCTCACCGCCCACGACGGAGCAACCGCGACGGACTTCGCCCAGGCCCTCACCGAGCTCTCGGCCCAGGTCGAGATCGCGACCGGGATCAAACTCCGGCCCGAACCGACGTTGGTCGGCGCCTGGACCGCCACCGCCAACGACCCGCAGCAGACCACGGAGATCAAGTGATCGAGGTGCGGCCCAGCCAGCAGATGCAGTCCCTCGGCGTCGTCCAACAGGGCATCCCCATCCTCAACCAGCCCGCCGAACCCTTCGACCTCCCGGCCGAACACGCCGCCGCCCAGACCGTGATCGACGAGCTGTTCGCCGCCGTCGATCGCATCGGCCGCGTCCACTCCTTCGCCAAGGGCATGGGCCTCGCCGCCCCGCAGATCGGTATCCCCCGCGCCGCCGCCCTCGTCCTTCCCCTGACCGCCGACGCCGAGCCGATCATCCTGCTCAACCCGACGATCACGGCCGTCTCCGACGAGACCGACGAGAAGTACGAGGGATGCCTCAGCTTCTTCGACGTCCGCGGCATGGTCCCTCGCCCCTCCGCATGATCGTCACCGCGGCCAACCTCGACGGCACCATCACCACGGTCACCTACGAGTTCGGCTTGGCCCGCCTCATCGCCCACGAGATCGACCACCTCGACGGCCTGCTCTACACCGCACGCATGGCTGCCGGCGTCGAGCCCATCCCTGTCGAGCAGTACCGGCAGACCGGCCAAACGTGCTCCTACGAGCGGTGAGCGCCTGCCGACCTCACCCTGAGCACTCTGGCGTCTCACGGTGACGGCCCTGGACACTGGGCTTGTCACACGTTCCATCGCTCACCGCCTGTCGTGGCCGGGCCAAGCCCCGGTTGCGCCGCCCGTGCACTCCTCCATATTGGAATAAGGTAGGACAAAGGGGGTCACTGACCGGGGAGGTCGGATGGCTACGAGCCTAGTGACCGAGTACAGCCCGAAAGAGTGGAAGAACCTAGTTCACCTCGGGCAAGAGCTGGTCGACAGCGAGAGCACGGTCCAGTTCCGGCTGGGTGACATCGGCCTTGAGCTGGTGCCGCTACCGCCGAAGGGCAAGCGCTTGCCCATGAAGGCGTACAGCATGCTGGCCGACTACGCCGACGAGGTCGGGCTCACGCGGGAGACGTTCGAGGGCTACCGGCTCGTCGCAGGCGCCTGGCCGAAGGACAAACGGCAGGAAGACGTCTGCTGGACGGTCCATTCCATCCTGTCCTACCGGCACGACCGGTTCGAGTTGATCCTCGACCCTCCGGTACACCGCAAGACTGGCCGCCGAGAGTGGACCTGCGCTGCGGCCCAGCGGGTAATGGGCTGGAAGACCGACGTTCCTGAGACTGAGGACGAGCGCCTCCAGATGGTCGAGGACCTCCTCAACGACGAGCAGGTAGCGGCCAAGGCTGTTGAGCGCGCCATGAGCCGGAAAGAAGTGGCGCGCCGCGTCGTCGAGCGGCCGGCTGTTCGCGAGTCGTTTAACCGGGCACAGACCGAGCGAATCGTCGAGGCGCACGAGCAGACGAAGAAGCGCCCTGAGATCCGGCGCATCAACGAACAAGCAGAGGTGTACTCCGTCCTGCATCTCTGCTCCGACTTCACTCACGGCATCGGCCGAGCGTTGCCAACCCTCCACGTGGCCCAGCTCTCCGAGGACGCCAAGGACTCGATCCGCGAGGGACTTCAGCGCGTGACTGCCGCAGTCTCGTGGACAGAGCATGCCCTGGACACGGGGAGCACCGATATCGACTCCGCACTGGAACGGCTGCTGGCGGAGTAGCGAATGAAACAACATCCACAGGAAGGAGCAGGCCGTCTGCCCTCCGCGCGCTCGGGGAAGCACAGACAGGGAAAGCATCAAGACGATCGGCTGGAGGAGCCGGAAGGCTGCGCGGAGGATGCTCGTCCAGTTCCCAAGGGATGAATAGCGATGACCGTGTACCAGCACGCCGAGGTATCGGCACAGATGGTCAAGGACGCCTTGGACGAGGCAGGAACCCGGGGCTTGACGTTTGACGAGCTGCTCGACGAAACAGGTCTCACGCGCTGCCAAGTCAGGTACGGGATGGCTTACCTGCGAGAGAGCCTTGCAGGGCTGAAGGACTCATCGGCCGTGTTCACGTACGACCCCAGAGACAACGTGTACCGCACCGAGTACATCCCGGAAGTCGCCGACTACTACGAGATTCTGAGGCTCCAGGGCGACGCGACTCGGACCCTCCGGATGTTGGCCGGCACGGTGATCCCCCACTCGAGGCTGGCCCGGACCAAGCAGGTGCGTCTTCTGCGCCGCCACCTGGAGGTCGTCGTCGAAGACACCAAGGACATCCTCGCGCCGGTGTGACCGGTCCAGCCCAACACGCGAAGGGCTGGACTGCGGTGAAGCCGTATGCGCCCTCAGCCGGCTCCACCTCGATCCGTCGCGCCGCAACGGGGAGCGATGCGCCCTCGACCGAGATCCCGCTCCCGTCGCCGGCCAGCAATGCCAGACACCGGAACAGCTAACGCAAGACATGGCAATAAGGGTGGACTAGTAGTCCAGGGAAGCATCTAGACACCTGGATACGAGGCATGCAAGTATCCAGGCATCCGCCAGACGGCGGATGCATTGGGAGGGATGGCATGTCTCAGGAACAGCAGTTCGTCTCGGTACCGGTTCCGATCCAGCACGTCACGCAGGTGTACGCGTTTCTCGCGGAACTCGCCGGCATCACGACGGGTCCATCGGCAGAGACCACCGCCACTCCGCTGGACGACGGCGAATGGCCCTTCGTCGAGTGGGGCGTGCAAGACCTGCGCAAGCTGACGCAGGACGCACTGGACTCCGTGCAGGTGGTCACCGGAGTACTCGACATCCTGGCCAAGCAGCCCGGCGAGCGAGTGAGCTACACCTCGCTCGTGGAACTGCTCAACGTGGACCGAAAGCGCCTACGGGGCGTCCTGTCCGCCTTCACCCGCGTCGTACACAAGCACTACGGTCGACGGAACTGGCCGATGACCTGGGTGGAGGCTCCCAGCGAGGGGACCGACCTCAAGTCCGAGTTCTACTACACGGTGAGCGAGACCACCGCCGCGCGGTGGCGGGAGGTTCGCACTCAGAGCTGATGGCGGCCGAGACGAGTCCCACCGCGCGGGAGATGTCTGAGGCAACCAGTTGTGGTTGCAGTTCTGGTTGCATTCACCCCCGTCCGGGGGCGTTCAGCGCCCGACCGGCGAGTCATTCCGCCGCAGGTCAGGACGCCTACGACCGTCCCCGGACAGCCGGACGAACAGTTGGAAAGCGTGTTGGGGGCAACCCCTCACGAGTTCGAATCTCGTATCCTCCGCCTCTGCCCAGTAGGGCAGTTGAAGGCCCCGACCGGGTTCCCGGTCGGGGCCTTCTTCGTGTCGTGGTCTCAGTTTTGGTCTCAGTTCGTCGGCACCGGGTGAGCAACTGCCCCGGACCGCCCCGGCGGCACCGCAGCCCCGGAGACCCGACCACTGCCACGCACATGATCCCCACCTGAACGGGTAGCCGCATGGTTCGAGGAGCTGCAACGGGAAGCAGGCGAACCACCGTGGAGAGTCACCTCGGCCCAGCAGCGGTTCGCCGTCACTGCCAGCTCGATTTCACCGCCGGAGGTGGAACGTCCCCCGTCAGCGAAGGTAGGGCATTCACGCGCCGAACCCTGTCCGGTTGGCATCTCGCCCCATCCGTTCTCGGCGACGACGTCCAGCTCATCGTGTCGGAACTGCTCACCAACGCCGCCAGGTACACGACGGGCCCTCTCGCACTGGATCTGGACCAGAACGGCCCGTGCCTGCGCATCACCGTCATCGACCCCCGCTCCGGCACCGTGCTGCCCGATCCGGGCACGCACCGGCCGGCACGGGTCGGCGGCCATGGCCTGTTCATCGTCGACCGCCTCGCCCTCTGCTGGGGCACCCTCCCGAACGCCGGCGGCAAGGCCGTATGGGCCGAACTCCTCGTCCCCTCCGAACAACCACCGCCATCGCCTTGAAACCCCGCGCCGTGACACGGATCCGCGGGCGAAAACTCGACCCCGCGTTCCACGGTGTGGCCCAACAGCGGATCCTCAAGTCAGGCATGGCAAAAGCGGAATCCAGGTTCATACTTATGGTATGTCGGATGAGCGAGAGCCGCGAACGAGCTGGACGTTCCTGACGCAGCACGCGCGTGTGCTGTTGATGATCTCGCGGGATGCGGACGTCCGCTTGCGGGACCTGGCCGCGATGTGCGGCATGACCGAACGGGCCGCGCGGGCGATCGTCACGGACCTGGAGAAGGCCGGCTACCTGACCCACTCCCGGCACGGACGCCGCAACCGCTACCAGGTGGTCCGCGGCACGTACTTCCGTCATCCCGCCGAGGGCCACCACGAGATCGCCGGGCTGCTGGCCCTGTTCGCCGATCTCGCCCCCGACGCCGGCCACCAGCCTGCGACCGCCACCGGTGATCATCATGATGAGCATCCGTGACCCCGCGCCAACCCGTCTCCCGTACCCCGCCGCACCTTGTGCGCGTCCCGGCCGCTCTGCCACCACCCCTCCCGTTGAGGCGGTGAGTCCAGTGCCCGACCCCAGCGGATCCACCCGGCACGGATCGGGTGAGGAGCTCCGGACGGACACTCCGTCTCGCTACGCGGTGACCCTTCCGGGTGTACCCGGCAGGCACAGTCCGCTCGAGGTCGTCGTCGTTCATGCCACGGACGAGGTGACCGCGGACGGGGCCCTGGTCTACGCGGACAAGGCCGGCACCTTCCGCGTAGAGATCATCGGGGAGACGGCCCGACCGCTCGCCGAGCCCGACCGGTCCGGAACGGCACACGTGCATGCACGCCACCCCACTGCCCTGACCTCGCCGCAGCTTCGCTCCGGGCATGGCCCGACCTGGCACCGTGCTCGATTCCTGACCGGCGCAAACAGCTCAGGACTCTCGAACGCGGGCACTCAGCCTCAGGCAGCCTTGCCCGCGACGAGGCTGGTGACACGGTCGGCCATGAGGACACCGAGGATGTAGCCGTCCTCGTCGACGACGGGCCAGACCGCCAAGCGCTTGACCCGCATGGCGATCGCGGCCAGGGCCAGGCCCATGGTCGGCCAGGCGAACGGGCCGCGCTGGTGGGTGGTGGCACTGATCGCGGTCCGTCCGGTGTACCAGGAGCGGTTCAGGAACGGATGGAGTCCGGTGCGGGTGACCAGCCCCTCGCACCGGCCGTCGTGGTCGCGGACCAGCAGGTAATCGAGGTGGGCGCCGCGGAGGACGTCGTCGGCCTGGTCGACGGTGCTGTCGTCGGCTATCTGGTAGTCGCAGGTGTCCATGGCGTCGGCGACCGTGAGGCCGCGGCCGGGCCGTACCGCCTGCGGGGAGTGGGTGGTCACGGTGCTCACCGTTCCCGTCTCCGGCCGCCCTCTGGGGCTGCCGAGCTTTCCTTCACCCAGAACGAGGCCGGAACGGTTACCGGAATACGTGATGCCCTGGATGCCTACGACCCTACTCCGGTGGCGAGCGGACCGGAGCAGCCCGCTGCGGAGTAGCTTGGAAGACAACCGAGGACATATCGCACATCGGCATCAGCGTCGACGTCGCCCTGGGTCATGACGGGTCCCTCGCGGACCGGACGGGCGGCTTCGCATGATGCCGATTCCTTTCCCAACCTCTTCCTCTCCTGGGCCGTGGACGGCACCCGGCGCCCCGCTGCTGCCTCGCCTGGTTCTGGAACCGACGATGTCACGGGAGGGCGTCTTCGACGGCGCCTGGTGGCCCCGCTCGAACCACGTCCTCGCCGAACTGCCGGACCTGATCACCGCGCTCGGTGCCCACTTCGGGCGCATCGTCCGGGTCGGCCTCGACACCTCGGCCTGGGACCTCGTGCCCCGGTCCGTGGCGGCGAACGGCCTGACGGTCAGAATCAACTGGTTCACCGGCAGCGACGCGACGATCAGCGTCACCCGGGGGTTCCAGGACCACTTCCTGCTGCTGGTGGTACCGCCCGGCACCAAGTCGGCAACGGCCGCCTCGGCGATGGCCGGCGCCTCGGCGACCGGCAACCACACCCCGGCGGCAGAACTCCTGCTCGGCTGAACGGCCCGGGCACGGTCTCGGCTGCCGCTTCGAGAAGGCGGCAGCCGACGCCGCGTCCGGACCGGACCGGACCGGACCGGAGTAGCCTGGACATCACCGAAGGCACTTCGCATGCCGGCACCGGATACTGGCGTCGTCTCCGGCGAACGGCAATGCCGGACCCGGCTTCTCGGCCGGGCCCGGGGACAGGTCTCTGATCATGACCACGACCCTCGATCGTGCGACGACGCCCGCCGCCACGGATTCCACGGCTCGGCTCACCCTCGCGCCCAGTGGCGTGCGGCCCGGCCGTCTGGACGGTGCCTGGTGGCCCCGCTCGCGTGATCTTCTTCTCGAACTCCCCGCCCTGGCCGCCGAGATCGACGAGCGGTGGGGCCGGATCACCCGGATCACCGTGAACCCCGCGCGGTGGCCTGTCATCCCCCGGCGGATCCCGGTCACGGGTCACACCGTCCACGCGGGCTGGTTCACCATCGAACAGGACCAGCACATGATCATGGTCTGTTCCTATGCCCCCCGTCGGCTGAGCCTGCTGGTGGTCCCGCCCCAGACGGATGCCGTCGAGGCCGCCCGGCTGATGGCCGAGGCCGCCGATCCCGCGAACACCAGGACCGCGAGCGAACTGCTCGCCGCCGAGCCGAGCACCGGTGCGACCGGGCCGGAAGTCGGTTCCGATTTCCTGCCGTCGGCCGTCACACCCTCCACCGGGCTTGGCGAGGCCGACCGGCGAGCCGATCTCGCCCGGAGCCGGGCCGCCTCCTGGCCGGCATCCGCGTAGGCGGCCGGCGGGAGCTGCCCGGGCCGGAGCCGGGCTGGCTCACTCGCGTGACCACTCGGTCTCGGCCTGGGGTTCACCGTCGGCACCGGTCCCTTCCCAGAGCCGGACCCTGACTGCCCGAGGGCCCGGCGCGGGTCGGGAGAGGGTGCGAACGAACACGTCCCGGAGATGGTTGGCCGCCCGCTGCGGCGGACCGTCGTACTCCAGCGGATTCGACATCGTCGTGTCGTCCTGCCGGGACCAGCGGCCGTCGTCGTCCTGGGTCTCCAGAATCCACCGGTAGCGCTGCATCGTGCCCTCCTGTGACAACCCTCCTGCCCTGACACGACCGTACGAGGCGGGCGGGCGGAGGGCGACCGGGGATGTCGACCGGCAGCCGCGGCACCACAATGGAACCAGGAGCTGAGGAGATGGCCGATGTTCGAGGCAGGCGCCATCCGGGAGTGGCGCGGCCATGACGTGGTCGACGCCGACGGACACAAGATCGGCACGCTGGAGTCCGTCTATGTGGACACCGTGACCGATCAGTCGTTCTTCGCGACGGTCATGGTCGGCCTGCCCACCCGCCGCCGCCTGGTGTTCGTCCCGCTGTCCGACGCGACGGGTAGGTCCCGGTTACCTGAAGGTCCCCCGGCCCAGGAGCCAGGTGAAACACGCCCCGGCCATCGACACCGACGGCGAACTCCCCGCCGAGGACGAGGCAGCCGTCTTCGCCCACTACGGGCTGGACTACGCACCGGGCACGGGCGGAGAGCGCCGCCTGGCCCGCCGCTAGGAGCCCTCCTGACCATGAAGGAGGCCGACGATGGCCCTGGTACTGTTCCTCGTCATCGTGGCGATCGTGCTCGGACTGGTCGGTGTCGTCGCCGAGGGCCTGAAGTACCTGCTGTTCATCGGCATCGCCGTGCTGATCGTCGCGCTGATACTCTCCGCCGTCCGGTTCCGGCGCGGGGGCCGGTCCGTGAACCGCTGAGTACCGTGCCGGGTCCGGGCCGGACCGGGAGTAGCCTGGACATCACCGAAGGCACCCCGCATGCCGGCACCGGACACTGGCGTCGTCTCCGGCGAACGGCAATCCCGGACTTGGCACCGGCCAGGCTCGGAGACGGGTCCTTGATCATGACTGTGATCGACGGCGCGACGCTTGCCACCCCCGAACCCGCCCTGCGGTTCTCCCTGGCACCGGACGGCCCGCGAGCCGGACGGCTGGACGGGGCCTGGTGGCCCCGATCGCACGACCTTCCTTCCGAACTCCCCGCCCTGGCCGCCGAACTGGACGAGCGATGGGGTCGAGTCGCCGGAATCACCGTGAACCCCGCCCAGTGGTTGACCGTCCCCCGACGGATCCCGGTCGCGGGCCACACCGTCCATGCGAGCCACACCGTCCACGCGAGCTGGTTCACCGCCGTGCAGGACCAGCACACGATCTCGGTCCGCTCGCACCTTGCCCGTCGGCTGACCCTGCTGGTCGTCCCGCCGCGGACGGGAGCCGTCGCCGCAGCCTGGCTGATGGCCGAGGCCGCCGATCCCGCGAACACCAGGACCGCGAGCGAACTGCTCGCCGACGAGCCGTCCGCGAAGATGCCCGACCGGCGGGGGATCGTCTGGCCGGTACGCGACCCCTTGGTCTCGGCCTGGGGCTCCGCCCGGTGGGGCGGGCCGTCGTCCCCGCCCGGGCGCTCCGGCACTGGCCCCCGACCGGCCACCGGTGACGCCGACCACCGGTGACGCCGCCGCCCGATCCTTCGTTCTTTCGCTCCCGGCGGGTCGCCGTCAGTACTCGGAGCCGCTTCGCAGGTAGGTGCCAGCGACCTGGAGCCACGCTCCGGGGCTGAAGCATGCCTCGATCCGGTGCGGGGTGTCCTCGAAGACCCGCAGGACACGAAGCGCCCCGCTGGGGTGCAGGTCGTACTCGAAGGTGACGCCGTCCGCACCGTCCTCGTACTGCAGGTCCAGCGGCCCCTTCGACGGCTCCGCCGGCGACCGGGCCTCCGCCGAGAGTTTCACGTAGACGGACATCTTCACGTCCCACCTTTCCTGCCTGCCCGGCGTGACCGGCTCACGGGTCTGCCCCTCAGGGCGTTTCGGCCGGGGGGCCGGAGCTGACGCCGGTGTCGATGAGGATCTGCCGTGCCGAGTCACTGCCACCGGCCCTGACCGCGCGTGCCATGGAGGCCAGGGCCGCCTCCTGGCTCGCATGTGGGGGGACGACGAGCAGGCTGAAGTGGTCACGGTCGCCCCGTGTGACGATCACGGTGTCGTCGCCGACCGGGTAGCGGTCGATGTGCACCGACCGGCCGTCGACCATCAGACTGGCCGGGACGTCGTCCCAGGCGCCCGCGTCGAGGCCGACGCTCACGATGGGGCCGAGATGACCGGTCAACGCGTGGATCAGGTCAGGGAGTTCGGCGCCGATGTCGCGTGAACGCGGCCACCATGCACCGTCGAGCACGCCTTCGCGTGACCGGGTGGTCTCCAGGCGCAACGCTACCGTCCCC
The DNA here is from genome assembly GCF_000961885.1 of Streptomyces rubellomurinus. Taxonomy (GTDB): domain Bacteria; phylum Actinomycetota; class Actinomycetes; order Streptomycetales; family Streptomycetaceae; genus Kitasatospora; species Kitasatospora rubellomurina. The sequence continues at coordinate 10,375 of NZ_JZKH01000038.1, forward strand.
GGCTTCGCGGCCTGCCGGAACCGCTCCGGCAGAAACCCGTAGCGGGAATCGCTGGCTTCGTCCGACATAGCTCGCCACCTGTCAGCCCTGAGAGACCTGGCACGCCGGGTGCGGGCCGGGCCTCGCGGGGAGCGACAGCTCGGGCCGCTCCGATATCCCACGGTACTCCGCCCGCACCTGGCCGGCCCGACCGGTCGTGAGAGCAGGGGCGGCGTGCCGCTCTCAGCGCCACTCGATCAGGAACAGGGTGGCGTCGTCGCTCGTGTGCCCGCCCCGCTTCTCCTTCAGCACGTGGGAGAGCGCCCGCACCACGGCCCGCACCCCCTCCTGCGAACGCTCGACGCGGTTGACCCAGTCGATGAGCTGGTCCTCCCCGAACTGTTCCCCGCCGGGCTCGCGCTCCTCGACCAGGCCGTCGGTGAAGCACAGGACCCGGTCGCCATGCCGCAGTGCCCGCTCGCTGATCACGGGCTCCTCGCCGCCGAAGCCGACCGGCAAGGTCGTCTCGCTCTCCAGCCGCTCGACGACGGCGTGGTCGCGGATCAAAAGGGGCTGCGGATGGCCGGCGTTGACCCACTGCAGGTGGCCGCTGACGGTGTTCAGGCGCATCATCTGCGCGGTGACGAAGTGGTCCGGCCCGAACTGCTCCGCGATGGCCCGGTCCATGAACGCGTAGATCTCGGCCAGTCCGATGTCGGCTCGCCTGGCGTGCCGGTACGCGCCGATGGCCACGGTCGCCATGGCAGCGGCGTCCAGCCCGTGGCCCATGGCGTCGATCGTGGCCACGTGCAGAAGATCGTCGTTCAGCGCGTAGTCGAAGCTGTCGCCGGCCACCTGGTAGGCGGGTTCGAGGATGCCGGCCACGGCGACCCGCGGGGCGGTCATCGCCAACGGAGGCAGCAGTGACCACTGGATCTCCGCGGCCACGCTCATCGGCTGGAGGCGCCGGGCCTGGAAGATCCGGTCGGTGTAGCCGCTCTTGGTGACCAGCAGATCCGCGACCAGGGAGGCGAAGCGCCGTAGGAGCCGCCGGTCGTCGCCATCGACGTCGTCCAGCGTGAGTGCCAGCACTCCCACCTCGTCCCCGCCGTCCAGCAACGGCAGGTACACCCGCACCCCGTCGCCCTGCGGCACCTCGACGGAGACACCACTCAGAAAAGCCGCGCCTGCGGACGAGCCGTCGATCGGCACCGGCTCCCGGGCGGCCAGCCCCCGTCCGGACAGCGGCACCAGCACCAATTGCCCGTAGTCCTGCAGCAGGAGCACCGGGTCACGGCCACCGATCCCACGCACCGCGTCGGCGACCAATGGAGCAATCAGATGGGGCGGAAGCTCGTGGGCCTGGTCGAGCAGTGCGCCCAGCAGGTGTTCGCCGAACCCCTCCGACCGGTCCAGGCGCCGCTCGCCGTCCCTGCCCACCGACGATCCTTCCTGTCCCGTACAAGTCGGCACGGGCGCGATCAACCCCGGCACCCCGGTGCGGTTCACCGGGCCGGTCCTTCCATTACGCCCGACGGCGACGCATTCCGCCCCCCGGTTACGCCCCTCCCTGCGGGGCGACGCCGCCGAGAAATCGGCTCTACCACCCGTGGGCACGACCCCGATGCGCTGCGGAGGCCGCCGATCCTGGTCTCAGTTCTGGTCTCATTCACCCCCGTCCGGCCGGGTTCAGCCGCCGCTCAACCACATATTTCGCCGCAGGTCAGAACCGGTGTGAACGCCGACGGACACCGTTGCGGAGAATTGGAAAGCGTGTTGGGGGCAACCCCTCACGAGTTCGAATCTCGTATCCTCCGCCTTCACGAAGGCCCGGACCGTCTCGTACGGTCCGGGCCTTCGTCGTACCCGCCCCGTTGGTACGTCATCCTTGTGCTCCCGGCCTGTGCTCCCGGCCGACTGCGGCAGGGCACGGATGTCCTCCTACGTGGTGAGGTGCCTCATCAGCAAGAAGAGCGGATCGGTGCTGGCCACCTGGCTGCGCGGTCTGGACGCGGCCGAGTTGGAGCGGGTCCTGGCGGCGCGCCCGGACGCCGTGTCGGCTCCGGAGCCGCGGTCGGTCGGTGAACTGGCGGACCGGCTCCAGCGGCCGGCCTCCGTGGCACTGGCCCTGCCCCGGCTCGCGCTGCCGTGTCTGCAGGTGGCGGAGGCCGCCGCCGCGCTGACGGTCGTGTCACGGGACGGCCTGGCGGGCATCCTGGGCGCGACGCACGGTGACCGCGCCCACGCGTTGGATGCCGTCCTGGCGGCGATGGCCGATCGCGCCTTGGTGTGGCCGACCGAAAACGGGCTGCTGCACATGGCGGCGCCCCTACGGAGTGCATGGAATTCACCCCTGGGACTCGATGCACCGCTCATGCACCTGCTCGCGGGCTCGAACTCCGACGAGGTGGCGCGCATGGTGGCAAAACTCGGCGTCAAACCGGCCGCCAACAGGAAGGAAACGCGGCTGGCGGCGCTGGTCGAGCATCACAGCGATCCGGCTCGGGTCGCGGCGCTTGTCGCCACGGCGCCTGCAGCGACCAGGAAACTCCTCGAACGACGGGCGCACGAGACTCCGGAGCGACCGGGGTTCGTCATGTTCGGGACTCCGCAAGCCGGCCCCAGGCCCGCCGAGCAGTGGGCGCTGGAGCGGGGGTTGCTGATCCGGGACCGCCGCTGGTCCGGGCCGGCCCGGATGCCCGCGGAGGTGGCACTCGCACTGCGCGGCTCCGACTGGCACGCCCCGTTCACTCCCGTCCCGCCCGACGTGCGGTCGGTGCCCGTCACCGCCCCGGACGTCGAACGGGAAGCCACAGCCGCCTCGATGGCGTTCGCCGCCCATGCCGTGTCCGTCCTGGGGGCGTGCGCCGCCGCTCCCCCGGCTCGGTTGAAGGCCGGCGGGGTCGGCGCCCGCGAACTGTCCCGGATCGGCAAGGCGGCGCAGTGCGACGAGATCGTGGTGCGCCTGGCGCTGGAGGCGGCGAGCGCGGCCGGGCTGCTGGCCCGGGACGGCGACCGGGTCGCGGCGACCGCCGCGTACGACACCTGGGCCGAGCAGAAGCCGGCCGACCAACTCACCGTGCTGCTCCAGGCATGGTGGGCGCTCCCGCTGACCCCCGGCGGGAGCCGCGACGAGGATGGCAAGGCTCTGCCAGCGCTCGCCGGGGCGCCGCCCTGCGGAGGCTGCGTACAGGCCCGGCACGGGCTGCTCGCGGCCGCGGCGCAGCTCCCGGTCGGCGAAGGGGCGGTGAACTCGGCGGAGCTGGGGGCGCTGCTCGTGTGGCTCCGCCCGCTCGCCGACGAACTCCCCCAGGACGCCACACCGTTCGCCACCTTGATCCGGGAGGCGGAACTGCTCGGCGCACTCGCGCTCGGGGCCGTGTCCCCGATCGGGGCCGCCCTGCTCGCCGACGACGCCGAGGACCTGACCGACGCCTGCCGGCGACTGCTGCCCGCAGCCAGCGGGACGGCCCGCTTCGGCAGCGACCTCACGGCCGTGGTGACCGGTACGCCGTCGGCACCCCTCCTCGCGCTACTGGACTCCGTCGCGGACCGGGAGACCGCCGGTGCGGCGTCCGTCTGGCGGTTCAGCCCGAGAAGCGTCCGCCGGGCCCTCGACACCGGCCTCACCCCCGACGCCCTCACGGCCGACCTGGCCGCCGTCGCCGTCGAGTCGCTTCCCCAACCACTCTCGTACCTGATCCAGGACACCGCTCGCGGCCACGGCCGGGTGCGCATCGCCTCCGCCGCCTGCGTGATCCACGGTGAAGAGCCCGCCCTCCTGGCCGAACTCGCCGCGCACCGCAAGCTCTCCCGGCTCGGCCTGCGGCAGCTGGCACCAACAGTGCTGATCAGCCGAACTCCACCGGACAAGACGCTCGCGGCACTGCGCGACGCGGGCTACGCCCCGGTCGCCGAGAAACCAGACGGGTCCGTCCGGATCGAGCGGGCCCAACACCGCCGCGCGGCAAGCCCCGTCCCACCCCCGCGCCTCCCCGGCAGCCGGCGCCGCCCACAGCAGACGGGCGACCGCACCGCAGACGTCGGGGCCGGCGTCGACCTCCCGGCCCTCGCCACCCGCCTGCTGGGCGCCCCGCAGGACGTTCCGGAGCCCAACCCGTACGACGGCCGCCCCTACGCCAGCGACACCGAGGAGATCATCGCCGGGCACGCGCGCAACCTCGCCTTCACCGATGTCCGCCAGCTGGCCCACGCCGTCAATAACGGTCAGGCCATCACGATCGAGTACGTGGCCACCTCGGGCAACGCGACCGTCCGCACGCTCAGCCGGCTCGAACTGGACGCCCCGTATCTCCACGCCTGGTGCCACCTGCGGAACGACGAGCGGGTGTTCACCATCTCCCGCATCCACGGGGTGATGCCCTCGTAGCCGGCGACCCAAGGCATGAGCGCTCGGCACTCCGGTCTCGATTGCGGTCTCTGGGCCCAGGGCGACGTCTTCAGCCGAGATCCTGCTCGGGCCTTGAGCGGCCCGGGTCGGACAAGCTGTCCAGCAGGTCCGCAACGGTGGGGTGATGGGAGTGGGGGGCGAGTCGCCCTTGGAACCACTCGGCGAGGCAGGCCGGTAGGCGGCCGGTGAGAACGGCCGCTCGCCGTACGGTGGCGGCTGCCGCTTCGGCCTCCCCGAGGGCGAGTTGCGCCTCCACGACGCCCTGGAGCCGTTCGCCGAGGTGCGGGGAGAGCGTGTGCGGCGTGGCCGGGCCGACGCCCGGCACGGTCTCGTAGGAGGACATCGCCCGGTCGGGACGGCCGAGGCGCAGCCAGGTGTTCCCCCGCGAGACGGCGAGGTACGCCTCGTCGACGGCGGCGCAGGAGGGGTCCGCGGCGGCGTGCCACGGCGGGGCGCCCCGCAGGGCTGTGGCGGCCCGGTCGAGTGCGCGCAGGCTCCCGCGGGCCTGGCCGAGGTCGGCGAGGGCGCGCGATTCGTGGGTGGCGAAGGCGGCCGCCAATCGTGGGGTCGGCCTGGGGAGGACGCTCCGGGCGGCAGCTATCAGCGACAGCGCATCGCCGGGGTCGCCGAAGCGGAGGTGTCTGACCGCCAGCAGGGAGAGGTATGCGGCGGCATGCCGTGGTGCCCCGGCCGCGCCGGCGGCGCGGATCGCGGCCAGGGTGTACCGCTCGGCCTGGCTCTCGTTGCCCTGGGCGCCGCAGAGCCAGGCGCGCAGCGCGGCGGCGCGGGCGGCGAGCAGGAGCAGTCGGGCGCCGAGTGCGCGGTCCTGGCCGTGCGTGGCGAGCAGGCCGCCGACCAGCTCGTACTCGGCGCGGGCGGCCGTCTGGAGGGCGGCCGGGAGCACTGGTGTTCCCACTTCCAGGGCCTCCAGCGCGCCGAGCCGGGTCCCGATCCAGCCGAGCGTCTGCGGAACGGGCGGGACCGCGGCCTGGCCGGACGTCCGGTGGCCGTCCGCCAGGACGGCGAGGGCGTCCTGGATCTGCGCGGAGAGGACGGGACCGGTGACGACGAGGCCTGAGGCGGCCGGCCCGGCCGACGGCGAGATCCCGTTGAGAACGGCGACCGCGCCCTCCGCGGTCCACGGCTGGGTCAGCAGGTCCGCGTCCCCGGTGGCCAGACGCAGCCAGCACGGCCAGCCGAGGTGCCGTACCGCGCCCTCGGGCACCTGGTGGATGTGCGCCATGGCCAGCTGCGCGGTCGGCTCCGGGACGATCCGGCCGGACTCCCAGCGCGACACCTTCTCCCGCCGCGCCGCCATCTGCCCGAAGCCGAGCTCGGCGTGCGTTCGCGCGACCAGCTGCGCCCGTCCGGTCCCCCGCCGCGGGCGGCATCGGTGACCGGACAGAGGGGAGGTGACCCGGTGGACGACCCGGGACAGGGGCGGCGGGGCGGTTCTGTTCAGCTCATCGCCGTGGCGCTCGCGTCCGTCGTGTCCGCCGCGGCCTCCCGCGGCCTCTCCGACCGGCCGGGGCTCGTGGTGAGCACGGCCATCGGAGCGACCGTGGGCGCGGCCGCGCGCTGGTCGCTGTACCGCGTGCGGCTGCGCGACGACCTCGACAGGCACGGGCAGAACCAGTGAACTCTGCCGGAATGAACCGAGGGGAATGGGAAAACGTGCGGGGACAAACCCTCGCGAATTCGAATCTCGCATTCTCCGCCTTCGGCGTCAGGCGGGCTGGTTCCAGGTTGCCATCTGGTCGCGGAAGGTGGGGCAGCTGACGATGTCGGTCTTGCCGCACTGGAGGGCGTGGGTCAGGAGTTGGTGGGCGTGGTCGAGGTCGATCATGCGCTGTTCGATCTCGGCGATCTTGGCGCGGATCATCGCCTGGCGGCGCGGCTGGTCCTGCTGGAACTCCCGGACCTCGGCCAGGGTCAGTCCGGCCTGCTGGAACTTGCGCAGCAGCACGATCCGCTCCGCGGCCTGGGGCGGGTAGCGGCGCTGGCCGCTCTGGCGTTCGGGAGCGGGGAGGAGGCCGTGGCGCTCCCAGAACCGGATGGCCGACGCGGGGACGCCGGTGGTCTCGGCGAGCTGGCCGATCGTCATGCGCATGGTCCGCCCCTCCTGTCGCTTGACTTGAACCTTAGTTCAAGTCGCAGAGTTGCCGACACGTGCGGCGGCGGCGAAACGGCCGCCGCCGAGAGGGACTTGGGAGACGTAGAGATGACAGAAGCACCTGAGGCCCGGCAGCTCGTCGAGGCTGCCCGGCAGCTCTTCGTGGCGGGGGTGATGTCGCACTCCGGGCACGCCAACCTGAGCGTCCGGCTGGATGCCGACCGCTTCCTGCTCACCCCGGGGTTCGTCCGCGACCTGGAGCCCGATCAGTTGGCGACCGTCAGTGTCGACGGGCAGGTCCTGGCGGGAGAACTGCGCTCCGTCAGCGCCGAGATCATCACCATGCACGGCGTGGTCTACCGCGCCCGCCCGCACGTGGGCGCGATCATCCACACCCACTCGCCGGCCGCGACGGCCTTCGCGGTGGCCCACCGGCCGCTGCCGTGCCGCACCGAGCCGATGCTCCGCTTCGGACAGCCCGAGGAGGTGCCGGTGGTGCCGTGGGGGCCGCGCGGTTCGGACGTGTCGGTCCGGGGCATCGCCGACGTCCTGGAGCGGCGCCCGACGACGGCCGCGGTCCTGCTGGCCAACCACGGGCTGCTGGTGTTCGGCCCGGACGCGGCGGCGGCCGGTCACCTCGTGGTGGCGATCGAGGAGAGCGCCGAGGCCGAGATCGCCGCCGCGGCGATCGGTGGGGCCGTGGACTTCCCCGCGGGCGCGCTGGACGCCGTCCGGGCCTCGATCGCTCGGGTGTCGGCATGACCGACCGCGGCTTCGCCGAGCGTTCCGAGGCCCTGCGGGACCGCTACCGGACGACGGTCGGGAGCGTCCCGGCCGCCGTGGAGGACCGCCTGCGGGTGGCGCAGGCCTACGGCCGGCTCCCCACGGAGGAGGCGTTCACGGCCCTGCGCCACATCGTGCTGGCCGACAACCCGCTCGGCGGGCGGGTGCAACAGCTGGTCCACTTCGGGCAGTTGCTGGCTCTCGGCCGGACGGAACCGGCCCGGATCCACGCCCGGGGAGCGCTCCACGCGGGCGCCGGCATCGCCGATCTCATCGGAGTCGCCGAGACCGCGCTCATCACCTCGGGCACGCCGGCCTACGCGCTCGGCATCGAGATCGTCGTCGAACTCCTGCGGGACGGCGACGACGACGGCGACGACTGCGACGGCGGTGACGACGGCAACGGCAACGGCGGGAAAGCCGGCTGAGTCAGGACAGGGGCTTGGTGAGGCACGCGGTTCCGTCCGTACCGAGGTGCGGGGCCGCCCGGTAGCCCTCGCTCTCGTAGAGGGCGATGTTCCGGGTGCTGCGGGCGCCGGTGGACAGGACGGCCCGGGAGCAGGCCGGGTCGGCGGCGGCTTCGGCGGCGCGGAGCAGCCAGCGGCCGAGGCCCCGGCCGCGCTGGTCGGGGGCGACGCAGAGGCGGCCCAGGTGCCAGTCGGGGCCGGTGCGGCGGGCTCGGGCCATGCCCAGGAGGCGGCCGTCGCGCCAGAGGCCGGTGGTGTGCCAGGTCGCGAGCCAGTCGCGGATCTGCTGCGGCGACTCGTGCAGGGCGGGGACGGCCAGGGTGTCGTTCGCGAGGGCCTCGTCCACCCAGCAGCAGCGCTGCAGGACGGTGACCTCGGCCGCGTCGTCGGGGGTGAGCGGCCGTACGTACGAGCCGGCCAGCGGACCGGGCAGGGTTCCGGGGCGTTCGCGTTCGCGCAGGGGGCGCAGGGCGTGGGCCACCTGGACCAGTTCGTCCAGCATCCCGTGGGCGGTTCCGGCGAGGGCCGGGGCGGGGCGGACCTGCCCGGCCTCCACCGCGTCGCCGAGGCGGATCGCGACCGTGGCGGCCAGCGGGACCAGGCGCAGCGTGGTCACGACCTGCTTGGCGTGCTGGACGGCCCGGGTGCCGGCCGAGGTGTTGCCGTAGCTGACGAAGCCGATCGGCTTCCAGGCCCACTCCCGGTGGAGGTAGTCCAGCGCGTTCTTCAGCGTCGCCGGCATCCCGTGGTTGTACTCGGGGGTCACCACGAGGAACCCGTCCGCGGCGTCCGCGATCGCGCTCCACCGCCGGGTGTGCTCGTTCCGGTACGCGCCCGCCGCCGGGTGTTCCTCCTCGTCGAGGAACGGCAGGTCGAGGTCCCCGAGGGCGAGGGGGACGAGCTCGACGCCGAGTTCGGCGGTCCGGGGCGCGAGCGTTCCGACCAGCCACTCGCCCACGGCGGGCCCGAGGGCGCCGGGGCGGTTGCTGCAGACGAGGACGAGGACGCGCAGGGTTTTCGTTGACATGGAAATGAAATTAGCCGGTAGATTGATTCCATGTCAACGAAACCGTCGCCGGACCGGACCCCACCGGTCGGGCCCCCTCCGGACCGGACCCCACCGGACCGGATGACCCCCCGCTGGCTGAGCCCCGACGAGGAGCGCGCGTGGCGCGCCTTCCGCCGCCTGGTGGTCGCCGTCCAGGCCGGCACGGCGCGGGACCTGGCCGCGATCGGACTCTCCGAGCCCGACTACGAGGTGCTGAGCACGCTGTCGGAGCGCCCCGGGCACACCAGCACCCTCCACGAACAGGCCGCGAAGATGGACTGGTCGCGCAGCCGCCTGTCCCGGCACGCCACCCGGATGGAGGAGCGCGGACTGCTGCGGCGCGAGCCGGACCCGGCGGACGGCCGGGGCTGCCTCCTCGTCCTCACCGAGCACGGCTTCGACACGCTCGCCGCCGCGGCCCCCGCGCACGTCGCCTCCGTGCGCCACCACTTCGTCGACCGGCTCACCGCCGAGGACCTCGCCGCCCTCGAAGGGATCGCCCGCAAGGTGGCGGAGCCCGGCGGCCGGTGACCCGCCCCCGCCGGAGCACGCGCGAGGGCCCGACCGGCGTACCGGTCGGGCCCTCGTGTCGCACTCCGCCCGGTCGGGCGGGCCAAGCAGGTCAGACGGCCCGGGCGGCACCCGAGCGGGGGAGGCGGGCGCGGATCGCCCAGGCCGCCGCCGCGAGGGCGAAGCCGTAGACGGACACCAGGCCGTGGCCGTTCTCCTGGGCGAGCCACATCGCGAGGCCGAGCGCCGGGACGCCGGCGGCCAGGGCGAGTTCCTTGGGGAGTCGGGTGCGGGTCAGGAAGGCGAGGGCGAGGGTGGCGCCGAGGAAGTAGGTGGCTCCGGAGCTGCCCGCGAAGTTGCGGGGGTCGGTGCTGGGGCCGTCACCGAGGCCGAGCAGGCTGTCGATGCGCCCGGGCAGCAGGATGCCGGCGAGGAAGAAGCCGAGGGTGAGCGGGCCGCCCCAGTACCACTGGGCGAGGGCGGCGACGGCGGCGAGGGTGAGGAGGTTCCACAGGCCACCGAAGAGGCCGCCGTTCTGCATGAACACCGAGGTGAACTCGCGCCACCAGCCGGACTTGGCCGGGTCCGCGTCGAGCGCGTCCATGGCGCCGGACCAGACGAGCTGGAGCAGCACGCCGCCGACCGCGAGCCCGGTCAGGGCGACGGCCGCCCACGGGAGCGGCCGCCCGCGCAGGGTGTCGCGGCCGACCACGCCGAGACCGCAGTTGACCATCATGACCATCAGCGCGGCCGTGGTCACGTTGAAGACGATCGCCCCCATGACTGGCTCCTCCCCCGGGCTACGGCGTTTTCCAACACCGTTCGAAAACCTGATGGCGCAAAGCTAGCACAGTTTTCGAACGGTGTTGGAAAACGCGGTACGGTGAGATCCATGAAGCTCACCAAGGACCGCATCGTCGACGCGGGCATGGCCGTCTTCGCCGAGTCCGGCTACCAGAACCTGTCCATGCGCCAGGTCGCCGACCGCCTCGACGCCCACGCGGGCAGCCTCTACTACCACGTGCGCGGCAAGGACGAACTGCTCGCCCTGATGGCCGACCGGGTCTGCCTCCGGGCGTACGACGCCGGCACCGCGGCCCTGGCCTCCCTGCCGCCGGCCGCCACCTGGCAGGACCGCGTCCACGCCCAGGCCGCCGCCCTGCGCCTGAGCATCAAGGAGCACCCCGGCGGCGCCCAGCTCCTCGCCGAGAGCCCCGGCACGCTCAGCACCGGCGCCCTGTCCCTGATGGAGCGCCTGCTGCGCACCCTGCTCGACGCCGGGCTGCCCGCCGACCGCTGCGGCATCGCCGCCGACACCCTGCTCAGCCACGTCACCGGCTTCGTCCTCCAGGAGGAGAACCAGCCCGCCGCGCCGCCGCCCGTCACCGCCGAGCTGTACGCCGAGCTGTGCGAGCGGTTCCCGCTGCTCATGGGCGGGTCGGTCCCCCGCCTCGACCAGGACGAGAAGTTCACGCGCAGCGTCGACCTGCTCTGCGCCGGCTTCGCGGCGCTCACCTGACCGGTCGGGGGCTCGGCGGGACGTTCTGGTTGACGCGGAAGAAGTTGTCCGGGTCGTAGCGGCCCTTGAGGGCGGTCAGCCGCTCGTACGTGGCCGGGCCGTAGGCCTCCAGGACGCGCTCGCGGCCCTCCCGGCCGAGGAAGTCGACGTACACGCCGCCCGCCGAGAAGGGGTGCAGCCCGGCCCAGAAGCGTCTGGCCAAGGCGATGTGCGGTTCCGAACGGCCTTGCTCCCAGCCGCTGTTGATGTTGATCAGGTACCGCGCCGCGCGGTGGGTGTAGGCCGCCACGGCCCGGCGCGGCCGAGTGCGGCCGAGTGCGGCCGGGTGCGGCGCCACCGGGCACGGCCCGGCGCTCGGGTAGGGCCGACACGGATCCTAGCGGCGCTAGACATCCGAGCATCGACACATCTAGCATTGCGTCAGAAGCTAGCGGCGCTAGGGGTCGCCGCGGCGGATCCTCGGGAGGGGACATGCAGAACGCACTGGCCGTCGTCACGGTCGTGGTCGTCGGCCTGCTGGTGGGCGTGGAGTTCGCGGTGGCGGTCTTCGTCAACCCGATCGTCGACGGGCTGCCGCACAACGGCGGTCTCGCGGCACGCAGCGCGGGGGCCCGGCTGCTCGGCCGGGTGATGCCGTTCTGGTACATCGGCTCGATGGCACTCGGCGCGGCCTGGTCCGCGACGGCCTGGGGCGACGGCGGTGCCGGCCTGGTCGCCACCGCCGCCGGACTGCTCGCCCTCAGCGTGCTGATGTCCGTCGCCCTGCTGGTCCCGATCAACTCCCGGGCCGCGCGGTGGACTCCGGAGAACGCCCCGGCGAACTGGCGCGAGCAGCTCGGCCGTTGGGACCGCCTCCACTACGGGCGGGTCGCCGTCATCGTCACGGCCTTCGTCCTGCTGGTCGTCGCCCTCGCCTGACGGGGACGGCAGCAGATCCGGCAGCAGATCCGGCAGCGGGCCCGGCCGGAAGCCCGGCAGCAGGCTCGACAGCGGGCCCGGACGCCATCCCGGCCGGCGGTCAACTCCGGTGGTAGTACTCCTCGATGGGCGTGCGCGCCTCGGCGAACAGGGCCGGGCCGTCCTGGTCGAGGACCGGCCAGGCGCCCGATTCCGGGTTGAGCTCGACGAGCTGCTCGGTGGAGAGGGCGTAGACGACCCGGCCGATGCCGGACCGGACGAGGGCGCCGCCGCACATGCCGCAGGGCTGGCAGCTGGTGTAGAGCGTGCTGCGGGCGGCCACGTCCGGGGCGAGTTCGCGGGCCGCCCAGCGGGCGAGCTTCAGTTCGGGGTGGGCGGTGATGTCGTCGTCGCGCCGCACGGTGTTGTGGGCCTCGGCGAGGACCGCGCCGTCCGGGCCGGCCAGCAACGAGCCGTACGGGGCGTCGCCCAGGGTGACGGCGCGGGCCGCGATGCCGATGGCGGCGCGCAGGAGGGTCTCGTCGGCGGGGGTGATCATGCTGCGGCTCTCCACTCGGTGGTCACGGCGGTGAGTGCCCGCCAGGCCGCCTCGGGCCGGCGGGTCTCCTCGGGGTCCCCGTTGTACGGGTCGAACACCACGGTCTCGGCGCCGAGCCGGCAGAGCCAGTGGAGGTCGTCGACGATCTGCTCGACGGTGCCCACGCCGGCCGGGCGGTCGGGGTCGTCGACCGGGGCCGCGGTCGGCCGCAGGGCGATGCGGGGCGCGAACCCGGGCATCGGCTGCTCGGCCAGGATCGCGCGCATCCGGTCCACCGGGAGCTTCAGCGGGTGCCAGGCGTCGCCGTACTCGACGGTGCGCCGGATGGCCGCCGCGCTGTGGCCGCCGACCCAGACGGGCACCGCCCGGGTCCCGGACCCGGACTCCCACTCGGCGTGCCGGGCGTCCCGCAGCCGGCCCAGGTACTCGTCGGTGAGCCGGCCGCGCGCGCCGAACGGCACGCCGAGCGCGGCGAACTCCTGACGGGCCCAGCCGACACCGACCCCGAGGACGAACCCGCCGCCGTTGAGCCGGTCGAGGGTGTCGGCCATGCGCGCCACCAGCAGCGGGTCCCGGTAGGGCAGGACGAGCACGGTCGTGCCCAGCCGCAGGCCGGTGGTGATCCCGGCCAGCCAGGACAGCGTGGTGAACGGCTCGTAGAACGGCTCCGGGTACCGCTCGGCCACGTCGGGGGTCACCACCACGTGGTCGGAGACCATGAGGAGGTCGAAGCCGAGCCCCTCCACGGTCCGCGCCCATTCGCGCAGCACGCCGGGGTCCGTCCCGGGCCCGAAGTTCGGTACGTTGACGCCTAGTTGCATGGTCCGAGACTATCCCCGCGATCATGGCGGACGGAACGGAGAACTCCCGGCGATCAGCGTCTTCTGCCGCGATTCTCCCGGTAGCATCGCGGCATGGCCGTGGATCTCGACGACATCGACTGGGCGATCATCGAACAGCTGCAGCAGGAGGCCCGGATCTCCCTCAGCGAACTGGGCCGGCGGGTGCGACTCAGCGCCTCGGCCACCACCGAGCGGGTGCGGAACCTGGAGTCGCTGGGCGTCATCACCGGCTACCACGCCGTGGTGGACCTGACCAGGGTCGGCTACCCCGTGCTCGCCGTCGTCCGGCTGAAGTACCCGGGCAACCGCCACCAGCCGCTGCACCGGCTGCTCGCCGAGCGCCGGGAGATCCTGGAGTGCCTGCGCACCACCGGCGACGACTGCTACACGCTGAAGGTGGCCGCGACCTCCATGGCGCACCTGGAGGTGCTCATGGGCGAGCTGGCCGACTTCGGCAGCACCACGACGAGCGTCGTCTACAGCCAGACCCTGCCCGCCCGCGGGCCCGCCCGGCCCTGACGGCCCCGGCGAACACAGGCCCCGACAAACACAGGCCCCCGGCGAACGAAGGCCCGGACCGCACAACGGTCCGGGCCTTCTCGCGTCCACCCGCAGGACCCCACCCCCGCCCGGGCTTCCGTACGGCCGCCCGAGCATGTCATCATCTGATGACATCATTCGATGACATCGACCGATGACAACCCGGCCGATGTCCACGGCAACAAGGGGGAACGCGCCCATGGACACCCGGACCGGCCGGCCGACGCGACGCGAACGGGCCCTGGTGCCCGTGCTGGTGTTCCTCACCGCCGTGGTGGCGGTGATCAGCAGCCTCGGCGCGCCGATGATCCCGACCATCGCCGCCGTCGACCACGTGTCGTTGTCGGAGGCGCAGTGGTCCCTGACCGTCACGATGCTGGTCGGCGCCGTCGCCACCCCGGTCCTCGGGCGGCTGGGCGACGGCCCGTCCCGCCGGACGGCCACCCTCACCGCCGCCGCCGTCGTGGTGCTCGGCAGCGTGCTGGCGGCGCTGCCGCTCGGCTTCGGCTGGCTGATCACCGGACGCGCCCTGCAGGGCGTCGGGGTCGGCCTGACCTCGCTGACCATCGCCACCGCGCGGGACAGCCTGCCCGCCGAGCGGTCCCGTTCGGCCGTCGCACTGCTCTCGATCACCACCGTCGCCGGGGTCGGCCTCGGCTATCCGATCACCGGCCTGATCGCCCAGTCCTTCGGCTTCCACGCGGGCTTCTGGTTCGGCGCCGCGATCAGCGCCGTGGCCCTGGTGCTGGCCGCCCTGGTGCTGCCCTCGACCGAGGGCCGCGAGCGCCGCCCGCTGGACGCGCCGGGCGCGGTGCTGCTCGGCCTGGCACTGGTCGGGCTGCTGATGGTGCTCAGCGAGGGCGAGAGCTGGGGCTGGGCGAGCACTCGGCTGTGGACGGTGGCGGCGCTCTCGCTGCTGCTGCTCGCCGGCTGGATCCGCCACGAACTGCGCACCGCCCACCCGCTGGTGGACCTGCGCAGCCTGGCCAACCCCGTCGTGCTGACGGCGGACGTGGCCGGGCTGGTCGCCGGCGTCGGGATGTACCTGCTGATGTCGCTGGTGATCCGCTACGTCCAGACCCCGGTCAGCACGGGCTACGGCCTGGGCGCCTCGGTCGTGGTCGCCGGCCTCGCGCTGCTGCCGTTCTCGGTGTTCAGCCTGCTGACCAGCAAGGTGGTGCCGGTCCTCGCCCGACGCACCTCCCCCGCCGCGGTGCTGCCGGTGGGCTGCGCGGTCTCGCTGGGCTCGGTGCTCTTCTTCCTGTTCGCGCGCGGCAGCCTGTGGGAGCTGCTGGTGGTCATGGCGATCGCCGGGCTCGGAGTCGGCTGCACCTTCGCCGTGATGCCGGGGCTGATCGTCGGCGCGGTGCCCGCCGGCGAGGTCGGCAGCGCGGTCGGCTTCAACCAACTGCTGCGCACCGTCGGCTACTCCACCGGCAGCGCGCTGTGCGGCGCCGTCCTCCAGGCGCACACCGCGCCGGGGCGGGCGCTGCCCACCGACAGCGGCTACCGGGACGCCGCGCTGATCGGCTGCGCGGTGTGGGTGGTGATCGGGCTGGCTACGATCGTCCTGCCGCGGCTCACCGCCGCGGCCGCCGCCCGGCGGGGCGTGCGCGTGGACGAGGAGCTGATGGTGGAAGAGAGCATCGCCGACGGCGTGGCCGGCGAGAGCGACGTGCCCGTGCTGCGGGCCGGGGCCGAGCGGTGACCGAGCCGGCCGCCGCCGAGCGGGCAGCCACGGGGGCGGCCCCCGCCGAGCCGGCCCCCCGGCGCCGGGACGCCGCCCGCAGCCGCGAACTGCTGATCCGGGCGGCGATGGAACTCTTCGCGGAGCGCGGCTTCGACCGCACCACCATCCGCGAGATCGGCGAACGGGCCGGTGTGGACCCGGCGTTGATCGCCCGGTACTTCGGCGGCAAGACCCAGCTCTACCTGGCCACCGTCCGGGAGGAGCAGGGCACCGCGACCCCGGCCGACCTACTGGAGGAGGAGCGCCTGCGCACCCTGGTCGAACGGCTGTCCCGGCGCGGCCCCGGCCCGTCCTTCCAGGCCGCGGTCATGCCCGGGGACAGCACGGAGGTGCAGCAGGCCGCCCGCGCCTACCTGCACGAACGGCTGGTCGAGCCGCTGCGCGAGCGCTTCGTCACCGAGCAGGTGGACCGGCCGCAGCTGCGGGCGGAGCTGGCGGCGGCGGCCTTCGCGGGGATCGTCCTGGCCCGCTCCAGCGGGGCGTTCGGCGAGCTCGCGAAGACCGGGCCCGAGGAACTGGTACCGCTGTTGCACGACCTGCTCGCGGCCAGCCGGCCGACCCACTGACCGGCCGACCCGCCGACCCGCCGACCCGCCGAACTACCGTACGAGGTAGGCCGGTTCATCCTCCCCGGCCGGTTCGCCCTCCCCGGCCGGAGCCGCGACCGGGCGGCGGGCGAGGCCGAGGGCGGCCGCCCAGGCCAGGCCCGCGGCGCCGGCGAGAAGCAGCTGGACCCGGTAGTCGAGCGCGGCCACCAGGCCGGTGCCGAGCAGCAGGGCGAGCCCGGTGGGGGCGAACATCAGGGTGTTGGCCGTGCCCGCGACCCGGCCCAGCAGTTCGCTCGGGGTCTCCCGCTGCACGGCGGTCATCGCCGCGATGAGCGCGCACGGCAGGCCGAGGCCGATCGCCAGGCTGCCGCCGAGCACGACCGGCAGCCACGGGGTCGCCCGGGCCAGCACGCCCAGCGCGAAGATCGCCAACCCCGCGGCGGCGAAGGCCCGTTCGGAGGTCCGGCGCATCAGCGCACCGGCCGCCAGGCCGCTGACCACCGAGCCGAGGCCCTGGACCGGGGTCAGCACGCCGGCGAACGCGGGCGGGCGGTGCAGGCCGGTGTCGAGCATCGCGAAGGTGGCCGTGCTGCTCAGGCTGGAGAGCACCATCGCCGCCCCGCCGGCGAGCACCAGGGGCCGCAGCACCGGGTGCCGCCACAGGTGGCGCGCGCCCTCGGCCGTCTCGGCCCGCCAGTCCCGCCGGGCGCGGACGGCCGGGCGGTCCTCCCGGACCCGGACGAACCGGAAGACGACGGCGGCCAGGACGAAGGTGACGGCGTCCAGCACGGCCACCGCCGGCCCCCCGTACGCGGTGAACAGCCCGGCGCCGGCGAGCGGGGCGAGCAGCTTCATGCCCTCCATCGCGGTGAACACCAGGCCGTTGAAGTCACCGCGCAGTTCCTCGGGGACGGCGGCGGCCACCAGCGCGGTCTGTGCCGCGTCGGTGAGCACCATGCCCGCCCCCACCAGGGTCAGTACGGCGAACAGCAGCCAGACGTCCGCCGCCTTGTGCACGGCGACGGGCACGGTCATCACGGCGGCCAGCGCCAGGTTGGTGCCGATCAGGAGCGGACGGCGGCGCACCCGGTCGGCCAGCGTGCCGATCACCGGGCCCGCGAAGGTGGGCAGCCAGAGGCAGAAGCCGACCAGTGCGGCGAGGCCGTCGGAGCCGGTGAGGGTCTTGACCCAGATCCCGGCGGCGAGCGCCATCGCCGAGTCGCCGAAGCCGGAGGCGACCACCCCCGTCAGGTAGAGACCCGCGTTGCGGTCCCGCAGGACCTTGACCGTGCCCCAGCTCATTCCCGTCCCCCTCGATGCGTGCGCCACCCCGGCCCGTCGGTGGGACGGGCCGGCGCCACCCTACCCCCAAGCATATGATTGGCGGTAGGGATCCGCCCCCGCCGGATGCGGTTTACTGGCCTGCGTGACCGACACCGACCCCGTCCTGCGCGCCCTCGCCCACCCCCTGCGGCTGCGCATGCTCAGCCTCGTCTGGCCCGGGCCGATGTCGGCCGCCGAACTCGCCCGCGAGCTCGGCGTCTCGCACGCGCTCGCCAGCCAGCACCTGCGGCGGCTGGACGCGGTCGGCCTGGTCGAACTCGCCGAGGAACGCACCCGCCGCGGCGGCAAGGAGCGCCGCTACCGCGCCGTCCGCGGCACCCCGCTGTCCGACCAGCAGCAGGGCGCGCCGCTGCTCGCCGAGACCATGGCGCACACCCTCCGGGAACGCGCCGGACGGCGGCTGGAGGGCGCCGAGGGCGTGACCGTCGACGCCGAACTGTGGGTCGACGACCGCACCTGGCAGGACGTCCGCCGGCGGCTCGCCGACATCGCCGTCGAACTCCACGAGGCCGCCCGCCCCCCGCACACGCCGGGCACCGCGCCGCTCGGGCTCAGCCTGATGGCCTTCCCGCTGCGGGACACCACGGCGCCGGCCGAGGACTGACCGGCCCCGTTCCGCTGAGGACGGTCAACTCGCTTGACACGTCAGCCCGTTCACGGCGAAGCGCCCCGGCACGCCCGACCGGGCCCCGCGCGCGGCTCCCGTCAGCCGCCGAACTCCCGTGCCTCCGCCATGAGTTCGGCGACGGTCGCGGCCTTGCGGTCGGAGTAGGCGAGCAGCCGCCCGGCGGCCCGGACGGCCTCCCACTTGGCGCGCGCGTACCGGGCGGCGGCCTGCGGACGGGCCCGCAGGTAGTCCCGGAACATCAGGTTGTCCGCCCACAGCGGCCCGCCCAGCGCGACGACGTGGACGTTCGCCGGCCGCTCGCCGCGCCACCGCAGGTACTGCCGGCCGGGGACGCCGGACTCGCCCAGGTGCTCGAAGCCGAGCCCGCGGACGGCCGCAACCACCGCGTCGGTGTCGCCCGGGGCGCAGCCGATCTGGACGTCGAGCACCGGCTTGGCGTCCAGCTCGGGGACGGAGGTGGAGCCGATGTGCTCGACCTCGGCCGGCACCGGCAGCGCCGCCGCGAGCCGGTCCACGAGGGCACGGCCGGCGTCCGCCCAGGCCGGGTCGTACGGGGCCAGGTGGACGGGTTCGTCGAGGTCGGGCGCGGCGGGCATGACAGGGAGGGTAGCGGGCGCGCCGGACCCGGCGTCCGGCCAGGTGTCCGGCACGGTGTCCAGCCGGGACGGGCGCTCGGCGTGGTCGGCGGCGGGCATCGCGGGCATCGCGGGCATCGCGGGCATCGCGGCATGCCGGAAGGCCACGCGGACGGCCGGACGCGCCGATGGCCCCGGCCGCCCGAGGCGGGTCCGGGGCCGTCTGCGGCACCAGGGTTCAGCAGAACGTCACCCGACCGGCTCGGCCACCGGCTGCTCCGTCTGCTGCTCCGACTGCTGCTCCGCGTGCTCGGCCTGGCCCTTCGCCCCGCCCCGCATCAGCACCAGGGTGAGCGCCGCGGCCGCCAGGACGGCGATCCCGCCCACCGTGAAGGTGGTGGAGGTCGCGGTGCTGAAGGCCTGCCGGGCGGCGCCGGCCAGCGCGCCGTCCCCGTGCTCGGCGGCGAGGGCGAGCGCGTCGGTGACGGCGTGCCGGGCCGGGGCCGGCGCGCCGGCGGGCATCTCGCCGGTGTAGGTGCTGGAGAGCACGGTGCCGAGGATGGCGACGCCGAGCGCGGCGCCGGACTGCTGGATGGTGTCGTTGAGCGCGGAGCCGACGCCGGCGTGCTCGCCGGGGATGGCGCCCATCAGGGCGTTGGCGGCGGCCGGCATGCCGAGGCCGGAGCCGACGCCGAGCACCAGCATGGCGAGGGCGACCTTGGTGAAGCCGTCGCCGACCGACAGGGTGGCGAGCAGGCCGAAGCCGCCGGCGATGATCAGCATGCCGACCGCGGTCAGCACCCGCGGCGAGACCTTCTTGCCGAGCGCGGCGCCGAGGCCGTTGCACACGAGCGAGGCGACGGCCAGCGGGATGAAGGCCAGGCCGGTGTCGGTGGGCGTGAAGTCCAGCACGAACTGCAGGTACTGGGTGAGCACCAGCATCAGGCCGCCGGTGGCGAAGGTGAGCAGGACGAGCGAGAAGCTGGCGCCGGTGAAGACCCGGTTGCGGAAGAGCTTGATCGGGACCATCGGCGAGTCGGTGCGGACCTGGCGGATGCCGAAGGCGGTCAGCGAGGCGACGGCGACGACGAGCGCGGCGAGCGTCCCGGCGCTGGTGAAGCCGTCGCGGGGCAGCACGATGATGGACCAGACGAGGGCGGTCATCCCGACCATCGAGAGCACCATGCCGGGCACGTCGGGCTTGCGCCACGGGCCCTTGGACTCGGGCATCAGGACGACGGCGGCGATGATCGCGACGACCGCGATCGGCACGTTGAGCAGGAACACGGCGCCCCACCAGAAGTGGGCGATCAGCGCACCGCCCAGCACCGGCCCGCCGACCAGGCCGATCATGGCCACCGCGCTCCAGGCGGCGATCGCCTTGGGACGCTCCTCCTCGTCGAAGACGGTGATCAGGATGGACAGGGTGCTCGGCATGACCAGGGCGCCGCCGACGCCCATCAGCACCCGCCCGGCGATGAGCTGGCCCGGGCTGGAGGCGACGGCCGCGACGAGCGAGGCGGCGCCGAACAGCACCAGTCCGATGATCATCACCTTTCGGCGCCCGAAGCGGTCGGAGAGGCTGCCGGAGGTCAGCAGCAGGCCGGCGAAGACCAGGATGTAGGAGTCGATGATCCACTGGATGTCCTGCGCCCCGGCCTTGAGGTCCGCCGCGATCGGCGGGATGGACACCGTGAGCACCATGTTGTCGATCACCAGCACCAGGCTGCTGAGGCAGAGCACGATCAGGATGAGCCAGCGCTGCGGTTGCCGTACCACCGCGCACCCCCTTCGAAGTCGCCGCACCGGCCGTGCCGTGCGGTATCCGTCGTCAGCACCCCGTCCGCAGTCCCATCGGAACGGTGTGCGCTACGCCGAACACTGTACGGACAGCGAACGGTGTGCGCAATGGCGAACACTGCACGGAAGCCGAACAGTGTGCGCGCGGCCGTACGGCGTTCGGCGATCCGGCCTATGCTGGACGGCGACGGGCCCGGCGCAGCAGCCGGGCCGGCGGAACGAGGCCAGAAGGAGGGCCGGATGACGGCCAAGTCGGAGGACGAAGCGGACACCCGGCGGAGCGCCGCGCCCAGGAAGGGCAAGGACGCCGGCCCGGGCATCACCAACCCGTGGGCCCGCCCGCAGCGCCCCCGGCGCGAACAGCCGGTGCTCAGCCGCGAGCAGATCGTCCAGGAGGCGCTGGCCCTGCTGGACGCCGAGGGCGTCGAGGCCCTGAGCATGCGCAAGCTCGGCACCCGCCTCAACGCCGGCGCCACCTCGCTGTACACCCACGTCGCCAACAAGGACGAGCTGCTGGCGCTGGTCGTCGACCAGGTCTTCGGCGAGCTGCCGATGCCGCGGGCCGAGGGCGCCGAGCAGCCGGAGGTCTGGCGCGCGGCCGTCGAGGGCTGCGCCGAGGACATGCGCGCGTGCATGCTGCGTCACCCGTGGATGGTCTCCGTGATGGGCGACGTCGGGATGGTGTACTTCGGCCCCAGCTGGATGCGGGTCTCCGAGGCGATGCTCGCCCTGATGGAGACGGCCGGCTTCGAACCCCGCGAGGCCAACGACGCGATGGGCGCCGTCATCGGCTACACCATCGGCTCGGCCAGCGTGGAGGCCGCCTGGCTCAGCGCGCTCAAGCGCAGCGGCCGCGACGAGCAGGAGTTCATGGACGAGATGCTGCCCGCCGTCATCGAGGCGACCAAGGACTACCCGCGCCTGCACCGGCTGTACCACACGGCCGTGCAGCAGGACGTCGCGGACGGCCGGGACAGCGGCTTCCTCACCGGCGTCCGGCTGGTCCTGGACGGGGTCGAGGCCGCGCTGAAGGCCCGGCAGCAGCAGGGCTGACCGACCACGGGCGGGGGCGGTCCGCCGAACGGCCGCCCCCGCCGGACCGGCGCGCTCGGACGCCTGCGGACCGGCGCGCTCCGACGCCTGCGGTCAGGCGTCCTCGGTGCCCGGCCGCTCCCCCACCGTGCGGCCGAGGTCGATGATCCCGAACGCCGCGCCCTGCGGGTCGCCGACCGCCGCGAACCGGCCGAACGGGCTGTCCATCGGCCCGAAGTACACCTTCCCGCCGCGCGCCGTCAGCCGGTCGATCGCCGCGTCGGTGTCGTTCACCCCGAAGTAGACGCTGATGTACGAGGGCGCCTCGGGCGGCAGGAAGTCGCCCACCGCCGCCATCCGGCCCAGCACCGGCCGGTCGCCGACCTTGAACATCCGGTAGTCGAAGTCACCGCCGACCATCTTCAGCTCGCCGTACGGGAAGACCGCCGGGAAGAAGGCGTCCGCCTTCGCCGGCTCGCGGGTGATCACCTCCGCCCAGCAGAACGAGCCCGGCCCGTCCTGCTTCTCGAAGCCCGCGTGCACCCCGCCCTGCCAGACGCCGAACACCACGCCGCCCGGGTCCCTGGCGATCACCATGGTGCCGAAGTCGCCGACCGCCATCGGGCCCATCACCACCTCGCCGCCGGCCGCCCGGATCCGCTCGGCGGTGGCGGCCGCGTCCGGCGAGGCCAGGTACAGGCACCAGGCGGACTGCACCTCCTGGCCGGGCATCGGCGGCACGATCGCGGCGACGGCCTTGCCGTCCGAGTACGCCTGCGTGTAGTTCCCGTACTCCGACGAGCTCTCGCCGAAGGTCCAGCCCAGGACGTCGCCGTAGAAGGACTTCGCGCCCTCCAGGTCGGTGAACATCGCGTCGGCCCAACAGGGTGTGCCCTCAGGTAGCGCAGCCATGGTCCTGCCCTCGTGTGCGGCGATGCGCGCACGCCGGCGGGCGTGCGCGGCCCCCGACTCGCCAGCCTAGCCACGGCGCGGCGGACCCGCGCGGGATCGGGCCCGCGCGGGTGCTTTCCGACTCCCGCCGCTACCTCACCGGCGCCGCCCCGGCCGGCTGCGGGCGCAGCGAGGACGTGCCCAGGCCGGTCGGGCCGAGCGGCACCGCCCCCACGGCCGCCGCCGGCGCCGGCGCCGCCTGGGCGCCGCGCGCCGCGAGCACCCGCTCCTCGCCGAAGTGCCGCCGCAGGTCCTCCTCGCGGTACCGCCGGCAGCCCTCGTGCCAGTTCAGGATGCCGGCGAGCCAGTCCTCCAGCTCCCGCACGTACCGGTCGAGGACCGCCCCGGCCGCCGCGTCCAGCCCGAAGTCCTCGGACATCACCGGGAGTTCGCTGCGCACGACGTGCTGGAACTGGTCCAGGCGCGAGCGCATCAGGTCGCCGACGATCCGCACGGCCGCCGGGTGGTCGCAGTCGAAGAAGTTCTGCACGACCAGGACGGCGTTGTGCAGCTCGCCCTCGTACTCGATCTCCTTCCGGTACGAGAACAGGTCGTTCACCAGGGCCGCGTAGTCCATCGCGGAGTTCTCCAGCGAGCGCATCGCGCCGTGCCGGTACACCTCCGGCGGCACGTCCTCGCCGTGGCCGATCCGGCTCAGGGCGGCGGTGAGGTCGGAGCCGAAGGTGGCGCGGCGCATCTCCAGGTAGTCCACCGGGTCCGGGACGCGGTTCTGGATGTGGTTGGCCAACTCCCAGACCCAGCTGGCGATCATCGACTCGACCGACGCGCGCAGCCGGCCCCGGGCCTCGGCGCCCATCGGGCCGGCGGTACGCTCCCAGAGGTCGGCGAGGCCGCGTTCCAGCGCGTTGACGGGCTCGGGTGCGGCGGTCTCGTCCAGCGGCATGAACAGCGCGAGCCGCTGGTTGGCCAGCTTGGCCCCCGGCAGGTCGCGGGTGCGCCCGAAGACCGCCGGGTAGTAGTCGTCGGCCCAGGTACCCCAGGCCAACCAGGCGGAGGAGACGTCGAGTTGCTCGGCGGTGGCCTCCGGGTGGATGCCGGCCGCGCAGAGCGGGAGGTCGTAGTCGGCCAGCGACTCGGCGTCCCAGAGGCCCGGTCCGGGCAGGCCCGGCTGCTCGCCCAGCAGGCCCATCCGCCCGGCCCACTCCGCCAGGCGTTCCCGCGCGCCGTCCAGGTGCGGACTCATCCGCAGCTCGAACGGCAGTGCGAGCTCGGGCAGTTGGAACGGACCGGTCGGCCGGTACGGCAGGTGGCTGTGCGCGCGGGCCCGCCGCACCGCCGGGGCCGGTCCGCCCGAGCGCCCGTGCGAACCGTCCGCCACCGGGGCCCCCGTCGCCCCGCCGCGCAGGACGTCCAGCGCCGAGGTGCCGATCCCGCCGATCGCGTACGCGTCCCACCAGTTGCCGCCGCCGGCGCCCGTACCCGGCAGTCCGGGCAGCCCGCCACCGGCGCCCGGCGCGACCTCGGACTCCGGACCCGCCGCCGTGCCACCGCCGTTCATGTAGCGGCTGGACCGCATGTGCCACTCGTGGCCGCCCGCCTGCCAGTCCTGCAGGCCCTTGACGTACGCCAGCACCCGCGCCCGGCCCGCCGCGTCCAGCCCGGACTCGGCGAACAGCACCGGCAGTTCGGTGAACACGGTGTTCTCGAACTGCTGGAGCCGCGAGGTGAGCAGGTCGTTGACCGCCTCGGCGGCCTGCTGCGTGGAGCACTCCAGGAAGGTCTCCAACACCAGGATGCCGTTGCTGAGTTCGCCCTCGTCCTCGACCTCGCGCTGGTACGAGAAGATGTCGTTGCGCAGGTGCACGCCGTCCGCGAAGGCGTCCATCAGCACCCGCAGCGGCCGCGAACCCGAAACCTCCTGCGGCACCTCGGCGTTCGCCGCGTACTCGACCAGCTGCGCCGACCACGGCGCGCCGCCGACCTTGCGGCGCATCTCGATGTACTCCACCGGGTTGGCGATCCGGCCGGCGTCGATGTTGGCGAGCTCCCACAGCGACTCGTCGAGCAGGTTGCGGGTGCTCTCGGCGAACCGCTTCCGCCAGTCCGCCCCCATCGCCGGCACCGTGCGCCGCCACAGGTCCGCCAGCCCGGCCTCGACCGGGTTCTCCGGCTCGGGCAGCTCCGCGTCCGGGTCGGCCGGCATGAACAGCGGCAGCCGGTCCAGGTGCGCCTTTCCGGCCGCCCGGTCGTTGGTGCGCTTGTACATGTCGAGGAAGTGGTCGTCGAAGAAGAACACCCAGACGTACCAGTCGGTGACCAGCGACAGCGCCTCGGCCGAGCAGTCGGGGTGCGTGTAGGCGCACAGCAGCCCGTAGTCGTGGGCGTCCAGATCGGCCTGCTCCCAGATCCCGGAGCCCTCCAGCATCCCCATCTCCCGTGCCCACACGGTGGAGTGGGCCCGGGCCTCGTCCAGGTGCGGGTTGAGCCGCGCCGGATGCGGCACGTAGAAGGACGGCAGTTCGAACGGCTGGGTCACGGCGGGCAGGCCTTTCTGGACGCGTCGTTTGCAGCAAGGATGACCTGCCCCCACCACCCCGCACGACCCAACGGAAACAGTCATATGAGATGACTCGCCGGCCCGGGCAAAATGTATTCCGCACCCGGACCGAAGTCCCCGAAAAACCAATCCGCCGACGAACCATGCAGTTCCAGCAAGGGAACAGAACACCAAGAGTTCCCCAGATACGGGCGTGTTGACAGCAGCCGATCTCACCGCGTCCACCAGACTGGGCGCCGACCCGACGTCAACTCCGAGGAGGGTACGCGCATGAACGTCACCGTCCGGCTCGCCCAACAGCCCGAGGCCGACGAACTGCTCGGACGCAGCGCGCTCGCCGTGCTCGTCGGCATGTTGTTGGACCAACAGGTGCCCATGGAATGGGCGTTCACCGGCCCGCTGACCATCGCCCAGCGTCTCGACCGGGACGACCTGGACGCGCACGAGATCGCCACCTACAACCCGGAGGAGTTCGTCGCGCTCCTCTCCGCCAAGCCCGCCGTCCACCGCTACCCGGCCGCGATGGCCAAACGGGTGCAGCAGCTCTGCCAGTTCCTCGTCGCGCAGTACGACGGCGAGGCCGACGCCCTCTGGAAGGGCGTCCGCACCGGCAAGGAACTGCTCAGCCGGCTCAACGCCCTTCCCGGCTTCGGCAAGCAGAAGTCGCAGATCTTCCTGGCCCTGCTCGGCAAGCAGTACGGCGTACGGCCGGAGGGCTGGCGCGAGGCCGCCGGCGCGTACGGCGAGGAGGGCGCGCACCGCTCGGTCGCCGACATCACCGGGCCCGAATCCCTCACCCTGGTACGGGAGTTCAAGCAGGAGGCGAAGCGCGCCGCGAAGGAGGCGAAGGCCGCCGCGAAGCCGCGCACCACCTCCCGGGTCACGACCGCCGGCGTCACCGCGCTCCGCTGACCCCGGGGATGGCCTCGCGAACGGCGGCGCGGACGGCCGTGCGGACCACCGCGCGACCCGCTTCCGCGCACGGCACCGTCACCGCACCCGCCGGTAGGCGTACCGCCCGCGCACCCGCCGGACGAAGTACCGCCCGTGGCTCTCCGCCGCCAGCAACTCCCGGTGCACGCGGGCCGGCACGTCCGCGTAGGCGTACACCCGGCCGCCGGCGAACTCCAGCTCCAGCCGCCGCGCCAGCGGGTCGTAGCCGACCGAGCGCAGCACCGAGGAGTCCACCGCCGTACGGTCCATGGCATCCCAGTGTGCGCCGAGGGCCCCGGCCGCGCATCGCGACCGGGGCCCTCGGCGGGCGGGACCTCCGTCAGACCAGGGCGGGCTCGCGCCGGTCCGCAGCGCCCTCGACCCCGCCCTCGACCCCGCCCCCGGCGACGACCCCGGCCGCGCCCGCCCGCCGCTTCGGCAGCGCGAACATCAGCAGGAACACCACCGCCAGCACCCCCGCGACCCACCACATCGCGTGCACGAAGGCCCCGCCGAAGGCCGTCCCGACCGCCTCCGGCGCGACCCGGTCGTCCATCGCCCCGAAGAAGGCGACCGACACCAGCCCGAGCCCGAGCGCGTTCCCCACCTGCTGCACGGTGTTGATCAGCCCGGACGCCGATCCGGCTTGGTCGCGCGGCACCTGCGCCAGCACGGCGTCGGTGATCGGCGCGACCACCAGCCCCATCCCGAGGCCCATCACGATCAGCGGCAGCGCCATCTGCCAGGGCGCGATGCCCGTCCCGTACCGGTCCGCCGCCGCGAGGTAGAGCAGCACGCCGACCAGCATCAGCAGCGCGCCGGCCTGCAGGACCCGCCGACCGAACCGCGGCACCAGCTTCTGCACGGACAGGCCGGCGGCGGTGGAGACGGCAAGCGAGAACGGGATGCCGGTGGCGCCGGCCTTGAGCGGGCTCCAGCCCAGGCCGAGCTGCATGTACAGCGTCCAGACCAGGAAGAAGATCCCGAGCGCGACGTTGAAGGCGGTCTGCACGGCGATGCCGGCCACGAAGGACCGCACCCGGAACAGCGACAGCTCCACCAGCGGCGAGCCGTCCCGCCGGGTCTTGACCTTCTCGTACGCCACGAAGAGCGCGAACACCGGCAGGCTGCCGGCCATCGACAGGTACCCCCACAGCGGCCAGCCGGCCTCCCGCCCGTGCGTCAGCGGGTAGATCAGCATCAGCAGCGCGAGGCTCGCCAGCAGTACGCCCACCAGGTCCAGCTTGAGGGCCCGGTCGGCCTTGGACTCGTCGATGAAGCGGCGGCCGAGCAGCAGGCCGGCGATGCCGACCGGCAGGTTGATCAGGAAGATCGGCCGCCAGGCGAGGCCGAACAGGTCGCCCTCGGTGAGCAGCGCGCCGATCATCGGGCCGGAGACCGCGCCCAGCCCGACCACCGCCCCGAACATGCCGAACACCTTGCCGCGCTCCTCCGCCGGGAAGCTCGCGTGGATGATCGACAGCACCTGCGGCACCATCAGCGCCGCCGTCCCGCCCTGGAACACCCGCATCGCGACCAGCATCTCCGGCCCGGAGGCCAGCCCGCACAGCGCCGAGGCCAGGGTGAAGCCGCCGATCCCGATCAGGAACAGCCGCCGGCGCCCGTGCACGTCGCCCAGCCGGCCGCCGGTGATCAGCCCGATCGCGAAGGCCAGCGCGTACCCGCCGGTGACCCACTGGACGGCGCCGAAGGAGGCGCCGGTGTCCGCCTGGATGCTCGGGATCGCGATGTTGACGATGGTCACGTCCACCAGGTCCATGAAGGAGGCGACCATCACGATCGCCAACGCGATCCACCTCCGCCGGTCTCCGCCCGCCGTACTCATCCGGTACTCCTCGCCCGCCTCGCTCGTCTGCTGCACGTCCACGACGGTAGGCGGCATCTAGGTCAGTTCCTGTCCCAGTTCGTCCGGCATGCTGGGAGGCATGACCGACACCCCGGCCCGGCTGCTGACCCTGCTGTCCCTGCTGCAGACCCCGCGCGAGTGGCCCGGCAGCGAACTCGCCGAACGCCTCGGCGTCAGCCCGCGCACCATCCGGCGCGACATCGACCGGCTGCGCGACCTCGGCTACCCGGTGCAGGCGACGCTGGGCGCGGTCGGCGGCTACCGGCTGGTCGCGGGCACCGCGATGCCGCCGCTGCTGCTGGACGACGAGGAGGCGGTGGCCATCGCGGTCGGGCTCCGGGCGGCGGCCGGGCACGCCGTGGTCGGCATCGAGGAGGCGTCCGTCCGGGCGCTCGGCAAGCTGCTCCAGGTGCTGCCGAGCCGGCTGCGGCACCGGGTCGGCACGCTGAACACCGCCACCCTCCCGCTCCCCGGGGACGGCCCGACCGTCGACCCGGAGGACCTGACGGTGCTCGCGAACGCCGTCGCCAACCGGGAGCGGCTGCGCTTCGCCTACCGCGCCTACGACGGCGCCGAGACCCGGCGCCTCGTCGAACCCGAGCGGCTGGTCTCGGCCGGCCGCCGCTGGTACCTGGTCGGCTACGACCTCGACCGCGACGACTGGCGGCTGTTCCGCGTCGACCGGCTGAGCGAGCCCTTCGCCACCGGCGCCCGCTTCACCCCGCGCCCGTTGCCCGCCGAGGACGCCGCCGCGTTCGTGGCGAGCAAGCTGCGCCGCCCGTCGGCCGCCGTCGAGGTGGTCGCCACCGTGCACGCCCCGGCGCGCAGCGTCCGGGCCCGCTTCAAGCCGAACGACTCCGAGATCGAGCCGATCGACGAGCACAGCTGCCGCCTCCGCTCGCGCGCCGACTCCCTGGAGTACACGGCGATGCGGTTGCTGATGCTGGACTGCGCCTTCGAGGTGCACGAGCCGCCGGAGCTGCGCGCCCACCTGCGCGGGCTCGCCGAGCGCGCCGACCGGGCGGCGGGGACCGGGCGTCAGGCCGAGACCTGATACCAGCCGTTCCCCGCGCGGAACCACAGCACGCCGTCCCGGCCGTGCGCGCGCTGCCGGTCCAGTTCGCCGGACAGCCCCACCCGTCGCTTCGCGGTCCGCTTCCACTCCTTGCCGACGAGCAGGTGCCAGGTCAGCTCGCCGTCCTTGGTGAGGAAGACGCCCTCCCGGCCACGGACGGCGAACCCGATCGGCAGCCGGACCGGGCTGCGCGTCGTGGTCGACGCCCCGCCGACCGGGTCGACCCGGGTGAGGTAGCTGCCCGAGGAGCTCGGGTACCAGGCCAGCCACGCGCACCCGCCCTCGGTCGCACCGGCCAGACCCTCCAGCGGTTCGCCGGGCAGGCCGCTCGGGCTCCACACCGCCCGGCCCGCCGTGTCGGCGGCCCGCAACCCCGCGGCGGCCATCGGGTGGTCGCCGAAGATGCCCTCGTCCCCGTAGGCCATCCAGATCCGGCCGTCCCGGTCGGTCACCAGCACGGGCATGTCGTCGCCGAGGGAGAGCTCCGCCTCCGGCGTCCCGTCCGGGCCGAACACGACGCCGTTGGGCAGCCAGCCGTCGTCCTCCTCGTCGGCCCGGTAGTCGGCCAGCAGCACCCGCCGGCCCGGCAGCAGCGCCAGGTGGTCCGGTAGGACCTCGACCCCGGTGAGCGGCACCCGCCACTCGCCCTGCCGGCCGAGCACCACCACCTCGCCGTCGTACGGCAGCGTCACGGACGGCCACGAGCCGGCCGGCGCCGTGTACTGCTCCGGCACCAGCAGCACGGCCAACTCGCCGTCCGGCCCGACCGTCCAGGCCCGGGCCCGGCGGCCGGCCGTCAGTTCCTCCTCGGGCAGCCGCCAGACCTCGACCGGACGATCGGGGGTCACGGTGCTCAGACCCCGTACTCGGCGGTCAGCAGCGCGCGGCCCAGCGTGTGGAAGGTCAGGTGGAATCCGACCTGCGCCGGCGGGGTGTCGGCGGTGACGTCCAGCTCCGCCACGTCCAGCGCGTGCACCGCGAAGACGTACCGGTGCGGCGCGCCGGGCGGCGGGGCGGCGCCGTCGTACTGGTTCCCCGGGAAGTCGTTGCGGCCGTGGAAGGAGGCGTCGCCGGGCAGGCTCGCGTCCGAGGAGCCGGCGCCGCGCGGCAGTTCGGTGGTGTCGGCGGGCAGGTTGAGCGCCAGCCAGTGCCACCAGCCGGAGCCGGTCGGCGCGTCCGGGTCGTAGCAGGTGACGGCGATGCCCCGGGTGCCCTCCGGCAGCCCCGACCAGGCCAGCTGCGGCGAGAGGTTGCCGCCGGCGTGGAGGAACTCCCGCGCCAGCGTGCCGCCTTCGGTGATGTCCTCACTGCTCAGCGGGAAGGACGGCACCTGCGGCAGGAACTCGTACGGCAGCGGCGGACGAACACTCATGGGGTGCACCTCTCGGGGTCGGACGACACGGATCACTGTAATGGGGTGCACGACCGATTCGGCCGCCCCTACAGTCGACGTCATGGCCTCCAAACTCGCCCAGTTGCTCTCGGATTCCCGCCGCGCGCTGATGACCATGCTCGGGATCCAGGCCGTCATCTGGACGGTGCAGGTGGTGAACTGGCTGGACGACTACGACCTGTCCCGGGACTACGGCCTGCGCGCGGAGCGGGTGGACGACCTGCCCGCGATGTTCACCATGCCGTTCCTGCACTTCAGTTGGGGCCACATCGTGGCCAACTCCTGGCCGCTGTTCGTGCTCGGCTTCCTGGCCGCCTACCGGGGCATGCGGAAGTTCCTGCTGGCCAGCCTGGTGATCACGGTGTCCGGCGGGCTCACGGTCTGGCTGCTGGCGGGCTCGAACACCGTGACGGCCGGGGCGAGCGGCATGGTCTACGGCTACCTCGGCTACGTGGTGCTGCGCGGGATCCTCGACCGCAACGTGCTGGACGCGGTCGTCGGCCTCGGCGTCGCCGCCACCTACTGGACGATCCTGATCGGCGTGCTGCCGGTCGCCCACGGCGTCAGCTGGCAGGGCCACCTCGGCGGGCTGATCGGCGGACTGGCGGCCGCCGCCCTGCTCCGCGACGGGGCGAAGCCGAAGCCCGCCCCCGCGTCCACCGCGTCCACCGCACCCGCCGCCTCGAACAGCCCCCACGCCGACCTGCTCAAGCAGCTCGACGACCTCGGCCTCTGAGATCCCTCCAGCGGGTGTCAGGTATAGACCATTCCCACCCCGGCGGCTAGCGTGGGCGGCGCACCAGCCCGCCCCCGCTCCGGAGCCGCACCGTGGAGTCGTCCGTCCTCGCCTTCGCCACCGACCTGCTCGACGAGGGCGCCGACGCCTTCTTCGGCAACCTCACCGACCGCGCCCGGGTCGGCGGCGTCACCCTCGCCTCGGTCTACCACGAGGCCCGCGACGTCTTCCCGCACAACCCCCGCCGGGTGGTCCGCTACCTGGAGCCCGGCGCCGCGTACTTCCGCCCCGACCCGGCCGCCTGGCGGGGCCGGCGCCTCGCGCCCGTCCCGTCCACCGCGATCGGCGAGCACGACCCCTTCGCCGAGGCCGCCGCGCAGGCCGGCCGCCGCAGCCTGAAGCTGCACGCCTGGACGGTGTTCTGCCACAACGACCGGCTCGGCTTCGCCCACCCCGACTGCTCCCCGGCCAACGCCTTCGGCGACCGCCACCTCACGGAGCTCTGCCCGGCCAACCCGGAGGTCCGGGAGTACGCCCTCACCCTGGTCGCCGAGCTCGCCCGGTACGGCGTGGACGCGGTCCGCGCCGAGTCCCCGCACTTCCACGGCCTGCGCCACGGCTACCACCACGAGCGCTACTTCGAGGAGCTGGGCCCGACCGCCGAGGCCCTGCTCGGCGTCTGCTTCTGCCCGCACTGCCGCGCCGCCGCCGTCCGCGCGGGCGTCCCGGCCGACGAGGTCGCCGCGGCGGTCCGGACGGAACTGCGCCGCCGGCTGGCCGACGAGCGGGCCGCCGCCGAGCCCGCCGACCTGAGCGCCCTCGCGGACGGCGCCTTCGCCGCGTACGTGGACGCCTCCGCCGCCACCGTCACCTCGCTCGCCGCCGACCTCACCGAGCAGGCCCGCCGGCACGGCATGCGGCTGAGCTTCATGGACGGCGGCGGCCCCGGCCGGGGCTGGCTCGCCGGCATCGACCTGCCCGCCCTCACCAAGGTCGTCGACCAGATCGAGACGCTCGGCTACGCGAGGACCCCGGAGGCCGTCCGGGAGAAGCTCGCCGCCTTCGCCCTGCACGGCGTCCGCCCGCAGGACATGGCGGTGATCCTGCGCCCGATGGCCGCCGACTGCGACGGCCCGGAGAACCTCGCCGCCAAGATCGCCGTCCTGCGCGAACTCGGCGTGCCCGAGGTCGAGTTCTACCACTACGGCCTGATGCGGCTGTCCTCCCTGGACCGGATCGGCGCCGCCCTCTCCGGCTGACCTACCGCCGCTTCCGGGACGTCCCGAACAGGCTGCGCGAGATCTCCTGCCCGAGCTGCCGCCCGGCCGAGCGGGCGAAGGACTTCACCGTCGGGTTGCTCAGCAGCGAGCCGAGCAGCCCGCCCGCGCCCTTCGCCTCCTCCCGCTCCTCCCGCTCCTCCCGCCCCTCCCGCCGCGGCGCGGGCTCGCGTTCGGGCTCCCGCGCCGGCTCGACGGGCTCGGGCCGCGCGGCGTCGGCCCGCGCCGTCAGCTTCTCGTACGCCGACTCCCGGTCGATCGCGTCCCGGTAGCGCGCCGTCAGCGGCGAGGCGTCGACGGCCGCCTGCAGCGCCGCCGCCTCGACCGGCCCCATCAGCGACTGCGGCGCGCGCAGCCTGGTCGCCGCGACGGGCGTCGGCGCGCCCTTCTCGGAGAGGACGGTGACCACGGCCTCGCCGGTGCCGAGCGAGGTGAGCACCGCGCTGAGGTCGTAGGAGGAGCGCGGGAAGGTCGAGACGGTGGCCTTGAGCGCCTTGGCGTCGTCCGGGGTGAAGGCGCGCAGCGCGTGCTGCACCCGGTTGCCCAACTGCGCCAGGACGTCGGCCGGCACGTCCTTCGGCGTCTGGGTGACGAAGAAGATGCCGACGCCCTTGGAGCGGATCAGCCGGACGGTCTGGGTGATCGCCTCCAGGAAGGCCTTGGAGGCGCCCTTGAACAGCAGGTGCGCCTCGTCGAAGAAGAACACCAGCTTGGGCTTGTCCGGGTCCCCGACCTCGGGCAGTTCCTGGTAGAGGTCGGCGAGCAGCCACATCAGGAAGGTGGAGAACAGCCGCGGCCGGTCCTGCACGGCGGGCAGTTCGAGCACCGAGACGACGCCCCGGCCGTCCGGGGCGGTCCGCAGCAGTTCGGCGGTGTCGTACTCGGGCTCGCCGAAGAACGCCCCGGCGCCCTCGTTCTCCAGCACGGTGAGCGCGCGCAGGATGACGCCCGCGGTGGCGGCGGAGAGGCCGCCGATGGTCTTCAGCTCCTCCTTGCCCTCGGGCGAGGTGAGGTGGCCGATCACGGCGGTGAGGTCCTTGAGGTCGTAGAGCTCCAGGCCCTTCCGGTCGGCGTAGTGGAACACCAGGCTGAGCGAGGACTCCTGGGTCTCGTTCAGGTCCAGCACCTTGGCGAGCAGCAGCGGCCCGAAGCTGGTGACGGTGGCCCGGACCGGGATGCCGGCGCCCTGACCGCCGAGCGCGTAGAACTCGGTCGGGCAGCCCTGCGGCGTCCACGGCTGCCCGACCTCGGCGGCCCGGGCGGCGGTGCGCTCGCTCGGCGTACCGGGCGCGCAGACGCCGGAGACGTCGCCCTTGATGTCGGCGAGGAACACCGGCACGCCCTGGGCGGAGAGCTGTTCGGCGATCAGCTGGAGGGTCTTGGTCTTGCCGGTGCCGGTGGCCCCGGCGACCAGCCCGTGCCGGTTGAGCACGCCGAGCGGGATGCGCACCTGGGCGTCGGGGTACGCGGTGCCGTCCAGCAGCACCGCGCCGAGGTCGAGCGCGGGCCCGGTGAAGGCGTACCCGTCGGCGATCTCGCGGACGGACGGCGGGGTGAGGGCGGAGGACATCGGCGCACACTCCTGAGCGACGGACGGCTGGCGGCTGGTGGCGAGGAAGGCGGGCCGCGACCGAACTTCGCGACATTTCCCATCAAACAGCCGCATTCGCCCGCCCGCAGCTCACACCCGGGGGCGTGGCGGCGCCGCGGCTGCTACGCCATTCGCCGTCCGAACGGTAGGCTTTCCGTGTGATCTTCAAGCGCATCGGCAATGGGCGGCCGTACCCGGATCACGGCCGGACGAGCACCCGCCAGTGGGCTGACGTCGCCCCGCGTCCGGTGCGGCTCGACCAGCTGGTGACCACCAAGGGCCAACTCGACCTGGAAACCCTGCTGGCCGAGGACTCGACCTTCTACGGGGACCTCTTCGCCCACGTGGTGAAGTGGCACGGCGACCTCTACCTGGAGGACGGGCTGCACCGGGCCGTACGGGCCGCGCTGCAGCAGCGCCAGGTGCTGCACGCCCGCGTCCTCGAAATGGAGTGACGGCCGTCCCCGGCCGCCTCACCCGCATCCCGGACCGCCCGACCGCCACCCCGCGGAGGGCGGTCCGCGCGTACCCGGACACCCGGCCGGGTACCCCCTTTCGGGTACCGGGATACTCCAGATGATGATCGTTTAGTACCTTCGCAGCCGGACGGCACTACGCTGCTGACTACGGCTACGACCTGGGATTCCGCCGCACCCGGCGGACACCCGCACCGGCCGACCCGTCATCCCGACCCCGCCCCGGCACGAGGGGGAGACAAACCGTGAGCATGTTGACTCCCCAAGGCCTCAAGGGGAAGCAGTACCGCGTCACCGGCAACGCCTACCCGCGGCTGGGCCGGCCCCCGAAGAAGAGCCGCAAGGTGATCGCGGCGCTCGCGGGCCTGCTCGCGCTGGCCCTGATCGCCCTCGGCGGCGTGCAGCTGTACGACATCTTCTCCGGCCGGAACAAGAACACCTCGGCGCAGGCCTGCGCGACCCCGTCCGGCAAGGCGCTGGCCGCCCCGACGCCGGGCGCCACCCCGGGCGCCCCGGGCGCTCCCGCCGCCGGCACCCCGGCCGCCGCCCAGGGCGACCCGCACGCGATCCCGAAGCCGGCCACCGTCACGGTGAACGTCTACAACGCCACCACCAAGGCCGGCCTGGCCGGGCGGACCGCCGAGGAGCTGAAGAAGCGCGGCTTCACCATCGGCAAGGTCGGCAACGCCCCGGCCGAGCTGGACAAGAAGGTGCCCGGCCCCGCCCAGGTGATCGCCGGCCCGGCCGGCGCCGGCGCGGGCACCCTGGTCGGCTCGCAGATCGCCGGGGCCGCCGTCACCGCCGACGCCCGCACCGACGCCACCGTGGACTTCGTGATCGGCGACAGCTACAACGCCCTGCTGGACGAGAACCAGGCGGCCGCCGCCCTCGCCCTGGCCGTCAAGCCCTCCCCCACCCCGACCGCCACCGGCAGCTGCTGACCCGCCGGCGGACGGACCCCGAACGGACGAGAGCCCCCCGACTCCGGTCGGGGGGCTCTCGTCCGTTCGGGGTGGGGGTCAGCCCGCGGTGCCGTACAGGCGGTCGCCCGCGTCGCCGAGGCCGGGGACGATGTAGCCGTTCTCGTTCAGCCGCTCGTCCAGCGCGGCGGTGACCACGGTGACCGGCAGCCCGGCCAGCTCCCGCTGCATCACCTCGACGCCCTCCGGCGCGGCCAGCAGCACCACGGCGGTGACGTCGGTGGCGCCGCGCTCGATCAGCATCTTGATCGCGGCGACCAGCGTGCCGCCGGTGGCCAGCATCGGGTCGAGCACGTAGACCTGGCGGCCGGAGAGGTCGTCCGGCATCCGGGTGGCGTAGGTGGAGGCCTCCAGGGTCTCCTCGTTGCGCACCATGCCGAGGAAACCGACCTCGGCGGTGGGCAGCAGCCGGGTCATCCCGTCCAGCATGCCGAGGCCGGCCCGCAGGATCGGCACGACCAGCGGGCGCGGGTAGCTGAGCCGGGTGCCGAGGGTGACCGCCACGGGCGTGGTGATCTCCACCTCGTCGGTGCGGACGTCCCGGGTGGCCTCGTAGGCGAGGAGGGTCACCAGCTCGTCGGTCAGGCGACGGAAGGTCGGCGAGTCGGTGCGCTCGTCGCGCAGGGTGGAGAGCTTGTGGGCCACCAGGGGGTGGTCGACGACGTGGAGACGCATGCATCGAGGTTAGCCCGCTCCCGGACGCGCGTACGACACGCCGTGCCAGGGCCGCTGACCGGGACGGGTCACCTCGCGGTGACACGCCGTGACACGCGGCGAATGTCCGGTCGGAAACGGATCCCGTGGTATCAACCGGGCCGAACTGGGAATGTCTCGACGCATGACGAGCAACCCGAAACCCGGGGACGGCTCGGCGGACGAGCCCGTCATCGGGGCGGGCCGGCGCTCCGGCCCGTCGCAGGACCCTCCGGAGACCGAGGCGGAGCGCCGCAAGCGGCGGGCCGTCTTCCTGCGCGAGCTCGCGGAGGCGCGCGAACTGCGCGAGCGGGTCCAGCCCCGGCGGACCAAGGAGCGGCGGATGCGCGAAGCGATGCGGATGCGAACGTTCCGGATCTGACCGGGCCCTCCGGGGCGCCCGGGCGCGCTCCGACACGCTCCGCACCGCACCGGTGGCACGCCGTCGCCCGCCGGTCGGGCCTTCCGACACGACCTGCGAAGACGCGCTGCCGAACACCCCCCGCAAGGGCGGGCTTTCTGTCACGATTCCGATGGGACGGTCCGAACAAGCGGACCGCCTCTGGCGCGGGGGCGGCCAGGATTCCGCGTCGCCCGTACGCGCCGACAGCCGAGACCGATGATCTTGGGAGTGTCCCTGGTGGCGTACTTCGCTGCAGTGCTTGCTCGCACCGAGGACGGGTGGGATGTGAGCGAGGCCGAGCTCGACGACGTCGAAACCCTGGCCGACCTGGCCGACCTGGCCCGCGACAGTGCCCAGGACGACGACAGCGTCCTGATCTTCATCGAACAGGAGGACGCCTGGTTCGCCATCGTCCGGGTGGACGGCGAGGAGGACCCGCGGATCTTCGTGTCGGACGGCGCCGCCGCCGCCCGCAGCTCCTACGGCTCCGTCCTCACCGACGAACTGGTCGACCAGGCCGGCGAGAGCGAGTTCGGCGACCTCGACCACCTGCTGGACGAGAGCGAGGACACCCAGGCCCAGGACGACGAGGACGAGGACGGCCGGGGCAGCGTCCCGGTCGGCCCGCTCGGCGACTCCCACCTGCTCACCGAGTTCGGCCTGGCCTCCGAGGACCTGCTCGGCCTCAGCGGCGAGGGCGCGGTGCCGGGCGACGCCCTGGAGGAGATCGCCGAGGCCCTGGGCTGCGGCGAGGTGCTGGAGGCGGTCCGGTAACGGCCGGTGCCCCGCACCGGCACCCGGGCCGGATGCCCGACACTGGATGCCATGCAGCCCGCATCCGCCGCGCAGACCGCACTCCGCATCGCCCCCCTGCCCGCTCCCGTCCGCCCCGACCCGGTCCGTGACCGCTGGGCGGCGCCGATGCGCCTCGCCATCGCCGAGGCCGCCCTGGCGCCGGCCACCGGTGACGTCCCGGTCGGGGCGCTCGTCCTGGGCCCGGACGGCGAGGTCGTCGGGCGCGGCCACAACGAGCGCGAGGCGGTCGGCGACCCGACCGCGCACGCCGAGGTGGTCGCCATCCGGCAGGCCGCGGCGAAGCTCGGGGAATGGCGGCTCTCCGGCTGCACCCTGGTCGTCACGCTGGAGCCGTGCACGATGTGCGCCGGCGCCATCGTGCTCTCCCGGATCGACCGGGTGGTCTACGGCGCCGTCGACGAGAAGGCCGGCGCGGCCGGCTCGCTCTTCGACGTGATGCGCGACCGCCGGCTCAACCACCGCCCCGAAGTGGTCTGGGGCGTCCTCGCCGAGGAGTGCGGCGAGCAGCTGCGCGCCTTTTTCGACACCCACCGCTGACCCCGGCCGCGGGCCGGCTCCGGATACGGATTTCGTGACCGCGCCACCCGTCCGGTAGAGTTCCCCTCGGTAGCGTGTCCGAGCGGCCAAAGGAGCACGCCTCGAAAGCGTGTGTGGGGGCAACTCCACCGTGGGTTCGAATCCCACCGCTACCGCTCGAAAGCCCGAGGGCCCGTCCGATCCGGACGGGCCCTCGGCGTTTCCGCGCACCCTCACACGCGAAAAAGGGCTCCGCACCCCGGGCCGATGACCACCGGTGCCCGGTCCGTGCGGAGCCTGAGGGGGGAGCGGCTCGGGGGGACTGACCGCTCCCCCTGCGGAGTTCCCACCACCGGGTCCGCGTCGGGGGAGAGTCGCGGCGCCCGGTCCCACAGCGGGGAACTCCGGTCCACGCACCGGGGATTCCTGCCAGATCCTCGGTACGTCGTCCATCCTGCCGCCCGGGCCGCCGCCGGGCACCCGGAGAAAGGCCCCACTCGCGGGGACCTTCGTCCCGCCGGGCGAACGCGTCGCACACTTGATAGCCCGTCCGGTGGATAAGCTGCCCCTGAGGGTCGCCCGGGGAGCCGATGACGGCGGCCCACAGCAGGGAGGAAGGTCACCGATGGCGCAGGCGAAGAAGATCGGCATCGTGCTCCTGCTCGTCTTCGTCCTCTACTCGATCATCACCTCGCCGGCGCGGTCCGCCGAGCTCGTCCAGCTGGGCTTCGAGGGCATCTCGAACGCCGCCAAGGCGGTCGGCACCTTCATGACCGGGCTGATCAAGTAGGCCCGGCCGGGCCCGGGGGCGGACGGCCCGCGAGCGGCGCGGACGCACCGGCTACCGTGGGCGGCACTTCCTGTCCCCGTCCGCGAGGAGCGGCATCGTGATCCGCCACCTGGTCCTGTTCAAGCTCAACGAAGGCGTCACCAAGGACGACGAGCGCGCGCTCGCCGGCGCCAAGGCCTTCGCCGAGCTCGGCTCGCTGATCCCCGAGCTGCGCGAGTGGGAGTGCGCCTGGAACACCACCGAGCGCGACATCGCGTACGACTACGCGATCAACAGCCTGGTCGAGGACCGCGAGGCCCTGCAGGCGTACCTGACCCACCCGGCGCACCAGGCCGCGGCGGGCCTGTGGCGCGAGTTCGCCACCTGGGTGATCGCGGACATCGAGGTCTGATCCCGGCACCGCGACAGGGCCCGGCGACGGGCCCCGCCCCCGCGGCCCGTCCCCCGGACGGCCCGCGCCGCCCCGCCCGGCCTCCGGGCGGGGCGTCCTGCTCTGTCCGGGAACGATCCTTGCGGCGCCTCGCCGCGGGGCCCGGCGCAGGTCGCACACCCCACCAACACACCTCCGCCGGGTACTTGCC
This sequence comes from Streptomyces rubellomurinus, assembly GCF_000961885.1. Classification (GTDB taxonomy): domain Bacteria; phylum Actinomycetota; class Actinomycetes; order Streptomycetales; family Streptomycetaceae; genus Kitasatospora; species Kitasatospora rubellomurina. Next base: position 49,316 of record NZ_JZKH01000038.1, read on the forward strand.
CGAACTACGCCCACCTTGTGATGCTATGACCGGTTTTGCCGGACATGGCGAGGTGAGGAACCCGCCGCGACACCCGCTCCGCAGGGCCCGCCGTAGACGACTTTGGGAGGGGTGACGTGTCCGTGGACGATGTGCTGGCAGAGATCATCAGCCCGGCCGGCGAACTCCGCCCGGACGGGCTGCGCGGCCCCGGCGGGCGACCCGCCGTGGACGTCCGGACGCTGACCCGGGTGCTGTTCGAGCGGCTCGCCGAGCTGCCCCCGGACGCCCCCGAGCGGGAGCGGGTCCGGGCCGCGCTGATCGAGGTGAACATCCCGCTGGTGCGCTACGCCGCCACCCGCTTCCGCAGCCGCAGCGAGCCGATGGAGGACGTCGTCCAGGTCGGCACCATCGGCCTGATCAACGCGATCGACCGCTTCGACCCCACCCGCGGCGTGCAGTTCCCCACCTACGCGCTGCCGACCATCCTCGGCGAGATCAAGCGCTACTTCCGGGACAACGTCCGCACCATGCACGTCCCGCGCCGGCTCCAGGAGCTGTGGGTCCAGGTCAGCGGCGCGATGGAGGAGCTGACGGTGCTGCACGGGCGGGCGCCCAAGGTGCCCGAGATCGCCGCCAGCCTGCGGATCCCCGAGGAGGACGTCCGGGCCTGCCTGGACGCCGGGCGGGCCTACAACGCGGCCTCGCTGGAGGCGGCGCAGGAGCACGAGGGCGGGCTCGCCCTGCTCGACCGGCTGGGCTACGAGGACTCCGCACTGGCCGAGGTCGAGCACCGCGACATGGTCCGCCACCTGCTGGTCCAGCTCCCCGAGCGGGAGCGACGGATCGTGATGCTGCGGTTCTTCGCCAACCTCACCCAGTCGCAGATCAGCACCGAGCTGGGGATGTCCCAGATGCACGTCTCGCGACTGCTGTCGCGGATCCTGACGAGGCTTCGGACCGGCAACTCCTGGGAAGAGTGACATCGCAGCGCGTCACCCCGGTGTGACTTTTCGCGACGTTCGGGTTTGCCGTGGCCGGTGTGCCGGTATGGAGGGGGTTGGGCCCCCGCCGGGAACCTCCCTGCGTCGGCCCCCGTTCAACCGTCAGTCACGAGGGGGTGGGCGCATGTCCGGAGAGCTCGGCACTGCGGAGATCCACGCTGGTCAGGCCGAGGCCGCGGCCGTCGCCGAGGGCGCCGTCCCGCACCAGCGGGCCACGCCGGACGAGGCCCCGCCCGGCGCCGGGCTGGACACCCGGACGCTCTCCCGCGCGCTGTTCCTGCGGCTGGCCGCGCTGGAGCCCGGCAGCCCCGAGCACGCCTACGTCCGCGACACCCTGATCGAGCTCAACCTGCCGCTGGTCCGGTACGCCTCGGCGCGCTTCCGCAGCCGCAACGAGCCGATGGAGGACATCGTCCAGGTCGGCACCATCGGGCTGATCAAGGCGATCGACCGGTTCGATCCGGAGCGCGGGGTGGAGTTCCCCACCTTCGCGATGCCCACCGTGGTCGGCGAGATCAAGCGCTTCTTCCGGGACACCAGCTGGTCGGTGCGGGTGCCGCGCCGGCTGCAGGAGCTGCGGCTGGCGCTCACCAAGGCCGGCGACGAGTTGTCCCAGCGGCTGGACCGCTCCCCCACCGTGGCCGAGCTGGCCGCCTGCCTGGGGGTCAGCGAGGAGGACGTGGTCGAGGGCCTCGCGGTGGGCAACGCCTACACCGCCAGCTCGCTCGACTCCAGCCCCGGCGAGGAGGAGGGCGACGGCCCGCTCGCCGAGCGGCTCGGCTACGAGGACCTCGCGCTGGAGGGCGTCGAGTACCGCGAGTCGCTGAAGCCCCTGCTGGCCAAGCTGCCGCCGCGCGAGCGCCGGATCATCATGCTGCGCTTCTTCGGCAACCTGACCCAGTCGCAGATCGGCGAGGAGATCGGGATCTCCCAGATGCACGTCTCGCGACTGCTCACCCGCACCCTGGCGCAGCTGCGCGAGGGCCTGATCCACGAGGGCTGAGCCGCCGGGGCTCCCGGGCCCCGGCGCGCCGCATTCCGGACGGCCCGCATTCCGTCCGCGGCCGGGGCGGTGGACGAACCCGCGCCCGCATTGCATATTCGGACTGCGTCGTGACACAAGGTGTCAGATATTGCATGAACCTGCCCATTGGGGCGGAGAGTTGTGCGAGAGTGTGACGCGCGACGACTTCGGTTCCGACACCCCCGGGAACGGCACGTCGATCTACGGTCGGTAACCAGCTGTAGCACTCGGCTTCCGGTTTTTCATTTTCAATTCATTATTTGCATCACCGGTCCCGTTCCGGTCACAATCAGCGCCTTCATGGCTTCGCCATGAACGTTGGTAACAGGTTCGCTGCACTCTCGCCCAATTGGTCCCTCGCACGGCCACGCCTCGACCAGGATGGGCGCCGGGCAGCCTGCTGCCCGCGAACAGCTACAGGGCAGGCGAGCGAGGACCACCCGGCGCCTGCCTCAAGGGGAGGATCACCATGGGTCGAGCGACCCGAAGAGTCGCCGCTTGCGCGGCGGCAGTTCTGCTGGCCAGCGGCCTCCAGACCACCCTGGCTTTCGGCGACACCACGCCGCCCAGGATCGACCTCACCATCCTGGTCATCGACGACGGCGGGCCGTCGGTCGCGGCGATCACCGCCGAGCTGAAGAGCCAGGGCACCCCGTACCAGGTCGTGCGTCTGAGTGACACGAGCCGGCCCACCATCACCGCCGCTTTCCTGAGCGACACGGTGAACGGCCAGCCGCGCGGGAAGTTCCAGGGCATCGTCATGCCCAACGAAAACCCGTTCAGCAACACCGCCGAGATGGCCGCGATCGCGAGCTACGAAGCGGCTTTCAACGTCCGCCAGATCGACGCCTACACGTGGGCCAACCCGGCGGTCGGGCTGAACTACGCGTCGAATCCGGGATACGTCGGCACCCTCGACGGATTCCAGGCGGCCACCACGGCCGCCGGAACTTCGGGCCCGTTCGGGTACCTCAAGGGCAGCGTCCCGTTCGAGGACAACGACCCCAACGTCAGCGAGAGTTACGGTTACCTGGCGACCCCGCTCGCCAACCTCCCGGCCGGAGCCTCGTTCACGCCGCTGGTCGACGCCGCGATACCCAACGCGACCACCCGCGGTTCCCTCGTCGGCGAATACGCCCACGACGGCCGCAAGGAACTGGTCGTCACGTTCGTCTACAACCAGTACCAGCAGCAGTACCGGCTGCTGGCCCGCGGCATGGTCGACTGGATCACCCAGGGCGTCCACCTCGGCTACGACCGGAACTACTTCGCCACCCACATCGACGACGTGTTCCTGGCCGACGACCGCTGGTCGACGACGCTCAAGTGCACCCCCGGCGACGTCACCTGCCCGCCCGGCACCCCGGACACCGGCAACCCGATCCGGATGACCCAGGCCGACGCGCAGTACGCCAAGCAGTGGGAAGCCACCAACAACTTCACCCTCGACATGCTGTTCAACGGCAACGGCAGCGAGGACTGGAAGGCCGACCACCAGACCACGGTGGACCCGACCGCCAGCCAGATGATCGCCGACCAGAGCAGCTACCGCTGGGTCAACCACACCTACAGCCACCCGTACCTGGGCTGCGTCCAGGACGTCACCGTGGTGCCGTGGCGCTGCACCAAGGACGCCACCGGCAACACCGTCTGGGTCGACTACAACACGATCTACGGCCAGATCAAGAACAACTTCGACTGGGCCACCAAGAACGGCCTGAACGTCGACCCGCAGGTGCTCGTCACCGGTGAGCACTCCGGCCTGCTGACCGCCCCGCAGGAGACCAGCGACAACCCGAACCTGGCGCCGGCGCTGGCCGCCAACGGCATCCGGTTCACCGGCAGCGACGCCTCCCGCGAGGCCGCCCAGCGGCCCGTGGGCTCGTCCACGCTGACCGTGCCGCGGTACCCGATGAACGTCTTCTACAACGCCGGCTCGGCCGTCGAGGAGACCGACGAGTACAACTGGATCTACACCAGCAAGGCCAACGGCGGCAGCGGCGTCTGCGAGAACAACCCCAACTCCACCTGTCTGTCCAAGCCGCTGGACACCGCCACCGGCTACCAGTCGTACATCGTGCCGCTGGAGGCCCGGATCGACCTCGGCCACGTGCTGAGCAACGACCCGCGGCCGCACTTCATCCACCAGTCGAACCTCTCCGAGGACCGGATCGCGTACCCGGTGCTGGAGAAGATCCTCGGCACCTACCGCTCGCTGCACGCCGACAACGCCCCGATCGTGAACCTCAGCGAGCGGGAGATCGGCCAGGAGTTCCAGAAGCGCGCGGCCTGGAGCAACGCCGTCGCCGCCGGCCAGGTCACCGCCTACCGGGTCGGGAACACCGTCACGGTCAAGGCGCCGGCGGGCGTTCAGGTCCAGGCCACCATGCCGACCGGAACTGCTCAGCAGCTGGTCATCGGGTCGACCGCCTTCGGTTCCGCCTACGCCGGTACGCTCTCCGGCTGGGTGTCCCCGGGCGCCCTGCAGAGCAGCGTCACCCTGCAGCTCCCCTCGGGCGCGGCTCCGGCCGCCCCGGCCGCCGTCGCGCCGAGCGTCGCGGCCAAGTCCGTCCCGGCTCCGGCCCCCGCGGACAAGAAGGTCGTCCCGCAGGGCGTCGCCACCCCCGTCCCGGTGGGTCCGAGCGACACCACCCGCAAGCCCGCCACGTCCCTCGTCCCCGGCAGCGGCACCCCGGTGCCCAGCAAGGACACCGTGGACAAGAACGGCACCACCGGCAACGGCGCCGGTGACGGGCAGCACGGCAAGCCCTCCGGGGAGCCGGCGCACCGCGGCACCAACGGCCGCCCCGGCGCCCGCTGACCGGACAGTCACTGGCAGAACCACCCGATGACGGGGCCGGGCCGTTCGACCGGCCCGGCCCCGCCACGGCCCCCGTCCGGCCATCCAGGCCGGACACCCGACGCAGGAACAGGAGGGGGGACAGGAATGCGCGTCACCCTGCTCACCGAGGGGACGTACCCGCACCAGCACGGCGGCGTGAGCGTCTGGTGCGACCAGCTCGTTCAGGGCATGCCGGACGTCGACTTCGACGTCATCGCCGTCACCGGAACCGGCCACGAACCCCTGGCCTGGGAGCTGCCCGCCAACGTGCGGTCGGTCACCACCGCGCCGCTGTGGGGCCCGGCCTCCGAGGCCCGGCCGCCCCGCGGCAAGGAGATGCGCCGCTTCCTCAACGCCTACGAGCGCTTCCTCCACTCCGTCCTCGACCCGGTCTACACGACCCACTTCGGCACCGAGCTGTACGGCTTCGCCGACCTCGCCAGGGCCGGGCTGCTCAGCCCGGCCCTGCGCAGCGAGCGCGCCCTGCGCACCCTCCAGCACGTCTGGACCCGCGACTACCTGCCCACCGCCGCCTCCCGGCCCACCCTGCACGACGCGCTGAACGCCACCGACCTGCTGGAGCACGCCCTGCGGCCGCTCTCGGTCGCACCGCCGAAGGAGGGCGTCGCGCACGCGGCCAGCGGCGGCCTCGCCACCCTGCCGGGGCTGATCGCCGCCCAGCAGTACGGCGTACCGTTTCTGCTCACCGAGCACGGCATCTACCTGCGCGAGCGCTACCTCGGCTACCGCACCGGCCCCTACCGCTGGCCCGTCAAGGCGCTGCTGCTCGGCTTCTACCGGATGCTCGCCGAGGAGAGCTACCGGCAGGCCGCCCTGGTCACCCCCGGCAACCGGTACAACCGGCGCTGGGAGGAGCGCGGCGGCACGCCGTCCAGCCACATCCGCACCGTCTACAACGGGGTGGACCCGGCGGCCTTCCCGCCGGCCGGGCCCGAGCCCGGGACGCCGACCCTCAGCTGGGCTGGCCGGGTCGACCCGATCAAGGACCTGGAGACGCTGATCCGGGCCTTCGCCATCGTCCACCGCGAGATCCCCGAGGCGCGACTGCGGCTCTTCGGCGGCACCCCCAAGGGCGGCGAGGCGTACCGGGACGGCTGCATAGCCCTGGCCGCCGAGCTCGGCATCGCCGACTCGGTGGCCTTCGAAGGCCGCGTCGCCGACATCACCGACGCGTACGCGGCGGGCAACGTGGTCATGCTCTCCAGCATCAGCGAGGGCTTCCCGTTCACCCTGATCGAGGCCATGTCCTGCGGCCGCGCGACCGTCTCCACCGACGTCGGCGGCGTGCGCGAGGCCGTGGGCGACACCGGCCTGGTCGTCCCCCCGCGCGAACCCGAACCGATGGCCGCCGCCGCGATCGAGCTGCTGCGCGACCCCGAACGGCGCGCCCGCCTCGGCGAGCAGGCCCGGCTGCGGGTGATCGAGCAGTTCACGCTCCGCCAGAACATCGACGGCTTCCGCGGCATCTACACCGAACTGCTCGGCACCGCCCGCTGGATGCCCGGCGGCATGGTCGCCGTCACCGACCAGGCGCCCAGCCCCGACTGGGAGCCGCAGCTGGCCGCCGGTACCGAGCGCAGCGAGGTGCGGGCATGAGTGGTCCGCTGCGTCTCGTCCCCGAGGACGGTGGCTCCGAGCGGACGATGCAGCTGCGCACCCTGCCGCTCAAGCGCCGCCGCCCCGCCCTCCCGGCCCGGCCCGAGCCGGAGCCCGAGGAGCAACTCGGCCTCTCCGCCGACCCCTTGGACGAACTCGCCGAGCGCCTGAACGACATCTGCGCCGACGCCGTCCACCCCTACGAGATCGCCGCCATCCTGGAGTCGGACGGCCTCTCGGACGAGCAGGCCGCGCTGCTGTACGGCCGCCCCGACGCGTTCACCGTCGCCGAGGAGCTGTTCGAGAAGGTCCAGCGCCGCTACCCCGGCCCGAGCTCCGAGTTCGCCAACCCCTGGCGGGCCGACCCCTGGCGCTGCGTGGTGCGCGGCCTGGTGTTCGCCCTGCCCGGGCTCGGCTACCTGCTCGGCGCCAACCTGTTCGCGACCGCCCGGATGCGCTTCGGCCTGCCCTCGGGCATGCTCGCGCTGTCCGTCGCCACCCTGGTCAGCTGGGGCTTCAACCAGGCGCTGGCGCACCGCGCGTACCGCTGGCTGGGCCGGCTGCGCCGCCGGGACGCCGCGCGCTGCCTGGCCGTGGGCGCGCCGCTGGGCGCGCTGGTCGCGGCCGCCGCCGCGTACGTGGTGGGCGGGCCGCTCGGCGCGCTGTCCTTCGCCGCCGGGCAGTCCGCCTACCTGGGCGCGGCCACCGTGCTGCTGGTGCTCGGGCGGGAGAAGTTCCTGCTGCTCGCGCTGGCGCCGGCCTCGGTCGGCGCGGGCGTGGTGCTGGCCGTCGACGTCCCGCAGGCGGTACGGACGGTGGTGCTGCTCGCCTCGGTGCTGCTGGCGGTCGGCCTGGCCGGCCGGGAGCTGGTGCGCTGCATCCGCGGCGTCGAGCCGGAGGCCGTCGAGCTGAAGCTGCCGCTGCGCCAGGAGCTGCCGCACCTGCTGTTCGGCCTGGCCTGCGGCGCGCTCACGCTGATCGCCGGCCTCGGCGAGACCATCCACCAGGCCGTGCAGGCCGGCGGCCACGCCGTCCACACCGCCGCCGTCCACGCCGGGGGACACCCCGCGCACGGCGCCCACGGTGCCCACGGCGCCGCGCACGAGGCGAAGGCCGCGCTGACCGGGCCCGCCATGATCGCGCTGACGCTCAGCCTGGGCCTCGCCGAGTGGCTGCTCTTCCGCTACCGGGCGATGGCGGTGGCCGCGCTGCGCACCAGCCACACCACCGGGCAGTTCGGCCGCCGCACCGGCGGCATCCTGCTCGGCTGCCTGTTCATCTACCTCACCACCGTGGCCGCGCTGGACGCCGCCGCGACCGTGCTGTGGCCCGGCGCCCCCGCGCTCGGCGTGCCGCAGCTCGGCGCGATGCTGCTCCTCGGCGGCTCGCTCTGGCTGGCGCTGCTGCTGAACGCCTTCGGGTTCAGCTGGAGCACCGCCCTCATCTGTCTGGCCGCCGCGACCGCCGAGAGCGCCGGGCTGCTGACCGGTGCGGACCCGATCGTCCTGCAGCTGATCGGCTGCGGGGCGGCCGCGCTCGTCCTCACCGCCATCGCCGGGCCCGCGCTCGGCCGTACCACCCAGCACCGCTGATCCACCGCCACCGACACACACCGAACGAATCACCGGCGGCCGCCGACCACACGGGCCCGGCCGTCCCCCGCAATCGAGAAAGCGAATCCCGCATGAGCAGCGTCGCGGTCACCGGAGCCGAAGGCTTCATCGGCTCCCACCTCGTCGAGACCCTGGTCGCCGACGGGCACCACGTCCGCGCGATGGTGCAGTACAACTCCTTCTCCTCCTTCGGCTGGTTGGAGACCCTGCCGCAGGAGGTGCTGGACTCGGTCGAGATCATCCTCGGCGACGTCCGGGACCCGGGCTCGGTCAACGGCCTGGTCAAGGGCACCGAGGCGGTCTACCACCTGGCCGCCCTGATCGCGATCCCGTACTCCTACCGAGCCCCCCACTCGTACGTGGACACCAACGTCACCGGCACCCTGAACGTGCTGGAGGCGGTGCGCCACCTGGAGATCCCGCGCCTGGTCCACACCTCCACCAGCGAGACCTACGGCACCGCGCAGACCGTGCCGATCACCGAGGACCACCCGATCAACACCCAGTCGCCGTACGCCGCCTCCAAGGCGGGCGGGGACCGGCTGGCGGACAGCTACCACGCCAGCTTCGAGACCCCGGTCGTCACGCTGCGCCCGTTCAACACCTTCGGCCCGCGCCAGTCGATGCGCGCCGTCATCCCGACCGTGATCGCCCAGGTCGCGGCCGGCCAGACCGAGATCACCCTCGGCGACCTGCGCCCGACCCGCGACTTCATGTTCGTCAAGGACACCGCCAACGCCTTCCGCACCGTGGGCACCGCGCCCGCCGAGACGGTGGTCGGCCGGACCTTCAACGCCGGCACCGGCGGCGAGATCTCGGTCGGCGACCTGGTCACCCTGGTCGGCAAGCTGATGGGCGTCGACCTGGTGGTGAAGGAGGACGAGCAGCGCATCCGTCCGACCAACTCCGAGGTCATGCGGCTCGTCGCGGACGCCACCCGGCTGCGCGCGGCCACCGGATGGGCGCCGCTGTTCACGCTGGAGCAGGGCCTGGAGCAGACCATCGAGTTCTTCCGCGACCCGGCCAACCTGGCGCGCTACAAGACCGACATCTACAACGTCTGAGCGTCGTAACGATCATGCTCGTCCTGGTTACCAAGGTTCGTGTCCTGCACATCCTTTCCGTGGGGGAAACATGCACGCAGTGATCCTGGCCGGCGGTAAGGGCGTTCGCCTCCGCCCCTACACCACCGCGCTTCCCAAGCCGCTCGTCCCGATCGGCGACCAGCACGCGATCCTGGAGATCGTGATGCGCCAGCTCGCCGCGGCGGGCTTCAAGACCGTCACCCTGGCCATCGGCCACCTCGGCCACATCATCCGCGCCTACGTCGGCAACGGCTCCCAGTGGGGCCTGCGGGTCGGCTACGCCGTCGAGGACAGCCCGCTCGGCACCATGGGCCCGCTGCTCACCATGCAGGACCGGCTGCCCGAGCACTTCCTGGTGATGAACGGCGACATCCTCACCGACCTGGACTTCTCCGGGGTGCTCAAGCACCACGAGGCGTCCGGCGCCCCGCTGACGATCGCCACCTACGCCCGCCAGGTCAAGATCGACTTCGGCGTGCTGACCACCGAGTCCGGCAGCATCACCGGCTTCCAGGAGAAGCCCAGCATCGACTACCGCGTCTCGATGGGCGTGTACGGCGTCTCGCGCTCGGCGCTCGCCAAGTACACCCCCGGCCTGCCGCTGGGCTTCGACGAGCTGGTGCTCGACCTGCTCGCCGCCAGGACCCCGCCGTCCTCCTACGACTTCGACGGCTACTGGCTGGACATCGGCCGCCCGGACGACTACGACCGGGCCAACGCCGAGTTCTCCACCATCCGCCCCATCCTGATGCCCTTCGAGTCGGCCGGCGCCACGCCGGGCGTGGCGGAGCTGCCGGTCCCGGCCGTCCGCACCGCCCCGGACGCCCAGGCCGCGGCGGAGGCCACGGCGGGCGTCGAGAGCGACGGACGGGCCGCGTGAGAATCCTGCTGCTCGGCGGCGACGGCTTCCTGGGCCGTCACGCCACCGCCGTCCTGCGGTCCCTGCCCGGTGCCACCGTGCTGACCGCGGGCCGGCGGCCCACCCACGACCTCCGGCTGGACCTGGCCACCGCCCAGGCCGGCCCGCTCGGCGAGGAACTCGCCGCACTGGCACCCGACGCCGTGGTCAACTTCGCCGGCGCGGTGGCCGGCAGCGCGGTCAAGCTCGCCGAGGTGAACGCCCGCGGCCCGGCGGTGCTCTGCGAGGCGCTGCAGCTCGGCGCCCCGAAGTCCCGCCTGGTGCACATCGGTTCGGCCGGCGAGTACGGCGTCTGCGCGGAGGGCGCATCGTTGTCCGAGGACGCCGACGCCCGCCCGGTCGGCGTCTACGGCGCGACCAAGCTGGCCGGCTCCCTCGCGGTGGCCGGCTCGCCGCTGGACGCCGTCGTGCTGCGGGTGTTCAACCCGGTCGGCCCGGGCGCCCCGGCGGGCTCGCTGCCCGGCCGGCTGGCCGCCGAGCTGCGCCGGGTCGCACCCGAGGGGCCCGAAGGCGTGGTGACGGTCGGGGACCTCTCCGCCTACCGCGACTTCGTGGACGCCCGGGACGTCGCCCAGGCGGTCGGCCTGGCCGTCGCCGCCGAGGGCCCGCTCCCCCGGGTGCTCAACCTCGCCTCCGGACGGGCTCAGCAGGTCCGGGCGCTCGCGGACGGCCTGGTCGACGCGGCCGGCTTCACCGGCCGGATCGACGAGAGCGGGGCCGGCTCCGAGCGTTCGGCCGCCGTCTCCTGGCAGCAGGCCGACGTGTCGGCCGCCGCCCGGGCGCTCGGCTGGCGGCCGACGACCGAACTCGCCGCCACCCTGCGCGACCTGTGGCTGAGCACGGCCGAGCCCGCCCCGGTGGTCGCATGACCGCCGGGCTCACACCCGAGGGCCGCCTGCTGGTGCCGCTCTACGTCCACCCCGCGGTGGACCGGGCGGCCTGGCAGGCGGTCGCGGCCGCCGACCCGGCCCGGATCGCCGCCGTGGTGCTCAACCTCGCGGACGGCCCGGGCGAGACGCCGGACGGCGTCTTCGCCGAGGCCGCGGAAGAACTCCGCGCCGCCGGAATGCCGTTGGTCGGCTACGCGGACACCGACTACGGCCGCAGGCCGCACGCGGCCGTCGTCGCCGACATCCTGACGTACCGCCAGCGGCACGGCATCACCGGCGTCTACCTCGACCAGGTCGCCGGCCACCCGGGCGCCCTGGCGCACTACCGGCGGCTGGCCACGGCCGCCCGGGCGGCCGGCTGCGGCACCGTGGTGTTCGGCCACGGCGACCACCCGGACCCGGGGTACGCCGAAGTCGGCCTGGCCGACCTGCTGGTGACCTTCGAGGGCGACTGGGACGCGTACCGCGCGATGACGCTCCCGCTGTGGACCGGCCGGCACGCGGCCTCCCGCTTCTGCCACCTGGTCTACGACGTCCCGCCCGAACACGCCGCCGACGCCGCCGCCCTGATCGCCGCCCGCCGGGCCGGCGTCGGCTGCGCCGTCCCGGGTGCCGGGGAGAACCCCTGGCGCACCCTGCCGTACGGTCTGACCGCAGCTGAACTGACCTGACCCGATCCGGAGTTCGACAACCGTGAACCGCCGTACCCGGCTGCTGCCGGCCGCCACCGCCCTCGCCTGCGCCACCGCGCTGCTCGCCACCTCGTGCAGCAGCTCCGGTTCGGACGACGACCACGACTCGGCGGACGACTCGCCGAGCACGCCGCCCGCGGCCACCGCGCCGGCCACTCCCGGCACCCCCGGCACCTCGCCCGCCACCCCCGGCACGCCGGGCGCCACGACCGCCCCGCCGACCACCGGCACGACGCCCGGCAGCACCGCCCCGCCCCCGGCCGGCGCCCGCTGGCAGCCCACCCCCGGCCTGGCCTGGCAGTGGCAACTCGGCGGCACCGTCGACCAGTCGGTGGACGTGCCGGTTTACGACATCGACGGCTTCGAGAACGACGCCTCGGTGGTGGCCGCGCTGCACGCCAAGGGCCGCAAGGTGATCTGCTACATCAACGCCGGCTCCTGGGAGAACTTCCGCCCCGACGCCAACGCCTTCGCCAAGGCCCTGCAGGGCTCGGACACCGGCTGGAAGGGCGAGAAGTGGTTCGACATCCGCAAGTTGGACCAGTTGAAGCCGCTGATGGCCACCCGCTTCGACATGTGCAAGAGCAAGGGCTTCGACGCCATCGAGCCGGACACCATCGAGGCCTACAACCAGAACAGCGGCTTCCCGCTCACCCCGGACGACCAGCTCGCGTACAACCGCATGCTCGCCGGACTCGCGCACGAGCGCGGCCTGGCCATCGGCCTGAAGAACGACCTGGACCAGATCCCCGCGCTGCTGCCGGACTTCGACTTCGCGGTCAACGAGGAGTGCTCGCAGTTCGACGAGTGCGACCGCGTCTCGCCGTTCATCAAGGCGGGCAAGGCCGTGTTCCACGTCGAGTACAAGCTCGACACCGACCAGTTCTGCGCCAAGACCAAGTCGCTCGGCTTCAGTTCGATGCGCAAGCAGCTCGACCTGAACGCCTGGCGCAAGCCCTGCTGACCACTCCCGCCGTGCGGGTGACCCTCCTCCGGGTCACCCGCACGGCGTGGAAGGTCACTTGACCGCCAGCCAGATGACGGCGCCCAGGACGGCCACGGCGAGGACGGCGACCAGCGCGATCACGCCGGTGCGGTTGCCGCCGCTGCGGCCGTAGGTGGAAACGGAGCCCGGGGCCTGCGGCGCCGGGGTCTCGTCGACGAACGCCCGGAACATCTGGGTGCTGCCGGCGGGGTCGTAGTCGTTGTCAGCCATGGCACGGACTCTAACGAATCCGCCCACCTCAGGCACACCCCGGGCCGCACCCCGCGCCGTCGCACCACCCGGTGGTGCGACGGTGGTGCGACGGGCTCGTGAAATCCGTGCGACCGCAGGAATGCGCCGTCCCGTGATCCGGTTGACTGCGGGCATGACCGGAACTCCCAGCCGGGTGCGCCTCGGCTCCTCCGACCTGTCCGTCTTCCCGCTCTCCCTCGGCGGCAACGTCTTCGGCTGGACGGCCGACGAACAGCAGTCCTTCGCCGTCCTGGACGCCTACACGGCCGCCGGCGGCAACTTCATCGACACCGCCGACGTCTACTCGGCCTGGGCCCCGGGCAACACCGGCGGCGAGTCCGAGACCGTCATCGGCGCCTGGCTGCGCAGCCGGGGCAACCGCGACGACGTGGTGATCGCCACCAAGGTCGGCATGCACCCCGAGGCGAGCGGCCTGAGCGCGGCCACCATCAAGGCCTCGGCCGAGGGTTCGCTGCGCCGCCTGGGCGTCGACCACATCGACCTCTACTACACCCACCGGGACGACGAGACCCCGGTCGAGGAGTTCGTGACGGCGCTGGACGAGCTCGTCCGGGAGGGCAAGGTCCGGGCCGTCGCCGCCTCCAACATCGGCGCCGAGCGCCTGGCCGAGGCGCTGGCCTTCGCCGAGCGCGAGGGCCTGGCCCCGTACGTGGCCGTCCAGCCGCACTACAACCTGGTCTCGCGCGCCACCTTCGAGGGCCCGCTGGCCGAGGTGGTCGCCGAGCACGGCCTGGCCACCGTCCCGTACTACGCGCTGGCCTCCGGCTTCCTGACCGGCAAGTACCGCCCGGGCGGCCCGGAGGTCCCGAGCGCCCGCGCCGAGGGCGCCGCCCGCTACCTGGCCGAGCCGCGCGGCCCCAAGGTGCTGGAGGCGCTGGACACCGTCGCCGCCGAGCACGGCGTCGAGGTCGCCACGGTCGCCCTGGCCTGGCTCGCCGCCCGCCCGACGGTGGCCGCCCCGATCGCCAGCGCCCGTACCGTCGACCAGCTGCCCCCGCTGCTGGCCGCCGCCGCGCTGGAGCTCACCCCGGCGCAGACCGCCCTGCTGGACGACGCCTCCGCGTAGGGCCTCCCGAACGACGGCCGGGCCGCTCGCAGAAACGTTCCTGCCAGCGGCCCGAACCCGTTCACCCCCGCGCTACGGCCGCCCGAAGTGGGTCGGGTAGTAGCCCGGGTTGAGCGTGGATATCCGGACGGTCCTGCCCGGCCGGGGCGCCTCGACGAACGTGCCGCCGCCCAGGTAGATCCCCACGTGGTGGATCCCCGAGGCCCGGCCGCTGTCCGACCAGAACACCAGGTCGCCGCGGCGCAGCTGCCCCGCGCTGATCGGCGTGGTGGCCGCGTACTGGTCGTCGGCCACCCGCGGCAGGCTGATCCCGCTGCGCCGGTAGGCCTGCTGGACCAGCCCGGAACAGTCGTAGCCGGACGGGCCGTTGCCGCCCCAGACGTACGGCTTGCCCAGCTGGGCGAGCGCGTAGTCGATCGCCGCCTCGTTGCTCCCGGTGGACGCGCGGTCCTCGGCCGGCCGGGGGGCCTGCGGCGCCGGGCCGCCGCCGGACTGCCCGGTGCGGTTCAGGTAGACGTCGTAGTGACTGGTCCACCGCCACTCGCCCGAGCCGTTCTTGAACCAGTACTTCGACCCGTCCCAGCCCTGCCGCAGCCCCCAGGAGGAGGCCGAGCCGTTGGACACCGGCGCGGCGCCGGAGTCGCCGGTGCGGCTCAGGTAGACGTCGCGGTGGCTGGTCCACCGCCACTCCCCCGCACCGTTCTTGAACCAGTACTTCGACCCGTCCCAGCCCTGCTTGCCGGCCGCGGCGTGCGCGGCCCCGGCCCCGGCCGTCAGACCGAGCGCACCGGCCCCGGCCAGCACGGTGGTGGCCAGGCAGGTGCCCCGCACCACCCGGTGTATTCGGCTGCCACCGGCCGACGCGGCGGGGCGGGCGGTGCGCGGCCGGGCCGCGCAGTTCGGGCAGCCGCAACCGGCGATCGCGGGGACGCTGCCGAAGCTCTCCTCGAAGCCGATCAGGCCGGAACCGGCCCAGGCCTCGACGTCGGGCTCGGCGTACGCGCCGGTGGCTATCCTCATGCGGGTCGTCCTTCCTTCCGCCCGGCCCGGGCGGCCGGGGGCGGTACCGAGGCGGCCACTCCGGCCGGGGCGACGAAGGCGACCAGCAACTGCTCCATCAGCGCGCTGCGGGCAGCCTCGTCCAGTTCGTGGGCGGTGGCCCGCTCCAGCCGGCGCACGGCCAGCGCGGCCGCCTCAACCGCGTCGTCGACGAGCACCGTCCGCAGCCCGGCGTCCAGGTCGGCCAGCCGGCGACGGCGCATCGACTCGGCGACCTCGGGCGCGTAGTCCAGCGCGAGCGGCTGCGCCGAGTACACCTCCAGCCCGGCCGGGGCCGCCTCGGCGGCCAGCGCCCGGGTCAGCTCGTCGGCGAACCACTGCCCGTCGCGCAGCGCCGGCCCGGGGGCCGCGTTGCTGTCGCACGGCAGGGTGGACGCGGTGCGGGTGAGCACCGCCTGGACCTGCTCGCGCAGGTAGCCCTCGTGGTCCTCGATCGCCAGCAGCGCCCGCGCGGTGTCCTTGACCCGCCAGACGACCAGCAGCCGCACGACGATCGGCGTACCGGTCCGGTCGACCACCTTCACGGGCTCGCTGCGCCAGTGCCGCAGCCGCACGTCCACCCGGCGCCGGCGCAGCAGCGGGTTGACCCAGACCAGGCCGGTGCGGCGGACGGTGCCCCGGTAGCGGCCCCAGCGGGTCAGCACCCGGGTCTCGCCGCCCGCGTTGGCCAGCAGGCCGGCGAGCACGACCACCACGAGCAGGCCGGCCGCGCTCACCGCGGCGACCGACACGGCGTCCACCTCGGCCCGCCCAGCGGCCCGCACGGCACCGGTGCGCAGGTCGGGCAGCCGGTCCCAGTGCGGGATCACGCCGGTGCGCAGCAGCACGTACAGCACGCCCGCCACGCCGAGCAGCACCGCCAGCAGGGCGACCCAGCCGGGCAGCGCGGTGGCGCGGTGCTCGCGCAGCGCCTGGTCCGCGCGCGGGGGGCGGCGCGAGGTGGCGGCGGCGGGCACGCCGACCGCACCGACCTCGGGCAGCTCGACGGTCTCCGGGGCGGCGGCCTCCAGCGGGTCGCGCGGGTCCACCGGGCTCGCCGCGGACGGGACCGGCACGACCGCCAACGGGGTGGTCGCCGGCCCGCCGTCGACCGGGCCGACCGGCTTGCCGGTCTTCGCGGTCGCGGCTCTGGCCAGCGGGCTCGCGCCCGAGGCGGAACGTTCCGGCAGTACGGGCGGAAGCGTCTTGGGCAGGTGGTCGGGTCGCTGCGAAGAATCGCGGGTGACGTCCATGCACGGGTCCTCAGGGTCGGTGTGTCGCGCAACGGGCGGCCCGGATCTGACGGGCAGTGCCAGAGTCAGGCTAAGTTCATACGTCATCAAATGCGACATTTGAGCTGAGGTGTGTCGACATTTGCTGACGAATCATCCAAAGCCGGACCTGACGCGCAGGCACATGAACGGATGGTCGGGACAGTTCGGACGAGTCGGCGCTGGTCAGCGCCTTCTGCTGCCGGGTCCCCGGGCGAACACCCGGCGGGTGATCAGCCCGATCCCGGCGAGCACGAGCAGGACCCCGGCGAGCGCGGCGCGCCAACCGGACTCCCGGTGCGGCGCGGCGGCCGCCTGCTCATCGGCGGGCGGGGCCGCCTGCGGCCGCGCCGCTCCCCCGGCGGGTTCGTCCTCCCCCGCCTCCTCCGCCTGCCCGGCGGCCGGGGCCGAGGCCGAGGCAGTCGGGGACGGCGGAGCGGAGAGGACGGGCGCCGCCGACACCGCCGGGGACGGCCCACCGCTCGGCTGCGGCGCAGCGGCCGAAGCGACACCGGAGCCCGAACGAGCCGCCGAGGCCGGGGCGGCGGTCGAGGCGGTCGGGCTCGGCGCCGCCGGAGCGACCACCGGGCTCGCCGACGCGGCCCCGGACGCCACGGCCGCCGCCGTCCGCGCCGCGTTCGGACCGACCGCCGCCGACGCCGTGCCGCTCGGCGTTGCCACCAGCACCGGACGAACCGTCACCGGCGGCACCACGATCGGCACCACCCCCGGCACCGGCACCTCAGCCACCGCGCTCACCGATGCACTCGGCGAAGGCACCGCACTCACCGATGCGCTCGGCGAAACCGCCGGGCTCGGCGAAGGCACCGCCGAGGCCGTGGCGCTCGGCGAAGCCACTGGACCGGTCGGCACCGGCACCGGAGGAACCGTCACCGGCGGCACCACGATCGGCACCGCCACCGGCGGCACCACCCCCGGCACCGGAACCTCAGCCACCGCACTCGCCGACGCGCTCGGCGAGGCCACCGCGCTCGCGGACGCCACCGCCGAGGCCGTGGCACTCGGCGAAGCCACTGGACCGGTCGGCACCGGCACCGGAGGAACCGTCACCGGCGGCACCACGATCGGCACCACCCCCGGCGGCACCACCCCCGGCACCGGAACCTCAGCCACCGCACTCGCCGACGCGCTCGGCGAAGCCGAGGCCGTGACACTGGCAGTCGCAGTGGGCGTGACGGTGGGCGTGGGGCTCGGCGCCACCGGCCCGGCGGACGCCGAAGCGGACGCCGACGCCGTAGGCGTCGCCGCCCCCGGCCCCTCCGCGGCGACGCGGATCGCCACCGGGTTCGCCGAGCTCGCGTTCCCCGCCCGGTCGGTGGCCGTGACGACGAGCTGCTGCTCCCCGTCCGTCAGATCCCGGTTGGCGGTGCAGCTCCAGCTGCCGTCGAGCGCCGCCGCGGCCCCGCACAGCACCGTCGTCTGCGTCTGGTCCGACCCGCCCGCCCGGGCGGTGACCAGCACGTTCGCTCCGGGTTCGGCCTTCCCGGCGAGCTTGGGCCGACTGGTCCGGACGGTCTCGCCGGCGGCCGGGGAGGTGAGGACGGGCTTGTCCGGCGGGACGGTGTCGACGACCAGCGACGCCGTCTGCCCGGGGGTGTGGTTCCCGGCGGCGTCGACCGCGACCGGGGTGAGCAGGTGGCGCCCGTCCGCCAGGTTCTCGACCGGGAGGCAGGACCACTGGCCGTCCCCCCGCACGCCGGTGGTGCAGAGGTCGACGCCGGCGTTCTGGTCGGCGACGGAGACGGTGCTGCCGGCCTCGCCGGTGCCGGTGAGGGAGAGCCCCGGGTCGTTGGTGTACTCGGGGAGGCTGAGCACGGGCGCGCTCGGCGGCGCCGTCTTGACCCGCACCCGGACGGCCTCGCCGCGCAGCACGACGCCACCGCTGGTGGTCTCGACCGGGCTGAGGGCGTGCGGCCCGGCGCCGAGCGCCGCGTCGGGGCGGCAGGACCAGTCGCCGCCGCGCCCGACCCGGGCCCTGCACACCGCCGTGTCGCCGTCCCGGACTTCGACGGTGGCGCCGGCGATGGCGCCCTCGCCGCGGATCTGCGGGCGGGCGTCGGAGAGCGTGCTGCCGTCGACGGGCTCGGCGATCTCGGGCCGGGCGGCGCCCACGGTGAGCTTGACCCGCTGGTCGGTGACCTCCCCGGAGTCGGCGAAGCCGCCGGAGGGGACGAGTTGACTGGTGTCGCGGGCGATCCGCAGCCGGGCCCAGGTCTCGCCGCTGACCGCGCCGGGCGGGACGGTCCACTCCAGCGTCGCCGTGTCGGCGCCGGCCGGGATCTCGGTCTGGACCCGCTCGGCGGGGTCGAAGTGGCCGGTGTGGTCGAAGTCGATCCAGCCGGCCAGGGTCGCGGGCTGGTCGCCCACGGCCACCGGGACGGTGAGCCGGTAGTAGCGGCCGATGGCGGCCTCGGCGGGGAAGCTGATGGACGGGTCGGCGCCCTGGTACTCGCCGCGGCCGGGCTGCAGCCGGGGCGGGGGCGGGCTGGCGACGGGCCGGTCGAAGGGGCTGCGCCGCGCGGCGCCGTGGTCGAGCTGGACCAGCGGCTCGTCGCCGGGCCCGCCGGCGGCGGAGGCGGCCCGGGTGCGGTGGGCGGAGCCGGCGGCGTCCTGGCCGAGGAACAGGTCGGTGAGCACGTGCGAGGCGTTGCCGTAGTCCTGCGGGGCGGTGCCGAGGTCCTCGTCGACGGTGACGGTGTAGGCCTGGCGCAGCGCGGGTGCGGCGGTGGTGCTGCCGGCCCGGGCGGTGGAGCGCTGCTCGACGCGGAACTCCGCGGTGCGGACCGTCCCGGCGAGTTCGAGGGTGCCCTCGGCGGCGGTGCCGGCCGTGGCGTCGCCGCTGCCGTCCGCCCCGGCAGGGGCGAGGCCGGTGGCGTCGACCTTCCAGCCGGGCCAGTCGGTGCGGCCGATCAGGGTGGGGGCGGCGGGCGAGCCGCCGGTGAGGGTCAGCCGGGCCGCGGTGCTGGTGGTGCCGGACTTCCCGGTGGCGAGCGCGGCGAGCCCGCTGAGGTGCAGCCGGGGGTTGCGGACCGGCCGGGAGAAGGTCACCCGGAGCGTTCCGACCTGCTGCCAGGAGCCGTCCGTCCGCGGGCCGTCCGCGGCGACGGCGAAGACCTGCGCGGGATCTCCGGCGCGCATGCCGTCCGCGTACGCCGTGGCCGCGCGCCCCCCGCCGGGCCGGTCGGCGAGTTCCCCGGCCGAGGCGGTGACGGCGGTGCCGGCGGTGCCGGTGAAGTCGAGTTGGACGGCGAGGCCCGAGGGCAGGACGGCCCGGTGCTCCCCCGACCAGGCGTCGGGGGACTGCTGGGCCACCGAGAGCGGGGCGTTCCAGCCGGTCAGCAGCCCGGCCGTGAGGACGGCGAGGGCGGCAGCTGTGCGGGGGAACTGTCGGCTCATCCGGCTCTCCTTCGCGGTCGGCTGCCGGGGTGCCGGGCAGTCTGGGCACAAGATCTGACAAAACGGAATCACGATCCGGAGCCGGTCATACTGCGACACCTGCGCTTTTGCCCGGGTCCCACCCGTTCGGCGGCGATCCGGGCGGCAGGACGGGATGTACCCGAAACAGCCGCATTTCATCCATTAGGCGGCAATCGACCGCCGCTCGAACGGCCGAGGGGAACGGGCCGGGAACGCCCCGGGAACGAAACGGCCCGGGACGGAACGGAGAACGAAAGAAGCCCCCGGCCGATGGCCGGGGGCTTCTTGCTGGTGCGCTCAGCAGGATTCGAACCTGCAACCTCTTGATCCGTAGTCAAGTGCTCTATCCGTTGAGCTATGAGCGCAAGGAACGGGCGAACCCGATCTTGCGGAGTTTTGGTGCGCTCAGCAGGATTCGAACCTGCAACCTCTTGATCCGTAGTCAAGTGCTCTATCCGTTGAGCTATGAGCGCTCGCCCTGGTGAACGTTGTCTCCGGGGCGGTGCGAGGACAACATTACATGACCTGCGACGTGGGACGAAATCGATTGCTCCGGGGCCGGAGGACCGCCCCGCGGACCCGGGGCCGCGACCGGGTCCGGACATGCGAGGAGCCCCGCCGACAAGATCGTCGACGGGGCTCCTCGGCTGGCGGAGGCTGAGGGATTTGAACCCTCGATCAGGAATAACCCCGAAACCGCATTAGCAGTGCGGCGCCATAGACCGGACTAGGCGAAGCCTCCCCACAGGGACCGTACCCGCGCGAGCGGGCCCGTTCCGTGTGTCAGTGATGATGCCACAAC
The DNA here is from genome assembly GCF_000961885.1 of Streptomyces rubellomurinus. Classification (GTDB taxonomy): domain Bacteria; phylum Actinomycetota; class Actinomycetes; order Streptomycetales; family Streptomycetaceae; genus Kitasatospora; species Kitasatospora rubellomurina. The sequence continues at coordinate 69,854 of NZ_JZKH01000038.1, forward strand.
CCGGGGGCTCGGCACCAACCACCGCCCACGTTACTAGGCGGGTCCTCCCCGCCGCAAAGAAGAATGAGATACTGCCGTCTCCGGAGGAGCTGCCCTGAGCCGAGGAGACCTGTCGACGTGAGCAGCAGGCCGATCCGAGGCGCTGCTCGCCTCGCCGCCATACTCGACGCCCTGCCCGACGCGTTGCTGCTGGTGAACAGCAACGGCACCGTCGTGGACGCCAACAGCGCGGCCGTCCAGGCGCTGCAGGCGCCGGGCACCTCACTGGTCGGCATGGGCGTGCTGGGCCTGCTGCCCGAGTTCGACCCGAGCCGCATCCCCGGCTCGATGCGCCCGGCCACCCGCGAGGGCGAGCCGATCGAGCGCCCGGTCCGGATGACCGCCCACCGCACCGACGGCGTCACCTTCCCGGTCGAGGTCTCCGGCAACGACTTCACCGACGACGGCAGCGAGGGCCGCGGCTACGCGCTCTCCCCGCTCGTCCCGTACGACCCGTACCGCGAGGGCTCGCGCTCCCCCTCCTCCTCGGACCTGCTCCTGCTGCTGGTCCGCGACCTCTCCGGCCGGCTCGGCGTCGAGGCCGAGCTGCGGCGCCAGCACAAGCAGACCGAGATGATCCTGCGGGCCGCCGCCGAGGGCGTGCTCGGGGTGGACCTCGAAGGGCGCTGCGTGCTGGTCAACCCGGCCGCCGCGCACATCCTGGAGTACCGGGCGAGCGAGCTGGGCGGGCGCGAGCTGCACCCGCTGATCCAGCACTCCCGGCCGGACGGCACCCCGCTGGCGCTGGAGGAGTCCGCGCTGCTGGACACCCTGGCCTCCGGGCGCAAGCACCGGGTGCGCGGCACCGTGCTGTGGCGCAAGGACGGCCGGCCGGTCACCGTCGACCTCACCACCGCCCCCGTCCGGGACGGCGACCAGCTGGTCGGCGCGGTGATGACGTTCACCGACCGCAGCCGCGAACTCGCCCTGGTCGCCCGCAACGAACACCTCACCGCCGTCCTGGAGGACGAGCTCGGCAGCGCGCTGACCGCGTTGAACCAGCGGCTGGAACGGCTCGCCGCCGACCCGGCCGGGCAGCTCTGGCCGGAGGCCAACTGGACGCTGCGCCGGCTCGCCGACGAGTGCCGCCGGTACGGGAAGCTGATCGACGGCGTGCTGGCCCACCAGCGCGCCGAGTCCGGCGAGGCCGGCCCGGCCGAGGGCGGGGACAAGGACGGCAAGGGCGGCCGGAAGCCGGCCGAGCAGCGCGTCCCGGTCGGCCTGGACCTGGTGGTCCGGCGGGCCGTCGAGGAGGCCGGCGAGCTGACCGGCCCAGGCCGGGTCCGGTTCTCGGTGCACGCCGCCGCGGTCGAGGTGATCGCCGACGAGCGGCGGCTGGCCCAGGCGCTGGCCCACCTGGTCGCCGACGTCAGCGGCGTCGGCCCCGCGCTGGACGCCCCCGCGCCCGTCTCCCCCGGTCTGGCCGTCCCCGGGCTGCCCGGCCCGGTCGCCGTGCAGGCCGCCGCCGCCCCGCCGACCGTCGTGCTGGCCGCCGCCCAGCGCGGCGAGGTCGCCCGGGTGGAGATCCGCGGCCCCGGCCGCGGCGGCAGCCCCGTCCACCTGCCGATAGCCCGCGCGGTGGTCGAGCGCCACGGCGGCGTCCTCCAGCCGCACGAGCTGCCCGGCAAGGCCGGCACCACGTACGTCGTCGAGCTGCCGCTGGACCCGGTCGCCGCGAAGGCCGCCGCCGAACGCGCCGCCGCCGAGGGCCGCTCGGACCGGCCCAAGGAGAGCGACAGCGCCGTCCTGCCCGAGCTGCCCGGCATCCCGCAGCTGCCCAGCAGCGGCGATCCGGCCCAGCCCGCCGCGAACGCCGTGAACGGCACGGACAACACGAACAGCACGGACACCGCGGAGGCCGCGAACGCCCCCGAGGGCGAGCCGCGGCAGGCACCCGCCGAGGAGCCCCCCGCCGAGCGGCGCGGCCGGCGCGGCCGACCCGCCGCCGAGACCCCGGCGGCCCCGGCCCCCGCCGCGCCCGCCGACCAGTGGCCGAACGCCCCCGCCCGGATCGAGCGGGACGTCCCCGAGCAGTGGCACGGCACCGGCAACGACCCCGCGTACGGACGCCAGGGCCTGCCCGGACCGGACGGCGCCCCGAACGACCCGTGGGGCAAGGACGACGGGGGCTCCGGCCCCGCCTACGCCGTGCCCGTCGAGGGCGGCCGCCCGCAGCAGGCCCGGCCCGGCGGCCGCGAACCGCTCGCGCTCGGCCCCGGCCCGACCCCCGCCGAGGCGGCCCCCGAGCAGCCCGGCACCCCGGTCGGCGACGGCGGCGAGGCCAGGCCCCGCCGGCGCCGCGGCCTGCCCTCCGCCGAGGACTCCTCCGGCGGCCTCGCCCTGCCCGGGCTGCCCGACGCACCGGTCTACCCCGGCCTGGAGCACGCCCTGCCCGCCGGTCCGCCGCCCGCGCTGCCCGAGCCGGCCGCCGCGCCCACCGGCCGCCGACGCCGCCTCGCCGTCCCGCCCGGCCCCGGCC